>NZ_JBEZHQ010000001.1:0-566404 GCF_040650675.1 Streptomyces sp. NPDC048637
CGCCGCCCTCCGCGCACAGGGCGACGGCGGCCTCGACCACTCCGCCCTCCTGCGCGGCGTCGAACGCCTCTCCGGACACACCACCGAAAGCTGAGCCGGTTCGGGAGAGCGTGCCCGGGGCCAGGCAGGCGTGATGGTCATCACGTCGGCGTTCTGGAACGCCCACCTGTTGTTCACCGTTCAAATGGGTGTGGGTGTTGAGGCACCCCTCCCGAGCCGCCCCGGCCAGCGTCCCCCCGTCTGGCCGGGGCTTCCTCTTGCCCGCAGCGCACTGCACCGCCCGACGGGCCTCGTGCGTCACCGGATCAGGCGCCGCTACGCCCCGTGCGTATCCAGCGGATTGGCGGAGATCCGCGCGGCGATGCCCTGGCGGACCGAGGCCGCGGCGGAACTGTCCGGCTTGCGCTCCGCCTGGTTCCGGAAGCACGCCAGGAACTCCTCGCCGAGGCCCAGCCGGGGGTAGCGCGCCAGCACCTCGGTGCGGAGGTCCGCGGGCAGCGCATCAGGGCGCTGTCCGGAGATGTCCAACGAGGTGGAGAACACCAGCAGATGTGCTTCCGGATCCATTGCCACGTCCACCGCGTCCCACATGTGCCGGACGATCACTTCGGACGCCCGTACCCGCCGCTCCACCGGCCACCCGGCGCCCGCCCCGAACACCCACGCCACATGGCCGCCCGCCCCCTCGAAGGGCACGGTGTGGCTGTCGAACTCCTTCACCAGCCCGATGTCGTGGAACATGGCCGACACGTAGAGGAGTTCCGGATCGAAGGCGATGTCGTTGGCCGCGGCATAGCCGGCTGCCCAGAGGTACGCCCGGACGGAATGGTTCAGCAGCGCGGGCGAGCAGTAGGCACTCGCCACTTCCCGTGCGGCACGGCAGGCCCGGGTATCGGGAATCACAAGATCATCCATGGTCATGCCCCTGATTGTCCCGTAGGGCATGATCATCGGTGGAGTATCGCGGGAATGCTCGCAGGCCGCGCATCAAGCGCATGCGCCGCCGGTGGGATGGCGTACCGCGACGGCGGAGGATTGACGCTCACGGCGGCTGCCGAAATGCGCGAGCGCGGAGCCCGGCGCAGTCTGGAGGCATGACCGAGCATCCGCCTGTCATCGTGCACCCGCCGACGCCGTCCGGCGGCCGACGGGTGACCGTGCGTGGGCAGATCGTCGGCCTGGCCCATGGCCGCGGCGATGTTGCCGAGTTCCTCCGCCGCGCGGGCGTCGCCGCCCCGGCCGGGGACATCGCGCTGGACGACCCCCGCCTCGTCGAATGGCGCGGTGGCTCGCTGGACGACTGGCCGATGCCGCCCGCCTGACGGGCGTCCCCACTCGGCAGGAGTCCTGGCTCCGGCCGGCTCGCGGACGCGGGCCCCGTGCCGTGCAGCCGCCGGCCGGTACCTGTCTCAGCCCGAGGCGACACACATCCGCCACCATCAGCTGCCACCATGAGCCGTAGCCGTAGCCGTAGCCGTAGCCGTAGCCGTAGCCGTAGCCGTAGCAGGGGCCGGGGCCGGAGTGGTAGCCGTCTCTCGGCGCCGCGGGGTGGGGGATACGCTGATGACCGACGATGGGAACGCCGTCGGCTGGTGAGCTGACGGCGGGGGAGTGGGAGAGCGGGAGTACGGCGTGAGCGACAGCGGAGACAGCGGGAACAGCGACGACAGTTCCGACAGCGGGTACTCGATGCCGAGCAGCGGGTCGGGGAGGTCGGGGAGGTCGCTGGATTCGAATGTTCTGCAGAGGGCGATGCGCTGGGAGACGTTCGCGCTGGTCGCGTTCCTGGTGATCCTCGCGGTAGTGGCGTCGTAGGGCCGGTTCGACACGGCGGGATTCCTCAACTCGGTTGACTCGACGACCTCGGCCAACTCGGCTAACTCGGCCAACTCGGCCAACTCGGATAAATGTCCTGGGAGTTCGGGTCCCGAGCGTTGACCGGGATCCGAACGCCACGAGCGGGGGCGCGAACGGGGAGGGACGTGAGCCCCGCACGCCCACTGCTTTTGGGACCGTGCGGTCCGCAGAACCGCGCAGACCCACGGCGCCCCACCCCACCCCCCGAATGCTCCGTCCGATTTCCGCCAGCACCGCCGCCTGACCTGCTGCACAGTGGACTCTGTGAGGAACGAGGACAGCAGATACGAGGCGGTGCGCAGCAGGGACGCCAGATTCGACGGCGCCTTCTTCTTCGCGGTGTCCACGACCGGGATCTACTGCCGGCCGAGCTGTCCCGCCACCACGCCCCGACGCCGGAATGTCGCCTTCTTCCCGACCTCCGCGGCCGCCCAGGGCTCCGGCTTCCGTGCCTGCCGGCGCTGCCGCCCCGATGCGGTGCCCGGATCGGCGGAGTGGAATGCCCGCGCCGATCTCGTCGGACGGGCGATGCGGCTGATCAGCGAGGGTGTGGTCGACCGGGAAGGTGTCTCCGGCCTGGCGGCGCGGCTCGGCTACAGCGCCCGGCAGGTCCAGCGCCAGCTGAACGCCGAGCTGGGCGCCGGCCCCGTGGCCCTGGCGCGGGCACAGCGCGCCCACACCGCCCGGGTCCTGCTGCAGACCACCGGGCTGCAGGCGGCCGAGATCGCCTTCGCGGCGGGCTTCGCCAGCGTGCGGCAGTTCAACGACACCATCAAGGAGATCTACGCCCTCACCCCGAGCGAGCTGCGCGCCGCCCGCCCCGGAAAGGGGACTCGGTTCGGCCCGGTGGCGCCGCCCACCACCCCCGGGGTGCTGCCGCTGCGGCTGGCCTTCCGTGGGCCGTATGCGGCGCGGCAGCTCTTCGACCACCTCCAGCGGCGCGCGATCACCGGTATCGAGGAGGTCAGCGGCGAGCCCGGTGACCGTACCTACCGGCGCACCCTGCGGCTGCCGCACGGAACCGGGATCGCCGAGGTCGACGAGGTGGCCGGTGACGGCTGGCTGGACTGCCGGCTGCACCTGACCGAGCTGCGGGATCTCACCACCGCCAGCCAGCGGGTGCGCCGCCTCTTCGATCTGGACGCCGATCCGTACGCGGTCGCCGAGCGGCTGGGCGAGGACCCCGTCCTGGCACGACTGGTGGACCGGCGCCCCGGCCTGCGCTCCCCGGGCGCTCCCGCCCCGGACGAGCTCGCCATCCGTGCCGTTCTCGGTCAGCAGGTCTCGGTCGCGGCCGGCCGTACGCTCGGCGGCGCCCTGGTCGCCGCCTACGGAGAGCCGCTGCCCGAGCCGGCCGGCGCGCTCACCCACCTCTTCCCCGCGCATCGGCGATCTGGCGCAGGCCACTCTCACCGAACTCGGGATGCCCGAGTCACGGCGGGCGACCCTGCGTACCCTGAGCTCCGCACTCGCCGACGGCACGGTTGTCCTGGACGCCGGAGCCGACCGTGACGAGGCCGAACGCGCGCTCCTCGGGCTGCGCGGCATCGGCCCGTGGACCGCCGGATACATCCGGATGCGGGCCCTCGGGGACCCCGATGTCCTGCTGGCCGGCGATGCGGCCGTACTGGCCGGCATGCGCCGGGCCGGTGCCCCGACAGCCAGTCTGACGGAGCGGGCGAACGGCTGGCGCCCCTGGCGCTCGTATGCGATGCACCACTTCTGGAACGTGCCGGTCACGGAACCGGCGAGCCCCCGCCCCACCACCACGGAAAGCACCGGACCATGACGCTCTACACCACACTCGACAGCCCGTTGGGCGAACTCCTGCTGGTGGGCAAGGAATCGGCCACCGCGCCGGGCGGCACCGCGCTCGCTTCGCTGTCCGTGCCCGGACAGAAGGGCGGGGTGACCGTCCAGGACGGCTGGACGCACGACCCCGCTGCCTTCGCCGGCATCGCCCACCAGCTCCGCGCCTACTTCGACGGGAAGCTGACCCGCTTCGGCATTGCCTACGCCCCCACTCGGGGCACGGACTTCCAGCGGCGGGTGTGGCAGGCGCTGGAGGCCATTCCGTACGGCACCACCACCACGTACGGGAAGATCGCGGCCGACATCGGTGCGGCGCGGGGTGCGGTGCGCGCCATCGGCACGGCGATCGGCGCGAATCCGCTGCTCATCGTCCGGCCCTGCCACCGGGTGATCGCCGCGGACGGTTCCCTCTCGGGTTACGCGGGCGGGCCCGTACGCAAGCGGCAGCTCCTCGGCATCGAGGGCGCTCTGCCGGATGCCCTCTGAGCCGCCCGACGCCGGCGGGATGGCCGGGCGCCGCCCCTCCCATGCCCCACTGGAGCATTCCATGACCACTACGGCCACTACGGCCACTACGACCACCGGGGACACCACGGACACCACGGCCACCAAGCGCCGCGCCCGCCCCGGCACGCTCGCCCAGCGCGTCGCCGCCGCCGACTGGACGGCGCTGGCCGGCGAACTCAACACCCTGGGCTGCGCAGTGACCCCACGTCTGCTCGGCCCGGCCGACTGCCGCGCCCTCAGCGCCCTGTACGACGAGCCCGCCCCGGCTCATGGCCCGGCATCCGGAAGCCGGGCCCAGGGCGCTGCCCGGCGGAGTCAGAGCAGGGAGCCGCCCGTGACGTCGAGGCGCTGGCCGGTGATCCAGCGGGAGTCGTCCGAGGCGAGGAAGGCGGCCACGTCCGCGATGTCCTGGGGCTTGCCGATCCGGTTGAACACCGAATAGGCCGCCAGCGTGGCCCGCCCCTCGGGTGTCGCCCGCCGCGCCGCGGTCACATCGGTCTCGACCCAGCCGGGGGAGAGGGTGTTCACCGTGATCCCGCGTGCCCCGCACTCCTTGGCGAGGGCGAGCGTGAGGGTGTCCACCCCGCCCTTGGAGACGCTGTAGGCGATCTGCCACGGGTGCGCCGTACTGGTCACCGCCGACGAGATGTTGATGATGCGTCCGCCGTCCCGCATCCGGCGCAGACCGTGCTGGGCGATGAAGAGGGGCGCCTTGATGTTGACCGCGATGGTGCGGTCGAACTCCTCGGGGGTCACCTGGTCGATGCGCCCGGGGAAGTTGAGCGCTGCGTTGTTGACGAGAATGTCGAGTCCGGGTTCCGCACCGCAGGCGGCGAGTTCGGCGTCGAAGCCGGCGAAGAGGGCTTCGACATCACCGGCAACCCCCAGTTCCGCGCCGACGATGAAGGCCCGCCCACCCGCCATGGCGATGCTCTCGGTCGTTTCCTTGGCCGCGGTGTCATTGCTGCCGTAGTGGACGGCGACCAGCGCACCGTCCTTGGCGAGGCGCTGGGCGATGCTCCGGCCGATGCCCCGGCTGGATCCCGTCACCAGCGCGGTCTTTCCGTTGAGGTCACCCATGAGTGTGATTGGCCTTCCGTGTACCAGCGGCGGACGTGCTGCCGCCTTGACCTTCAAATTGCTGTGCTGTGCTGCGGTTCGGCTGCCGGGGGCCGGCTGCCTCTGCTTCAAGAGCCGCCACCGCTCGTGATCTGCGGTTGCCGATCGCGCGGTGCGGCGGCCATGCAGTGCGGATGTCCGTCACGCGGCACGCGGCTCGTGAGCAGTGCGTTCAGCGCCGGGTGTCCAGCGCTGTCAGGGTGGAGACGAACACTGGCTGCCCGTCCTGGGAGCCGGTGACCTGGATCGTCGTGGTGCAGGGGAGCGCGGACGGGACGCGGTGCGCCTTGAGGACGCAGGGGATGCCGTGCTCGGCGTAACGGCGGAATTCCGTGCCGAAGGCGTACGGCACGAAGGCCCGGGGCGCGGTCAGTGCCCGGGCCGCCTGCTGTGCGGCGTCGAGCAGCAGCATTCCCGGAATATGGTCGTTCGCCGGGTTCACCATCGCGGCATGGCCGGGCGCGATACGCAGCTGCCAGCGGTCGGGCCGGTCGGTGGGGGAGAGCAGGACATCGCTGTCGTGGGCGCTGCCGGTCAGGTGGTGCGGTACGGCTGTGGGGAGCGGGCCGAGCGGCCGACGTGCGGCCAGCCGGTCGCCGCGGATCCGGCGGTAGACGGCGGGGGAGGTGACGGTGACGTCGGAGTGGCCGGTCGCGACGATCCGGCCCGCCTTGCGGATGGTCATGTCGAAGTGCCCGCTGGTGAGCGTGCCCGCCCGCATCCGCATCCGGCTGCAGGTGACCTCGATCGCCAGCCGGGTGGGGCCACTGCCAACGACCAGATGCTCGGGGTGGGTTGTATATACCAGGTCCCCGAGGATGAAGTGATGGCCGACCGGAACGCCGAGTTCGGTGTGACACAGCAGCAGCCCGGCCTGGCGAATGGTCTCGCCGGTGAGAATGAGATGGTGACGGCCATGTACCGGAGTGAAATACCCGTGATCGTGCGGCCACTGGGCGGTCAGCGAGAAGTGGGATGTGTCCCGGCGGTGCCATGAGGTGACCAGAATGTCGTCGATGAGGGGACGGTGCACGAATTCCCGTGGGACACCGGGACCATGGCGATGCCCGGCGGTGCTGTGGTGGTTCCGCTTCGGCTGCGTCTGGTGTGGAGCCCTGGGCTGAACAGTGCCGCTGACGTGCATCGTGTCGCTCATGACTGCCCCCAGGCGTCTCAATGGGATGAGGTCCGGCGCTGTTAAGATACGTACCATCCGGTTTTATTTTCAATGCCGGGCGACGAAATGGAACAAGTGGCTGGTCCAGGCGCGACTTGAGCGGTAGCTAACTGATGCGGAACGTGAAAAACATCGAGAGACAGGAGGCGTCCTGTGGCGCAACAGGACCGCGCGATCCGGACTCGGCGACTCATCTTGGAGGCGGCCGCCTCGGTCTTTGACGACCTCGGCTACGACCGCGCGACCATCGCCGAAGTCCTCGAGCGCGCCGGCGTGACAAAGGGCGCCTTGTACTTCCACTTCGCCTCCAAGGAGCAGCTCGCGCTCGCGGTACTTGACGAGCATGTGCTGGACATCGCGGTGGAGCCGCAGAAGATCAAACTGCAGGAGTTCGTCGACGCGGGACAGGTGCTGGCCTACCGGCTGCGCAGCGACCCGATGCAGCGCGGGGCGGCCCGATTGGCCGTCGAGCAGGGCTCCAACCACCTTGACCGCAAGCAGTCGATGCTCGCCTGGACCCGGTTCGTCGAGGAGTTGCTGAACCAGGCGCGGGATCGCGGCGAGATCCTGGAGAGCGTCGTCGTGCCCGAGACCGCCGAACTCTTCGTCGGAGCATTCGCCGGCCTGCAGCTGATGTCGCATGCCCTGACCAATCAGGCCGACCTCAGCCACCGCCTGACGATCTTCTTCCAGCACACCCTCCCGAGCATCGCGGTGCCTGCCATCCTCGCCAAGCTCAACCTGGACCCGGAGCGCGGGGCGAAGCTCGATGCCGCCCTGCAGGGGAAGGCGCTGGCGGGTGTCGCGGACGATACCGAGGCCGACGTCGCCACGGGGTGAGCCCGGCCGGGCGGCCGGGAGCCGGGACAGGTCACGTGGGCTGTTCGGTATCTTCAGGGCGGCAAAAACATACCGCGCAGACGGTGTTGAATGGTGAAGTGTGTGCAAGTCGTGGATGACTTGTGCAGGTCAGAGGCGTCGCGGAGGAATCGCGGCGCCTCTCGCGGTTGGCGGGTACGGCAGTGCGTGAGCAGTCGCGAGCGGTGGCGGCGGGGGTGATGGCCGCTGCCGCACAGATGGTCAGTACGGATTGTCAGTGGTGTGCGGTTCACTGGATTCCATGGGTTTGCTGGATCCGGCGGGTTCACGGGATTCGGCGGGTCCGCTGAATCCAGCGGGTTCAGTCGATTCGGCGGGATCAGTGGATCCGCATCGAGGGTGAGATCAGGGGGAGGTCCGATGAACGGGGCGGGGGAGTGCAGGGGTCGTGGCGGCGTGAGGCGGATCACGGACGGCGGGGTGAGAAGCGGGGCCGCGCGGCGGAATAAGGCTCCCGGATAAAGCGTTCGTCATGCATGTATCAGCCTGGTGCGTAATCGACCCGCCCTCTGTCCACGGCCTGATCGTGCCCGTGCCCATGCCCATGCCCGTGGACAACGCCCTGTGCCCGAACGACGGCCGCTCGCCCTTGCTTCGCCAGCCCCCTGACGACACCCACCACCTCTGCCGCCCTGGAGGCCGCACGCATGAACCGGACGACGACGGACCAGCTCCCCGGAAGGACGGCGGGCGCCGCAGCCGTGCCACCGGTGCCCGACCCGGCCGTGGGCGGGCAGCGCAGAACCCCCGGCGGCATCGTTCCGGTCCTCGCCTTCTCCGGCATCGTCGTCGCGGTGATGCAGACGCTGCTCGTGCCGGTCATCAAGGACCTGCCGGTGCTGCTCAACACGACGCCCAGCAACGCCACGTGGGTCATGACGGCCACCCTCCTCGCCGGCGCCGTCTCGACCCCCATCATGGGGCGCCTCGGCGACCTCTACGGCAAGCGGCGGATGCTGCTGGTCAGCCTCGCGGTCATGGTCGTCGGCTCGCTGATCTGCGGCTTCACCAGTGATCTGGTCACCATGATCGCGGGCCGGGCGCTGCAGGGCTTCGCCATGGGCGCTATTCCGCTCGGCATCGGCATCATGCGCGACGAGCTGCCGCGTGAACGGCTCGGCTCGGCCATGGGCCTGATGAGCTCATCGATCGGCGTCGGCGGCGGACTCGCACTGCCGGCCGCGGCCCTGGTCGCCCAACACGCCGACTGGCACACCCTGTTCTTCGGTGCCGCCGGGCTCGGCGTGCTGTCGATGCTGCTCACTCTCCTCGTCGTACCGGAGACCTCGGTACGGGCCCGGGGGCGGTTCGACGTGGCGGGTGCCATCGGGCTGTCGGCCGGTCTGGTGGCCCTGCTGCTGCCCCTCACCAAGGGCAGCGACTGGGGCTGGGGTTCGCCGACCACCCTCGTACTCTTCGGTGTTGCGGCCCTGATCCTGGTGCTGTGGGGCGTGCTGGAGCTGCGTCTCGCCGATCCGCTGGTCGACCTGCGGACCACCGTGCGCCGTGAGGTGCTGCTGACCAACCTCGCATCGATCACGGTCGGTGTGGCCTTCTATGCGATATCCCTGGTGCTGCCGCAGCTGCTGCAACTGCCCACGTCGACCGGCTACGGCCTGGGCCAGTCGATGGTGGTGGCCGGGCTGTGCATGGCGCCGCTGGGCCTGACGATGATGTTCGTCGCCCCGCTGTACGCGCGGATCGCCGCGCGGCGCGGCCCCAAGGTCTCGCTGCTGCTCGGCATGCTGGTCATCGCGATCGGCTACGGCGCGGGCATCGGCCTGATGGATGCCCCCTGGCAGACCGTCATCATCGCGGTCGTCGTCGGCGCCGGCATCGGCCTGGCGTACTCCTCGCTGCCCGCACTGATCATCGGTGCCGTCGACGCCTCGGAGACCGGCGCGGCCAACGGCCTGAACACCCTGATGCGTTCCATCGGCACCTCGGTGTCCAGCGCGGTGATCGGCATGGTGCTGGCCGATATGTCCCAGAAGGTGGGGCCGGCCACGGTGCCCACGCTGGCCGGCTTCCGGGTCTCCTTCCTCATCGCCACGGCTGCGGTCCTCGTCGGCGTCGCCCTGGCATGCTTCCTGCCGTCACAGCGGAAGACGTCCCGTCCGACCCTGGTCGCGCAGAGCACCGATGACGCGGCGGACGCAGTCGACACCGGCAGCAGCACCGACACCGACACCGGCACTCACACCGGCACCGGCACTGACACCGGCACCGACGGGGCGCGCGGTGCGGCGCGTCCGGCGGCGATGCCCGATGCGCCGACCGCCGTCACCCTGCCCGCAGACGGTGGCCCCGCCGCAGCGGCCGAAGGAGCCGAAGCAGCCGAACCGGCCGGGCAGATGGCCCCTTTGGTGAAGTCGGTACCGTCCTGGGCGCAGCCGGTCACCGAACGGCATACGGCCCTGGCCCCGCCCGCCCCCGACGCGGCGACCGCGAGCGCCGGCGCCACCGGTTTCCGGGGCCGGGTGGTGGACACCTCCGGCGGCCCGGTCCCCGGTGCGAGCATCACCCTGATCGACCGGCAGGGCCGCCAGGCCGGCATCACCACGGCCGACGCCAACGGCCATTACGCGCTCGAAGCCCCCGGGGCCGGCACCTACGTCCTCACGGGCGCTGCGCCTGGCCACACCCCGCACGCGGCCTCCGCCACGTACCACGGTGAGGGCGGTGCGACCCGGGTCGACCTGATCCTCGCCACCACCGGCCGACTGGGCGGCACCTTGCTCGGTGGCACCGAAGGCACCCCGCTGGCCGGCGGAAGCGTCGTCGTCACCGATGCCGAAGGCACTGTGGTGGTCCGTACGACGTCCGGCGCCGACGGGAGTTGGGACGCCCCCCAGCTGCCGCCCGGCCGCTACACCCTGGTCCTCGGCGCCGCCGGCCACCAGCCGCAGGCCCGCGCCGTGGAACTGCCCGGCGGCGCACCGGAACGGCAGGACGCCCGCCTGCAGCCGACGGCCGCCGTCCGCGGCACGGTGCGGGGCCCGGACGGCCGGCCACTCCCCGACGCTGCTGTGACGCTCGTCGAGGACGGCACGGTCGCCGGACACACCGTCACCGGACCGGACGGCGCCTTCGCCTTCTCCGACTTGAGCGGCTCGCACTACACCCTCACAGCGGCCGGCTACCCGCCACACGCCGCCCCGATATCCCTCACCGCCGGCGCCGCCGAAACCCTCGACCTGGAGCTCGCCCAGCGACCGACAGCCGCAGGCTGACGTGCTCCGGCGCGCGGAGGCACCCACGCCTGCGCAAGCGCACGCCTACGCAGAGGTGCGCAACCCGCTCCGCGGTTCCCCCTCGTCCGCTTCCCTCTTTCTCTGCTCTCCTTCTCCTCCCTCCCGCAGATTTGCCGGATGGGGGAGGAGGAGGGAAGCACCAGGGCAAGGCTCCCTACGGTTCGCCTGAGAGCGGCGAGCCGAGCATGGGGCGGAGAGCCGGGTGGCGGGGGCGGCCGGGGTGACGCGCTGGCTGACGCCCGGTGCCCGGCGCGCCCGACACCGACACCCGACACCGCCACCCGTGCCGACACCCGACACCGCCACCCGATGCCGCCCCCCAGACCGCTCAGCCCTGGTACTCCGTGAGATCGATGCTGTGCACCGTCAGCGCATGGCCGTACTCCGGATGTGTCGCCTCGCGTTCGAAGGCCATGCCGAGTTTGCGTACGACGTTCTGTGAGGACTCATGGCCGAGCCGGTTAATGGCGATGACGCGGTCCAGGCCGCGGTCCTGGAGGGCGAACTCCAGCACGGCCTGGGCGGCTTCGGAGGCATAGCCCTGCCCCCAGTACTGCCGGCCGAGGCGCCAGCTGATCGCCACCTCGTGCCGGGCCTCCGGCAGGAACTCGGGTACGGACAGACCGGCGCATCCGGCCAGTTCGCCCGAGGCGAGCAGTTCGACGGCGAAGAGGCCGAAACCCTCGTCGTCCCACTCCTCCTCCCACCGTTCGATCTCCTCGGCGGTCCGGTCCAGGTCGAGGGTGGAGCCGTCGCCGATCCAGCGCATGACGAGCGGGTCCGCGTTGATGTCCGCCAAGGGGGCGAGGTCGTCGTCGGTCCAGCGGCGGAGGATGAGGCGGGGGGTGCGGATCTCGGTCATGCCTCCCATCCTGTCGAATGCGGGGGTGTGGCGGTAATCGGCGGGTGTCTGTCGGCGGGCCGTGCGGCGCAGGTCAGCGGCCCAGCAGCTGCGCCAGTGTCTCATCGAGTTCGGTCTGCAGGACGCGGCTCGCCGCCTCCCCGTCGCCCTCTGCCACGGCCTCGACCAGTGCCGCGTGCCGGGCGTCACCGTGCTGCGGATCCTCGTCCCCGAGCCCCAGCAATTCCACCAGGTCGATCAGCCCCTGGCGCAGGGCCGGCGCGAACTCCGTGAACAGATCGGTCAGTACGGGGTTGTGCGCGGCACCGACCACGGCCGTGTGCAGCGCGATGTCCGCGTCCACGAAAGCCGCGTGGCCGGCTCCGGCGGCCGTACGCCGTCCCTCCAGGGCGGCGCGCATCGCCGCGATATCGGCCTCCGTGCGTCGGGTGGCGGCCAGCCGGGCGGCCTGTACCTCGACCATGGCCCGGACCTCGTAGACATCGGCGACGGCCGCGCGGCGCAGGCGGGTGGGCCAGTCCTCGGTGGGCTCGGTGGCGATCACGAATACGCCGGCGCCCTGGCGTGGCTGCACCAACCCGGCGCCGGCCAGGGCCCGTACGGCCTCGCGGACCGTGGAGCGGCCGACGCCAAGGGTTTTGGCCAGCGTGGTTTCGCCGGGGAGTTTGGTGCCCACCGGCCAGTGTCCGCCGGTGATCTGGTCGCGCAGCCGCTGGGCGGCCTGTTCGACCAGGGGGCTGGGGCGGAGAGCTTCGAGCGACATCCCGTCATACCTCTCAGGTTGTCTGAGGAGTTGTTCCGTGGTTAGTGTACCGGCCATGAAGCTGCGTGGTCTCCTTCTCGGCCGCCGCGGCGGGGCCTGACGCGACCGGCACCCCGCCGCGGGGCTCGGTGCTGCCGGTCTCCCACCGGCTTGTGAAGGACTGTCATGCCCCGTACCAGCTCCGCCGATCCCACCGCCGCGCGCGCCATCCCCACGCTCCGTACGCCCGCCGGCCCGGTACCCGCCGACGCGCCGGCGTGGAATCCGCAGCGCGGCAGCGCGATGCCCGCCCACCGTTACCGGCCCGCGCAGGACCGCGTCGAGGTTCCGCTGACCGGACGGTCCTGGCCCGCCGCCCGGATCGAGCGGGCCCCGCTGTGGGTGCCGGTCGATCTGCGCGACGGCAATCAGGCGCTCGCCGAGCCGATGGACACTCCCCGGAAGCGACGGATGTTCGACCTGCTCGTCGCGATGGGCTTCAAGGAGATCGAGGTCGCCTATCCCTCCGCGAGCCGTACCGACTTCGACTTCGTCCGCCACCTGGCGGACAGCGGTGCGGTGCCGGACGACGTGACGGTGGTGGTCTTCACCCCGGCCCGCCGGGAACTGATCGAGCGGACCTTCGCGGCCGTCGAGGGGCTGCCGCGCACCGTCGTGCACCTCTACACGCCCACCGCACCCACGTGGCGTGAGGTGGTCCTCGGCCGCAGCGGGGCGGAGGTGCGCGACCTGGTACACGAGGCCGCGACGCAGATGGCCCGACTGGCCGCGGCACGGCCCGGGGCCGACATCCGGTTCCAGTTCTCGCCGGAGGTCTTCAACCTGACCGAGCCCGATCTCGTGCTGGAGATCTGCAACGGTCTGACGGACCTCTGGGATGCCTCGCCGGACCGTCCGGTGACCCATAACCTGCCGGCCACCGTCGAGGTCGCCACCCCCAATGTGTACGCCGACCAGATCGAGTACATGCACCGTCATCTGGCACGGCGGGATGCGGTGGTCCTCTCCGTGCACCCGCACAACGACCGCGGTACCGGGGTGGCCTGTGCGGAACTCGCCGTGCTGGCCGGGGCGCAGCGGGTGGAGGGCTGCCTGTTCGGCAACGGGGAGCGCACCGGCAACGTCGACCTGGTCACTCTCGCCCTCAATCTGCACACCCAGGGCGTCGACCCGATGATCGACTTCTCGGATCTCGGCACCGTCCGCCGCACGGTGGAGGACTGCATCCGGCTGCCCGTCCACCCACGCCACCCCTATGCCGGAGAGCTCGTCCACACCGCCTTCTCCGGCACCCACCAGGACGCCATCAGCAAGGGCCTGGCCCACCATGCCCGGCGCGCGGCCGGCCTGGGCGTACCGGAGTCCGAGGCGCCCTGGACGGTGCCGTATCTGCCCGTCGACCCGGGCGACCTCGGCTGCAGCTACGAGGCGGTCATCCGGGTCAACAGCCAGTCCGGCAAGGGCGGGGTCGCGCACCTCCTGCAGCTTCACCACGGCCTGGACCTGCCGCAGGACCTGCGGCCCGACTTCTCCCGCACGGTGCAGCGCGCCACGGACGACAGCGGCCAGGAGGCCACCCCGAAGGAGCTGTGGGAGCTCTTCCGGAGCACTTATCTCGCGCCGGGCGAGGAGGGCCCACTGACGCTCGACTCCTGGAGCGCCACCGAGCCCGCGCCGGGTGAGCACCGTGTGCTCTGCGACCTCGGCGGGGGCGACACCGGGGACGGCTGGGGGCGCTACGAGGGCTCCGGCAACGGCCCGCTCGCCGCCTTCGCCGACGCGCTGGCCGCCGCCGGGCACCCCGTCGGCATCATCGGCCATGCCGGACACGCCCTCGCTTCGGGTCCGGACAGCGCCGCGGTCGCCTACGTCCAGTGCCGTATCGGCGGTGCCACGTACTGGGGTGCGGGCCAGGACACCTCCGTCCTGATGGCCTCGGTGCGGGCGGTGCTGTCGGCCGTGAACCGTGCGAAGGGGGAGGCCCCGTAGGGGCAGCGGACGGCGGGCGCTCCACGGCGCCCGCTCTCCGGGGCATGGACACGGGTGCACCACAACGGTCCGTCGCCCCCGATGATGTGCGGCTGCGCACCCGTTTCCCCGGCCCTGGGCGCGGGCGTACGTGTCCCGGGCGGGGGCGACCGCGACTTCTACGGCGATCCCGTCCCCGACCCGCCGGACATCGGTGCCGGCCAGGGACACGGGCAGGAGCGGGCCCGGCTACCCGCAGGTCCACCGGGGCCGATGGGCCTGAAGGGACCAGTGAGGCCATTGATCCGGGTCGGCGGAACGGCCGAACTCGGCGGTGCCGCATCCGCAAATCGGGAATTTTCTGCGAGTCTGAGCGGCACGCCCCAAAACCCGGCTGGTCACACCGGTTGCCGGGGTGATCGGCGTGCCGCGCACACCAGGTCGTTAGTGGTGTGTTAGTGCCTCGTTAGCGGACTGGCAGTGCCCAGGGCCACGCTGGAAAGAGCAACGGACGGACCGCACCCCACTACGAGAGCTCGCACCTACCAGACGAGGGGGACACTTATGTCGCTCACCATCAAGACGCTCGGCCGCGGTCGTCGTGTCGCCGCCGGATCGCTGATCGCCGTCGCGGCGCTTGCGCTCACGGCCTGTGAGGGCGGCCCCGACGCCGCATCCCGCCCCTCGTCGGCTGCCGCACCCGTCACGTCCCACGACAAGGCGAGCGGCGGATCCAAGACGTCCCATGGCAGCGCAGAGCCGACCGGTGCGAAGGCGCAGTCCTCTGCAGGCGGTCAGCGGCCGTCGGCCAAGGCGGCAGCCTCTCCGGGCGGTAAGCCGACGGGCAAGGCCCCGAGCGCCGCGGAGGCCAACACCTCCACCGCGGCGACCTCGGACCGCTGCACCGCCGCCGATATGTCGCTGCGCCTGGGGGCCTCCGATGCCGGTGCGGGCAACATCCGCTACCCCCTCGTCTTCACGAACAAGGGCAAGAAGGCCTGTTCGCTGCGTGGCTTCCCGGGGGTCTCGCTGATCAACCGGGACGGCTCGCCCGTCGGCAAGCCCGCCACCCGCGAGGGCGGCGCCGGCGGTGCCGTCCGGCTCCAGCCGGGCCAGAGCGCACACGCCCTGCTGCACACCCTCAACGAGGGTGTCTCGGACACCCCGTGCTGGGCCAACTCGCAGATCGTTTTCGTCTACCCGCCCGGCTCCAAGGAGTCGATGACCACCGGCAGCCGCGGCCTGCGGGTATGCGGCGGGCGGTTCGACGTGACCGCGGTGGCGCCCGGCTCCCTGGGCTGACGGCCCGGTCCGCGGACCCGCGACAAGGACGGCCGCGGACGACCTCACACGACAGCACGCCCCCGGCGCACCGTGCGCCGGGGGCGTGCTGTCGTGCGGGGCGGACCGGCACCGCTCGCCCCCACGGGGGACGGTGGTCGACGGTGACCCGCTGTGGTGCTGTGGCCTTTGGTTCGGACGCTCGGGTGGTACGTCACCGCAACGGCCCCTGGTGACCGCCCCGTGCCTGCGGATCGGTGTTACCAAGGTGGATGGAAGCCTTGAATGAGCGCTTTCGTTGCAAATCTGCCTAGGAGACATCCCCATGTCTGCAGCTTCGAGCGTGGCCGACCAGGCCGCTGCGAACGGAAAGCCGTCCGCCGAGGACGAGTCCCCGATCCACATTCTCTGGATCAACGCCGGCCTGAGCTGCGATGGCGACTCCGTGTCGCTCACCGCCGCGACGCAGCCGAGCATTGAGGAGATCGCGCTCAGTGTGCTGCCGGGGCTGCCCAAGATCGCCGTCCACTGGCCGCTGATCGATTTCGAATGCGGCCCGGTCGGCGGCGCGGACACGTTCATCGAGTGGTTCTTCAAGGGCGAACGCGGCGAGATCGACCCGTTCGTGCTGGTCGTCGAGGGGTCCATCCCCAACGAGTCCATCAAGCCGGAAGGCTACTGGTGCGGCTTCGGCGACGACCCGGAGACCGGCCAGCCGATCACCACCAGTGAGTGGATCGACCGGCTCGCCCCCAAGGCGCTCGCCGTGGTGGCGATCGGTACCTGTGCCACATACGGCGGTATCCATGCGATGGCGGGCAACCCGACGGGGGCCATGGGGGTGCCCGACTATCTGGGCTGGGACTGGACGTCCAAGGCCGGGATCCCGATCGTCTGTGTGCCGGGCTGCCCGATCCAGCCGGACAACTTCTCGGAGACGCTGACCTATCTGCTGTACCAGGCGACGGGCGCGGCCCCGATGATCCCGCTGGACGACCAGCTGCGGCCCACCTGGCTCTTCGGGGAGACCGTGCACGAGGGCTGTGACCGGGCCGGCTACTACGAGCAGGGCCAGTTCGCCACCACCTACGACTCGCCCAAGTGTCTGGTGAAGCTCGGATGCTGGGGTCCCGTGGTCAAATGCAACGTGCCCAAGCGGGGCTGGATGGACGGCATCGGCGGCTGTCCGAACGTCGGCGGCATCTGTATCGCCTGCACCATGCCCGGCTTCCCCGACAAGTTCATGCCGTTCATGGACGAGCCGCCCGGCGGCAAGCTCTCCAGCAGCGCCAGCGCCGCGTACGGCAGCGTCGTCCGCCGTCTGCGGAGCATCACGGCCAAGACCGTCGATCACGAGCCCAAGTGGCGCCACCGCGGCGACCAACTGACCACCGGCTACCGGAAACCGTGGTGAGCACACCCCGCCCGTAGCCGTCCGGCACCTCCCGGACCCTCCGTCCGACCCCACCTCCGCGCGCAAAAGAAGGGCACGGCACTCACGATGGCACCGAGAACGAAGGCGGCCGACGGCAGCGGTCTGACGGAGATGTCCTGGGATCCGATCACCCGGATCGTGGGCAGCCTCGGCATCCACACCAAGATCGACTTCAAGCAGAAGCGGGTGGCCGAGTGCTACAGCACCTCGTCCGTCTTCCGTGGCTACAGCGTCTTCATGCGGGGCAAGGACCCGCGTGACGCGCACTTCATCACCAGCCGCATCTGCGGCATCTGCGGTGACAACCACGCCACCTGCTCGGTGTACACGCAGAACATGGCCTACGGGGTGAAGCCCCCGCACCTGGGGGAGTGGATCATCAACCTCGGCGAGTCCGCCGAGTACATGTTCGACCACAACATTTTCCAGGAGAACCTGGTCGGGGTCGACTACTGCGAGAAGATGGTCCGCGAGACCAACCCCGGTGTGTGGGAGCTCGCCCAGCGCACCGAAGCCCCGCACGCGGGCGACCACGGCTACCGCACCATCGCCGACATCATGACCTCCCTCAATCCCATCGAGGGCGAGTTCTACCGCGAGGCCCTCCAGGTCAGCCGCTACACCCGGGAGATGTTCTGCCTCATGGAGGGCCGCCATGTGCACCCCTCCACGCTCTACCCGGGCGGTGTCGGCACCATCGCCAGCGTCCAGCTGTTCACCGACTACCTCAGCCGGCTGATGCGCTACGTCGAGTTCATGAAGCGGGTCGTCCCGCTCCATGACGACCTGTTCGACTTCTTCTACGAGGCGCTGCCCGGGTACGAGGAGGTCGGCCGCCGACGCGTCCTGCTGGGCTGCTGGGGCGCGCTCAATGACCCGGACCACTGCGACTTCACCTATCGCAACATGACGGACTGGGGACGGAAGATGTTCGTCACCCCGGGCATCATCGTCGACGGCAAGCTGGTCACCAACGACCTCACCGAGATCAACCTGGGCATCCGGATCCTGCTGGGCAGCTCCTACTACCAGGACTGGGAAGGCCAGGAACTGTTCGTCACCCACGACCCGCTCGGCAACCCCGTCGACCCGCGCCACCCGTGGAACCAGCACACCATCCCCGCGCCGCAGAAGCGGGACTTCAACGACAAGTACAGCTGGGTGATGTCCCCGCGCTGGTTCGACGGCAAGGAGCATCTGGCCCTGGACACCGGTGGCGGCCCGATCGCCCGGCTGTGGTCCACCGCGCTGTCCGGGCTCGTGGACACCCCGTACGTGAAGTCCACCGGCCACAGCGTCACCATCGACCTGCCCCGCTCCATGACCCGGCCCGCGGCCCGCTTCGAGTGGAAGATCCCCAAGTGGAGCAACGCGCTGGAGCGCAACCGGGCCCGCACCTACTTCCAGGCCTACACCGCCGCCATGGCGCTGCACTTCGCTGAGCAGGGTCTGGAGGAGGTCCGCGCCGGACGCACCCAGACCTGGGAGAAGTTCGAGGTCCCCGACGAGTCCATCGGCTGTGGCTTCACCGAGGCGGTGCGCGGTGTCCTCTCGCACCACATGGTCATCCGGGACGGGAAGATCGCCAACTACCACCCGTATCCGCCGACCCCGTGGAACGCCAGCACCCGGGACACCTACGGCACCCCCGGCCCGTACGAGGACGCCGTCCAGAACACCCCGATCTTCGAAGAGAACTCCCCGGAGAACTTCAAGGGCATCGACATCATGCGGGCGGTGCGCAGCTTCGACCCGTGTCTGCCCTGCGGCGTCCACATGTACGTCGGCAACGGGCAGTCCGTGCAGAAGATGCATGTGCCCACCGGTCTGAGCGGGCTCTCCGGATGAGCGCCGGGGCCACCACGGCGCCGGCCACCACGGCGCAGTCCGCCGCACCGCAGTCCGCCGCCGTGCCGAACGCCGAGGCCACCGGCCGGCGCGTGGAAGAGGTGCTGGACCGCCTCGCGCAGCGTGACGACCGCGAGGCGAGCGCCGCCGCCGAGGAGCTCGTCCGGGTCCTGATGGACTATTACGGCGCGGGACTCGCCCGGATCGTGCACCTCCTGGGCAGCGGCACGGACGACAGCGGCCCCGGGGCGGCGCTGCTGCGCGACGAGCTGGTGACCAGCCTGCTGGTACTGCACGATCTGCACCCCGAGGACACCGCGGCCCGGATCGGCCGCGCCCTGGACAGCGTGCGCCGTCAACATCCCGCCGAGGTCGCGGAGTTCGACGCGGACACCGGAACGCTGCGGCTGCGTTCCGGCGACTCCGGCGGCTGCGGCTGCCCGAGCACCGACCAGCGGGCCCAACAGGCCGTCGAGGCCGCGGTGTCCTGCTTCGCGCCCGAGGTGACCTCGATGCGGTGGGAGGCGGCAGGCGACCGGGCCGAGCCGGCGCTGCTGCAGATCTCCCGTCGCCCGCCGACCGCCGCCACCGCCTCGTGAGCGGCCGGCCGGCGGCACCCCCGCGCCTCGGACCGCCGCCCGCCCACCGCGGCCTGCGCCGCTTCCGGGCACCGGTGCCGGCCGCTCCCGAACGCTGCGAACTGTGCGCCGTGGTGCTCGCCGAACACAACCACCGCCACCTGGTCGACACCGAACGCCGTGCGCTGGCCTGTGCCTGCACCCCGTGCGCGCTGCTCTTCGACCGGCCCGGCGCCGGCACGGGACAGTTCCGTACGGTCCCCGACCGCTATCTCGTCGACCCCGGCCACACCCTCGACGACGCGGCCTGGGACCAACTCCAGATCCCCGTCGGTGTCGCCTTCTTCCTGCGCAACGCCGACCAGGACCGGCTGGCCGCCCTCTACCCCAGCCCGGCCGGCGCCACCGAGAGCGAACTCGACGCGTCGACCTGGCAGACCGTGCTCTCCGCCAGCCGGCTGGCGGCCCTCCTCCGGCCCGATGTGGAGGCGCTGCTGCTGCGCCGCTCCGAGGGCCGCATCGACTGCTATCTGGTGCCCGTCGACATCTGCTACGAACTCGTCGGCCGGATGCGCCTGTTGTGGCAGGGTTTCGACGGCGGTGCCGAGGCACGCGCCGCGCTCTGCGACTTCTTCACCAAGGTCGCCCGCCGGGCCCGCGAGCCGAAGGGGGCCGACCGGCCGTGACCGAGCTGTCCTTCGTCTGCACCGGCGTACGCGCCGACCGCTATGCCGCCGCCCCCACCCTCCTCTTCCGGCTGCGCATCACCGCCGCCGAAGCGGCCCGGGTGCACGCCCTCGCGCTGCGCTGCCAGCTCCGCATCGAACCGGCCCGGCGCGGCTACCGTCCCGACGAGGCCGAGGCGCTGTCCGACCTCTTCGGCGAGCGGTCCCGGTGGGGAAACACCCTGCACCCCCTGCAATTCGCCCAGGTCTCCCTCGTCGTGCCCGGTTTCACCGGCGAGACCGAGGTGGATCTTCCCGTCCCCTGCACCTACGACCTGGACGTTGCGGTCGGCCGCTACTTCCATGCGCTGCGCGAGGGCGAGGTCCCGCTGCTGCTGCTGTTCTCCGGCACGGTGTTCGCCGGCGCCGGCGGCTTCCAGGTCCAGCCGGTGCCGTGGAACAAGGAAGCGTCCGTGCGGATGCCGGTGGCCGTCTGGCAGGAGATGACCGAGACGCACTTCCCCGGCTGCGGCTGGCTGCGGCTGCCCCGCGAAACCCTCGACGCGCTGCTCGCCTACCGCTCCCGGCGCGCCCTGCCCTCCTGGCAGGCGACCGTCGAGTCGCTGCTGGCCGCCGCCGACGGCACCGAACCGCCGGCGCCGCGCGCCCGGCTCTTCCCGGGCGCCGCCGCCCGCCCCGCCAGCGAGAGGACCGCGCCGTGACGACCCGCGTGCTGCCCGAGGAGACGGCGGACCGCTTCGCTGCCGCCCGCCAGGTGGCGGACGCCGTGCTGTTCGAGGGCTATGTGCTCTACCCGTACCGCGCGTCCGCCGCCAAGAACAAACTTCGCTGGCAGTTCGGGGTGCTCGTCCCGCCCCACTGGGGCGCCGGCAGCGCCGAGCACTCCTTCCAGCGCACCGAATGCCTCATGGAGCCCCGCTCCGGGGCACGGCTCTCCGCCGAGCTGCGGTTCCTGCGCGCACAGCGGCGTACGGTCCAACGCCGTTGTCCGGACGGCGGGTTCGAGACCGTGGCGGAACTCGAACTGCCCGACCGGGTGCTGGTCCCCTGGGACGAGGGCGTCGAGGAACGCGTCACGCTCGTGGCCGATGTCTCCAAGCTGACCGGCGAGGGCGTCACCGTCCCGTTCACCCGGCCCGCGCGTGAGGAGACCGAACAGGTCCACGACGCCGACGGACAGCTCGTCGGCCGCCTGCTGCGCCACAGTGCCGAGCTCGACGGCCGGGTCCGGCTCACCGCGAGCGAACTCGACGGCCCGTACGCGGCGTTCCGGCTGACCGCGACCGTCGAGAACACCAGTACCTGGCAACCGGACGACGCCGATGCCGACCGCGCCGCGGCGCTGCCCCGCTCGCTGGTCGGGGCCCATCTCCTCCTCGGCCTGAGCGCGGGCGCGTTCGTGTCCATGACCGACCCGCCGGAGTGGGCCAGCGGCGCCGTCGCGGCCTGTCGTAACGAGCACGCCTGGCCCGTGCTGGCCGGCGAGTCCGGCCGCGCCGATGTGGTGCTCTCCGCACCGATCATCCTGGAGGACCACCCGGCCATCGCCCCGGAGAGCCCCGGTGCGCTCTACGACGCCCTGGAGATCGACGAGATCCTGGCCCTGCGCACCGCGGCCCTCACCGACGAGGAGAAGCGCGAGGCCCGCGGCACCGACCCCCGCGCCGCCGAGGTCATCGAGCTCGCCGACACCATGCCGCCCGAGGTGCTGGAGCGACTGCACGGCGCCGTACGGGCACTGCGCGAGGTCACCGGACCCGGCCCGGCCGCTCCGGACGAGCTCGCCCCGGATGTGCCGGGCCTCCGCCCGGACACCCCCTGGTGGGACCCGGAGAGCGACCGCAGCGTCGATCCCGTACGCGACCGGATCACCGTCGACGGGCGGTCGGTCGGCGCCGGCAGCCGGGTGCTGCTGCGCCCCGGCCTGCGTCGCACCGACGCCCAGGACCTCTTCCTCCAGGGCCGCACCGCGCACGTCGAGGCGGTCCTGCACGACGTCGACGGCGGGGTGCACCTCGCGGTCACGGTGGAGGGCGACCCGGGCGTCGACATCCGGCGCGAGCAGGGCCGGTTCCTCTACTTCCAACCCGACGAAGTCGCTCCCCTGGAGGACGCGTGAGTCCCGAGGCAGCCGCCGCCAAGCGGCCCGCGAAGACGCTGATCGCCGGCGTCGGCAACATCTTCCTCGGCGACGACGGCTTCGGCGTCGAGGCCGTCCGCAGGCTGGATGAGCACCAACTCCCCGACGGCGTCGAGGTCGTCGATGCCGGCGTACGGGGCGTACACCTGGCCTACCAGATGCTGGACGGCTACCACACGGTGCTCCTCGTGGACGCCTCCGCGCGCGGCGGTGAACCCGGCACGGTGTACCTCCTCGACGCCACCACCCCAGCCGCCCACCCGCCGGCCACCGCGCTGGACGGGCACCACATGACCCCCGACGCCGTGCTCGCGCTGCTCGACACCCTCAGCGCGGGCACCGGCGGCCGGCGCCCGGAGCGCGTCCTGGTCGTCGGCTGCGAACCCGCCGATGTCGGCGAAGGCATCGGGCTCAGCGAACCCGTCGACGCCGCGGTCGACGAGGCCGTACAGCTCATCCTGCGGCTGGTCGGCGCCGAGGAACCGGCACCGTCCGCTGCCGGACCGCACACCAGTGAGAGGAACACGACACCATGCTGAAGCTCGCCCTGAGCGGGGCGCTCGCCGCCGCGCTCGCCCTCGTCGTGAAGTCCGTGCTGCCCGACATCAAGCGCTATATGCGCATTCGGTCCATGTGACGGGCGGGCGCTGCACCGAACGGTGTACGCCACCGCGCCGCCCCGGCGAGGCACCCCGGCCCCCCTCCGGACGCGCCGTCTAATGAAGCCGAGCGGCACCCGTCGTCCCCGCACCGGAGAGGGACCGATGCACGAGATGTCCATCGCGCTTGCGGTCGTGGACCAGGTCGAGAGCGCGGCCCGGCCCGCCGGGGCCACCACCGTCAACAGTGTCCGGCTGCAGGTCGGCGAACTGGCCGGGGTGGTCCCCGACGCGCTGGCCTTCTCCTTCGAACTCGCCTGTGCCGGAACGGTACTGGAGGGGGCGGAGCTGCTGACGGAACCCGTCGTGGCCCGCGCCCGCTGCGGCCCCTGCGCGGACACCTGGCCGGTGGGCATGCCACCGCAGCTCAGCTGTCCGGGCTGCGGCGGTGCCACGGCCGAGCTGCTGTCCGGCCGTGAACTGCAGATCGTCAGTGTGTGCTGGAACGACGCCCCGGTACACGTACCGACTCACGAGGAGCGCTGAACCATGTGCCGTGTCGTCGACCTGCAACAGGCGGTCCTTGCCAAGAACGACGCCTGTGCCCACACCCTGCGCGAGGACCTCGCCGACCGTGGCACCGCGCTGGTCAATCTGCTCTCCAGTCCCGGCAGCGGCAAGACCGCGCTCCTGGAACGTGAGCTCACCCTGGCCCGCAGCCGGGGCATCCCCGTCGCGGCGCTCACCGCCGACCTCGCCACCGAGAACGACGCCGTCCGGCTGGCCCGCTCCGGAGTACCCGTCAAACAGGTGCTCACCGACGGGCTGTGCCACCTGGAGGCCGAGATGCTGGGCGGGCACCTCCACGGCTGGCTCCCCGCGGACACCCGCCTGCTGTTCATCGAGAACGTCGGCAATCTGGTCTGCCCGGCCTCCTACGACCTCGGGGAGACGCTGCGCATCGTGCTGGCGTCGGTGACCGAGGGCGAGGACAAGCCGCTGAAGTACCCCACCGCCTTCGGACTCGCCCATCTGGTCGTGGTCACCAAGACCGATATCGCCGAGGCGGTCTCGTTCGACGAGAAGGAGTTCCGCGCCAACGTGGAACGCATCAACCCGGGCGTGGAGGTCGTCCTCACCTCGGCGCGCGGCGGTGAGGGAGACGGTCTGCTGCTGGACCGGGCGCTGGCGGCGCGTGACGGCGCGCCGGTGCACATCCCGGTCATGACCCGTAAGTCGCACCACGTCCATGACGCCGAGGACGGCCAGCCGTGCGACGAGGACCACACCCACGAAGCAGGCCACCCGCACGGCGGGGAGCACACCCACGGCGGTGAGCACTCGCAGAGCGGTGCGCACTCGCACGGCGCTGAGCACACCCACGCCCACCGGGTGCCGGGCGGCCCTGCGCACACCACCGACCCCGACACCGTGGCGCCGAGCCGCTCATGACCACCGGGCAGGCCGAGGGAGCCACCGCGACGGCCCCTCCCACAGCCGCCGCACGCCGCCGGATCACCGTGCGCGGCGTCGTCCAAGGCGTCGGCTTCCGCCCGTTCGTCCACACCCTCGCCACGGAACTGGGCCTGACGGGCCATGTGACCAACACTGGCGAGGGCGTCGTCGCCGAGGTCGAGGGCGCCCCCGCGGCGCTGGCCCGCTTCGGCGAGCGCCTCAGCGGCGAGGCGCCACCGCTGGCCGTCGTGGAGACCGTCGACGGCCAGGACATCGCCGTGGCCGGCGAGGCCGGCTTCCGTATCCTCCCCTCCCGCGCCCACGGCCCCTCCCGCACCCTGGTCGCCCCGGACGCCGCCACCTGCGAGGCCTGCCTCGCCGAGCTGACCGACCCGGCCGACCGCCGCCACCGGCACCCCTTCCTCAGCTGCACCCACTGCGGGCCGCGCTTCACCATCGTCACCGCGGTCCCCTACGACCGTGCGCTGACGACCATGGACCGCTTCCCGATGTGCCCCCGCTGTGCGCGGGAGTACGCGGACCCGGGCGACCGGCGGTTCCACGCCCAGCCCATCGCCTGCCATGACTGCGGCCCCCGGCTGCGGCTGCTGACCGCGGACCCCGCCGACCGCACCCGGCCGCCGCGCCCGGCGCCCGGCGCCGACCCGGTCGCCGACACCCGGCGGCTGCTCGCCGACGGCGCGATCGTGGCCGTCAAGGGCCTCGGCGGCTACCACCTCGTCTGCGACGCCTCCAACGACACCGCCGTCGCCCTGCTGCGCCACCGCAAGGCCCGCGGGGACAAACCCTTCGCGCTGATGGCCCGTCATATCGCTGATGTGGCACACCTGGTGCGGGTGGGGACGGAGGAGCGCGCGCTGCTCACCGGGCCCGTGCGCCCGATCGTCCTGCTGCGCCGCACCCCGCATCCGGCACCGGCCCGGGGCGCCCCCACGCTGTCCGATGCCGTCGCCCCCGGCAGCCCCGACCTGGGCGTCATGCTGCCGTACACCCCGCTGAACCACCTGCTCCTCGGACTGCCCGGCGACCCTCCGGGGCCGCGGCTGCTCGTCATGACCAGCGGCAATGTCGCGGGCGAACCGATCGTCACCGATGATGACGAAGCCGTGGGGCGCCTCGCGCACCTGGCGGACGCCTGGCTCACCCACGACCGGCCGATCCGCATTCCGTGCGACGACTCCGTGGTCCGCATCAGCGACGGGGAGCCGCTGTTCGTACGCCGCTCCCGCGGCTATGCGCCGTTCCCCGTCCCGCTCCCGGTGCCGGTCCGGCCCGCGCTTGCGACCGGCGGCGACCTCAAGAACGTGCTCTGCCTCGCCGAAGGGCACCGCGCCTGGCTGTCCGCGCACATCGGCGACATGGACGATCTGGCGACCCAGCAGGCCTTCGAGCGGGCCGAGGCGCATCTGGAGACGGTCACCGGGGTGCGCCCCCAACTCCTCGCCGCCGACCGGCATCCCGGCTACCGCTCCGGCCGGTGGGCGCAGTGCCACACCGACGGCCGGCCGCTGGTGCGCGTCCAGCACCATCACGCCCATATCGCCGCGGCCATGGCCGAACACGGTCTCCGCGACGGCCGCCCCGTCATCGGGGTCGCCTTTGACGGCACCGGCTACGGCGACGACCACGCCGTCTGGGGCGGCGAGATCCTGCTCGCCGACTACGACGGATACCGCCGCTTCGGACAGCTCGCCTATGTCCCGCTGCCCGGCGGCGACACCACCGTACGGCGTCCCTACCGGATGGCCCTCGCCCACCTGCGTGCCGCCGGTATCGACTGGGCCGAGGACCTGCCCCCGGTGGCGGCCTGCCCGCCGGACGAGCGGCCGCTGCTGGCCCGGCAGCTCGAACGCCACCTCAACTGTGTGCCCACCTCCAGCATGGGCCGGCTCTTCGATGCCGTCTCCTCGCTGGCCGGGGTCTGCCACCACGCCGGATATGAGGCCCAGGCCGCCATCGCCCTCGAAGCCGCGGCCCTGACCGCGGGCGAGGACCACGGTCCCGGCTACGCGTTCGCGCTGCGCGCCGGGCCGGCGGGGGCGACGGGCGCCGACCTCGTCGCCGACCCGGCACCGGTGCTCACCGCCGTCGTCGAGGACCTTCGCGCGGGCACCGCCGTACCGCTGATCGCGGCCCGCTTCCACACCGCGGTCGCCGGTCTCGTCCGGCGCGGCTGCGCGCTGGCCCGGGAGCGCACCGGCCTGACGATCGTGGCCCTGACCGGCGGAGTCTTCGCCAACACCCTGCTGGCCGAGGCCACCGCCGGCCTCCTGCGGGAGGACGGCTTCACCGTCCTGCGCCACCGCCGCGTCCCGCCCAATGACGGGGGACTGGCGCTCGGCCAGATCGTCGTGGCGGCGCGCATGGCAGGAGCCGCGGTGCGCTGAGCGGCACCGCGGCACGGCGGACGCAACGTACCCACGACGAGGAGAGGCCCCATGTGCCTGGCGGTACCCGGCAAGGTATTGGACATCGAGGAACGGGACGGCACCCGCATGGCGACCGTCGATTTCGGCGGTGTGGTCAAGGAGGTGTGCCTGGAGTACGTCCCCGACCTGAAGGTCGGTGAGTACGCGATCGTCCACGTCGGCTTCGCGCTGCAGCGCCTGGACGAGGAATCGGCCCGGCACACCCTCGCCCTGTTCGAGGAACTGGGCCTGCTGCAGGAGGAGTTCGGCGACCCCTGGGAGGCGGCAGCCGCCTTCCAGGGCGGGGACGGGGCGGGCGGCACACCCCCGGCCGCCCGCAACGACGGAGCGCGGGAGACGAGCCGGTGAAGTACCTCGAAGAATTCCAGAACCCCGAGCTGGCCCGGCGGCTGCTCGACGAGATCCGGGCCACGGTGACCCGGCCCTGGGCCCTGATGGAGGTCTGCGGCGGACAGACCCACACCATCATCCGTCATGGCATCGACCAACTCCTGCCGGATGAAGTCGAGTTGATCCACGGGCCGGGCTGTCCGGTCTGTGTGACGCCGCTGGAGGTCATCGACAAGGCCCTGGAGATCGCCGCCCGCCCCGACGTGATCTTCTGTTCCTTCGGCGACATGCTCCGGGTGCCCGGCAGCGACCGCGATCTGTTCCAGGTGCGCAGCCAGGGCGGCGACGTCCGGGTCGTCTACTCCCCGCTCGACGCCCTGAAGGTCGCCCAGCAGAACCCGCACCGTGAGGTGGTGTTCTTCGGCATCGGCTTCGAAACCACCGCGCCACCCAACGCCATGACGGTCCATCAGGCCCGTAAGCTCGGCATCCGCAACTTCAGCCTGCTGGTCTCGCACGTCCGGGTACCGCCCGCGATCGAGGCGATCATGACGTCGCCCAGCTGCCGGGTCCAGGCGTTCCTCGCCGCCGGTCACGTCTGCAGCGTGATGGGCATGGGGGAGTACCCCGAACTGGCCGACCGGTTCCAGGTGCCGATCGTGGTCACCGGCTTCGAACCACTGGACATCCTGGAGGGCATCCGCCGCACCGTCCGCCAGCTGGAGCGCGGCGAACACACCGTGGACAACGCCTATCCGCGCGCCGTCCGCAGCGAGGGCAACCCGGCCGCTCAGGCCATGCTCGCCGATGTCTTCGAGGTCACCGACCGTTCCTGGCGCGGCATCGGCACCATCCCCGACAGCGGCTGGCGGCTGGCGGAGCGCTACCGCGACCACGATGCCGAGTACCGCTTCTCCGTCGGCGGCATCACCACTCGCGAACCCGCCGCCTGCCGCAGCGGGGAGGTCCTCCAGGGGCTCATCAAACCGCACGAGTGCGAAGCCTTCGGCACCACCTGCACCCCGCGCTCCCCGCTCGGCGCCACCATGGTCTCCAGCGAGGGCGCCTGCGCCGCCTACTACCTCTACCGCCGACTGGGCATCACGCCCACCCCGCAGGAGGCGAGCCCCGTTGCCTGACACCAAGCACCCCACCCCCGGCGGCCCCACCCCGGCCGACCGCGGTCTGCCCACCGTCGACATCTCCGGCTGGACCTGCCCCACCCCGCTCCGTGACCAGCCCCGCGTGGTCATGGGGCACGGCGGCGGTGGCGCACTGTCCGCCGAACTCGTCCAGCAGATCTTCGCCCCCGCTTTCGGCGGCGAGATCCTCGCCCAGCTCGGCGATTCCGCGGCGGTGTCCCTCGGGGGCGTCCGCCTGGCCTTCTCCACCGACTCCTATGTCGTCCGGCCGCTCTTCTTCCCGGGCGGCTGCATCGGCGACCTCGCCGTCAACGGCACCGTCAACGACCTTGCCATGAGCGGCGCCAGGGCCGCCTATCTCTCCTGCGGCTTCATCCTGGAGGAGGGCGTCGAGATGCCGGTGGTCGCCGGGGTCGCGGACGCCATGGGCGCGGCCGCGCGGGCCGCCGGCGTCGAGGTGGCCACCGGCGACACCAAGGTCGTCGAGGCGGGCCACGGTGACGGCGTCTACCTCAACACCGCCGGCATCGGCCTGATCCCGGCGGGCGTCGATCTGCGCCCGCAGCGTGTGGTCCCCGGCGATGTGGTGATCGTCAGCGGTGACATCGGCCTCCACGGCGTGGCCATCATGAGTGTCCGTGAGGGCCTGGAATTCGGCGTCGAGATCGAGAGTGACTGTGCGGCCCTCGGCGGCCTCGTCGAGTCCATGCTCGCCGTCACCCCCGATCTGCATGTGCTGCGCGACCCCACCCGCGGCGGGCTGGCCGCGGCCCTGTGCGAGATCGCCACCGCCTCCTGTACCGGCATCGTCATCCAGGAGCGGGCCATCCCCGTGCCGTCGGCCGTCGCCAATGCCTGCGCCATCCTCGGCCTGGATCCGATGTACGTCGCCAATGAGGGAAAGCTGGTGGCGTTCGTCCCCCGCGAGCACGCCGACGCCGTGCTGGACGCGATGCGTGCGCACCCCCTGGGCGCCGGCGCCACGATCATCGGGGAGACCGTCGAGACCCACCCGGGCATGGTCGTGGCCCGCACTCCGCTGGGCGGCACCCGGGTCGTCGATCTGCCGCTGGGCGAGCAGCTGCCGCGGATCTGCTGAGCACCGTTCCCCCGGAACTCCTGCGCCGCTGACGGTGGGCAGACCCGGGATACGGCCGAGGGCGGCGCCCGGTTCGGGCGCCGCCCCGGTGCGTGCCGCCGGACCTGCTCAGGTCTTCTGCAGCAGCTGGGAACCGAACCAGTCGTCGGCGTCCCGTACCCCGGGCAGAACGAAGAAGTAGCCGCCGCCGATCGGGGTGATGAACTCGGACAGCGGCTCGTGCCGGAGACGCCGCTGCACGGTGGCGAACTGCCGCTCCGGGTCCTGCTGGTAGCCGCAGAAGACCAGCCCGAGGTCCATCCGGCCCTTGCTGTCGTAGCCGGCGTCGTAGTTGTAACTCCGGCGCAGGAAGCGGGACTTGTCGGTCTTCTCGGTGCGGGGGTTGGCGAGTCGGATGTGTGAGTTGAGCGGGATCTTTTTGCCGTGCGGGTCCTCGCGGTACCGCGGCACATCCGACTCGTGCTTGCCGTCCAGGGGCGCACCGCTCGCCTTGCGCCGGCCGAAGATCTTCTCCTGGCGGGCCACCGGCACCTTGTCCCACTTCTCGATGTGGAAGCGGATCAGGCGCAGCACCTGATAGCTGCCGCCCAGCGCCCAGTCCGGCTCCCCGTCGGGCGGGGTCACCCACAGCAGCCGGTCCATCTCCCTGTCCGAGCCGGTGTCCGGATTGACGATCCCGTCCTTGAAGCCGACGAAGGTGCGCGGCGAACCCGAGGGCCGCGACGGGTTGAGAAAGGCGTCCGCACGCCAACGGGGCCGCAGCAGACCCTCCGTCTCCCGCGCCAGATCGCGCAGCACATGGACGACGGCGTCCGGGTGCTGGGCGCAGATCTGCAACGACAGATCACCGTGACAGCGGGCCGGCTCCAGCCGGTCGTCGGGGAACGCCGGCATCGCCTTGAGGTGCCGGGGCTTGTGTCCGGAGAGGCCGAAGCGGTCGTCGAACAGTGAGGCGCCCACGCCGAGGGTGATGGTGAGGGAGTCGGGGGTGGGCTCTTCCGAGGCGACCTGCTCGTCCTGCGGCTTCACGCCGGCCGCCAGCACCCGCGACCGCCTGCTGAGCCTCTGGAACAGGGCGGTCAGGCCGTCGCGGTCCTGGGCGAGCACATCGAAGCCGACAAAGCCGGCGAAGAGCTGCTGCGGGGTCACGATGCCGGCCTGATGGCGGCCATGGAAGGGCACCTTGTCGGGCAGCAGCCCGCCGTCGCGCAACCCGCCCACCGGCCGGTCCGCCGACGCGGCGGACGCCTGGCCGCCGAGTCCCGCGGCGGCCACCCCCGCGACCCCCGCCGCACACTTCAAAAACCCCCGGCGTCCGTCGTGCCGCGGAGGGGCACACCCGTCGTCGGCCTGATCACGTCTCATGGTCCCGCCATCCTGACTGCGTCATCCGGCAGCCGTGTGCCAGCACATACCTGTGCGCGATGCTCGCCGCCCCAGAGGTGAGGGCCGGGAGCAACACGGCCGCGGCCCCCGATATCACGCCTGGGCCGCCGGCGGGTCGTCCGAATGGCGCAGCAGGCGGGCCCACCGCGCGACAGCGTCCCGGTGTGCTTCTAGCGTCGGCCCTGTGACCTGCCCGAACACCCACCGCGCACCGCCGGGCGGTACGTCACGCACCGCGCACCACCACCGAGCCCATGGACCCCCACACATGAGCACATCCACCGACGCGAGCACCGTCATCAGCGAGGCCGCCCCCCTCGGTGAGGGCAGCACCATCGAGGAGCGCGCAGTCAACGGCGCCGCCGCACCCGCCGGCGCGGGCACCTCTGTCAACGGTGCCCCCTCCGTCAACGGGGACGCCTCCGCCGACGTGGGCACGGCCCTCGACGAGAGCACGGCCGCAGGCGAGGGCACACCCACCGGTGGGGGCACGGCCGCCGGGGAGGGTACCGCCGTCGGCCATGCCCCGCACCCCGACGGGAGCGTCCCCGCCGACGACCCGCCCATGTCCTGGCTGCGGATCGAGAAGGGCCATGCCGAGCCGGAGGAAATCGCGGCGATCAGCGTTGTGCTGTGCGCCCAACTCGCCGGACTGCGCGCCCTCGCCGAAGACGGCCGGTCCGCGGAGCAGCCCCCGGGCCGTGCGCACCCTCCGCGCCGCTCCGCATGCTGGTCGGGCTGCTGGACCTGCGGCTGAGCCCCTGGGCCGGGTCCGACGGACGGTCAGCCGAAGAAGGTCAGGAGCGCCGGCACCGGGTGGTCACGCGGCCTCGTGTGTGCCGCGGCCGGCCCGGCCGGCCCGGCCGGCGCCAGGGCCGCAGCGTGCGGCGAGGGCCGCCGCGATGAGGAATCCCGCGGTGCCGATGACCACCGTGAGGGGCGAGGACCTTCGGCGTCCCGGCCGGCCAGGTCCCCTGGCCGTCGCCCGGCGTCGCACCGCACTCAGCGCCGAGGGGAACCGTGCAGGTCAAAGCCGTTGTCAGTGGTGCCGCTCACCCTTCTGATCATGAGTGGGCGGCGCGCGCACCGATGGCACTCTCCAGCACCCCGGCGCTGCGCTGCGTGCCGGAAGTGTCCGCTGGTGGAACGCGAAATTCCTCTCCGGAGATCGTCGAGTAGGGTCCGGCGAGCCGGAACAGTGAATCAAGGAGGCCGTTCTCGTGACGGAGCGTCAGGTATCGGGTGAGGGCGACGGGACCGATGTCCCGGAAGTGCAGGCGCAGGAGCGCCGATTGCGCCGTGACCTGGGCTTCTGGGGACTGACGGGCATCGGCTTCTCCAATATCGTCGGCTCCGGCTGGCTGTTCGCCGCCATGTACGCGGCCCAGACAGCCGGCCCCGCGGCGCTGCTCTCCTGGGTCGGGGCCGGTCTGCTGTGCGGGCTGGTCGCCCTGGTCATGATCGAGCTCGGCGCGTCCCGTCCGGAGGGCGGCGGTACGGTCCGCTGGCCGCTGCTCGCCAGCGGCCGGCTCGTCGGCACCCTCATCGGCTGGTCGACGCTGCTGTCGGTGGGCGGTACCGCGGCCGAGATCAGCGCGATCATGCAGTACGCGGCGCACTACCTGCCGGGCATCTACAACGGCCACACCCTCACGCTCTCCGGGCTGGCACTGGCCGCCGTACTCAGCACCGTCCTGACGACGCTGAACTGGTTCGCGGTGCGGATGTTCGCCCAACTCAACAACCTGGTCTCGGTGTTCAAGATTGTGATCCCGGTGGTCACCGTGATCGCGCTGATCGCCTCCGGCTGGCACTCCGGCCGCCTGACGGACCACGGCGGCTTCGCCCCGTACGGCTATGTCGCCTGCCTGACCGCGCTGGCCGGCGGCGGCATCGTCTACTCCGTCAACGGATTCCAGGCCCCGCTGGACTTCTCGGGCGAGACCCGCAACCCCCGCCGGACCATTCCCGCCGCGGTGCTCACCGGTATCGGCCTCGCCGTCATCATGTACCTGGCCCTGCAACTGGCGTTCCTCTTCACCGTCCCCGAGCATCTGCTGGGCAATGGCTGGAAGGGCGTCTCCTTCGAGTCGCCGTTCGGCCAGCTCGCCCTGATCCTCAATCTGCACTGGCTGGCCAGCCTGCTGTACGCGGACGCGGTGATCTCGCCCGGCGGTTCGGCGTACGTCGGCGTGGCGATCAACGCGCGGCACACCTACGCGCTCGCCAAGAACGGCACCATCCCCCGGTACTTCATGAAGGTCAACGAGCGGTTCGGCATCCCGCGCCGGGCCCTGGCGATCAACCTCGTCGTCATCATGGTCTTTCTGCTGCCGTTCGGCGGCTGGCAGGACATCGTGAGCGTCATGGGCACCATGTATCTGCTGATCTACGCCGCCTCCGCGGTCGCGGTCGCCGTGTTCCGCGCCGAACCGGGCGGCCGCACCGCCGGCTGGGTCCCGGGGCTGCGCTGGATCGCGCCGCTCAGCTTCGTGGTGGCCAGCGAGTTCGTCTACTGGTCGGGCTGGCACGACCTGCGCCTCGCCCTGCCCCTCGTGCTCGGCGGCCTGCTGATCTTCCTGGCCATGCGCCGCCCCGGCGCACGCGACAAGGCCGCCCTGGAAAGCGACGGCGCCGGCCCGAGCCGCCCGCTCGGCGCCGAACTCCGTACCGGTGCCTGGCTGGTGGCCTATCTGATCGCCCTGACGGTGCTCTCCTGGCTGGGCACCTTCGAGGGCTCCGGCCGGCTGCCCGCCCCGTACGACTCGATCACCGTGGGCGCCCTCGCGTTCGGGGTCTTCTTCTGGGCTGTGCGGTCCGGCGTCCGGCATCTGGAGGTGGCCCGTCCCGAGACCGCCTGAACGCAGCCGCAGGAGCGGCTACAGAGGGTGACGGCCAGATGTCGGGCCGCGGTGGGCGGGGCCGTCAAGCGGAAGTCACACCGCAGAAATATGATGAATCGGGAGAGGCGGGCTCCCCAAGAGCCCCCATGAGGCCAGGTCAGGCGGCCACCGCGGAGACGCACGAGCGCGCCCCGCAGTGGCCCATGCACCGACGCAGCTGGGAGCGGTCCATGCTTCGGCGTCGTCCCCCGCGGTCGGCGAGCGCGGACGATCTGCTGACCACGCTCGGGCGACTGACCGCCCAGGCGCGGGAAGGAGCCGAGAAGCAGCGGGCCCGCGTCGAGCTCGCCGAGGCGCTGCAGCGGGAGATGCTGCCGGCCGTACTGCCGGCGATACCGGGGCTGCGCGCCGCCGCCACCTACGCACCCGCCCGGCACGGTCTGGACATCGGAGGCGACTGGTACGACGGCTTCCCCCTGCCCGACGGATCGCTCGCCTTCTGCGTCGGCGATGTGCAGGGCCATGATGTCGAGGCGGCCGCCTTCATGGGGCAGATCCGCTTCGGGCTGCGGGCCGTCGCCGGTCACGCCGCCGATCCGGGAGAGGTGCTGAGCCGGGCCAACGACCTGCTGCTCTCGGTCGACTGCGGGCTCTTCGCCACCTGCACCTTCGTCCGCTTCGACCCGGTCGCCTGGGAGCTGACCAGCGCCCGTGCCGGTCATGTACCCGGGATCTGGGCCACCACCGACGGCCGCTCCGGCCTCGCCGACGACCCGGGGGGCCTGCCGCTCGGCATCGTGCCGGGGGAGAGATACCCGGTCACCCGCCGCCGGTTCGCCACCGCGGGAGCGTTTGTGCTGCTCACCGACGGGGTCGTCGAAGGGCCCTCGTTCCCGATAGAGGCGGGACTGACACAGGTGACCCGTCTCGTCAGCGCCAACGCCGACGGCGATCCGGCCACCGTCGCGGATGTGGCGATGAGCGTCGCCGAGTTCACCGGACACACCGACGACTCCGCGGTCCTCGTGCTGCGCTTCGACGCGGCGCCGCCCAGAGCCGGGTGAAGCGCGAGCCGGGCGTGCGTGTCGCGGACGGCGCCCGGCGGTCCGCGTTGTCTGATGGCTGATGTGGTGCGCACCGAGGAACTCCGCCGTCTCGCACCAGCAGCCCTGGCGATCCTCGTGCTCGCCGGCGTCTACTACGGGACCGCACGGATCGGGCTGCTGGAGCAGGTGGTGATCGCGGGCGCCCGGGTCACACCGCTATGGCCGCCCACCGGCATCTCCCTGAGCTGTCTGCTGCTTCTGGGCCTGCGGACCTGGCCGGGCATCGCCCTCGGCACGCTGCTGATCGTCGCCTCCCTCAGCCCGCTCGATGTCTCGGTCCTCGGCATCATGGCGGGCAACACCCTGGCCCCGGTGTGCGCCTTCCTGATGCTCCGGCGGGTGGGCTTCCATACCGGACTCGACCGGCTGCGCGACGGGGTGTCGCTGGTCGCCCTCGGCGCCTTCGCCGGGATGCTGATCAGCGCGACGCTGGGCAGCGGGACGCTCCTCCTCAGCGGCGCGCTGCCGGCCGGCGGCTTCTGGCGGACCTGGGCGGCGTGGTGGGTCGGCGACGCCATGGGCATCCTCGTCGTCACCCCGCTCGTCCTCGCCTGCCGCAAGGTCCGGTGGCTGCGGGGCGTCCCCGTCTATCGGTGGGCCGAGGCCGCAGCCCTGCTGATCACCTCGGTCGTGGTCTCGCTCGTGGCGGTCACCAGCGAGCTCTCGCTGCTGTTCCTGGTCTTTCCGCTGATCGTGTGGGCGGCGCTGCGCTTCCAGCTCGCGGGGGCGGCGCCCTGTGTGCTGCTGGTGTCCGTCCTGGCCATCAGGGCGGCGACCGGCCGCACCGGACCGTTCGACGGCCAGAGCCTGCTGGAGGCGATGGTCAACCTGCAGGCCCTCAACACGTCCGCGGCGCTCACCGCGCTGCTGCTGTCGGCCATCGTCACCGAGCAGAACAGCATCCGCCGCAAGATCGAGCAGGCCTGCCGCGAACTGGCCGACGTGGTGGACCGGCTCGCCCCCGGGGAGAGCAGGCGCCGATGGCCGCCGGAGGGGAACGACAGCTGACCCGGCGCCGGGACGGTCGGTGCGCTGCCCGTACGGTCAGGCCCGCAGCAGCTCCGCCAGGTCGTAGCCCACCGGCTCCTCCAGCTGGGCGTAGGTGCAGCTCTCCGGCGTACGGTCGGGACGCCAGTGGCGGAACTGGGCGGTGTGCCGGAAGCGGCTGCCCTCCATATGGTCGTACCCGACCTCGCACACCCGCTCCGGGCGCAACGGCACCCACGACAGATCCTTGCCGCCGCTCCAGCGGCTGGGCCCGCCCGGCATCCGCCGCGACGCATGCGCCGCCTCGTCGGTCCACTCGCCCCACGGATGGCCCGAGACCTCGTCCATCCGCAGCGGCGCCAGCTCCTCGACCAGCGAGCGCCGCCTGGCCATGGGGAACGAGGCGCACACCCCGACATGCTGCAACTGCCCGGCGCTGTCGTGCAGCCCCAGCAACAGGGAGCCGACCACCGGCCCGCTCTTGTGCAGCCGGTACCCCGCGACGACGCAGTCGGCGGTGCGGGCATGCTTGATCTTGAACATGGCCCGGTCGCCCGGCCGGTACGGCAGATCGAGCGGCTTGGCGACCACCCCGTCCAGACCCGCCCCTTCGAACTGCGTGAACCAGCGGTGCGCCAGCTCCTGGTCCCTCGTCGCGGGCGCGGTGTACACCGGCGCACGGGCCGGCCGCAGCGCCTCGACCAGGGCTTCCCGGCGCGCCGACTGCGGCTCGTGCACCAGCGCGGCGGAGTCGAGGGCCAGCAGGTCGAAGGCGACGAGCGAGGCGGGTGTCCGCTCGGCGAGGGTACGGACCCGGGAGTCCGCCGGGTGGATGCGCTCCAGCAGCTCCTCGAAGTGCAGCCGTCCGTCATGGGCGATCACGATCTCGCCGTCGACGACGCAGTGCCGGGGCAGCTCGGCCCGGGCCGCCCGGACCACCTCGGGGAAGTAGCGGGTGAGCGATTTCGTGGTACGGCTGGCGATCTCGATGTCCTCGCCGTCCCGGAAGACGATGACGCGGAAGCCGTCCCACTTGGCCTCGTACTGCATGCCGGCGGGAATATCGGCCACCAGCTTCGCGAGCATGGGGGAGACCGGGGGCATGACGGGCAGGTCCATGTCCCGATCCTGCGGGCTGCGGACGCATCCCGCGCGCCGGGGCGGCCTGGCCCAGCGCCCGTCCGGCGCGCGGCGGCGCCGCACGGTACTTAACGTGGAGTCATGGCCGGAGCCGGAGCTGTCGAACTGGACGTCGCGGGGCGAAAGGTACGCCTGTCGCACCCCGACAAGACGTATTACCCGGAGCGCGGCTTCACCAAGATGGACGTCGCGCAGTACTATCTCGCCGTCGCCGACGGGGTGCTGCGGGGCCTGCGCGACCGGCCCACCACCATGCAGCGCTTTCCCGACGGCGTCGAGGGCGAGTTCTTCTACCAGAAGCGGGCGCCCAAGGGGATGCCGGACTGGCTGCCCACGGCCCGTATCGCCTTCCCGAGCGGACGGTTCGCCGACGAGATGTGTCCCACCGAACCAGCGGCCGTGCTCTGGGCGGCCAATCTGGGGTGTCTGACGTTCCATCCCTGGCCCGTCCGCCGCGGTGACACCGAGCACCCCGACGAGCTGCGGATCGACCTCGACCCGCAGCCCGGCACCGACTTCGCGGACGCCGTCAAGGTCGCCTTCGTCCTGCGCGAGCTGCTGGCGGAGCACGGGCTGCGCGGCTGGCCCAAGACCTCCGGCGGCCGCGGGCTGCACGTCTATGTGCCGATCCAGCCGCGCTGGACCTTCACCGAGGTCAGACGGGCCGCGATCACCGTGGCGCGGGCGCTGGAGCGCCGGATGCCGGATCTGGTGACCTCGGCCTGGTGGAAGGAAGAACGCGGCGAGAAGGTCTTCGTCGACTACAACCAAGAAAAGCGCTCTGACCTGCGGAAACCTGGGCCTTAATGGGTAACGGTACGACTGCCCCAAAGGGCCGTCAAGACCCGCATTCGAACGCACATCCGAATTTGTGTCTCAGATCCCGGGTTCCCCAACATGCAGGAAGCTGCATGCGTATACTCGTATTGAACCTAGACAGGCAGGGCTTGACTGTCTTCCCATTGACAGTTAGTCAGGCGCCTGGATAGCTTGATCAGCGAGCATCCCCCACTTCGAAGGACCCCTTATGCCGGCCCCTAGACAGCTACCAACGAGCGACGTACTGAGAAAGCACCGCTCGGACGGCAAGACGTACCAACAGATTGCGGAAATGTACGGGGTAACGAAGGGGGCTGTGTACTGGCAACTTCGGGATGCCGGCCTAGCGCAGAAGCGGCCGGATCATTCGAAGTACCTCCCCTGGAAGGTCAAGACGGAGCACGCGCATGCGCGGCCCGCGATGATGCTGCGCCTTCTTTCGCGCCGGGATCAGGGCGACGCTGTGCCTGACGTGAAAGAGCGGATGCTAGATAAGTGGCTTGGCGAGGTGAAGGCCGCGAACGTCGTGGTTTGCTACCACCGAGACATGGCCCCCAATCCAGCGAATCCGACGACTGGTGGCTTCTACTACTCGAAGCGTCGACCGACGGATGGGGAAAGCCTTGTCCGTGATACGAGCGATGACGATACTTCCAACCTGCCCAAGATCGTAGATCCTTCCGGTTCACGATAGGGCGTGTAAACGATTTACCGGGGGAGCGAATCCGGGCCGTCCCAAGCATGATGGGGCGGCCCTTTCTGCCGCCCTGAAGCTAGTATTTGACTCCGCCAGGGGGGCCGGGCGAAGATGAATGTGTCAGCGAGGGAAGCCACGGAGGAACCGGCGGGAAGTCGGGGACGTGCGCAAAACCAGCGGCCAAACACCCCCGGCATAAGTGAGGCGTCTTGTCGTACCCCTGCGAGGTCAATCCCGAATTCTGGTTCTCCGAGAATTCCCGAGACATGGCACACGCGAAAGAAGCGTGCAGTCACTGCCCGGCCCGCATCGAGTGCGCCGAGCTGGGTGAAGATGAGGAATTTGGCATATGGGGCGGACTGTCCCCGGATGACCGAAAGGCCGCCAAGCGGTTTCGGGTGGTCATGATCGAAGAGACGTTGAACGCGAAGGTCAGAGGCATGCAGGCCGACGGTATGTCGATCTCGGCCATGGCGCGCGAACTCGACATACCCCGTAAGACCCTGGCGGACCGGCTGCGCCGAATCAGCGGCCTTGCCGCATAGAGGGACTTGAACCCCCCTTGAGGTAAGGCGAAGCTAAGTATAACGATCACATAACGCGCTAGTTGAAACGTCAAGGATGTGTAGAGCCTGTGAACTCTACGCGGTAAGCTTTGGTTCCGGGTGCTACAGACGGCGCGCGGGAGTCCGAATTCATATTGGTGTGGTAACGGCCGCCGGGAAATCAAAGAATGCTCGTAGACAGCTCGACCGGGATTGACCTTAACAACGCGGGTGAAGACCTTCAGGGGATTGATGTCCTCATGGATGTTCCCCAAGTGATCTCGGTCGTGAGGGTTCGATACGCTAACGGAACGCGGCTCGAAATCTCTTACTGCGGTAGAAATACCGAAGGTGAAGACGTACAGACCGCCCGCGAAATGATGCCCACCAGAGCCATAGCCCTTAAGGGCTGGTATAGCGACACGCTCGGGTGCGATCACGGCGACGAGTACACGAACGCATATTGGGTTTTTGAGTAACCCAACGTTGGATAACTGAATACTGAATCAGGGGCAGCTAGTCAGGCTGCCCCTTCTGCTTGCCCTGAAGCTAGTATTTGAAAGAGAGAGCCTGTATGACTGCCTTCGACGCTGCGAGCAACCCCCGCACGATGAACTTCACTGACGTTGACGGCCGCCCCGTGACGGTGCGCCCGATCCATGACGCTGGCCTCGGCCGGAACGTGGTCGAGTTGGTCGTGCACGGCGCGACCGTCCGCCTCTCGAACGGTGTCGTCCCCAAGTTCGTGGACGGCGTGACCATGGCCGCTTTCCTCGGCGAGATCGAGAACGTCGCCACCGGGAACCACACGCCCTCTGGGGCGTGACGGTGGCCCATCGCTCCGTATCGCAGTACGGCAGCTTCGTGCGCTGCGGTGAGGCGTACCGGCTAGAGAAGATCGCCAAAGCCCCCCAGAATCAAGCGGGTTGGTTCATCCAGGGGACGGCCTACCACGAAGCCGTAGAGAAGTGGGAGAAGAGCCACCGGGCCTACGGGCCCGACCAGATGGCCGAGTGGTTCGAAGAAGCTTGGGAGCGCGAGCACGCGGCGGCCCTGGCCGTCGAGCCGGACGTGTCCCGATGGCTCACCGGGGGCACCACGAAGCCTGAGAACGACCTGAAGAAGCGCCGTGAGCGCGGACGTGACCAGGTCGAAGCGTACTTCGAGTACGCCATAGAGGCGCCCGAACGTGTCTGGGAGCCGATCGAGGGACAGCCGGCCGTAGAGCTGCCTTTCACGCTCATTCTCGACGGCATCGAAGTCCGCGGCTTCATTGATCAGGTAGTGGAGTACCCCGACGGTCACCTTCGGGTCAGGGACCTTAAGACCGGGACGAAGTTGCCCGACACCGCCTTTCAGTTGGCCGTCTACGACCATGCGCTGAATGCCATGTTCGGTGAAAAGCCGGGGTTCGGTGACTTCTTCATGGCGAAGAACAACCTTCCTACCGACCCGTGGAACCTTCAGGACTACTCGCTGGAGAAGGTGACCAGATGGTTTCGAAACATGGATAAGGCCGTTCGCCTCGGCCTGTTCCTCCCCAATCCTGGCGACGCTTGCCGTACCTGCACGGTCCGGCGCTTCTGCGACTTCAACGGCGTGGACGCACGCCAATTCCCCTACGAGGAGAGTGTGAATGCCTGAAATCAGCGTGACCATGAAGGCTCATGGTGCCCATGACGCTTCCTGGGTTGTGGTCAAGGCCGAGAGCCTGGGAGAGCTGACCGACATCCTCGACGGCTACACGAAGTGCGGGATCTCCGCTCTCGTCGGCGAGGCCGTCACCGCCCTTCGAGCCGAAGAGACCCTTGGGGCGCAGCTCGGCGCGCGGCCCGTCGAGCACCCCGGCAACTACGACCGCGGGGGCCAGAACGGCCCCCAGGCTCCGGCCCAGACCCCCGCCCAGGCTCCGGCCGGCCAGACCCCGTACGGCACTCCGCCCACCTGCCCCCACGGACAGAAGAGGTTCCTGGAGAAGCCGTACAAGAACAAGCCGGGAACCTGGCGGGCCTGGGCCTGCCCGGCGCCGCAGGGAACCCCGGACGCGTGCTCCCTGGAGTTCATTCGGTAGGCCCGAACCTAGTATTTGGAATGGCAGGGGCGCGACTGCCAGGCCGCACGGCCGCCCAACGCGCCTTTCTCATGCCCGTTTAAACCCGCTCAGGGAGCACGCATGCCTACGAAGCTCGACGCCCAGAAGAACCGTGATGCCGCTATCGCCCAGGTCGACAAGAACGCGGACGACGACTGGAGGCGGTACGCCCTCGGCTTCGTCGCCGAAGTGTCCGGCGTCCTCGACGACTTCACTACTGACGATCTCTGGGACCTGGGCTTGATCAAGCCGCGCGAACCGCGCGCCCTCGGCCCGGTGATGCGTCGAGCCGCGAAGCGCGGACTCATCGCTACGACCGGCGAATTCCGTGCGAGCCGCTACCGGAACTGCGCGCCGCTCCCCGTCTGGGCCGCCGCGTAAGAACCTTCCGGAGGACCGCCCTTGTACACGATCGTTCGAGCTAAGGGCGACGCCGGAAAAACCGGTGAGCCCCTTCCCGTTCTCTTCAAGACTTTCGCCGCGAATACCGTGCAGTTCCGCCGAGGGCAATTCACGATCATCTCCGCGGCCCCTGGTGTCGGTAAGTCGGCCCTTTCCATGGCCCTGGCCCTTCACGCCCGCGTGCCGGCCTTCTATTTCAGTGCGGACACCGACCCGCAAACCATGTTCGTTCGCTGTGCCGCGAACGTCTCGGGCTGGTCTACGCGCGACATCGAGAACGCCATGGAGAACGGCAACACCCGTGCCGTAGAAGCCCAGTTGGACGGCTTCGATCACCTGCGGTGGGACTTCACTGCGAGCCTCACTATCGACGACCTAGAAGCCGAGCTGAAGGCTTTCGCCGTCACGTATGGCGCCTGGCCCGAACTCATCATCGTTGACAACCTGAGCAACGTTGTACCGGACGCCGAGGGCGACAGCAGCTCTTACGTGGCCCTGGAAAAGGTCTGCGAGTACCTGCATGAACTAGCCCGCGAAACGGGCGCGTGTGTGGTAGCCCTGCACCACGTCAAGGGCGACAGTAACGACGGCAACCAGCCCGTTCCGTTGAGCCAGATCAAGGGGCAGATAGGCCGCGTGCCGGAAATGATCCTCACCCTTCACCGGATCGGCGAAGACGGTTCCCGCCAGATGGGCGTATCCGTCGTGAAGAACCGTACCGGCAAGGCCGACGCCTCCGGCCAGATGATCCTTTATCTCGATGCCGACATGGAGCGAATGAGGCTCACCGGATGATCGAGATAGACGTGATCGGCACCCCCGCCCCCCAGGGCAGTAAAAGGCACGTTGGCGGGGGTCGAATGGTGGAGTCCTCGAAGAAGGTCAAGCCGTGGCGTAACGCCATATCGACCGAAGCCCTGAACCACACCTTCGGCACCTGGCCCTACGTGGCCGTGTTCGCCACCTTCAGGCTGAAGCGACCCAAGAGCCATTACCGCACCGGTCGCTTCGCCGACCAACTCAAGGCGGACGCCCCCGAGTACCCGGCGAAGTACCCGGACGTAGACAAGCTCTGTCGGTCGACGCTCGACGGCCTGAAGGCCGGCGGGGCCTTCGCGGATGACGCCCAGGTGGTGAAGCTCTACGCGCACAAGGTCTATGCGACCCGCGAGGAAGAACCAGGCGCACTGATTCGTGTCTACCCCGTTCTTTGATTCCGCCACCCACGCGAAACTAGTATTTGGAATGTGAGGCGGATGGAGAAACCGGCGATTGCGGAAGTGCTGGAGCACTACGGAGCAACCGACGTTCCGGAAGGGACGCGCTTCCGAAAGATGAAGTGCCCGTTTCACGAAGACCGGAACGCTTCAGCGTCGGTCTGCACCGAAGAGAACAAATTCCGGTGCTTCGCATGCGACATCTCGGGCGACAGCTTCGACGTAATCGCGGACCAGGAAGGATGCCGTGACTTCGCTTGTACCCGATCCTGCGCTGAAAAGCTTCTTGGAGGAAGCTACGGCCAGGTACGAGGGAGATCTGACCCGCAGTACCGCCGCCGTGGAGTATTTGAAGAAGCGCGGCCTGTCCGAGGACAGCGCAGCCTTCTACAGGCTGGGATACGTAGAAAACCCCTTGCCGGGCCATGAGGCGGCTCGGGGGATGGTATCGATCCCCTATCTCACCAGAGCCGGGGTTGTGACCATTCGATTCCGTCGAATCGGGGACGGGGACGGGCCGAAATACCGATCCGTCCCCGGTGACCCTCCCCGTATCTACAACGCGAACGCCCTTCTCATCCCGAGCGACTATATCGCCATCTGTGAAGGGGAATTCGACACGATCGCCGCACACGAAGCCGGCGTTCGAGCCGCTTCGGGGCGGGCCGTCGAGCTTGCCCTACCGGCCGTAGGGGTCGCCGGAGTGAGCGCGTTCAAGCCCTACTTCGCCCGGTGCTTCAAGGGGTACAAGGCCGCGTTCATGCTCGCCGACGCGGACGACAAGGGGCAAGGAATGGCGTTCGCCGACAAGTTGGCCGGACTCGTCAAGAACCTTCGAATATGCCCTATGCCGGCCGGACATGACGTGAATTCCTTCGTGCTCGAACACGGCTCTGAAGCCCTGCTAGACCTTTTGGAGATCAAGCGATGACCAGCGACGAACTCGCCGACGAAGTAGGCCACTTCATCCGGCAGTGCCGAGGGCGAATCCTCGGAATCGGGGCCGAGCAGTACGAGGAAGGCGGGCGGCAGAAGTTCGAAACCATGCCGCTAGTTGAACTGGTCGTGTACGCCCGTGAAGAGGCGCAAGACCTGGCCGTTTATGCGGCCATGCTCGATATCCGACTGAAGCGACTCGAAGAAGCCCTTCGAGAGAAGGGCGTAACGCTTTGAAGCGCATTGTTGTGCTGTCCGACATGCAGATCCCCTATCACGATAAGAGGGCCGTCCGAAACGTCCTCGGCTTCCTGGCCGAGTACAGGCCGGACGAGATAGCCAGCGTTGGCGACGAAGTCGACTTCCCTCAGATCAGCCGATGGACTCGCGGGATGGCCGGTGAGTACAAGGGAGATCTTCAGGCGCACTGTGACGCCGGTAAGCGCGTCCTGGCCGGCCTTCGCGCCGTGCACGACGGTCCCATTCATGTCAGCCGTTCCAACCATATGGACCGGCCCCTTACCTATGTGCGCACGCGTGCCCCCGGCCTCATGGGCTTGAAGGCCCTCGAAGTGCCGTCCCTTCTCGACTTCGAGAAGTACGGGATCACCTATCACGAAGAGCCGTATGAGATCGCCCCTGGTTGGCTTCTCGCCCATGGCGACGAAGGCGCATCGTCCCGGATTCCCGGCGGAACCGCCATGGCCCTTTCCCGCAAGTGGGGTTACTCCGTCGTCTGCGGCCACACTCACAAGCTCGGAATTCAGCACGAACACACGGCCGTGAATTCGAAGGTGACGCGCGAGCGATTCGGCTTCGAAGTCGGAAATCTCATGGACATGAAGAGCGCCAGCTACCTGAAGGCCGGTCATGCGAACTGGCAACAAGGTCTGGGGATTCTCTACGTCGAGAAGAACCGCGTGACCCCCGTCCCCGTATTCATCCGCCCCAATGGCTCCTTCGTGGTCGAAGGAAAGACGTACGGCCTGAAGGCCGCCTAGGAGATGCCCGTGATTGACTGGACGAAGTTCGAGAAGATCGCCGATAGCGTCGCCCGGAAGGTGTCCGACGAATACCCCGGCATCGAAGCCGAGGACATCCGACAGGAGATCCTTCTTCACGCTGTCGAGAAGCGCGCCGTGTACGAGAGTGCCAACTACCCGGATGGACAGCTTCGGAACAACTTCCGAAAGATCGCCATCAGCTACGCGGGCCGGGAGCGGTACACGTACATCTACCACTCGGCGGAGTACGTTTACACGTCCTCCGAAGTGCGTCAGCTCTTCGAGAAGGCTTTCTTCCAGCCTGAGCTTTGGGAAGCCGCCCCGACGAAGGAAGACGGCGTTTCCGTCACGGCTGGCGGCGTCGTGGTCGCCCTCTGGGATCTCGACCGTGCGTATACCTCCCTGCCCGTCCTCGACGCCGAAGTTATCGCGAAGCGGTACGAGCACGGGGAGGCCCTTTCTTCCGCCGAGACCATGCGGCTCTCTCGCGCAATCGACAAGATCGTTCGCGTTCTGAACAACGGCGTTGTTAAGCGGCAGCAGGAGATGAAAGCCCATTCCGGCGCTCAGCGTCGGACCGTCGGCGCGACCGCCTAACCCCCTGAAGGGAATCCTCAGAATGCGCACCATGAATCGCGTGAAGCGAGTCGCTGTTGCTCTCGCCCTGGCTCTCCTTGCCGCTATCGGCATCGTGTCCTGCGACACGGACCGCGCGTGTGCGGCCCCCGTGGGGTTCAGCGCCCCGCGGCCCGCCCCGCGTCCTCCGTCCTTCTCGAAGCCCGCTCCGGCCCCGCGGCCGGCGCCCGGCCCCCGGCCGGTCCGGCCTGCCGCCCCGCAGCCTCACGGCGGCCACACGACCACCGTCGTTCCCATCTATACCGGGGGCGGCTGTTGAAGATACTCGTCACCGGTTCCCGAGACTGGACCGACGCCCGGAAGATCGAATTCGAGATCTTCCGGGCGCTGTATGAGGCGAAGACGCCATTCAACGACGCCGTTCTGATTCACGGAGCGTGCCCCACCGGGGCCGATGCGCTCGCCGACGAATACGCCCGCGCCACGGGCATGCACATCATCCGCCGCCTGGCCGACTGGGACCGGTGGAGGAAGCGCGCGGGCGCCATCCGCAACGCCGAGATGGTCGACCTACAGCCGGATATCTGTCTGGCCTTCATCCGCAACGGAAGCCGGGGGGCTTCCATGACCGCCGATCTCGCCTCGAAGGCAGGGATCGAGACCCGGAGGTTTCTCGCATGAACCCGTACCGTACGGCCGCCGCCATGACGGCCGAGCTGATCACGGCGGCCGAGGCCCTGGCCGCGTTCTTCGACGCGCTGAAGAGCGCTGGCTTCTCCGAGGCCCAGGCGTTCGCTCTGGTGCGCGATGTGGCCCGCACGGGGGGCGCCCAGTGATACAGGTGATCATCGACAACCCGCACGCCTACTACCCGAAGTTTCCGCGGGTGATCGAGGGCGAAACCGAAGAGGCTGTTCACCGCCAGGTGCAGCGCTGTCTGTCCGGCATGAAGGGGCAGTACGGCGCGAAGTTCGCGAAGACCACGGTCACTCGCGTTGTGGCAACCGAGGACCAGTCGGCGCCGTACGTCCTCGGGGGCGTCGAGTGAAGGCTTACCACCGCACGAAGCTCGGGCATCCGTTCTGCCTGTATCTCGACGGCCAGGAGGCGGAAGCCGTCGAGCGGGAGCTAGAGCGACTTGACCCCGAGGACTTCCCCGCCCTGACGAAGGTGGAGCGATACCTAGCGCGCGTCCACGGGGCCGCTAGTGAGTGAGTTGGTCGTGGTCCTGGCGGGAAGCCTGGCCCAGTTCCGGCAGTGGTGCCGTTCCGCCGGCCTCGACCCACATTCCCGCAGGATGATCTATGCGCGCGACGCCGAGGCCCTGCGGGGCCTTCGCGGCGCCCGTGTGGTTCGCTGCGGAACCTGGTATTTGCGGCCCGACGCGTCCTCTCTGGAGGATGCCGCCCGTCGACTCGAAGCCTGAACCGAAATGGATTCCGCCGGAAGGCTTCCGGTAGTCTCGACCCCGCACCCTCCCCTTCTCTCGCTGACACGGTGAAGGTCGGTGCAGCGGCCCCCGCTTCGGCGGGGGCCGTTTCCGTTCCCCCAACCTAGCATTGAATCCAGCTCGTTTAAACGTTGCGCTTCACTCCAAATGCTAGTAACGTTCTTCCTGTCAGCGAGACGGGGGCCGGAGCGGCCGGCCTCCGGTGGAGAAGGGGAAGAATGATGAACGTTGTTTCGGTGCTCGGCGGCAAGGTGCACACCCGTCAGGAGTTCGGTGGGGACGGCCCGGAACATTTCTTCCCCCTCTGCCGTACCGGCTCCATGACCAACCGGGGCACGAAGTACCGGGGCACGGACGTTGAGGTGACGTGCACGGTGTGCCTCTCGTACGACGCCCCGAAGCCCGAGGTTGAAGAGGCCGCGCCGATCGCCCCGAAGGGTGCTCCCGAGCGTCGCATGACGCGGGAAGAGTGGCTTCATCTGGCGATTGACGCCCTGCGGCCGGAATTCGAGAAGATTGAGTTCCCCCTTCCCGAGCGAATTCACGTCTCGGTCGGCTTCGGGTACGGCGCTAAGCGCGAGTCCGCGACGATCCTTGGTCAGTGCTGGGCGCGTCGCGTGTCCGAGGACGACGTGAACCATATTTTCATCTCGCCCGAGATGAACGACACGGCCCGCGTGCTCGACGTGCTGATTCATGAGCTGGTGCACGCGGCCGACGACTGCCAGAGCGGCCACAAGGGGGCCTTTGCCAAGGCCGCCAAGGCCCTCGGCCTCACGGGGAAGATGACCGCCACGATTGCTACCCCGGAACTGACCGAGAAGCTAAGGGAGTTGGCCAAGACTCTCGGCCCGTACGCCCACGCCACTCTCTACCCCATGGGTAAGCCGCTCCAGCCCAAGGGAGAGCCGAAGCCGGAAGACCCCGAGGAGTCCCCGGAAGAGCCGCCTGTTTCCTCCGGTCCGAAGAAGCAGGGAACCCGCATGATCAAGGTGACTTGCAACTCGAAGTGCGAGTGTGGTGGGTACGTCGTCCGTACTACCGCGAAGTGGATCGAAGTGGGAATGCCCGTCTGCCCCTTCGGGACGGTCATGGAAATTGCCTGACCCTCACCAAAGCCCCCGCTTCGGCGGGGGCTTTCTTCGTTCCCGGAAGCTATGACTTGAAATAGTGGTGCGCCAAGTGCTAGATTCCCAATGTCAGCGAGAAACGGCCTTCGGGCCGGAAGGGGAATCCATGCAGAGAACTGACCGGGCCGCCGCTAGCGTGGTGGCGGGAATTGCGGCAGGCGCCTTCACCCTCTCTTATGAAGCGCTCCGGCGCGTGTACTTGGAGAGCACCGGGAATCATGACCTTTCGGTGGTCTACCCCCTGATAGTGGAAGGCTTCGTCACGGTGGCCGTTTGGGTCGCCTATCGGCTCCGTGACTATGGCTGGAAGGCCACGGCCTACCCGTGGACCCTGGCCGCTCTGTTCTTCGCCTACTCGTTGTGGTCCAACTCGTTGCCGGACACGGTTCCGGCCCCGGTAATCCGCGGAGTGCCGTCCCTGGCCGTTCCGTTGGCCGTGCATCTCTTCACGCACTTGGTGAAGTGTAGGGAGCCTGCCCGCGTCGAGCTGGTCGAGCTGGTCACCGACCACGGCCAGGACGACGAAGAGCCCCTGTCGGATGACCCTTGGCCGGCCTGGGACCTTCCGCCGGTCACGGTCGAACAGGTCCCCATCTTCGAGGCCGTACCGGCCGCCGCACACGTCTCGACGGACACCGGGCCGCTCATCCGGTCTTGGGCGCGGCGCAACGGCTACGACGTGAAGGACACGGGCCGGATTCCCGAGGCGGTCATTCGAGCCTTCGCGAAGGCCCATGGCGGGGATCTGGTGCACGCGTGAGAAAGCTCGGATGGTGCATGACCGGCCATCACCCGACGTGCCCCGTAGAGACGGTTAGCGGAACTCGTTGCGGCTGTCCCTGCCACGCTGATAGACACGACAAAGTCACTGCGCAATTCAGCGCGAACAAGAAAGAGGACGAACAGACCATGGCTCAGAAGGTAATCACGCTCCTTACGGATGACCTCGACGGCACCGAGGCGAGCCAAACCGTGCTCTTCGCCCTCGACGGGAAGTCCTACGAAATCGACCTGAACGACGCCCACGCGGAGAAGATCCGTGAGGCCCTGGCCCCGTTCGTCGGCAACGCCCGGAAGACGTCCGGGGGCCGCGGCACCGTGCGACGCATGGGCAGCAGCAAGCCCAACGAGGACACGGCCGCCGTCCGCGCGTGGGCGAAGGACAACGGCTATGACGTGAACGACAGGGGCCGCGTGCCCGCGAACATCCGAGAGGCGTACGCGAAGGCCCAGAGCGCGTAAGGCGCGACCAGCTCGACCCCGGCCCCCGCTTCGGCGGGGGCCTTTGCGTTGCGGCACAGACCGCCTGTGCGCCTCCCTGGGCCCCTGCTTCGGCGGGGGCCTTCTCCATGCCCGCACTCGCCCCGAACGCCCCTCCACGGCCCGTGGGACGACCCGCGACCGGCAAGGCCGGCCATCCTCCCTGAACCCGCCCGGATGCTAGCACTTGGAAGACGTTTAAACGCGTGACCTTGATCACGTCGGTATAGGTTGCTCGTCTAGTTTCAATGCTAGTAACGTCAGCGCCGCACGGTCTGAGCGATCAGGCCGTGGCCGCGCACGACGGCCCCGAGGGATGGCACCCAGGGGAGACGACATGCCAAGGGAGAGCGGCCCCAGGAAACCGCCCTGCGGCCCCGGGTTGACGCCCCGGGGAGTCCAGAGAGTCAGCGGTGAGAGAACGGCCCCGCTACACCAAAGGTCCGACCCCGGATTCAGCCACCGGGAGGTAGAGAAGCCCCGGAGGGGGCGTGACGGCATACCGAGTGACAGACAGACCGGGTGAAGGCAGGCCCGGACCGGTGCCCCCGCAGAGGGGGCGGGCATGCGGCCCCTAGCTCTGATCACACATCCCGGCCCTGCGGTGAGGCTAATTCCCTTAACCGGTCCTGTAAGCGACATACCGCGACAGGCGTACCGAGTACGGCTGACAGGCTCCCCTCTTGAAGTGAGCAACCTCCATGCGTGGGGGGCCTATTGCTTGCTTCAAGGGGGGTCCAATCCACTCCACCCTCTCTAGGCACCCGAGGCATGGAGAAAGACGAAAGGCAACAGCAACAACCCAACCACCTAGCCGTTAGACAGGGATTCCAAATACTAGTAACGTTCCCCCTGTCAGCGAGAGACGGCAAGGGAAGGGTGCAGCAATGGCGAAGGTCAAGCGGACTCCGGAAGGTCTCGCAAAGGCAATCAAGGCCGAGGGATTCAAGGTCGAGTGGAGAACTCACGGTTGGCTTTGCTATCCGAAGGCTCCCCAGTCTCCGACCGAATGGATAAGTCGGAACACCGGGGGCCGAGGACAGCGCAACAATGAGGCAGTAGCCCGGCGGTTCGGGATTCTGTAGCCTCCACGGGGGTCGGGCAACCGGCCCCCTTCACCGTGTCAGCGAGAAAGAAGGTTTAAACGATGCGCGACTATCAGGCCGTTGTCAGAGTGAGGCACCAGGGCCTCAACCTTGCCGAGCATCCCCGCGAACTCGACGCCGTGACCGGCGAACTGGTCGACTACGGGGCCACGGCCCAGATGTGGGACGGCGTGACCGAGTGGACCTTGACCGTGCGCGTTCCCTCCCTGTGGGACGTTGCGGCCACGGCCGGCCGAGCGGTGCGAGCCGCGTACCACTCGGCCGGGTGGACCGTGAACGTCGTCCGAGCGGACGCGTGGCAGGTCACCGAGTGGGAGCAAGCCAAGGGGCTAGGCGAATGACTCACGCTCCGCGGCGACGCCCCGAAGGCCGGCACCAGTGCACGCAGTGCCGGGCCGCCTGGACGGATGCGGCCTCGGCCTCGCGCTCCGCATCCCCCTGCCCTGGAGTCCCGTTGGCTCATGGCCACCCGTACAGCCGTGAGCACGTCGTCTATCCGGCGTCCTGGGCATCCCGCGCGGGCAACTGCCGCGAATGGGAGTGCACCGAACCGGGCTGCCCCGGATGGCACGGGCCTGATAGCCGCTTGTGCGACGACTACGGCTGCGGACGCTGCGTTGGGCATCACTGCGATTGCGACGCGTGCACGGGGAAAGTCGACGCCCCGGGGTTGAGGGTCCTTCTCGACGTGTAGAGGGGGTGCGCCAGGGCCGGGAAACCGGCCCTTCTCTCTGCGGCGAAGCTAGCATTTGGAATCCCGTTTAAACGCTGCTACCGTCTCCCTTGTCAGCGAGAGAAGCCCCCGGAACGGGGGTGATGAAGGGAAGATCAATGGCCGTCAATCTCCGCAAGGGAATCCACCGGTGGGTGCACTTCTACGAGGAGAGCGTCACCTTCTGCCGGATGTGCGGAAGCGTCCTCGATGCGGGGGACTCCCCGGCTAGCGAACTCTGCACCGTCCTGCACGATGCACACTGCGCTTGCGACCGGTGCCGAGAGCTGATCAACGGATAGAGAAACACCAAAGGGGGGCCGGGAAACCGGCCCCCCTTTCTCGTTGCCATAAAGCGGCCCCTGCCATCCGCCACGGGGGTCAGCAGACGGCAGGGGCCTATGTGGTGCACGGCTCGACCGACCGGCCAAGGTAGGAGCCGCGCACCAGCCGGAGAGCCCCTGTGGGGCGTCGAGAGATCCCCGCCCGCCGGCCTCGGGGAAGAAGCCGGCGGGCAGGGCCTCCGGGGGCAATGCGGGCCCGTTCAGGGCCCTGCCCCCTCATCCTCTAAGGCGAACTCCCGATGGCCGCCTAAGAGGGCCACTCCCCCGCCCCGACCGTCTGAACCTCCAGGGTTCGCCGATCGGTTTGGGCGTCCGCGCCTGGCCCGACTGGGCTAGGCTCGCTCTATGGCTGAACCCTTCGTCAACGGTGACGTTCTGCACCTTGCTTGCGGTGTTTGCCCTTCGCGTCGCTTCCCCGTTGGGGAATTCGACGTATTCGAGCGACCGACGAAGGAATGCCCGTTCAATCAGGCGGACGGCCATCGGTACCTCAGCGACGGCACCCCGGTTTGCGTCCACCCGGAAAAGGTCGGGCTGCCTGCGGCTCGCTACAAGAGCGAAAACGTGCCACTTACCGCAGAGTTGCATTTGCCGCCCGACCCTTCCGCGCTGGTGCCGTACTTGCACGACGTGCTTTATGGCGCTGCACCAGTCCTACTCGACCAGCTCATTGCGCAAGCCTCAGCGGAAATCCGGCGACAGTTCCCGGACCTCGACCCGCTTGACGTGCTGCGCCGTGCGTTGAGCTGACGACTACGCCGCGGCGAAGTCGATTCGGTGCGCCTTGCCCGACCGGAGGAACCCCGCCGCCTCGTACTTGGCGTCAAGGATCTGAAGCCGTCGCTGCGCCTCGGTGTGGTCGACCCAGTAGCGCGCGTTGGGCTCGCCCCACGCGGCCATGTACGCCTTGTGCGTGAAGTCGCCCGGCACGTAGTCGTGGTGCTCCTTGTCGGTCTGGTGAATGACCGACACACCGATCCGCCTTGCGATCCGGTCGAGAAGCTGAGGCTGCGCGATCATCGCGTGCATCATTTCGTCCACGGGAACGGCGACGGGGATTTCCGTCATGTCCTCGTCCTGGCCGCCCAGCTCGTACACAGCAGCCTTGAGGGAAAGGGCCCGAAGCCCCTCCGTGAGAAGCGGACGCTTGTCGGCGTCCAAGTCCCAATTGGCGATGACGGGAAAGCCAGTGAAGCACGTCCACGCTTCGTCATACTTGAGCGCGGCGGCACAGAACGCGTCGAACTCCGGGTCAGCCTCGAAGGCCGACATGATCTCTTTCGCTCGCTCCGCTACCCTTTCGGGCGCGGGAAGGGTCGAACTCATTTCGTGTTCTCCTTCGGTTGCGTGCATCTACTAACCCGCCCGACTGCCGCTGTCCATCAAGACAACCGGGCGGGGCCTTGCCCGCCCCCGCTGAGTCTCGACAGAAGTTCGGGAGAACATTCCGGAAGTCTGACAGCGGGGGCGGAGTCTATGGAGGCGCTACTTACGTCCTTCGTCCTTCACCACATAGTTCGGCCCGCACTTATAGACGCCCTCGGCACCGGATGCGCGAACCAATGTCGCGTCATGCGTCGTGCATGCCGGCTGTCCACCAGCGTCTTCGCCATCGGCGTTGCACGGAAGTTCATTCTCCGCCATTTTGCCTAACTTCTCTGGTCGGTTGGAACCCGCCCCGGAAATGGGGGAGTTCAGGAAATGCAGGGTGGGACGATTTGGTGGCCGCCCGAGGCTGCTCCCGTGGCCTCGGGCGGCCTTCGCGCTCCCCTCTTCGTCTCCCAGACGACAGCGGGGGAGACTGGGGCCGACGGGGATGGTTGGGCCCACTGTGAGGAGCGCGCCCGGCGGACTCGATCGCCGGGGGTCTAGGTGGTATTCAAGAACGACCAGAGCAGAACCGACACGGCTCTTTACCCGCCCGCTTGGCCCTTGTGAGAGAGACGACGTGAGCCTTGGGCGAGTTGCACCGACCAAGAACCACGCAATCGCCAGCCATGTGATATCGGCGGCCACTCGGAATGACGTAAACCGATGTGGTCGTTGCCTGCTGTCCGCTCATGGTTTTCCCTAAAATTGGCTACGGAAACTCGTAATTCAGGTACGGCAACTTGCCCACGATCTCTCGCCCTTCCCTGCGGAACACAAGCAGAGGGAGCGAGGTACTGGAGCTGAGCTTGAACCCGTATTGGTTACACAGTCGTTCAAGATCATCCTTGAACCTGTCAAAGGCTGCCCTGTCGGCGGGCGTTGACATCATTAAGTTCCCAGGCAGGACGGGCAATTCACGTTGCGCGCCCACTCATAGACAGGCTCATTCGGTTCGCCGGCCCCACACTTCGGCCTCAACTTTTCGTCGGAATCGACCAGTTCATGAACCGTGCGGACCTCCGCGCCCACGGTCCCGGCCTTCACGTATGCGTCCCCTTCGACCCGGGCCCGCATCCGCGCCAACAAGGCCACTTTCTCAGTGAATTGCTTGTCCGTGTTCCGGTCATGCTTGTCGCACTTCGCATCATTCTTGGCGCTGACCTTCGGCTTACCGAAGTGAAGCGGCCTGCTCATTGCCCATCCCCTTGTCGTTACATGTTTCCCGTGGCGCCCAGCATTAGTACCAAACCGCAGAGGGCGCCCACCGAGAAGGCGAAACACCGCCAAAAGATGCGGCCGAGGAATCGCTTCACCATTTGATCGGCTCCAATATCCCGCCAGAGCACTGAGGGCATGGCACTTGGTACGTGAAAGCACAGGTGTCGCACCCCGCGAAGCCGCAGCAATCCGGGCACCAGATGGCCTGGTGGCCCGTGCACGTTCCGCAGTACGCCACCAGCTCGGGTATCGCGGGCTTCGTCGGGGCGCGCGTCGTACGGCTGGGCCGCCGCTTCCGCTTCCGCTTGCGGGTGCGCTCGGTCGTCGCGGCCGGCGGAGTCACGGGCGCCCACTCGGCCGGTGCGGGTGGTTCCGAAGCTCAGAAGTGCAACGCTCAACAGCGGCAGGGTTTCCGGTGCTACGGGCCTCTTCACGCTGGCCCGCCAAGGCGCCGCACACGTCGCATCCGGGGACGGGAGCGGGTTCGCGACCCAGCCCCGAGGGCGGCTGCGCGGCCATAGTGAGTGCCGTCCGCCCGCTCATGCCGACCCCCGAAGGCAAACGCCGCGTGTCCCCGCTAGCTCTCGCGCGATCACGCGCTCAGGGATGCGAGGCACCGCCAGCGTGGCGAAGACCCACTTGCCGCAGCCCGCGGGCTTCGTGCCGCACTTGCCGCCCCTCTCGGCGGTAAGTGCCTCGACCAGGGCCAGGCCGCGACCACTCTCCGAGTCGGCACTGACGGCCTTCCGGGCGGGCACCTTCGGATTCTCGTCGTAGACCTCGATAGCGAACATCCCGCCGAGAACGGCGAATCGGACGATCGCGCAGATTGAAGCGGGGGCATGCCGTATCGCGTTGGTCACCAGCTCAGAGGTGAGGAGCGTGGCCGTGTCGATCACGTCGTCGTTGTACTCCCACGCGGATAACGCATTGCGTACGGCCCGACGCGCTTGACCGGGCGCCTTCTCGTTGTTCATGAGCGTGATGTACCGCTCCACTCTGGACACGCGCCTACCTCCCAAACGGCGTTGGGGCGCGACGAACTAGCGGCAACGGACGTTAGGTTGATCAATCGTCAGTTGCCGTCGAGCCGATGCGCTGGCTTCGTCGGTAGCATGAAGCACAGGGAAGCCAAGTTGCAAGCGGTACAACTTACTTGTTCACCAAGACGGGTGATTGGCATATTCAGTCGCTTGCGGTCACAACCGATCGAGAGGGAGGGTGACGCATGGCTGTAGTGCAGCGACCAACCGTGCGGCGGCGCGTCCTGGCCGCGAATCTGCGCAGGTTGCGCGAGGAACGCGAGCTTCAGCAGGAGGACGCCGCCCGGGAGCTGAGCTGTGACCCATCGAAGATCAGCCGGATCGAGAAGGCAGAGTCAGGCATCCGGCAAGTCGACCTGAAGCTCCTGCTTCAGCTGTACGGCATCAAGGGCAAGGGCGACCAGGAAGGTTGGCTTGCCCTGGCGCGCGAGAGCCGCAAGCGCCGTTGGTGGCGCGACTTCGAAGACCGGCTTCCGAACGACTTCCTCGATCAAGTCGGCCTCGAAGAAGACTCGTCGCACTGCCGCGGCTTCGAACCTGGAGTGGTGCACGGCTTGCTTCAGTCCCAGCCCTACGCCGAAGCCGTCATTGGGCGCGGTGAACCTGGGCCGCTCAGCGAGGAACGCCAGGCGCGGGTGCAGGTCCGGATGGAGCGACAGAAGGCCATCACCCGCAGCACGCAACCACTTGAGACGTGGATGATCCTCGGGGAAGCCGCCTTGCGGCAGGAGTACGGCGGGCCGGCCGTCCTCCGGGACCAGTTGCGACACCTGACCGAGCTGTCAGAACTTCCGAACGTAACGTTGCAGGTACTACCCTTTTCCGCAGGAGCGTACAGAGGCGGGCCGTTCCCCTTCATGATCTACCGCTTCCCGGAGCCATCGGAAATGGAAGTGGTGGCACTCGAAAACCACACGTCTCAGACCTACTTGGAGACACCGCGTGATACTGGATACTACGGAGATGTCTTCAATCATCTCCGAGCTTCAGCGCTCGGCCCGATCGAGTCACAGTCCCTGATAAGGGAAATCGCTGGGCAACTAAGCCATTAAGGGAAAGAACGTAAATGCACGCAAACAGGTCCGAATGGTTTAAGAGCAGCTATAGCGCCGAAAACGGCGGCTGCGTAGAGGCACGGTTCCGAGTCAACGGGGTGGGCTGTCGCGACTCGAAAGATCCCGAAGGCCCCGCGCTACTGTTCCAGCCGGAGCAGTGGCAAACCTTCGTGGACGATGTGAAGGCAGGCCGGTATCCGGCCCTCGGAGCCTAAATGCTTCACGCACGCGGGAGCGTGTAAACGCACCGACCGGCCAACCCCGCGTGCAGAAACGCGAAGAGCCCCCGACCCTGTGAGGGTCGGGGGCTTCTTCGTCCGCAGGCGAACGAAATGGAGGTACAGGCTATGTCTGCATCCTATGGAGTCCAGCGGCTTTTAAACGGCCTCAGAACACGGCACGTCCGGTGGGTGCTCCCCGGAACCAGCCGTCACGGGCTGGTGTCCAGCAACGGCGTCATCGTGTGGTTTCACGGCAGCGTCCTGGACGTGACCCTTCAACGCGCTTTGGTGGAAGGGCTGGTCACCCTCGGGGCGCCGGCCACCGTGCCGGAGTACGAGCAGGGCCGGGGGCCCTGGCGGTACGAGGAGGGGCGGACGGGCAGGCCGATCGACATCACCGAGGCTGGCTTCCGAGCGGACCGCGGACGCTGACCGGTCGCGGTGGAGCGGCCTATGATCGACGAGAGCCCCCGGCCGCCCAAGAGGGCGCCGGGGGTCCGGGCATCAGCCTTCGTCCGCCAGGTCGACGTGCCCAGGCGACGGAGTGAGAAGAGCGTCACGGGTCTTCGCGTCCTCGACGCGCTGAACGGCCTCACCACCGATCAGGCCGAGGACGGCCGCGACCACGCCGAGAACCTGCCCCTCGGGGACATGCACGCCGAGGGCGGCCACCAGGCCGAGGACGGCCACGGCCAGCGCGTAGACGCGCGCCGGATGGGTCTGGAGAAGCTTCACGGTGATCCTTACTTGCCGTAGGCCAGGGTGAAGAGGTGGGCCCAACCCTTCGGGCCAATCGCTACGTCCCAGGTGGACCCCTGGGCCGCGTACTGCGGGTACTTCCGGAGGAAGAGACCCACGCCTTCCTGAGTCTTGGGGCCGTAGTTGTCCGACTCAGGGACGCTCTTGTTCATGAAGCCCGCAGCCTTCAGCGCACGCTGAAGCGACTTCGCCGAGGGGGTCGAACTGTTCGGCTTCAGCCCGCTCGGGAAGGCCGGCGGGGTGTACCGCGACGGCTTCGGCTTCGAGGGGGACGGGGGAGCGGGCTTCTTCGGGGCCATGTGCGCGCTCACACGCGAAAGGAAGTGGTCCCAGGGGAAGTTGGGCCCGGGGTCCGAGTGGTCAGTCTGACCGTAGGCCGCCGACACGTCGCGGTGACCGACGATGCCGCGCTGACCGGCCTTCAGGTCGGCGACGGACAGCTTCCGGGCCGGGATGTTGTGCTTCTGGCACCAGTCGGCCACGATGCGCGCGGCCTGGTCGAGCACGCCCTTCGAATACTGGTCGAGCCATTCGCCCCGAGACTGCCGCGCGTACCCGGCAAGCTCGATGCCCAGGCCGTCACTGTTCGCCCCCGGCGCGTGCCAGGCCCGGTCACCATCGGCGACGCAGCGAACGGCGCTGTTGCTGTCGACGCAGACGTGAGCGGAAGCCTTCGAGTCCGCGCTCATGGTTGCGAACCAATGCGCGATGTTCTCCGCGGTGAGCGGCCCCTCGGGCGCCTCCATGTCGTGAATGACGATCACGCGGATAGGGACGGTACGGCCGGGGCCGTACCACTTAGCCTGTACGAAATCCATCAGGGTGCCTCCGAACGGAATAGGGAAGTAAGTTCCTGGTGCTGAGCCACGACAAGGGATCGAAGCTCAGCTATGGCGGCTTGGCCGGTGACCAGCTCGGAAAGGTGCCGGTTCTCGGCTTCGAGTCGAGCGACACGGCCGCATAGTTCGTCTAGTTGCGCTTCGAGCCGATCGGCTCGGGCCTTTTGCGCCTCCGCTTCGCCCTTCCAAATCTCCGCCGTTTGGTTGTCGACGGAGGATCGGACGCGGACGTACGCGGCGGCCAGGGCGCCAACGGTGGCCAATGCACCGAACGCCCAACCGGCAAAGCCGATAAGTGTCATCGGGGATGTTCTTTCGAGTCGTCCATCACGCGGTGTTGTTCGTGCCAACCCAACGGGCCATAACCCCGGTGACGCGTTCGCCGGAATCGAGTCCCAGGTTTCCGCCGCTCGATTGAGTCACGAATAGCTCGACGTAATCGCCACCGTTCGTGATCAGGAGATCGAAGGTCCGGCTGATAGACGTGGAAGTCGTAGGGCCAGCGGCCTGGGCGAAAGTCGTGAGCGTGCTCCCGAGGCCAGGATCACCAGCGCTGTTCAGGCGCAAGTTCATCTGGCGATAGCCAGTCGCATTCACCTTGAACCGCGCGAAGATGCTGACCTCGTACAGGCCAGGGGTGTTGAACACAACTCGACTCGGGTTCACCGTCGTCGAGTGCATGGAATCCGTATCCCAGCCTTCAGTGCCGAAGGGGATCAACGTCGCGGTGCTGGTCGCAATCATGTCCGAGGCGATGTCACTCGACCTATAAGCAACGGAACACCGGGGCGGATTCATCAGGAAGTCAATCGGGGTCTTCGTCGCGGCCGTCAACTTCGAGGCCGTGACTTTCTCCCCCGCGAGGAAAGTTTGAGTAGCCGGAACGGTAGCCATAGCGGCCGTGACTCCAAAGGGGATAGGCATGCTGAGGGCGGCCGGCCGGCCGCCCTCAGAGCGTGTAAACGGGCTAGTAGGCCAGGACCGTTGTGCGGTCGAGCCTGCCTAGCGTTGGATCTTCGAGAACCCACACATCGGAATTCTCGGCAGGCGAGAGCGCAAGTGTGGTGACCCATTGCAGCGTTCCACCGTCGACCGACACATCAGTTTCGATGGCCTCGACGTAGTAATCGAGGCTGGATTCCGGGGCCTGGGATGGCAGATCGGAAAGCGTGATCCGGTCGCCGATCTCGACACCTAGCGCGACCATAAAAAGGCCCGGGGTGGCCGTAGCGTTCAGCGTCACCGAATCGCAGCGAACAACAGGTGTCGAATAGTGATTCAGCAAGGTATACGCAGCATCCTGAACCGCGCTGTCCGAACTCAGCCGAAGCTCAATACTCTTCGACTTTCGGCCGAACGCATCGACAGACACTTGATCCTTCACGACACCTTCGGTGCCGTTGGTCCGCTTGTACGAGACTTCATTGATGATGCGGTCTTCGTCCATCTCGAACTGAAGCCCAGGCTCGTAAGGCAAGCCCAAACTATCGCTCAGTTCGTATCGGACCGCGGCGCCCTGCCGCCGGTCGCGGTTGTGGTAGGTGAGCCGTCCATCACCATCCATGAAGAGGTATCCGGAAGCGTCCTCGGCCGTCTGCTGAAGCTCATCGAGCGCGCTCGCGCCAGCAGACCAATCCGGTCCCTGTAGCGTGCTCATACCGCCGTCATACGCCGTCTCGCCCCAGAAGTTCGCCATAGTGGCAATGCGGGCAATGCGCGTTTGCTCATCCTCGGGGAAGTCGGCCCCGCTGTTATCGCCCAGGCGCCAAATCTCGTCCAACTCAGCGAAAGTAATGCACCTATCCCAGATGGCCAGATGAGCCATCCGCCCGTTGGCGTACTCCCCATAGATCGACCCGGCTTGCCGGCCAGCGAACGAAGCCCACCGAAGGTCTCTGATGTCCTTGTTCGTTGGCGTAGGCCCTTGGTCCAGTAGCCGATAGATCCCGTTCAGGTAAACCCGCGTGACGCCCCGTTCGATCGTGACAACCACGAAGGAAGGGGTCGACGTACTGAGAGATGGCCACACCGGGAAAGTGGTCTGAGTGCCCTCGGTGTACGTCGTGCTTATCTGAAGGTTCCCGTTGGAGTCGAGCCGAATCCAGAGGAAGTCAGCCGCTGTATCAGACCACCCGGCAAAGAGCGTCGTATAGAGCCCCGGGGAGGGGCGGACAGGAAGGCACCAGAAAGCCACCGAGAAATCAGTTCCGAGCGGATACCGCCTCTGCCCGCCGTCGCAGATATCAACGACCGTGCCCTGATTGCTCGCAACGTTTGCCAGGTTGTAACAGGTAGTCGCATCCTTCTTCACGATCGAGTCCGCACCGAGAAGGGGAGTCCCCGCACCGTACTTCGAGGCGACCAGCCGTGCCGGTTGCTGGTCGTTGGCCAGGTTCTCAAGTCGCGTCGAACCCACGGGGTCACCTAGCGGCCAATATCCGAGGGGCCCCGTAGTCAGGATCTCCGCTTGCAGGGCGCCGCGGAGATCGGTGTTCGACAAGACGGAGAAGCCGTCAACGGCGGAAACCTCGACCGTGGCGGTCAGGCCCTCGGAGGTCACCGGCCACTTCTCGATGTAGCCGTGGAAGATGGAACCACCGGGGTTCCAGTCGGCGAGCGTCGCCCCTTGCTCGAACTGAATCTCGTCAATGTAGAAGTACCCGTGGCCCCCTCCGTCTCCGCCGCTCGTACCGATGGAGAGGCCGGCCCAGGCGGCGCCAGCCGGGGCCGTGACGGTCGACAGGGTGACCGGTAGCCACTGACCCGAGACCAGCGCGACAGTTGGACTGTCGCCCGTGCTGGACAGGTAGGCCCCGCTCGCGTCGTACCAGCGGACGAGTTGCTTCACGCTGAGCTGAGGTGAAGCCTCCCCTTGCCGGACCTGGACGCGGGCACTGTACGTCTGGCCGGGGGCAACCCTCGCCAGGCCCACGGGCTTGCCGTTGTCCACGTAGCCGCAGCGGATCGAGGATGCATAGTCAGCGGGTCCGTTGGAGCCACAGTTGAAGAGCACCGACCCCACCCCGGACTTGTGGAATCTCGTCCAGTCGCTGGTAGCCCCTGGGCTGTGTGACGTGGAGAACTGGGCGGATGTGTGGCTGATGTCCCCGCCTGTAGAAACGTCCTTCGGGCTGAGGTTCGCGGTCCGGACGCGCACCCGTCGCCGAGGAATCACGTACGGGTAGTAGGGCTGAGTTTTGTACCACTCGGCCTTCTCGCCGTAAGCGGTAAGACCCGCGTTGCCTTCGGGGTACGTGTCCGCGTAGAGGTACACAACCGCGGTGGCGACCCCGGCCGGCGGGGTCTCTTCGTGCGTGTAAACGGCCGGAGAGGAGTCGGCAACGAACCGCGTGCCCGCCACGAAGCGGAGGGTGCTCCCCGAGGCGTCGAGCCACTTCACTGCGAAGTAACCGGCCACGGGTGCCCCGGACGTGTAAACGGTCCGTGACATGACCCGCGGCTTCTGGTCGTCATCCACCTGGCCCACGTTGATGGAGGACATCACCGTATTGTTCGCGCGGCCGTTCAGGTCCCATATGACTTGGCCCAGGTTGCCGGAGAGGATGTTTCCTCCAGCCTTCCGCTTCCCGGGGGTGAAACGGCCATCCGAGTTATCAAGCGTCACCGAAAGGGTTCCGGCCTCGATCCGGTCCAACTCGTTGTTCCGGCCCCTGCGAACCTGGAATCCCTTCACATAGTCGCTGATGTCCGTCCACGTATACGCAGCGGAGAAGGGGCCACCGTCAAAGGCGACTTCGACAGTGACCTTCGGGATAGAAGCCATGCTTAAAGTCCCGTCCTTCCCCCGTTGCGTTTTCCGTTACGCACGATCTCGTCTCGAATGGTTGAAGCGATGGACTTCGCTAGGGCCTTCTCGGCCGTGACGTTGCCCTGAACGGTGACGTGAACCACCGGGGCAGAAGCCGACTTATCGGCCCGTGCATGGGCTATAGACCTGTTAGCCAGGCGCCCCGTGGGACGGGTGCCAGCCAGCGAGTTGACCGCGTCCTGCACGGCGTCCGCCTGGTCCTCGATGCCGAGGGCGAAGCCGAGGCCCGTGAAGTTGCCCTGAGCCCGAAAGACCCGCGAAGGGGACCGGATGCCCAGCTTCTTCTTCAGGGTCTTCACCATGGACTTCGCCATGCGCTCAATAGCCTTCGTCAGGCTCTTCTCTTGAGTCTGAAGGCCCTTCACAAGGCCGCTCACGGCGTGAATGCCCGCGTCGTAGTAGTTCCCCGACACGAACTTTCCGAGCTGGTCGGACTGCTTCCCGATCTGAGAGTAGGTCGAGTTCAGATCCTTGATCTGACTACCGCCAGCGTTAAGAAGAGCCTGGGCCATCTGGCCGCCCTCTTCCGGGCCGGCCTGGGCTATCTGATTGATGATCCCCTTGCCGAGGCCGCGCTTCGCGAGAGTCTGAAGGTTCTTCCGGAAATCTATGATCCCCTTCAGCTTCCCCTTCAGCCGGCCAATGATCGCGCTAGCCGAGTTGTCCCCGTACTGCGAAGTGTCCAAAGCCCCCATGAAAGAGCCGAAGTCCTTCGCCTTCGTGGAGACCGAAGACGCCATGTCGGCCTTTGCCTTCTTCAGATCGTCCAGCTTCTTTTGCGCGCTCTTCAGCCTGGCCGCGACCTTCTCGCGCTTCGCTGCCAGCCGGTACAGCTTGGTGTCTTCCCGGTGAAGCCAAGCATGAAGGCTCCTGTTCCTTCCCCGGCTGATCTTCCCGGCCTTGAAAGCCTGCGTCACCAACTGGTGAAGCTTCGTCGCGGTCTTCTGCACCGACTTCGTACCGCCCAGCATGCCCTTAACGAGACCGGCCGTGATCCATTTTCCGATCTCAGCCATAACCCGTGAAGGCGAGTGGATTCCCAGTGCCTTCCGGATGGGGCCAGGGATGTGGTCAACGATTGACCGTGCAGCACTCATGACCGCACCCAGGGAGTTTCGAATACCGCGAACCAGGCCCTGAATCACGTTCCTGCCGATCGTGACCAGCGCACCAGGAAGGCCGGTCAGGACGCCCTTCACCTTGCCGGGAATCTCCCGCACCGCACCGACGACGGAAGAGAGCTTTCCCTTCACGGCGTTGTAGAGAGAATGGAATCCATTCACGAAGAAGTTCTTCACAGCGCTAACGCCCGAAGACGCGTAGCCGCGAAGCCTTCCCATCATGCCGGAAAAGAAGCCAACGATGCCGTTCCAAAGTCCGCGAAAAAAAGAGCTGATGCCTTTCCACGCGAGAGACCAAAGCCCCTTCACGGCGTCGAGTCCGAGCTTAAGAATCGTCTTGAGGGTGTTCCAGACGGCCCGAAAAACGCCAACGATGACGTTCCAGATTCCCGAAAAGATCTGCTTTACGCCTTGCCAGGCGCGCGACCAATCGCCCGTGAAGATGCCAATGAAGACGTTATAGATTCCCTGGATGACGGAAAGGACGCCGCTGATAACCTGCCAGATCGCGGACCAAGCGGTTTTCACATAGCCGAGAATCGTGGCGCCGAAAGTCTGCCAAAGCCACTTGACAACGCCGATAAAGCCTTGAATTGCCAACTTGATCAAGTCTAGGTACGTCTTGAAAGTGGACCAGAGTTGAACGAGAACCGGCTGAGCCTTCGCCCAAAGCTCTTGAAAAATCGGCATCAACTGAGTCCGGAAGAAAGTCACCAGACCGCCGAGGGCCGGGCCCACAATCGCCCAGATTCCCGAAAGCTTCTGCCCGAGCTGGTCAAGGGCCGTACGAGCGGCCCCAGTCTCGAAGCTGGTTTTGATCTTCGAGCCGATAGCCCCGAGGCCCCGCATGAAAGGGGCCGCGGCCTTCCCCACCTTGTCGAAGATGGGAGAAACCTTTCTGCCAAGCCCCTCAAGGCCGGTGATCGCGCCGGCCGCCGCATTCGTGAAGCCGTATTCAAGCTTTCGCTTGAAGGTATCGACTTTCGCCGCAGCGTTGTGGTGCATGGTGTCGGCCATCTGCTGAGCCGCACCCTTGACCTTCCCGAGAGAGCCAACGGCACTCTTCGGGTCGATGGAATACAAAGCCTTTCCAAGATCCTCGGCCTGTGTTCCAAAAAGCTGCACGGCCGCCTGGCCCTGCTTCACCGGGTCTTTGATCCCGCGAAGCTTGTCCATGGTTTCCTGAAGCGCGGAAGAGGCAGACTTGCCGCCCTTACCTATTCGCTTCGCCATGTCCCCGGCATTCAGGCCAATGGCTTTGAATCCATCGGCGGTGGTCGTGCTGCCATCGACCGCGCGTATGGAGAATTCCTTGATGGCATCCGCGACAAGATCCGCATCCCGGGCGCCGCCCTTAAGACCCTGGGAAAGGATGCCGGTAGCCGTAGCCCCGTCAAGGCCCATCTTCCGGAATTGGGTTCCGTACTCATTGAGCGTATCTAGGAAGTCTTCGCTCTTGTCGACACCGTGAGTGAAGCCCGCAGCGACAATATCGAGCGCTTCATTCGCGTTCTTCGCCAGGCCGTTTCGCATCAGGTTTGCGACGGCCCGAGTAGTGCCGCCCACGTCCTGATCCATGACCTTCGAAACGGTCGCGACCTTATTGGCTATCGGCTTGAAGTCGACGGAGTTAACCGACATGTTCAGGTCGTCGTGAACGCGCTTAACGATCTGGCCAGTCTCGGCCGTCGACTCGCCGAAGCCGGAAACGTAAAGGTCTCCAGCGAGTGAGCCGGCCTTCGCCGCATCGGCTCCCGTAAGGCCCATTGAAGCCGCGGTCTTCGCGCGGTTGGAAATCTCGTCCAGGCCCTTGCTGAAGGCCATGAGACCGGCCAGGGGAAGGGCGGCCAAGACCGTAGCCCCGAGGCCGCCCAACATCCCCTTGAACTTGCCGAACTTCCCGCCCATGGCCTCGACCTGGCCGCCCGCATCCTCGGATGTTTCGGCAAGCCCCTGAATGGCGTTCTCGGCCGAATCCGCGTTACCAACAATGACAACGCGAAGCGTTCTCGACTCGGCCATTAGAAGGACTCCCGGCTAGCGTGGTATTCGTTCATGTACTCGCAGAAGGCGCGATACTCGGCGGCCGAAAGGCCGCGGACTTCGCCGGGGGTCATCCGGTAGAACCGGCAGAACGCCGCCCGTTCCTTTAGGCGTTCTGCGCGTCGCCGTTTCCCTGGCCGTCCTCGGTGCCGACCAGCTCAAGGGCGGAGACGCGAACGTTCCGCGCGTCGTCAAGGGAGAAGGAAGGGTTGTCGGCCCGCTGCGTAATCCAGATCAGGGCCTTAAGGGCCTTCGTCGGGATCTTCGTCTCAAGCTCGGGGCGGCCCTTCTCGTCAAGAACCTTCTTCCCATCCGGACCGATCACCGGCCGAGGAGAAAGAACGTCGTAGATGGCGGCGCCCACAACGTCCTCGAAATCCTCAAGGTCACCGATCGTCAGAACGTCCGGGTCAATGCGAAGGGAAATGGTCTGCGGGGTCTCGCTCATTCGGGAAAAGCCTCCGACATTAGGCGGTCAATGTGGTTCATGTACTCGCGAATAAGGGCCGGGCCCTTCTCGCGAATCGAGGGGTGCAGGAAGTAACCGGGGCCGCCGTTCCAGCCGTCGAATTGGTTTCCCCTCCAAGGGCGGAAACCGCGGGCAACTCGGCCACGACGCGTGAGCTTCTTTGCGCCGAACTCGGCGCCCAGGGCGTATGGCTTTCGAGCCGAACCCATCCGGACCGACGCATAGTTCTGCGTCTTCGTGGCACGGAGGGATTCGGCCGCGGCCCGCTGTTGGCGGGTTAGGCCGGCGGCCTTCTCCTTCGCGGCCCGGGTCAGCTTGTCGGCGACATCGAAATTCGCCTGTTTCACTTCCTGCTTCGTGCCGTCGACACCGGCACGGGAAAGGGCCCGGGTGAACTGGGCTAGGCCCTCGACATTCGCGTAAATGCCTTCAGTGGGCATAGCCCAGCACCGTTCCAAATACTAGGTTCAGGGCAAAAAAAGAGAGCCCTTACGAGATCGCCTTGTAGGTGATCGTGACGGGAGATGCCGTGCCGTCCGTGAGGGCGATACCGGAAAGATCCTGGCCGACTACTTCAAGGCCGCCCACGGTTACCGGTCCCTCATCGAACCGGGCAAAGGGCATGTCTACCTTGAACTGCGAACCGTCCGGCCCATCCCAAAGAACCGTTACCTGAGCGACAGCCCCACTCGCGAGAGCCGCAGCGACACGCTGAATGTGCGTGGTGCCGTTGAACTCGCCCTTCACGCTCCACTCGTACTTGCGAAGGTCGGACTCCAGCGGCTCACTCTTCTTGCCGCCCGACCGGATGAAGTAGCGATCATCCTTGAGGCCGCTGGAAGCCTTCAGCGAGAAGTCGTTGATCTCGAAGGCCGAACCGCCCACGGTGACCGTGCCGCCACCGAAGCTGAAGAGCTTCGTGTTGGCGACGAAAGAGGGCGTCGCCAGGGCATAAGCCCCTGTACCAGCCCCGATGGTCTCCTTAGCGAAGTCGCACGTCACCGAGACCTTCAGCAGCTCGTCAACGGCGTTCGTAAGCTCCCATTCCTTGACCTTGCCACCCTCATAGGTGAACGGGGTCTTCGTGCCGGTGTTGTCGACGCGGCCGACCTGGGCCGTAAAGCTCTTGCCGTTCAGGTCGCCGAGGGTCGCCGTGTAGGTGGTGAACCCGCCGGACGGGGCGCCGGCCGACACGGAGCCAAGCATGTGCTTAAGCCAGAAGTCGAAGCCGCCCGAAAGGACTTCCATCTTCACGTCACCCTCGGCACCCTTCGCGTTCGGCGCGAAGCGGTCCGCCCGAAGGACGCGGGTACCGGCACGAATCGCTTCGCTGTCGATACGCTCGTACTTCCCCTCAATGCCTTCATCGGTGAACTCGAAGAACTTCGTGGGGGCAACCGCAGTGCCGTAGGTGGACTCGTCCGCCGCACCAAAGTAGGAATCGTGAATGGTGGCCATTACTTAGCCGTCTCCTTCTTCGCCTTGATCTCCTGCCAGCCCTGGCGAATAAGGGTCTGGGCAACATCTTCGGCAACCTCGATCGGGTCGTCCTTCGCAGCGGTGAGCCCCAACGAAGGGACTTCTACCGCCGCATAGGGCCCGCCGTAAGCAATGGTCTTCAACTCAAAGTCTCGCCTTCACGCGAACAACCGCCTCGAACTGGCCTTCATAGACCTGATCTGACGGGAAGCTAGAGAGCTTCTTGGGAACGAAGTCGGTAGTGACTACGCACTGAATGCCGAGATTGGGGGTGGCCTTCATGCCGTCCTCGATACCGGCGGCCATGCGCTGAAGCTCCCCTTCGACTTCTTCCGAAGTCGCTCCGGAGATCTGACAGTTCACAATCACACTGATCTCGAAGACTTCTTCGCGGCTTCGGTTCGTAACCCATTGGGAATCCGGCCACTGAACTTCGCCGACGAACACCCAACGGCGTTCAGGGTTCCTACTCGGGTAGCCCCAGGTGACCTGATAGCCAGCGAGGGCCGGAAGGCCCCTGATCATGTCCCGAAGGGCGGCCTTCGCCTCGAAGGCGCGCGTACTCACTTGGCCACCCCGAACACGTCATAGAAAATCCCGTACTTGTACCGCTTCAGAACCGCGTCTACTTCGGGAAGACCTGTTTCCCAGCCGTTCCGGCCCGCCGTAGCCAGCGTGAAATTTCCGCCCTCGGCGGCCACGAAGGCCGTTGCCCGGTCCGGAATGCCGGACCGCTCGGCCGTGAGGAACGACCGAAGCCGCAGCAAGCCAGCGCGCTTCACGTCCTCGGGGACCTGGCCGAAGCCGTACCCAAAGGTGACCGTGTACCGGTCGCCCTCGGGAAGCCCGCAGGGAGCACGCACGAAGCCCGTAGAGTCGACGCCCCACCCGGTCATGTCCACAGCCCCAGACGGGCCGCTCACGGCCTTCAGCTCTGCCACATCGAAGTAACCGAGATACAGGGTCGGTGTCCCGTCCGCCTCGACCTCGACGCGCGCCGTCCGCGGCACGAACGACCGGGCAGTGATCCGCTCAAACTCGTCTTCGACAACCTCGCGGTAGTGCTTCAGCTCGGCCGTGGAGAAGCGAACCGTGTCCGCTAGGTCCATGTCCGACTGTCGGGCCTCGGGGAGGCTGAACAGGTAGCCACCGACTACCTCGAAGCCGCCCTTGTCGACGGCCAGGCCGGCCGCCGTCCAGTCGACCGTGTAAACGCCTTCCGGCAGGGCCGGGAGTGTGGCCGCCCACTCGTCACCCGAGCTGGTCGCGTCACCCGTGTAAACGGTCTGCCCAGTGGCATCCCGCACGGTCACCGACACGGCAGGGACGACCAGGGGCGATTCGTCGTCAAGGAAGGTGTGCGTCAGCTTGACGCCCCTACCGCTCAGAAACCGCACAGTGCCCCCTTACGCGGCCTTCCGCGGCCTACCCGGACCGCGCTTCTCGGGGGCCGCCGAAGCGGCCGTCTCGCGCTTCTCTGCGGCCTTCTCGGCCACGACTTCAGCGCGCTTGTCATTGATCAGCGACAGGGCAAGCCCCGAAGGAAGCTCGACCTCTTCGCCGACAGAAGGGAACGGGGTTCCGTCGAGAAGCCCCGACCCGCTCACAAGAATGCGAACCTTCATTGCCTCAACTCCCTTTGGAATGACCGAGGGGCCGCCCCGAAGGTCGGCCCCTCAAGCCGCTTACGCGGTAACGGTCAGAGCCTTGACGGAAGCCAGGTCGAAGAGGTCACCCGAACCACGCCAGGTGATCTTGAAAGCGACCACATCACGGTCAAAGCCGTACTCGTCCGAGCGGACAACCCGGAGCGACTTCACCTGACGAATCAGGTACTTCGACGGATCGCCGTAGACGAGAACCTTCGCGCCCGCACCGGACGTGACCACGTTCGGGTCAGTCATGATCGGGGTGCCGAGGATCGTGTCCGGGGCGCCCGCCGTAAGCGCCGGCTGCCAGATGTAGTTACCGGTGCTGTCCTTCAGCTTCCGAAGACCCTGAATCGCGGTGTCGCTGGTCATGAAGACCGCGTTCCGCCTGTAGGGCTTCAGGATGGAGTGCTGAAGGTCAATCAGGTTGTCGGTAGTGACACCCGCGAGGCTGCCCGCGTTCACCGCGCCGGTAGATCGGGTGATCCAGCCCCAGGGCTTACCGGTGCCGTTGCCGACCAGGAGATCGGCCATGACCTTGTCCGCGACAGCCTCGCCCGCGTCCTCGGCGAGAATGCCGAGGATGTCGAGCTGCGAGTCATCCACGATTTCCTGAGTGGCCTCGACAATGACGCCGTACTTGTACGCGCCAATGTTCGTCTTCGTCCAAGAACCGTCGCTCTTGCTGTAGGCCGCGTTCTCGGCCACCTGGGCGGCGGTAGGACGGCCGTTCTTCACCGGGTACTCCAGCGTCTCACCGGAACCCGTGGTGAGAGTGCGGGCCTTCGAGAAGAAGTCGCTCCGCACGCGCATGGCCTCGATGACCTGGGCGACGAACGAAGTCGAGTAGGTGTTGCCCGCGTTGGTCGCGTTCGAGGACTGAGCGGTTCGAAGGTCGAAGTCGACACCGGGCACCTCACCGCGGGCAACGGCGCGAAGCTCGGCCGCCTCGTCGCGCTCGCCCTGGCGGGCCTCGGGAGTGCCGGGCAGGACCAGGCCGCCGGCCCGCTCCGCCAGGGCGCGAACTTCAGCCTCACGCTCGCCACGCTCGACGGCCTCTCGGGCCTCGACCTCCAGGCCGCGAAGGTCAGTGTCGATGCGCTCGACGCGCTCGCGCTTCTCCGCGTCAGACAGGGAACCGTCAGCCTCGACAGACCGAAGCTCGGTCACCAGCGCGGCCCGCTTCTCCAGCGCGGCCTTCGCCATAGCGGCGAAATCCATGTTTGCTCCAAATACTAGGTTCAGGCCAAAAAAAGGGAAGCGACTAGAGCCGCGCCGCACGAAGGGCAAGCGAAAGCGTCAGAGCTTCGTGGTCCCGGATGTGCAGATCGAGGGGCAGGGACCGCGCTTCGCTCAGCGCCGGATCACCGCTGCCCCCTCGGATTGCGGCCCGGATCGCTTCCGGCGAATCCAGCCGCGCTACAGAGAGCCCGCGCTTCTCGGCCAGAAGCTCAAGCGCACGGGAGCCGACACCCGAAGTGGAGTCGGCATAAGCCGGGTAGGTGACCGGCGACACGTCGAACAGAGCGACCCGCTGAAGAGTCCGAAGCGGGAAACCGTCGTCGTCCTCGGCCCAGGAATCACCCTCGGGCCCAGAGGTCTTGAAGCCGAAGCTCGACTGTGAAACGTCCCCCCGCTCCATGGCCGTGGCCAGGTCTCGGGCGTAAGTCGTGTCGGGCATGTCGACTTCGTAATGAAGTCCGGTGCTGTCCTCGGAAAGCCGAAGCGTGCCGCTTCGGTTCCGGCCGAGAATCAGGTTCGGGTCGTGGTTGAAGAGTGCGCGGATGTCGTCGCGCTGGATGCTCTCGGCAGTCGCCCCCTGGGCGACTCGCTCGCGAAAGCCGCCGAGGTTCGAGGAACGGGCGTCCCACTTCAGCGCGTAGCCGTAGAAGTTGAACGCCCCGCCCTCGGATCGAACCTCGAATTCGGTAGGGACTGCCCTACGCTCCATCTGCATTCTGTTGGTCCTTCTGATCCGTAGCGTTCGGGTCCTGTTGCGCGTTTGGGTCCGCGTTGGGATCAGGAGCGACCGGAAGAACCGGCGGGGCCGGTGCAGGTTGGCCGGCCTCGGTCTTCTTCGCGTCCTTGTCTTCGTCGCCCACCACGCCGAGATTCAGCGGCCGGTAATACGCCTGCCCCAGCTTCTTCGGGAGCGGGGCTAGGTCTTCCATTGCGCGAATCTCATCCGCGTTCAAGAACCCGTTGTTCAGGGCGACTTGATACGCCTCGTACCGATCCTTTGTCTTCGCGCGAAGCCGCGCGTCGACGTTGAAGCGGATGTACTGAAGGCCCGGAAGGAGAAACGTCGACACGGCCTGTTCAATGCGAACAATCCAGGGCATCAACGTTTGGTCTACGAAGAACTTGTTCTGTTCCTCAATACCGGTTCCCCAGGTCGAGCTAACTGAGCTGTCGACCAGATACGCCGGAACGCGATACAGAAGAGCGATCTCGGCCTTCTGGAACCTTCGCGTTTCAAGGAACTGCGCCTGTTCTGGACTGAGCGTGATCGGCTTGAAGGAAGCCCCACCAGTCAGAACGCCGACACTGTGGGAGTTCTTCACTCCCGCGTGCGACTTCCGGAACATTGCGCGGAGAAGCTGAGCTTCATCCGGTCGGGGAGTTCCTGGATGCTCGATGACGCCGGCCATCGTCGTTCCCTGCTCAAAGAACCGGGAACCGAATTCCTCGGCCACCAGGCCCAGGCCGATGGCTTCTCGGGCCATGTCGATGGGGGAAAGCCCGCGGCTTGTGCCCGGTACGGTGAACGCCGGAATGTGGAGAAGCTGAGACCGATCGAGGGTGCCTTGAACCGCTCCCTGAGCGTCGCTCACCTGATATCTGTTGTCGCCCAAGGGGCCGTCGACAATGCTGACGTACTGCGGGTGAAGGCAGTACAGGGCCGAGACTTCGCCCCTGTCGTTCCGAAGCGTGTAGAGGAACGCGTTCCCGTCGGACAAGAGGCTGACCACCACGCGAAACCAGAACTCGTAAGAGGTCTGGAAGGGGTTCGGCTGTCGAATCCACCGCGGCGAACGCACCGGATCGAAGCTTTCCTTGCGTCCGTTGGCCTTCGTGTAGTGGTCCACAGGAAGAGAAGCGACCGCATCCCCAATGAGGGACTGGCAGGCGTAAACCGCCACCATCTGAAGGGAGTTGCCGCGAGACACCTTCCGCCCCGAAGAGGTGCGAACCATGCCGACCGACTCGACATCACGCCCCCAATCGGAAGCCGCGCCAGACATGGCCGCGCGAAGCTCACCGATGCGTGTAAACAGGCTCACTGCCGCTTACCCCCGTCCGCCGCGTAACCGATAAGCCCGAGGCACACGGCCACCGCGAAATGCCCGAGAGGGCGCGCAACGTCGTAGGCAGCCACGGCAACGAAGCCGAGGCTGCCCACCTGAAAGACGTTCGGGACAAACGAATTGGCGACCGACCGGAGCGAGCGGCCCAGCTTGGGCCGTTCCATGAATCTCCTAATCGTCGTCTTCTAGGAAGTAATCCCTCTGCCGAACGGCAGGAGTAAGGAGAGCTTCCAAGTCGGAATCCGAGTACTCTTCGTTGAAGTTCACGAAAGTGACGTGAACTTCCTCTTCCGCCGGAAGGGCAGTAAGGAAGAAGGCGTTAGCCAATGCCGCGATACCGTCGATCTTCTCGCCGCTCTTAGCCTTCGAGGGCTTCACCAAACCGTCTCCGGTCACGTCAAGCTCGACGTTGTCCGCCATCCACCGAAGAACGGGGTGCCCGCCGTGGTGCAGTTCCCGACCCGCTAGCGCGCTCTCAATGGCCTTGCTCGGGTCGTTGAGCCTGGCCGCCGATTGAGGCACCTTCACGGCCGTAAGGCCCTGTTCCTCAAGCTCGTTCACAAGCTGAGTGGCATTCCACGGGTCGTAGCCGAAGCACCGAAGGCGGAACGCTTCAGCGTCCCGCGCGATGTGGCGGAAGATGGCCTTGAAGTCCGTGGTCGGCCCCTCGGTCACCGTCAAGTAGCCTTCGCGCTCCCAGACTTCGAAGCTCGACTTCATCGCGCTTCTCTTCTCGACCGCCGGCCGAGGAACCCAGAAGTGGGGGACAACCGTCCACCCATCCGCTTCGGGATCTGTGGGGCTTCCTGGGAAGAGCAGAACCCAGGCGTTGAAGTCGCCTGTTGCGGCCAGGTCGATTCCCGCATAGCAGGGCCGGCCCTTCAGCCGGTCCCGATCCACCTTCAGGGAACCGTTCTCGTCCCAAAGGTGCATGTCGAGCCAGCGATTCGCCTGAGACACCCACTGATTCAGCCGGAACACGCGGAAGGCGTTCTGAGCAGTAGGCTTCTCGGCCGCCTCCATGGATTCAGCCCGAAGGTTGTTGATGTTGAGGAAGGAACCGAGGGCGGGGTTCGCGAGATACCAGCCCGTTCCCTTTGGATGCTCGGCCGAGGGCGGTTTGCCTTCGTCCTTCCAGTCCCAGTCATCGGGAACGTTCCGCGCGAACACGAACCGGGCGGGGTCTAGGTTCTGATCCTCGCGAACCCGAAGCGAGTGTTCGTGTTCCTCAAGCGCGAAGGCCGCGGTTCGATAGGCCGCTGTCGTGGCCGCAATCATGATCGGCTGTCGACGGGTACCGAAACCCTGCCGCATGGAGTCCCAAAGGTGCCGGTCCTTCTGCGTCAGAACCTCATCAAACAGAACCATTGAAGGGTTCGTTCCGAGGGCGCCCGCAGCGTCACCGGGCAAGACCTGATAGAACGAATTCGTCTTCCGGTCGATGATCCGCTTCTTCGAGTCGATGATTTCGAGTCGGTTGTTCAGAATCGGATTCAGCTCGACCATGCGCTTCGCCGTGTTGTAGACGAGTCCGGCCTGATCGCGGTCAACCGCGACCGAATACACTTCGGCGGATTCCTCGAAGTCTCCAACAAGACCGAGCAAAGCGAATGCGGAAAGAAGCTCTGACTTCCCGTTCTTGCGTGCCATTTCGAGCCACGCAATGCGGTACTGACGAACGTACTCGTCGTACTGATCGTCATACATGACCGTCCCGAAGAGCGGTCGAACGATCTCCTGCTTCTGCCAAGGATCGAGAAGGAACGGGGCGCCCGCATGGCGCCCCTTCGTGTGCACAATCAGCTTCTCAATGAAGTTGATGGCGTGAACGGCCTTCTTCTCGTCGTAGTAGAAGAAGCCTTCACGCGCGTTCACGGGCCCGAAGGGGGAAGGAACGATAGCGTCGCCCACTGTCCACCCCCGCCCTTATCGTCTTTGCATATCCCAAAGACCCGTTAAGGGGCGGAATACCTCACACGCGATTTCCCTTGCTGCTGTTGCAGCCGAGATGTGCAGCCTGGCAATTGCTTTCGACATGCCCCGGGGTTCCGGGGCCGTGAGACAGGGGAACGATGTGGTCGAGCGACTTACTGAGCGGCTTCGGGAACCGAATCACCCTGTCGATCGGATCGCCACAAAGCTGACAAACCCAGCCGTCGCGATTGAAGACCTTCGCCCGACTCACCTTCGAGTACGGAACACCCCACTCTTCACAGCGAAGCTTTATGGCGTACTCGCGACGCGACAGCCACCCCGCCGGCCTACGCCTACGGCGCTTCTTCTTCACGGCCTCGGCCATCGGGCGGGTACTCCTCTGCTAAGGGGCTATCGGGTAAAGGTGGGCGCTCTCCGAAGTCGTCTCACTGACCACCGTGGAACCGTAGAAGTCGAGAGAGCGGGTGTTCATCACCCGGCCCGGATTCACGGCCGCGTAGAGCGCAAGCTTTGCGCTCATGTAGTCCATGGCGATCTGATCAAGCTCGGGCGTACGCTCTACGTCCGGCGAGAAGGGAAAGCCTTCGCTCGGGATGTCCTCGGCGAAAGAGAACCGGTATTCGCGCGCGGAAGTCGTCTGAGTCATTGCGGAGCCTCGATCCGGGAAGACGTGTAAACGCATTGGGGCGCACTGCGGGATTCGAACCCGCGTTACCTCCCGGAAGGGGAGGAGTCTTAGACCGCTAGACGAAGTGCGCGTTCCCTCCGTCAGGTGATCAGCCCGAGTTTCAGGAACAGGGGAGCTACCCCATCGCTGGTGTGAAAGGAATCGAACCCTCGACGTGCGGGTTTGGAAGCCGCCGCTCTACCACTGAGCTACACACCACCGGGCGCCAGCGCTTCGCCGAGAGGCTGACTGACGCAAGACATGAAGGGAGCCCCCACGGACCGCGACCGCCCTTCGCGGGTCAACGTGGGGGCTCAACCCCGGCGCCTGGGAGGGCGCCTGAACGCCCCTCTCAGCTCAGGAGAGAGAGAACCTGAGCGTCGGGGCCGTCCTCGGAATCCGGGGCCACAGAGAGCCGCGTACGGTCGCTAGGCGACAGTCCAAACCGGCTACCGAACTTCAGCATCAAGTCCGCGGCATCCCGCATGACTTGAGCCGCAGGATTCTTGACCAGGCCGCCGTCCCGGCCGGCCACAAGCGGGCCGTACTCGGCCATAGCTTCCCGAGCAACGTTGAACGTCGCCCAGGCTTCGCAGTAGGCCACCAGATACGCGCGGTCGACCTTCGACAGAAGGCCCAGGCGGTCAAGCTCGGGGACGATCCGGCCCCACTCGGCCAGGGCTTCGCCCTTGAGGTCCGCGGGCGGCCTGGGGGCGCCCCTCGTTGGCTCCGGTTCGGAGCCGCTGAGCTTCTTCTTCGAGGGGTTCCCCTTCAGCTCGACAAGCCGCGAAGGGGTCGGGGGCGGTCCGGGCACGGCTGCAACCTCTCTCGGTCTGAATTCCCCTCTCTGGGAAACAATTCTGTTTATCGCGCGGAGTCATCCGCGCTGGTCAACGGCCTAGGCGGTTGCACGCTCGCTCATCCGGAGCCAGCCGGATTCCCACGAACTCAGGCGAACCCCCGCGCGCTCACAGAGAGGGAAGGCGGCGGGTGCGGAGAAGGCGCCCCAGATCCTTTCGACCTCCCCCTACCGGCCGTGAGCGGCCGAGACTCTGAACCAGGATGCTCTTCAGTGCTTGATCTGGTGTGGTCCCGGCCGGGCCGTAAGCAGGGCGCCCGACTCCCCGACGGTGGCGGTCGCATCGGGTGCTCTGCTGTCTGCGTGTCGAGCCTTTCGGCTCGATGGGGGGATACGGAGGGGCTAGTACCGATCCCCTTTTCGGTAGTCGTTCTCTCTTCGTGTATTGCATGACCGACAGAGAACGCGAACGTTATCGAGCGTGTTCGTGCCACCTTCCTTCAATGGAAGGATGTGGTCTCCGGTTAGGTCATTGCCTGTACCGCAGAAAGAACAGAAGGGCTGAAGCCTAATGGCTTCTGCTCTTACCTTCTGCCATTGATAGTCGTAGCGTCCACGCGTGCGCGTGTTCTTGCTCTTGTGCTTTCGTGGTGCGGTAGCACATTGGGCACAAGATGTGCCGAGGGGATAGAGCTTCTTGTGCCTTTGGCACATGCTGTATGGCATGGGGAATGGGCACCCTTCTGGGGGTGCCCCCTGTAGGGGCGGCCTGTCGGCCGCTCTTTCACTCCCTATAGACCTGTTAATAGCCAGGGCTTCTAATGCCCTGGCCTTCAGATACCTATCTATAGGGGCGGCCTCGGGAGGGCCGCCCTTCTGCTACTGCTCTCTTTCGTTCGCAGTAGCTCTATAGCTCTCTGGCCCCCGATCCCCCCGGTCTTCGCTCGCTCCGCTCACTCAGCCCGACCCCCTTACCCCCTGCGGGGCCTGTAGACCTGTTAGCTCGGCCAGGGCCCCACGATCGGGCCCCTGACCTGGGCAGCGTTGATTCCGCCAGGGCAGCGAAGCTAGGTTTTGGAACATCAGCAGGAACGGCGCCGGGCGCCTTCCTCTCACCCCGTCGACCAGCCCAGGCCGCTCAGCCGCGGCCCGCATCAACCTGGTTGATAACTAGTATTTGGAGCTGTGGCCGGTGACGCTCGCTAAGGCCGTCGACATGATCCGCCCCTTCGAGGCCCTGCCCCACCACGAAACCGCCGTGGCGCAACTGCACATGGCCGCCGGCCGAGGCAAGAGGGAGCTTCACCAGGCCGCCTATCGAATGCGAAACGCCTTCGTCGCCTACGACTACGCCGTGAGCTACGGAAAGGCCGATTCGTGAACGGCGAAGCCGCCGAAACCCTGCTGTACGGCCTAGCCCTGGCGGGGGTATTCAATCTGGCTCTGTTCGTGGTCCTGGCCCTGGACGAACTTCGGAGAGAGCGGCCTAAGAGGGGGAAGCACCGTGGACAGCGATGCGATTGAGCTAGGCAGTCTTCCGGCCGAGGAGCGAGAGCGAATCCTTCGAGATCTCTTCGAGGGGGTCGAGAACGACTGTGAGTAACGGGCTTTCTACGGCCCCCCGCATCTTGGAGCTATGTGCCGGATATGGCGGAGTCGGGATGGCCGTAGAGGCACTTACGGGGGGTCGCGTTACGTGGCTTGCGGACAACGACCCGAGCAAAGCGCTAATCCTTGCGCGGAGATTCCCCGGGGTGCCGAATCTCGGGGACATCACCCGAATCGACTGGTCGACGCTCTCTGATGACGGCGTAGACATCATCACGGCCGGGTTTCCGTGCCAGGACATCAGCAATGCGGGGAAAAGGGTTGGTATCGAAGGGGCGCGCTCGGGAATCTGGGCGAACGTTGCGGAAGCCGTTCGCGTGCTTCGACCGAGGCTCTTGTTCCTGGAAAACGTCTCCGCCATCCGAAGTAGGGGAATCGACCGCGTACTTGGGGACTTGGCCGCGTGCGGGTATGACGCTGTCTGGACGTGCTACCGAGCTTCCGCCGCTGGTGCCCCCCACCACCGCGATCGGTGGTTTCTCGTTGCCGCTCCTGCCGACTCCAACGGCGGCTGACGGCCGCCGAGGCCCCGACTATGCGAAGGCGGCCCGCCCTGGGGCCGGTGGCGACGATCTCGTAACCGCCATGGCTCGACTGTGGCCCCGAGACAAGACCGAGAAGCTACTGAAGACCCCTACCGCCAACTTGGGGCGCAACGGCGCTCCCCAGCATCCCGACAAGCGGCGGGCGGGCGGCCACGGGCCGAACCTCGAAGACGAAGCCTGTTTCCTGCTGAACGTTCAGCCCGGGGACGACTACGACGGAGATTTCAGCCCCTCGGGGTGGTGGGGCGGATTCGCCCCCGCCGTACGCCGATGGGAAGTCCTCACTGGGCAACCCGCGCCCGTGCCGGTCGAGTACGGGCCGCGCGGCGGCCTGCGCCTGGCCCCCCGCTTCGCCGAGTGGCTTATGGGGATCGTGCCCGGCTGGATCACGAAGGTTGACGGCCTCGACCGCGGCCAACAGTTGAAGGCCGTCGGCGACGGAGTGGTGCCGCAACAGGCTTTCGCCGCATTCGCTCACCTACTCGGAGAGCTTGAAAGGAGAGACGGTGCAAGCGTCGGTCACGCTGCCTAGCGAAGAAATGGCCAGGGCGGCGTACAACGCGCACGCCTTTCTTCCGGCCCGCAGCATGGTGAAGACCGCCCGCGTGCAGCTCGGCCCCGCCGGCCTTCGAGTCACGGGAACGGACGGGTACGCAATCGGCCAGGACACGGCCCCTGTTGAGGACTACGACGGCCCCCCGGGCGGCCTCACCCTGCATGTAGGCCGTGAGGCCCTGGCGGACCTCGACGCGGCCGGCAGGAGGGATAAGAAGGGCTTCGGCAGGCTCGAAGTGCGGCCGGGGGATGGGCTGGTGTTCCGGCCCGGCAACAACGACACTCCGACGGCCGCCCAGGACGCTTCGGCCCAGGCCGATGAACGACTCTGGGGGATGCTCGACAGCCTGTTTACACGCCTCGACGGGCGGCCACTGGCCGTACCCGAGCTGGTCGCCTTCGACCCCGCCCTACTGGCCCGGTTCTCGAAGGTGAAGGCCCCGAAAGGCAAGGACGGTCTAGGCCGCGCGCTAGACATGTGCGTCTTCGACTCGAAGGAACCGATCCTGTGCAAGATCGGCCCCACCTTCCGGGGCGTGATCATGCCGATAGACCGTGAAGTGCACGAAGAGAACGTTGGGCCAGACGGCCTTTGGTGAAGTGCACCCCGTGGGCTTTCTCGGCGACACCACAGAGCGCAAGAACCCCCCGACCCTTCAGGGTCGGGGGGTTCTTCGTGTTGGTCAGGCGTCCCTGCGTTCCTGTTCTTGGTAGGCGATAAGCGCTGCGCGAAGTCGGCGGCCCTGCTTAGAATCCGGGACCTTGATGCGATTCGCGTTCAGCGCCAGAACCTCGGCCTGGGCCCGCTCCATGCTCCGGCCACTTTCGACAGCCTCCCGAAGAGACATCAGCGCCATCACCACCTTCGCAGAAAGCTTGACGCCTCCCATCAGCGGCTTCGCGGCCTCGATCAGTTCAGCCGCTGCATCACTGGTCGCAGCCTTGGGGGTCTCGACCGTGGCAGTCTCAGGGGCCTCGACCGTGGCAGCCTCGGGGGCCGCCGCGGTCGACGGGGCCCAATCCTCGATCGCCACGACAGCGTGAGAGGTCCGCGCGCCCTTTCCGCTTCTGCGCCTCGGGGCCTCTTGCTCTGCGCCGAGGTCGTACAGCTCGACCAGCGGTCCTTTGTGCGTGCCGCAAAGGTCTACGTCCTTCGGCTCGCCGTCCCGGATGATCGTGAACCCTTCCACGTCATCCTCAGTCCCGCACCGGTCGCACCTGACCAGCTCAATGACCTCTTTAGCCACGGCCCGCCCTCCTCTCATCAAGCGGCACGATCTTACCGCCGCCGTCGACGTCGAGCGTAAGGAACGGCTGACCCTTCATGATCTTGTGAAACTGCTGCCGCTCGAAGTCCAAGCCGAGATAGCGCTCAGTCGTCTGAACCGACTTGTGATTGAGAGCGGCCTGCACGACCCGCAGAGCCGCGTCATGGCCCATACTCACGCACTGGTCGTAGAGGATGCGCGCGAAGGACCGCCGTACCGTGTGCCACCCGTCGCCCTCTTCCAGCTCAAGGCCGGCCCGCTCCGCGATCGGGGCCAGGATCAACCGCGGCTGCTGAATCGGCTGCACCATGTTGTACAGGCCGGCCGGGGTCATACCGCCGCCCTTCGCGAAGCGGCGCCCGTGGAAAGCCGGGAAGAGGTAATAGGTGCGCTTCAGCGGCCCCACCTGGGCCGAGTAGGCCGTCAGCCAACCGCGAAGCGCGCTCTCAAGGTCCGAAGACAGCGGATACGTGATCTCTTCGTGCGTTTTCGGAATGGTCACGTAAAGCTCGCTCTTCGAAAAGGACACATCCCTGACCCGCATGGCCAGGGCCTCGGAGATGCGCACTCCCGTGCACGCGACGAAGCAGACCAGCGCCACGTCTCGGGGGTCGGTCGCCTCGGCGAGAAGCTGACGAAGCTCGGCCCGCGTCATGCGGTACCGGTTGCGATTGACCCTGGTGGACCTCTCGCGGATGCCGTCCAGCAGCACATCGGGGGAGACTGGACACCATTCGCGGCGGTGCGCGAAGCCCAGGAACTGCTTCATCTCGTTGCGGTACTTGCCGAGGGTCTGAGACTGGCAAGTGTCGGAAAGGCCGCCTTCCCCGTACCAGAAGTCTTCCAGGTGGTGAGCCTTGACCGACCCCATCTTGCAGTCACGAACGCTGGTCTCGAATCGCCGCAGCAGACTGACGAAGCCGTACCGAACCTGCCGCGATGAAGTCTGGGCGGACCGTTGCTGCACGAAGGTGGCCGTCGCGTAACTGACATTTGGAGTGATGCGCCGAGGCATGGTTGGAGTCTCCTTCACAGGGCTGACACCCCAGCATTTCGGCAGGCCGAGCAGGGTTTCTATGATTGAGATACTAGCATTGGGAATGTAGTGGACTACAACCAGATGGCCCGGGACCGGACCATCGCCTCCGCCTACTCACTGCGCGCCCGGCCCCGGGCGACCGTCTCCACCCCGCTGCACTGGGACGAGCTGTCCGACGCCACCCCCGAGGACTTCGATCTGCGGACGGTCCCGCCGCGGTTCGCGGAACTCGGCGATGTGCACGCGGACATGGCGGAGCACGCCTTCGGCCTGGAGTCCGTCCTGGAGCTCGCGGACCGGCAGGCGGCGGACGAGGGGCTCGGCGATCTGCCCTATCCGCCCGATCACCCGAAGATGCCGGGGGAGCCGTCCCGGGTCCAGCCGAGCCGGGCCCGTAAGCGCTGAGGACGGGGCGGGGCGGGCCGGGGCGGGGCGGGCCGGGGCGGGGCGGGGCAGAGCGGGTCGGCATCGGTACCCTGGTGTCCTGCACCCTGCCGATGCCGATGCCGATGCCGATGCCGATGCCGATGCCGATGGCGTTGGCTTCGGCGTTGGCGATGCTGCTCGTCTGGACGGCGCTGTTCGTCGTCTGGCTGGCTGCTCGGGCTCCCCCTCGGACCGGGCTCTCCGACGCGCTGCCCCGAACGGTGGTACCCGGTGCGGCCGCCCCCGTACGGGACCGGCCTCGCCGTTCGCATGCCGACGGGGCACGTCGCCGCCCGTTCCCGGCATGCGGCCGGCCCGTCGGGGCGGGAACATTCCGCACGTGGCGTACGACAGGAACGCGCCGGAGGCGCGCCGCCGACGCGCACCGGAGGCACGACGGAACACCGGGGCGCGAGTGGCGCGGCGGACGCTCCCGCCCGCGGTCCCGCCCGTCGCGGTGCCGATGACCTTCCCGGGCCGGACGGCCGTCGCCGTCATGGCGCCGCACCGCACGGGGGAGCCGGCCCCGTCCACCCTCGGCAGCCGAGGGGTGGTCACCGCCGGTCCGCTCTTTCCGGCGGCGTTGGTCCGCGCCCGCCCGTACCCGGGGACCCGGGTGCCGGCCCCGTCGCCGGATGCGGGACGCCCGTGAGCACCTCCGGGATCGACTACGCGGCGGTCTTCCAGGCGCTGCCGGGCGGAGTACTGCTGCTCACCCCGGAGTTGGTGATCGCCGATATCAACGAAGCGCTGCTGCGGCGGGCCGGCCGCGAACGCCACCAGCTGATCGGCCGCTTCCTCTTCGATGTCTTCCCCGACAACCCCGACCACCCGGATGCGTCCGGTATGCGCAATCTCCGGGCGTCCCTGGAGCGGGTGGTGACCTCCGGCGCGCCCGACACCATGGCCCTGCAGCGCTATGACATCGAGGCGGCCGGCCGGCCGGGCGAGTTCGAGGAGCGTTACTGGAGTCCGGTCAATGTGCCGGTGCTCGACGCCGACGGGCGGGTGCAATTGATCGTGCACCGGGTCGAGGAGGTCACCGAGACCGTCCGGGCCGGTGCCGGGGACGGCGGCGGCGACCGGGAGCGGATGGCGGCCGAGCTCTACACCCGCGCCCAGGAACTCCAAGCGGTCAACGAGCGGCTGCGGCAGGCCAACGCCCGGGAGCGGGAGGTGGTGCTGGCCCTCCAGGAGGCGATGCTGCCCGCACCGCAGCACGTGGGGCACCACCGCGCCGCGGTGCGCTACCACCCCGCGGTCGGTGCGCTCAATGTCTGCGGCGACTGGTACGACCTGGCCGAACTGTCGGGGGACCGGATGGCGGTGGCGGTCGGCGACGTCGTGGGCAAGGGGCTGGCCGCCGCCTGTGTCATGGGCCAGCTCCGCAGTGCGCTGAGCGCCGCCGCCCGGGTCGTCGGCGGGCCCGCCCGGGCACTGGAGGTGCTGGGCGTCTATGCGCGCTCGGTGGACGGCGCGGAATCCACCACCGCGGTGCAGGCCATCGTCGACTGGACCGCGCACACCATCGCCTACAGCAGCGCCGGCCATCCACCGCCGGCCCTGCTGCACCCGGACGGCACCGTGGAGCTGCTGGACCGGGCGACCGACCCGCCGTTGGGCGCGCGGCCCGAGCATGTGGCCCGCCCCGAGGCGCGCGTGACATTCGCCGACGACGCCGTGCTGGTCCTGTACACGGACGGGCTGATCGAACGCCGCCGCGAGGACATCGACGTCGGTCTGGGGCGGCTGGCCGATGCGCTCACCCGGCACCGGGGCGCCGGTCCCGAGACGCTCGCCGACGCGCTGCTGGCCGAGCTGCTGCCGCCCGGCGGGGCGACCGATGACGCGGCCCTTGTCGTCGTCCGGCTCTGACCAGGACATTCAGCGGTTCGCTTTGCCGATTCATTACCGCGACTGGAGCAATTCTTGGGGCCGTTGGAGTGGCTCTCCGTCGTGTCTGCAGGGTTTCCGGTGAGGCGCGGTACTCATCGAATGTCAGATTTCCTGCCACACAGGAGAAACGCAATGCGCAAGTTCATAGGCCGCTCCGTGGCCACCGCGGCCCTTGCCGCCGCTACCGTCCTCCCGCTCGCCGGCATGGCTTCGGCCACCCCGCAGGCGCCGGCCGCATCGTCAAAGGGCGACCACCACGGTCGTCACCACCATGGTCGTCACCATCACCACCACTGGCACCACTGCTACAACAACGGCGGCTTCGGCGGCTACAACGGCTTCGGCGGCTTCGGCGGCTTTGGCGGCTTCGGCGGCTACAACGGCCACAACGGCCACCACGGCTGCGGCAACTACGGCTACGGCTTCGGGGGCTTCCCCTTCGGCCTGCTGGGCATCCTCTGACCGGCAGTAGCACTGACAGGCCGCCGCAGCCCTTGGCTGCGGCGGCTCGTCGCTGTCATGCCAGGGTGCCGGCCTCCTGCTCGGCCCGCCGGCGCAGCTCCTTCTTGTCCGGCTTGCCGGCATCGGTGAGCGGCAGCGCCTCGACGAAGGCGACCCGGTGCGGTTCGTACATCGCACCGCGCTGCGCGCACACCATCTCGCGCAGCTGCTGTCCGTCGACGCCGCTGCCGGGTGCCCGCACCACCGCGGCGTGCACCCGCTCCATCCGGTCGGCGTCACGGACCCCGAACACCGCGCTCTGCAGTACCTGCGGGTGCGAGTTCAGCAGGTCCTCCAGTTCGGTGGTGTACACATGGCCGCCGACCACGACGATCATGTCCTTGAGCCGGTCGACGATGGTCAAGTACCCCTCGTCGTCGAGGAATCCGATGTCCCCCGTGTGCAGCCAGCCGTCCCGCAGCACCTCGGCGGTCAGTTCGGGCTGCTTCCAGTACCCCTTCATGATCATGGCGGAGCGCACACAGACCTCACCGTGCTCGCCGGCCGGCAGATCGCGGCCCGCCTCGTCGCGGATCGCCACTTCGACCCCGGGCAGTACCTTCCCCGCCGAGCGCAGCCGGCCGGGACGCTGTGGATCGTGGTCCTCCTGGGTGAGCACGCTGATGCCGCCGGCCTCGTTCTGCCCGTAGAACTGCATCAGCACCGGGCCGAAGATCCGTACCGCGTCGGCTATCCGGGCCGGGGACGCCTGGCAGCCGCCGTACGTCAGCATCCGCAGGCCGGAGGTGTCGGTGTGCGGTGCGTCCGGGTGGTCCATCAACTGATAGAGCAGCGGCGGCAGCAGGAACATATCGGTGATGCGCTCCCGGGCGAGGGCGGCGAGCACCGTGCCGGGGTCGAAGTCGTCGAGCAGTACGACGGCGCCGCCCGCGTGCAGGGTGCTGTCGGCCATATGGCCCGCGGCGTGCGCGAGAGTGGTGCAGACCAGCTGCCGGCGGTCGTACCCGGGCTGCTGCGCCGGTGCTCCGTGGCCCCAGCGCGTCTGCTCGAAGGTGGTGCAGATGCCCTTCGGGTGGCTGGTGGTGCCGCCGGTGTGGCGGATGGTGCACACATCGTCGGGCCGGGCCCGGCTCGCGAACGGCTCGTCGGACTGTCCGGCCGCCAGCTCCAGCAGATCCGCGCCCAGCTTCGCGGGGCCGAGCACGAGGACGTCCGGCACCGGCGCCAACCCGGTGACCTCGGCGGCCCGTTCGGCATACCGCGGGTCGACGATCAGGGCCCGGGTCTCGACATCGCGGACGATGGCGGCCTGGGACTCGGCGGACAGCTTGTTGTAGAGGTGGTTGACCCGGGCGCCGAGCAGATTGGCGGCGTAGCGGGCGGCGAGGGTCTCCGGGAGGTTGCCGCTGAGCAGAGTGACCGTCGCTCCGCGGTCGACGCCCCGGGCGCGCAGGGCGCGGGCCAGGCGGTGGACCAGTGAGCGGAACTCGCCGGCGGTGATGCGGCGGCCCTGGTGGACCAGGGCTTCGCGCGCCGGGTCGGCGCTAAGTGCATCGAGGTTCTCCTCCACGTAGGTACGGAATGTCCGGGCGGCAGTGGGCATGATGTCGGGCTTCCTCCTGACGCCGGCGGGTGCGGGTGCCTTCGCCGGGGTGAGCATTTGGTTGCTAGAGGCAACCAAACTAGGGTAGTCTCTGGAGATCAACAACTCCAATCCGGACTGCCGGGAGCGGGGGTGCGCGGGCCGCGGCGGCCCGCCCGTCGTGCGGTGTGCGGCCACCGCCCCCGCTGCACGCCCCGAACCCCGGCCGGAATCTTCGCCCCGAATATCGTCAACGCGGTCGCCCACCTGGGAACCGCGTCGGATAATGCTCCCTCGCGCACGGGGCGCAGACGCCCTGCGGATCTCGCTCTCCCTGCGGGTCCGTCCCGTGTCGAGAGATGATGGGGAGCAACGGAAGCACAGCGAGAACCGGCCGATGTACGGAGAGCGCCACGGCTGTCGGTCTGCGATGACCGGCGGAAGGAGTGCCTGGATGGGTGCGACCGACGCGTTCCCCGAAGGTGCTGCCCCGGTGGGGGCCGCACCGGGGCAGCCCGGCGGCCTGCTGGATGTGCTGGGCGTGGCCGCGGTGATGCTGGACGCGGACGGACGGATAACCCTGTGGAGCCCGCAGGCCGAGGCGCTGTTCGGCTGGAGCGCGGAGGAGGCGCTGGGTCGGCCCGCCGCCCAGCTGCTGGTCGGACCGGAGCACTTCGATCTGGTGCTGGGGCTGTTTTCCCAGGTCATGGCGGGCGGCGAGAGCTGGGCGGGGGTCTTCCCGGTCCAGCACAAGGACGGCAGCACCCGGCTCGTCGAATTCCGCAACATGCGGCTGCTGGACGAGCGGGGTGAGTCCTACGCCCTGGGCATCGCCACCGACCAGGCCGTCCTGCGACGGGTGGAGCGGGATCTGGCGCTGTCCGTCCGCCTGGTGGCCCAGTCACCGATCGGCCTGGCGGTCCTGGACACCTCACTGCGGTTCGTGATGGTCAACCCGGCGCTGGAGCGCATCAACGATCTGCCCGCCGACCAGCACATCGGCCGCGATGTCCGGGAGGCGCTCTCCTTCCTGGACACCGACACCATCGTGTCCCGCATGCGCGAGGTCCTCGACACCGGTACGCCCCTGCTCGACCAGTTCACCGTCGGCCGCACCGCCGCCGACCCCCACGCCGAGCGGGCCTGGTCGGTGTCGTACTACCGGCTGGAGGACGCCCACGGCCGCGTACTGGGGCTGGCCACCTCCGTCGTGGACGTCACCGAGCAGCACCGGTCCGCGACCGAGGCCGCCCGCGCCCGCAGGCGGCTGGCCGTGATCGCCGACGCCTCCGCCACCGTCGGTACCACCCTCGACGTCGACCAGACCGCCCACGAACTGGCCGACGTCATCGTGCCCGAGCTGGCGGACATGGCCGCGGTCGATGTCCTCGACGCCGTACTGGACGGCCGGCGCCCGACCTCGCTGTCCCGCGGCGGCCCGGCCCGCTTCCGGGCGCTCGCCGTGTCCGCGGCCTACTCCACCGAAGCCGTCCGGGCCGCCGACCCCACCGGCCAGATCGCCTCCTACGAGGCCGACCGGCTGATCACCCGGTGTGTGACCGAGGCCCGTCCGGTGCTCGTCCCCCAGGTGAGCGCGGACGATCTGCCGCACATCGCCGCCGACCCGCAGGGCGCCGCCCTCCTCCGCAAGGCCGGACTGCACTCCTACCTCGCCGTGCCGCTGATCGCCCGCGGTGAGGTCCTCGGCGCGCTGTCGCTGTACCGCGTGCGCAATCCGGTGCCGTTCGACGAGGACGATGCGGTGCTCGCCGTCGAGCTGGCCGCCCGGGCGGCGGTCTGCATCGACAACGCCCGTTCGTACCAGAGTGAACGCCGTACCGCGCTCACCCTCCAGCGCCATCTGATGAACCACCGGCCGCCGCAGCCCACGGCCATGGAGATCGCCTACCGCTACCAGCCCGCCCAGGCGGCCAGCGAGGTCGGCGGCGACTGGTTCGATGCCATCCCGGTGGCCGGCGACAAGACCGCGCTGGTGGTCGGGGACGTGATGGGCAGCGGCATCAACGCCGCCGCCACCATGGGCCAGCTGCGCACCACCGCCCGCGCCCTGGCCGACCTCGACCTCGACCCCGACGAGGTGCTCCGCCACCTCGACCACATCGCCGTCGGCCTCGACCCGGCCTTCGCCACCTGCCTGTACGCGGTGTACGACCCGCACCGGATGGAGTGCCGGATCGCCGTCGCCGGGCATCTGCCCCCCATCGTCGTGCGGCCGGACCGGCCGCCCGAGTTGCTCGAACTGCCCACCGGCGCGCCGCTCGGGGTCGGTGGTGTCCCTTTCGAGCAGACCACGGTCTCGCTCCGCGAAGGCGACCAACTGGTGCTCTACACCGATGGGTTGATCGAAACCCGGGACCAGCCCATCGACGTCCGCCTGGACACCCTGCTGGAACTGCTGGCCGAACCCCAGCACGATCTGGAGGGCCTGTGCGACCGCCTCCTGGGCGCCCTGCGCGATGAGCACGACCACGACGACGTCGCGCTGCTCATCGCCCGCCTGCATGCGCACAAGGACTGACGGCGCGGGCAGCGGTTCCGGCGGATCGGCGACGGATCCAGCGGTTCCCCGCGGGGAATCCGTACCACTCGCCCGGACGCGGAATCCGCTTAATATCCACGATGGATCATGAATAAGCGTTCCGATAGCCTTCTCATGCTGCGGATTTCGTTGTCCGAGGGTCTTAACAAGACCTTGACGTGAGTCGTCGGCAGGGGTTTTATTCGGTCACCGAAGCGGTGCCTGTGGATGCCGGGTCCGCACCGCTTTGCGGCGCTCTTCCCCCGAAGTGCCACCCCTCCTGCCGCCCAGCACCGATGGGATACGGATACCGATATGCCCTACACGCCTGTTGCCGCCGCAGCACCTGAGCGGGACACCCGAAGCGCGACGGAGGGGGACGCCTCCACCACTCCCCAACTCACCCGGTCGATCGGTGTGGTCGGCGGCACGCTGCTCACGCTGTCCTGTCTGACCCCGGCGTCCTCGCTCTTCGTGATCGTGCCGGACTCCTTCGCCGGCCTGGGCACGGGCACCGCACTGACCATCGCCGTCGCGGTTCTGCTGTGCATCGGAGTGGCCTTCACCTACTCCGAGCTCGGCACGCTGATCCCCAGCTCCGGCGGTGAGTACGCCATGGTCGGCACGCTCATGGGCCGCCTGGCCGGGTGGCTGGTTTTCATACTCTCGCTGATCGTCGTCATGATCGTGCCGCCCATCATCGCCCTGGGTACCGCCGACTATCTGGCGCCGATCGTGCAACTGGATCCGCAGTACACCGCCGCCGCCGTGATGCTGCTGGCCACCGCGATGGGCCTGCTCGACCTGCGCGCCAACGCCTGGATCACCGGCATCTTCCTGGTGCTGGAAGTGGTGGCCTGCGCGGTCGTCGCCTTCCTGGGCTTCTCCCACACCCAGCGCTCCGCGTCCGTGCTCGTGCACCCGGTGATCGACGCCGGACACGGACAGAGCACCGCCGTCACCGCCGGTCTCATCGTGGCCGGACTGGCCACCGCGCTCTTCATCCTGCAGGGCTTCTCCACCGCCGTGTACCTCGCCGAAGAGATGGACAACCCCCGCCGCAACGTCTCCCGCACCGTGCTGTGGACCCTCGCCATCGGCGCGGCCGTCGTCCTCATTCCTGTGGTCGCGATCACGCTCGGCGCCCCCGACTTGAAGACCCTCGGTGCCGGTGACGTCGCCGGCATGGTGCAGGACTGGAGCAATTCGGGCATCGGCACCTTCGTCAGCCTCTGCATCGCCCTGGCGATCATCAACGCGGCGATCGTGATGGTGATCCAGAACTCCCGGGTGGTCTTCTCCTCGGCGCGTGACGCGGCCTGGCCGATGGCCGTCAACCGCGTCTTCTCGCACGTCGGCCGGCGCTTCGGGTCCCCCTGGGCGGCCACCCTCGCGGTGGGCGTCCCCGGCGCGGCACTGTGCTTCGTCAACCTCGACACCCTGAGCGAGGTCACCGGGGTGGCCGTCGCCGCGATGTATGTCTTCGTCGCCCTGGGGGCCCTGGTCGCGCGCCGCGGTGAGCACAAGCACCGGCCGGCCTGGCGGATGCCGCTGTGGCCCGCGGTCCCGGCGCTGCTGATCGTGGTGCTGGCGTGGGTGCTCTGCCAGCAGAGCACCAAGAGCCTGGTCATCACCGGCGCCATCGTGGCCGGGGCCGCGCTGTACTGGGTGTGCTATCTCCGGCCGCGCCAGGAGACGCACTGGGTGATCTCGGTCCCCGAGGAGGAGCAGGCCCCCGTGGAGAAGCCCGCCGGTTCGCTGCCCGTATAGGGCCGCAGAGGCCGCAGAACCGCCCGCCCGGAGCTTTTGCCCGGGCGGGCCTTCTTGTTTTACCGGCCGGTGAGCCGGGAGAGCGCGAGCGCGTCCAGGAGGAGGCACACGTGGTCGACGGCGTCCCGCCCGGCGGGGCCCTCGGCCACCGGTGCGTCGTCGAGCAGCCCGGCGGTTCCCCGCAGCAGGTTCAGCAGCCGATCGGTCATCTCGGCAGCCGGTTCCGTGTGCGCAAGGGCGGACCGGATCTGCTCGCCCGTGAGCGGCAGACCGGTTTCGAGGAAGCGGAACAGCGCCACGGCGGCACGCCGGTCGGCGTCGTTCGGCTTCCACAGTCCGAGCGCGTGGTGGTCGATGAGCGCGGCCGCCTCGGCTCGGATCTCCTCGGGAACATGCATGCCCACGAACGTCTCATACCGTCCCGACCGCCCGTATGAGGGCAAGGGTGCCCCCGGGGCCGTCCGCGGGCCGGCGCCGAGGTCCCGGTGAACCGGGCTGACCAGGCACGTTGCGCCGGCGCTGAGCTCACCCGACCGGCAGCGCCCGATCAGGCAAGCGGCCGGGCCTGTGGGAAGAGTTACATGAACCCTCCGCGCTCTGGGCGATTTGTTCCCGAGGGGGTGGCGCCCGGTGGCTGCCGGGTATGTCCTCTTCGTCGAAGAGGTTCGCATATGCGTAGCAGTGAAACCTACCTGGGGGTCTTCCCGCCCTCTGGCGCCCGGCCGCGGATCACGGGATCATCCTCGGACAGCCCGTGAAGCCGCCCGGCCGGGCGGGACATCGCGGACATGCCTGGTGGCTGCTGCGCTCCGCATCGCGCGGCTCGCCCACCGTATGCGGGAGGTGTAGAAAGAGGACATGGCCGGACGCTACGGCCGCCCGCGTTCGGTTCTCAGGATGCGAACTGTCGCAGGTCAGGTCTTTCTCCTGCAGGTGGCGATCGTGGTGTTGCTCGTCGCCGCCGCCATTGCGGCACTTGTGCTGCAATCCCGGGCCGACGGAGACCGCGAAGCCCGCAACAGGTCCGTCGCCGTCGCTGAAGCCTTCGCGAACGCGCCGGGCATCGAGGCAGCGCTGAAGAGCGCCCACCCGACCATCGTCCTTCAGCCGCGGGCGGAGGCCGCCCGCAAGCGCTCCGAGGTCGACTTCATCGTCGTGATGAACACCCAGGGCATCCGCTACACCCACCCCATCCCCAACCGGATCGGCAAGAAGTTCGTCGGCACGCTCCAGCCGGCGCTGGCCGGCCATGTGGTCACCGAGAAGATCATCGGCACCATCGGTCCGCTCGTCCAGGCCGTGGTGCCGGTCTTCAGCCACAGCGGCCCGGACAAGGGAAAGGTCATCGGGCTGGTCTCGGCCGGGATCACCGTCAACCGCGTCAGCGGTGTCGTCGACGACCAGTTCCCGCTGCTGTTCGGCGCCGCGGCCGGTGTCCTGCTGCTCACCACGGGCGGTACCGCACTGGTCAGCCGGCGACTGCGGCGGCAGACCCACGGCCTCGGCCCGGCCGAGATGACCCGGATGTACGAGCACCACGACGCGGTTCTGCACGCCGTACGCGAAGGCGTGATCATCGTGGGCGGCGACGGCTGTCTGCTGCTCGCCAACGACGAGGCGCGCCGGCTGCTCGGCCTGCCGCCGGACGTCGAAGGACGCCAGATCGCCGAGATCGGGCTCGACCCCGCCACCGCCCATCTGCTGGCGTCCGGCCGGGTCGTCACCGACGAGGTCCACCCGGTCGGCGACCGTCTGCTGGCCGTCAACCAGCGCTCGACGGACCAGGCCGGCGGACCGCCCGGCAGTGTCACGACGCTACGGGACACCACCGAGCTCCGCGCGCTGACCGGCCGGGCCGACGTGGCCCGCGGCCGCCTGAAGCTCCTCTACGACGCCGGCACCGAGATCGGCACCACCCTCGACGTGGTGCACACCTGCGAGGAGCTCGCACAGTTCGGCGCCACCCGCTTCGCCGATATCGTCACGGTCGATCTGGCCGAGGACGTGCTGATCGGCGAGGAGCCGACGGCCCCCGGCGGCGCGCCCCTCGAGATGCGGCGGATAGCCGCCCGCGGCGCCCCGCCGGACAGCGGCCTCTACCCCGTCGGCAGGCTGATCCGCTTTGAGCCGGCCACCGCCCTCGGCGCCGGCCTCACCAGCGGCAAGGCGGCCCTGGAAGCGGATCTGTCGGCGTTCTCCGGCTGGCATCTGCAGAGTCCCGAACGGGCCAGGAAGATCGTCCAGCACGGTATCCACTCAAGGATCGCGGTGCCGCTGCGCGCCCGCGGCGTCATCCTGGGCGTCGCGATCTTCTGGCGCGCGAACGAGCCCGAGCCCTTCGAGGAGGAGGACCTTTCCGTAGCCGAGGAGCTGGTCGCCCGCGCCGCGGTGAGCATCGACAACGCCCGCCGCTACACCCGCGAACACACCATGGCGGTCACCCTCCAGCGCAGCCTGCTGCCACGCGCCCTGCCGGAGCAGAACGCCGTCGAGGCCGCCTACCGCTATCTGCCCGCCCAGGCCGGACGCGGCGGGCTAGGCGGCGTCGGCGGTGACTGGTTCGACATCATCCCGCTGCCCGGCGCCCGGGTGGCGCTCGTCGTCGGCGACGTCGTGGGGCACGGGCTGCATGCCGCCGCCACCATGGGCCGGCTGCGCACCGCCGTCCACAACTTCGCCAACCTGGACCTGCCGCCCGACGAGATCCTCTGGCACCTCGACGAGCTCGTCACCCGCATCGACCAGGACGAGGGTGCCGAAGAGGCGGAGGGCTCGGTCACCGGAGCCACCTGCCTCTACGCCATCTACGACCCGGCGTCCGGGCACTGCACCATGGCGCGCGCCGGGCACGTCCAGCCCGTACTGCTGCGGCCGGACGGCACCGCCGAGGTTGCCGATGTGCCCGGCGGTCCGCCCCTCGGGCTCGGCGGCCTGCCCTTCGAGACCTGGCAGCGGCAACTGCCCGAGGAGAGCCGTCTGGTGCTCTTCACCGACGGCCTGGTCGAGGACCGGAACCGGGACCTCGACGAGGGCATGGCGCTGCTGAGCCGCACACTGGCCGATCACCCCGGCCGGACACCGGAAGAGACCTGCGAGGTCGCGCTCAGCGCGCTGCTCCCGGACCGGCCCAGCGATGACATCGCGCTGCTCGTCGCCCGCACCCGGGTGCTGGACACCGCGCATGTTGCCGACTGGGACGTGCCGCCCGACCCCTCGGCGGTGGGCCAGATACGGGCCGCGGCGGTCCGCAAGCTGATCGAGTGGGGCCTGGCGGAGGAGGCGTTCACCGCCGAGCTGATCCTCAGCGAGCTGGTCACCAACTCCATCCGGTACGCCGCCGGTCCCATCCGCGTACGGCTGATCCGCGACACCTCCCTGATCTGTGAGGTCTCCGACCGCAGCAGTACGTCACCGCATCTGCGGCAGGCCGCCACCACGGACGAGGGCGGCCGCGGTCTCTTCCTGGTCGCCCAATTGGCCGAACGGTGGGGGACCCGGTACACCACCAGCGGCAAGGTCATCTGGACGGAACAGGCGCTCACCGGCCTGGACGTGGTCGCGGTGGAGCCCGACGGCGAGGATCCTTGAGCTGACGGATGGATGAGCTCGGGGGCTCCCAGCGCCATAGGAGGCCGTGATGGACTACCCGCTGCTCAACGCGTTCTGGACCATGTGCCTGATCTTTTTGTGGGTCATGTGGCTGATCCTGCTGTTCCGCATCATCGGTGACATCTTCCGCAGCCATGACCTCAAGGGGTGGGGCAAGGCCGGCTGGCTCGTCCTGGTGATCCTGCTGCCCTTCCTGGGCGTCTTCATTTACGTGATCGCGCGCGGCCACGGGATGAGCGAACGGGAGGTCGCCCAGGCCGAACGGCAGCAGAAGCAGATGCAGGAGTATCTGCGAAAGACCATGGCGACCGGTGACGACGAGGCGAGCCGGCACGCGGATTCCCTGGCGAAGCTCGCCGAGCTGAAGAACCACGGCGACATCACGGAGGAGGAGTACCAGAAGGCCAAGGCGAAGGTTCTCGCCTGACCACGCATCACCCTGCGGAGGCGCCCGCCGCTGTCTGAGCGACTGCTACTCTCGAATTGCGCGGAACACGCAACTTGAGAGACATCCCTTCAGGACGAGCCGGACAGACGTGACAGCAGGCAGAGGCGGGCAGTGAAGTGAGCACTGGGGAACGCTCGGCCACCCGGCGCCGGCGCGAGCGGATGGTGGAGCTGCTCGGCGCCGGCGACATCAGCGTGCACGAGCTCGCGGCGGAGTTCGATGTCTCGCTGTCCACGGTCCGCCGCGACCTGGCCACGCTGGCCGCCCTGGGCCGGATCACGCGCACTTACGGCGGCGCGGTCGACCACCGGGCGGTGGAGCGCTCCTGGCACGACAAGGAGCACGAGCAGCGCGGCGAGAAGGACGCCATCGCCCGCGCCGCGGCGGCGCTGGTCCGCAGCGGCGATGTCGTGCTGCTCGACGCGGGCACCACGGTTGCCCGGCTGGCCCATGAACTGCGGGACCGCACCGACCTCACCGTCGTCACCAACGGCCTCTCCACCCTGGTCGAGTTGGCGGACGCGGAGGTGGAGGTCGTGGTGCTCGGCGGCCGGCTGCGGCGCCCCAACGAGTCGCTGCTGGGCACCCGGACCGAACAGGCGCTGCGCCGGCTCACCCCGGACATCGCCTTCCTCGGCGTCGACAGCCTCGATCCCCGGCGGGGCATCAACTGCCCCGACCCGGAGCAGGCCGCGCTGAAGGAGACGATGGCCGAGTGCGCCCGGGCCTCCTGGGTGCTGGCCGACCACTCCAAGCTCGGCGGGGGCGGGGGCTTCCCCTACTGGGCGGCGATGCCGGCGGGTACGGGCCTGATCTCCGGGGGCGAGGAGCGGGAGCTGGCCGCTTTCGCGGCTGCGGGGTGGGTGGTGCACCCGGCTGTGACGGACCCCGAGGACCTCGTCGAGGGCGCCCCGCTGCACACCTCTTGACAGTCCGTTCGGCGAGTCGCCACCCTGAGTTGCGTGAACCGCGCAATAAAAAATGCGCGGTTCGGTCACTTCGGGGTCGAGGCGGCACCGAAGCCGACGGGAGGAGACCGTGTGGCCCAGGTGCTCGTCATCGCAGACGACCTCACCGGCAGCAATGCGACCGGCGCGCTCTACGCGCGACGGGGGCTGCGGGCCGTCACCGTCGGCGATCTCGCCCAAGTGGCGCGCTACGCGGACCGGGTGGACGTCCTCGTCGTCAACACCGCATCGCGGCACTGGACCCCCGCCCGCGCCTACGCGGCCGTCCGCGCCGCCGCCGACACCGCGGGTGAGGTGCCCCTGATCGTCAAACGCGTCGACACCACCCTGCGCGGCAATCCCGGCAGCGAACTCGACGCGGTGGTGGATGTCCTCGCCGCCCGCAGGCCCTCGGCCCGGATCCGGACCCTGGCCGTTCCCGCCTTCCCCGACGCCGGCCGGACCACGGTGGGCGGCCTGCATCTCGTCGACGGCGTACCGCTCACCCGGACGGCCGTGGCCCACGACCCGTTCGACCCCGTCCGGCATGCGCGGGTCGCGGCCGTGCTGGGCGCACAGAGTCGACGCACCACCGGCGAACTGGCCCTGGACGTGGTGGAACGGGGCCCCGACGCGGTGGCCGCGGCGCTGCGCGAGAGCCCGGCCGGCATCGTGGTCTGCGACGCCACCGAGAACGCACATCTGGGCACGATCGCGGCGGCCGCGGCCCGCCTCGCCGCCGAGGACCGCACCCACTGGGTCGCGCTGGACTCGGGACCGTTCGGCGCCGCCCTCGCCGCCGAACTGGGCCTGCGGCCCGAAGGCGGCGCACCCGCCACCGTCCTCGCGGTCGTCGGCAGCCTCACGGACCGCACCCGCGCCCAGCTCGCCCGCACGGAAACCGCGCTCGGCGCCCGCTGGGCAGACCTCGACCCTGCCGACCCGGACCCCGGCCGGGTGCTGACGGCACTGCGCGCGGCGGCGGGGGAGGGGGCCACGGTGCTCGGTGTCCGGGTCGCCCCCGAGCCGCCGGGCGCGGCCGCCGGATCGGCTTCGGTGCCCGATCCCGGCACCGCGGCCCGCATCCTGCGCGCGCTGGCCGAGGTCGCCCGCCGGGCGGTCGCCGAGCTGTGCCCCGGCGGGCTGTACGCCTCCGGCGGCGATGTCGCCGCGGCGGTCACCTCCGCCCTGGGCGCCGACGGCTTCGCCATCGAGACCGAGGTGCTCCCGCTCGCCATCGCCGGACATCTGGTGGGCGGCCCCCACGACGGACTGCTCTTCGCCACGAAGGGCGGTCTGATCGGCGGCCCCGACGCCGCCCGCGACTGCTTGGAACACCTGCGCGCGGCCTGCACCCGGCACACCCTCGGCCCCACCTTGAGCGCGAAGTGAACACCGCACCCCGAAAGGCGATCGCCATGACTGACCCGCAGCACACGACCGGCGCGCGGACGGACCGTCACCGACCGGATACCGACGGCCCGCTGCCGCTCCTCGCCGTCACCCTCGGCGATCCCGCCGGGATCGGCCCCGAGATCACCGCCCGCACCCTCGCCGACCCGGCGATCACCGCACTCGGCCGCGGACTCGCCGTCGGCGACGCCGCCGTACTGCGCCGCGCCGTCGCCGTCTGCGGCCTGGACGTCGAGGTCCGTGCCATCGGTGCGCCCGGCGAGGCGCGGTTCGAGCCGGGCACCATCGATGTGCTCGACCTCGGGATCGCCCCCGCCGACCTGCCCTGGGGCACGGTCGACGCGGTGGCGGGCCGCTCCGCGGTGGCCGCGATCGAGGCCGCGACCCGCGCCGCGCTGGCCGGTGAGGTGGACGGCATCGTCACCTCGCCGATCAACAAGGAGGCCATCTGGGCGGCCGGTTCACCGCACCTCGGCCACACCGAGATGCTCGGCGAACTCACCGGCGCCGCACACTTCGACACCATGTTCGTGGTCCGCGGCCTCAAGATCTTCTTCACCACCCGCCACCTCGCCCTGCGCAAGGCGCTCGACCAGATCACCGAGGAACGGGTCGCCGCGAGCATCCGGCACGCCGCCACCGCGCTGCGCGTCTTCGGCCATGACGAGCCCCGGCTCGCCGTCGCCGCGATCAATCCGCACGGCGGCGAGGGCGGTCACTTCGGCGACGAGGAGATCACCGTCCTGCGTCCGGCGGTGGAGAAGGCGGCCGCCGAGGGCCTCGGCGTCGTGGGGCCGATCCCCGCCGACTCGGTCTTCCACCAGGGCCTCGAAGGCCGCTTCGACGGCGTGCTGTCGCACTTCCACGACCAGGGCCATATCCCCGCCAAAACCGTCGACTTCGACGGCACCGTCTCCGTCACCGTGGGCCTGCCGATCCTGCGGACCTCCGTCGACCACGGCACCGCCTTCGACATCGCGGGCAGCGGGCGCGCCTCGCACGGCACGATGGCCGCGGCCTTCCGCGCCGCCGCCGGCTTGAGCCGCTTCACCGACCGGATCCGGGCCGCGTACGGAACGGCGGCCGACCGGTGACCGAAACCGGCCCGCAGCCGATCCCGCAGTCGCCCCCGTCCACGATCCCCGCCAAGCGCTGGGCGTACGTCATTCCGGTCGCCGCGATCATGTACATGCTGGCGTATCTCGACCGGAACAATGTCTCCGTCATCCTCCCCTACATGCACGGCGAGCTGGAGCTGTCCAACGCCGACAAGGGGCTGGTCGGCGGCATCTTCTTCGTCGGCTATGTCTTCCTGCAGATCCCGGCCGCGATCCTCGCCCAGCGCTGGAGCGCCCGGAAGACCGTCCTCATCCTCATGGTGGCGTGGGGGCTGGCCGCTTCGCTGTCCGGTCTCGTACAGACCAAGTCGCAGTTCTACGTGGCCCGGTTCGTACTCGGCTTCTTCGAGGGCGGTGTCTGGCCGGCCGTACTGATCCTGCTCGCCTCGTGGTTCCCGCTGCGCGAGCGGGCCCGCGCCAACGCCCTGTGGATGGCCTGTCTGCCGCTCTCCTCGGTGCTCATGGCGCCGCTGTCGGGGTGGATGCTCGATCATGCGAGCTGGCGCTGGGTACTGGTGCTCCAGGGCGTGCCGCCCCTGGTGTGGGCGGTGGTCTGGTGGTTCGCGGTCGCCGACCGGCCCGCGCAGGCCCGGTGGATCTCCCGTGCCGAGGCCGACCATGTGCAGCGCTCGATCGCCGCCGACGAAGCCGCGAAACCGTCGGCGGGCAGCGGCTCATACCTCGACGCGGTCAAGCAGAAGTCGGTCCTCGTCCTCATCGGCGTCTACTTCTTCTGGATCACCGGCTTCTACGGCTTCAATCTGTGGCTGCCCTCGGTCATCAAGGAGCTGACCCACGACGGATCGTCCACCGAGGTCGGGCTGCTCACCGCGATCCCGTTCACGGTGGCGCTGGCCGTGATGATCGCCAACGCCGCCTGGTCCGACCGCACCGGCAGACGGCGCCAGGCGGTGGCCGTCCCGCTCGTCGTGGGCATCGCGGCGCTGCTGCTGGGACAGGCCGTGGACGGCGCTCTGCCCCGGATGCTGCTGTTGTGCGTGACGGCCGCCGCGGTCTATGCGCCGTACGGACCGTTCTGGGCGATCCCCGGTCAGCTGCTGCGCTTCGAGGTGGTGGCCGTCGCGATGGGCCTGATCAACGCCCTGGGGAATCTTGGCGGGTTCGCCGGCCCCTATCTGGTCGGCTGGCTGACCGACGCCACCGGCTCCAGCGTGACCGGCTTCGCGGTGCTCTCCGGCTTCCTCGCCGTGGCCGTGGCGCTGGTGACGCTGGGCCTGCGCCCGAGCACCCGACCCGTACACCGGTTGTCCGGGCAGGCGGCGGAAGAATCCTGACGAGACGTCATGTGATGTCCCCTCAGTTGTGCACACCAAGGCTTGCCCTGAAAGGCGTCCCCGCCGAGACCCTCGGCGGGGACGCTGCCGTTTTTCTCAACGGGCGGCGGCATCCGTGCGCCGAGTGGGAGGGCCTGCGGTGTGATCAGTTACTCCAACTCGCCCAATTCACGACGTGTCAGGTTTTGAGAGGTTAGATCATGGTGAATCCTGAAAAGGTCGATATACCCCCTTTGATCCTCTCGAGGAGCAGACATGCGCATCCGCGCCGCGATCGCAGCCAGCGCCCTGGCCACCACCATCGTCATGGGCGGTGCGAGCGCCGCCCTGGCCTGCAACATGGGCAAGGACCACAAGGACCGTCATCACCACCACCACTACAAGCACCACCACGGCCACGGCCACCACGCGTCCTGCTGGCTCTCCGCGGGTGTGCTCAACCACGTCGGCCCGGTCTTCAGTGAGGGCTGCGAGAGGGGTGGCTGGGGCTGGGGCGGCGGCGACGACAACGGCCGCCGGAGGTAATCAGAGAGCTTTTCCAGCCGGTGCCGGCCGATACGACCCACGGGTCCGTTCGGCCGGCACCGGCGGCATGTGCGGGCCGCACTCCGCGGCCTGCCCGGCAGGTCAGGCCCGGCCCGGTCCCCGGCCGGGCTTTCGCGCGGTCAGCTCCGGCAGCCTGGACAGGGTGTGCAGCGCCCTCAGGAAGCCGGCGCGGTCGGCAGCCGGAAGCTGGGTGAGCAGCCGTTCCTCGCCTTCCTGGATCGCGGTCTGTGCCGCATCCCGTACGCGCCGGCCCTCCGCCGTGAGTGACAGCAGGCGCACCCGGCGGTCCTCGGGATCCGGCTGACGGCGAATCAGCTCCCGTGCCTCCAGGTCGTCCAGGACGGCGATGATGCGGGTCTTGTCCGCCCGGATCGCCTCGGCCAGCGCCGCTTGCGTACGGATCGGTGTTTCGTCGAGGTGCAGCAGGACCGAGTAGGCCCACATCGTCAGGCCGTGTGCGTCGAGGACCGGCTGCTCGGCCGCCATCAGCGCGCGGCCCAGGGGCACGACCATCGCCGCCAGATCGGGACGGGTCGGCCGCCCGCCGGATGTGGTGCCCCTGTCGGCTGCGTTCTCGGCCATGGTCAAGAAAATACCCGTTGACAATTCATGTGCTGGAGCTGATCGTAAGCACATGCATATGAATATTGCGGATGCGTCCGCCGCGCACACGGACTTCGCACACCTCCGGCGGCTCCATGCCCAGGCGGTCCGGGACAGCGTGGCCCTGATCCGCCGGGTGACCCCTGACGATCTGTCCCGGCCGACCCCCTGCTCGGCGTGGACACTGGCCGACCTGCTCGCCCATATGACGGCCCAGCACCACGGCTTCGGAGCGGCAGCGCTGGGCAAGGGGCAGGATCCGGCGCACTGGTCGGTCCGGCCGATCGGCGCGGACCCCGTCGGGCCGTACACCGCCGCGGCCGAGCACGTCATCGCCGCCTTCGCCACCGTGGAGAGTCCGGACCGTGCGTTCGCCCTCCCCGAATTCAGCACCACCCGGACCTTCCCCGCCGCCCGCGCGATCGGCTTCCACCTCATCGACTACGTGGTGCACAGCTGGGACGTCGCCCGCACCCTGGGCCTCACCTACGCCCCGGGTGCCGAACTCCTGCGGGCCGCCCTGCCGATAGCCCGAGCCGTCCCGGACGGTGACTCCCGGCTCGCCCCGGGCAGCGCCTTCCGGCCGGGGCTGGCCGCGGACGAGGGCGCGGACACCCTGGAGAAGATCCTGGCGGCACTCGGCCGCTCACCGCACTGGCACGGCCCGGATCCCGGTGCGACGCCCCGCGACACCACCTGCTGAGCGTCGCGGACGCGGCCGGCGGCCTGGACTGCCCGCTCGCCCTTCGGCGCCGCACCGAATGGACGCCAGGCCATCAATTGGCCCTATAGAAAAGGGCGTTGGTGCACCGAGAGCGATGTCTCAGCGGCTCGCGCCGGAACTCGCGAGCTCGATCGTTGTAGCGCGCTTCCTGTCATGCTCCGGCCGGCGGATGATGGCGGCAAGCATCGCCGCCGCACAACACAGGGCTCCGGTGGCCATCCACACCAAGTCGTAGGATCCCAGAGCGTCCCGGGCCACACCGCTGCCGAAGGCGACCAGACCGGCACCCAGCTGGTGGGCGGCGAGCACCCATCCGAACGCAATGGCGCTGTCTTCGCCGTAGAACTCGCGGCACAGGGCGATGGTCGGGGGAACCGTGGCCACGTCGAGCACGCCGAACAGAACGACGAAGGCGACCAGCGGAAGCTGAACCGTCGGACCCATCATGGCGGGCAGGAACATCAGCAGCAGGCCCCGGAGGGCGTAGTAACTGCCGAGCAGCCAGCGAGGGTTGAGGCGATCAGTGAGCCAGCCTGAGGAGATCGTGCCCGCCACGTTGAAGATTCCCACCATGGCCAGGAGTGAAGAGGCCACCGTCACCGGCATGCCGTGGTCGTGAGCAGCGGGGGTGAAATGCGTCCACATGATCCCGTTGGTCGACGCGCCACAGATGGCAAAGGTGGTCGCCAGTAGCCAGAACGGCCCGGTCCTGACCACGGCGCAGAGCACATGCAGAGTGCGCCGGCCGGTTCCCGAATCAAGGGGAGGCTTGGGTACGAACTCCTGGGACCCATACGGCTTGACACCGACATCTGCCGGATGACTGCGCAACAGCAGCCACACAAAGGGCATCACCATCAACGAGGTCAGCCCCACGGTCACGGTGCCGGCCCGCCACTGATAGTGATCGACTGCCCAGGAAAGCACAGGCAGAAAAACGAACTGCCCGAAGACGCTCGCTGCCGTGAGGATGCCGGTGACCAGACCACGTCGCTGGACGAACCAGCGGTTGGTCACGGTCGCGGCGAACGCCATGGCCATCGAGCCACAGCCCAGTCCGACAAGGACACCCCAGTACAGGGTCAGCTGCCACGGCTCCGTCATGGCCGTCGTCAGTGCTGCGCCCGCAGCGATGACAGCCAGCGCACCAACGACCACGCGCCGCAGGCCGAAACGGTCCATCAGAGCTGCGGCGAACGGGGCGGTCAAGCCGTTCAGTGCCATGTTCACCCAGACCGCGAAGCTGATCTCGCCGTGCGACCAGCCGAATTCCTCCTGCAAGGGGTCGACGAGCAACCCTGGCATGGTGCTGAACGCGCCGGCGGCAATGATCGCCAGAGCTGCGACAGCGGCCACCCACCAGGCACGGTGCACTCGGGGTGGGTGAACGGAAGGCGAGTTCTCGATGCGTTGCGTCACCCTGATCATGGTGGGAGACCACGACTGGCGGAGCCAGCGGGCAAGCAGACAGCATCTGCAAGGATCTGGCCATGACCGCCTTCATACAGCCGGGTCGGCACCGTGTGGCCGTCCTCGTCCGCCACGGCCTGATGCCCATGGAGTTGGGCCTGGTCCATCAGATGTTCGGCCAGACCAGATCGGCCGACGGCGACCCGCTGTACGAGGTGATCACGTGTGCACCTTCCCGCGGTGAGATCCGTACCGACGCAGACTTTCCCATCTACGTCACACATGGGCCCGAGGCGCTGCGGGAGGCCGATACGGTCATCGTCCCGGCCTCGCACGAAGAGGACGAGACGGACACCGAAGGGCGGCTCGGCAGCACTCTCGCCGCAGCCTTCGCCGCCATCCGGCCCGGCACCCGGATCGCCTCGATCTGCACCGGAGCGTTCGTGCTGGCAGCTGCCGGACTCCTCGACGGCCGCCGCGCAACGACGCACTGGAAGTCCTCCCAGCGCTTCCGGGAACTCTTCCCGCGGGTCGCACTCGACCCGGACGTCCTCTACACGGATGCGGGCGACGTCCTGACCTCCGCCGGAGAGGCCTCCGGAATCGACCTGTGCCTCCACATGATCCGATGCGACCACGGCACGGCGATCGCCAACGACCTTGCCCGCACCACCATCGTCCCGCCACACCGCGACGGCGGACAGGCCCAGTACATCCGCACCCCGGTTCCTGAGCCAGAGTCCTCGTCCACGGGCAAAGCGCGGGCATGGGCCCTGGAACGCCTCGACCAGCCGCTGACCCTCGATGCACTGGCCGCGCAGGCAGCGATGAGCGTACGGACCCTCACCCGCCGGTTCCGGGAAGAAGTGGGCCTCACCCCGGTGCAGTGGCTGACCCAACAGCGCCTGGAACGCGCGCGTCTGCTTCTTGAGGGGACCGACCAGCCCATCGACAAGATCGCGGTGACCGCAGGCTTCGGAACCGGGACCTCATTGCGCCAGCATCTGCGAGCGGCGCTGGGGGTTTCACCGAGCGCATACCGCCGAACCTTCCGTGGGCCGGCAGCGTGCAGCAAGGCCGGCCCACGGACGGCAGACGGGTAGGCAGCGGACCTAAAAGGCCCGCAAGCACGAGGCCATGCTCGGCCAAGCGCTCAGTAGGAGGCGGCCACTTCATGCGGGGCGGTCGGCCAGCTGCCACCCACGCGCCCCCGGCCCGCCTTCCAGAGCGTGGCTGGTGCGGCGCAGCGGGGGCGCGGCCGTGGCGGAGTCAGGCGTCCGGCATGTGGGGACAAGCGTTCCGGTGAACTCGGGTGAACGCGCGCCTGGTGATCGGTAGTCGGGACCTGGGTGACCTGGGCGACCCGGGTGCGGCGAGCGGTCAGTCGGTGGCCGTCCGGGAGGCGTCGACGGGGGAGCGGCGCCGGTCCACGATCCCCTCGACGATCTTCATCAGACGGTCCCCCGTCCGGTCGATGCTTCCGTTCTGCGTGCTGACCTGCGCGCCTTCGAGTGCGAAGGTGATCTCGGCCGCGGCCTGCTCGGGGTCGTGCAGCCGGGCCTCGGTGCACAGGCCGACCATCCGGCGGGTCTGGCGCGCCTTGTGCTGCTCGATCACCTGCCGTGCGGGATGGGAGCGGTCGGGCAGTTCGGCGAGGGAGTTGATGAACGGGCAGCCGCGGTGCGAGATCGTTGGCAGCCCCTCGGCGATGAAGCGGGCCACCCCCAGGATCTGTTCCCCCGGCCGGCCGGGGTGTTCGGCCTCGACCCGGTCGAACGCCGCCTGGTAGTCGGCGGCGACGATCCGCAGCCACTCCGCGACGAGCGCGTCCTTGGTCTCGAAGTGCCGGTAGATCGCCATCTTGGTGGTCTCGGCCTTCTCGGCGATCGCCTGGACGCCCACCCGCCGGATCCCCTCGCTCTGGAAGAGCTCCTCCGCCGCGTCGAGGATGCGCTCACGAGGCGGCAGTTTCGCCACTCTGCTCGGTCTTCTGGCGGTCGATGCCATGGCTGCTCCGTGACCTCCGGTCGGTTGCGGGGCTCTCACTCCCTGCTACGGTACCAGCCTGTCCCGTTCGATACCGATCGGTATCAAGCGGAACTCACCGGTATTGTTCTCGATCCTGGGAGAGACCGTGAAAATCAGCGAGTATGTGGGCTTCGACGCGGTCGGGCTCGCGGAGCTGGTCGCCAAGGGCGACGTGACCTCGGCCGAACTGGAAGCGACCGCCCGCGAGGCCGCGCAGGCGGTCGAGCCGCGGATCAACGCGATCGTGGAGACCTGGTCGTCCGACGACGAGCCACGCCCCGGCGGCGCACCGCTGGCCGGGGTCCCTTTCCTGATCAAAGACCTGGCGGTCGCCATGGCCGGGCGGCGCATGGAGCTGGGCAGCCGTCTCGCGGCCGGTCACGTCTCCGGCGCCGACTCCTCCCTGATGTCGCGCTTCCGTCGCGCCGGTCTCGTGACGTTCGGCCGTACCGCGACCCCGGAGATGGCCTACAGCACCACGACGGAACCAGTGCTGTACGGCGCGACCCGGAACCCGTGGGACCCGGAACGGAGCGCGGGCGGATCCAGCGGGGGCGCGGGGGCGGCTGTCGCCGCCGGGGTGGTCCCGATCGCGCACGCGACCGACGCCGCCGGCTCGATCCGCATACCTGCCGCCTACAACGGCCTCTTCGGGCTGAAGCCCACCCGTGGCCGGGTTTCCGTGGGCCCTTTCTTCGACGAGATCTTCAACGGCCTGGCCGTGCACGGCAGCGTCAGCCGCACCGTGCGCGACAGTGCGTTACTGCTCGACCAGATGCGCGGCCCGGAGCCGGGCGACCCCTACTTCGCCCAGGAGCCGTCCCGGCCCTACGCGGAGGAAGTCACCCGGCACCCGGGCTCCCTGCGGATCGGCGTCCTCGCCCAGGCGTGGGGCGGACACCGCACCACCGCACCCGTGCTGGACGCCCTCTCGCGCACCGTGCGCCTGCTGGAATCCCTCGGCCACCGGGTGGAGGAGGCCGAGGTCGGCCTGGGAGTCGACTGGGAGGAGTTCCTCCTGGCCAACGCCCGGCAGTGGACGGCGAACCTCACGGCCTCGGTCGACGAGCTGGCAGCCGCCTTCGGCCGGCCCATCGACTCCACGACCCTCGAACCGCCGATCCTTGCCAGCTACCACTACGGGCAGCGGATCAGCGGCGCCGAGTTCGTGACCGCTCTCGCGGTCCGCAACCGGGTCTCGCGGAGCCTGGCAGGGTACTTCGACGCCTACGACATGCTGCTCACCCCGACCGCGCCGGAGCTGCCCGTGCCCCTGGGCACCCACGCCCAGGGGGCGGAGGCGCTGGACGGCCTCGGCTGGCTTCGCCGTCTCTTCGACCTCTCACCGTTCACCGCGGTGTTCAACGTGACGGGTACGCCCGCCATGTCCGTGCCCGTGACGGCCGACACCGGGACGGGCCTCCCGATCGGTATGCAGTTTGCCGCCGGTTACGGACTCGAAAGCCGCCTCTTCCGTTTCGCTGGACAACTAGAACAGGCAAGCCCGTGGTCGGCCCCAACCCCCACGGTGTGGGCCGGAAACCACACGGGCTGCTGAGAAGTGCTCCTGGAGTGCCGGGAGTTCACAGCGAGGACCGACCCTGCACTGAGCGACTGGAGGAATCACGTCGTGCACGTCGTCCCCGATTCCCGGCGTCGTGGGCTTGTCGACGGTGACGCGGCCGGTGGAGACGCTCACCGGGCTGGGCTGGTCGCGCTCAGCGATGGTCTTGGCCCATGTCCAGGGCAGCGCCGAGGTGGTCAGCCGATGGGGTTGACGAAGGTGGCCGGGCGGCGTCGTCAGTCCGGTCTCTGGGCGAAGTCGACGGCGGGCTCGGTGGCGTAACGGCTCATCACCTGGATACTCGCCTGTGGGGTCAGCGTCTGACCACCGGCGAACATCTCCTCCAGGTCCCGGAAGTACTGCACATACAGGTCCGGCGTGAAGGTGCTCAGCATGACGGCCGGCTGGTCGGTCACGTTGGCGAAGGTGTGCGGGGCTCCGGCCGGGACCATCACGAGCGTGCCGGCGGTCGCGTCGTAGTCCCTGTCGCCGACCGTGAACCGCAGCGTGCCGGAGATGACGTAGAAGCCCTCGTCGTGCTGGGCATGACGGTGCTGCGGTGGTCCGGGCGTGTGCGGCGCGAGGACGGACTCGGCGAGTCCGAGACGGTGCCCGGTGTTGCTGCCGTCCTCCAGGACACGCATGCGCGTGCTGCCCAGGAGGATCGTCTCGCCGTCGCCCGGACCGACCACCGATACGGCGGGGTCGGCCATCGGCTCGCTGGTCTTCGGTTCGTCAGTCATGCGCCGATTCCACTACCGGGGCAACGCGGCAGTCCAAGACCCATTCCGTGACATCGATACCGTATGGGTATCGTTGCGCCATGGAGCTACGCACGCTGCGCTACTTCGTCGCGGTCGCCGAGGAACTCCACTTCGGCCGGGCCGCCGTCCGGCTGCACATGAGCCAGCCGCCACTGAGCCGGGCGATCAAGCAGCTGGAGACCGAGGTCGGCGCCGCGCTGTTCGACCGATCGTCCGCCGGTGTCACGCTGACTCCGGTGGGGGCGGTGCTGCTCGATGAGGCACGCTCCCTGCTCGACCAGGCCGACCGGGTACGCGTACGCGTGGCCGCGGCGGCCGGCGCCGCGACCCTCACCGTCGGCATCCTGGGCGACAGCACCGACCCGGGCGCATCCCGACTGGCCGGCGCCTACCACCGGCTGCACCCGCGCGTCGAGGTCCGCATCCGCGAGGCCGACCTGACCGATCCGACCTGCGGGCTGCACGCCGGACTGGTCGACGTCGCCCTGACCCGCGGCCCCTTTGACGAGACCGGCCTGACCGTGCACGCGCTGCGCGCCGACCCGGTGGGGGCACTGCTGCGCGCCGACGATCCGCTGGCCCGCCACCGCAGCTTGAAGCTGGCCGACCTGGCCGATCGCCGCTGGTTCCGGTTTCCGGAGGGCACCGACCCCCTCTGGCAGTCGTACTGGAACGGCGGGGAACCTCGCGAGGGCCCGGTGGTGCGCGCCGTCCAGGAATGCCGGCAAGCCGTCCTCTGGAACGGTACGGTCGGCATGACCCTGCTGAACCATGAGCCGGCCGCGGGGCTCACCGTGGTGCCGCTGATCGATATGCCGCCGAGCCGCGTGGTTGCGGCATGGCACGAGGGCGACACGAATCCACTGATCCGCTCGTTCGTCCGGACCGCGAGCGCCGCTTACCACGACTGAGATCCTCACCGCCGGCACCGAACACAACCGGTCCGACACAGCCCACCCCCCTGGCCCAGGGCCGGGAGACCGCCCAGCCCGCGACGGCAGCACCGGCTCGGCCATCTCCGATACGTCGTCACTGCGTGATCCATGGCTATGGGCTCACACCGGCACGAACACTCAATCGGCATACCGAGTAAGACGATCAGCCGGGATTCACAACGTCGCGATACGGGCTCTTTACGGGCACGAGGCGGTGCCCTAGCGTCAACAGCCGGCCGTGCACCCCGTCCGAGCCCGATTTCGCACAGGGAAGCCGAGGACGTGTTGTGACCACCCTCCCGCAGCCGCCCGACATCCTGTCGCCGGAGTTCGCGGCGGATCCCTATCCCGCGTACCGCATCCTGCGTGCGCACTACCCGCTGTTCCACGACCCGGGCACCGACAGCTTTCTGATCTCGCGGTACGGGGACGTGGCACGGGCCTTCCGCGATCCGGTGTTCACCAGCGACAACTACGCATGGCAGCTCGAACCGGCGCACGGCGGCCGGACCCTGCCCCAGATGAGCGGCCGCGAGCACGCCGTACGCCGGGCCCTGGTCGCCCCCGCCTTCCGGGGCCGGGAGCTGCGGGAGAAGTTTCTGCCGGTCATCGAGCGCAACGCACGGGAGCTGATCGACACCTTCCGCGACGCGGCGGAGACCGATCTCGTGGCGCGGTTCGCGACCCGCTTCCCCATCAACGTGATCGTCGACATGCTCGGGCTGGACCGGGCCGACCACGACCGCTTCCACAGCTGGTACGCATCCGTCGTCGGCTTCCTCGCCAATCTGGCTCAGGACCCCGAGACCGCGGACGCCGGCCTGCGGGCCGGCCGCGAGCTCTCCGCCTACCTGCTCCCGATCATCCGGGAACGGCGGGCCACACCGGGCGACGACCTGCTCTCCAGGCTCTGCACCGCCGAGGTCGACGGCACCCGGATGAGCGACCAGGACATCACGTCGTTCGTCAGCCTGCTGCTCTCGGCCGGCGGCGAAACCACGGACAAGGCCCTCGCCGCCCTGTTCCGCAATCTGCTGGCCCACCCGGACCAGTTGGCCGCCGTACGCGCCGACCGGTCGCTGATCCCCGCGGCCCTCGCCGAATCCCTGCGCTACACCCCGCCGGTCCAGATGATCATGCGTCAGCCCGCCGCCGAGGTGACCCTGAGCGGCGGCACCGTCCCCGCGGGTGCCACGGTCACCTGCCTGATCGGCTCCGCGAACCGCGACGAGCGCCACTACGCCCGGCCCGACACCTTCCATGTCCTCCGCGGCGATCTGACGCCGGCCACGGCCTTCAGCGCCGCCGCCGATCACGTCGCCTTCGCCCTCGGCCGGCACTTCTGCGTGGGCGCGCTCCTCGCGAAGACCGAGGTGGAGGTCGCCGTCAATCAGCTGCTCGACGCGTTTCCTGCCATGGACTTCGCGGAGGGTACGGCGCCCGCCGACGCGGGCGTTTTCACCCGCGGGCCGGAGCGGCTGCGGGTGCGGCTGGTGCCGGGGGACGACGGAACCCGGGCGCGCGAGGCCTGACGCCCGACCGCGACGCCGTCGCATTCGCCGGCCATCTCGTCGAACGCGCCGCGTCCGGTCCGGGCCGGTGGAATGCGCGGCCCGCCACCGGTCAGTCCTCGTCGGCCGGCGGGTGCAGCAGTACGTAGAGGCCGACGGCGACGGCGAGCACGATGACACAGGCGGAGAAGGCCAGGCCCGCACCGCGCAGGCCGAGCGCCAGTGTGAGCGCACCGACCCCGACCACCGGCAGCGAAATGCCGAGATAGGCGACGAGGAAGAAGGCGGAGATGGTGCCGCCGCGGTGCTCGGGCGGTGCCGCGCGGCCCACGGCGGTCAGCCCGGCCCGGAACGCCAGGCCCTGGCCGACGCCGCCGCACACCGCGCCGATGACCAGCAGCGGCAGGGAGGTCACGGCCAGCGAGGCGGCCACGAGCAGGAGGCCCACCACCAGCACCAGACAGCCGCCCGGCAGCGCTCTGCGTACGCCGATCCGTTCCGTCAGGGACTGCCCGGCGGTGGAGCCCAGGAACACCGTGAAGACGATCAACCCGGCAACGGCCAGATTGTGCACCCCGAGCGTCGCGCCGACGAAGCTCGGCGCCACCGCGGTGAACAGCCCCAGGAGCGAGAAACCGGCGAACGCGGCGACCGCCGCGGGGGTGAAGACGCCCCGTACTCCGGGCGGGAGCCGAAGGCCCTGCGGCCGCAGTGTCCCGGGGCGGTGCGGAGAGCCGACGGTCTCCGGCAGGAACCAGGTCACCCCGGCCGCCCCGGCCACCAGGACGAGATGCACCAGGAACGGCAGGACCAGCGGCCACGGCGCGTACTGCGCCAGCAGCCCGGACAGCAACGGGCCGCAGCCGAGGCCACCCATGTTCGCGGCGGTGGCGGCGAACCCCGCATGCGCTTCCTGGCCGGGCCTGGCGAGCTCCAGCACGGCCGCCGTGGCGGCGCCGCTGAACAACCCGGCGGCGAAGCCGGACAACACCCGCCCCAGCAGCAGCATCGGCAGCCCGCCCTCGAAGAGGAAACACAGTGCGCTCGCCGCCGACAGACCCAGCGCGCACAGCAACACCGGCCGCCGGCCCACCTCGTCGGAGACATTGCCGGCGAGCAGCAGCACCGTGATCACGCCGAGGGCGTACACGGCGAAGACCACGGTCACCATCAGCTCGGAGAACCCGAGCTGTGCGCGGTAGAGCCCGTAGAGCGGGGTGGGAAGTGTCGTCCCGGCCATGCCGACGGCGAAGACGCCTGCCGCTGCCGGGTAGCCGAGCCGCCGGGAGCCGCTCGTCCGATCGATGATCATGGCCTCAAACGTAGGCTCCCGCCGCCACGCCGTCGAGGACCACCGGAGGGACCCCGGGCCGGGAAAACAAACGAGCGTGGTGCCCCCGCGACCGGCGGGGACACCACGCTGCGCCCGGTCCCGGAGCGGGTCAGTGCTTGGCGGAGGGCGTGTTGGACGCCTTCACGTTCACGGCCGCCCAGGCCTTGTTCACCGTCTTGTACGCGGTGCTCTTGGCGCCGTACAGGTCCTTGGCCGCATGCAGGGTCGCGGTCCGGGCGTCGTGGAAGTCGGTCGTGGAGACCATGTACCGGGTGAGCGCCCGGTAGAAGATCGCCGTCGCCTTGGTCCGCCCGATGCCGGTCACCTTCGAGCCGTCGTAGGTGGGGGAGTTGTAGGCGACACCGCCGATGGTCTTCTTCCCGCTGCCCTCGGCGAGCAGGTAGTAGGCGTGCGAGGAGACGCCGGAGCCGGCGTGCACCTCGGTGTCGTAGGAGGCCTTCGACCAGTAGTCGACCGCGCCTTCGAGCTTGTCGAGGGACGGCTTGTCCAGACGGCGCAGGAACTTCTGGTCGAGGCCGAGCTTCTCGCCCATCAGGTAGTTCGGCGGGTTCTTCGGGTTGTTGGTCGAGAACTCGACCGCGCTGCCGAAGATGTCCGCCAGCGACTCGTTGAGCGAGCCGGGCTCGCCGAACTGGCTGCCCTCGGCGTCGATGCGGGTGGGCTGGAGGTTGGCGGTCGCATCGACGACGCCGTGGGAGAGCTCATGGCCGGTGACGTCCAGGACGACCAGAGGCTTGGCGAACGTCTTGCCGTCGCCGTCGCCATAGAGCATGCAGCCGCATTCGGAGGACCAGAAGGCGTTGCCGACCTTCTTGCCGAAGTGCACCAGGGCACGCGCCCCGCGGCCGTCGTTCTTGATGCCCTTGCGGCCGAAGGTCTTCTTGTAGAAGTCCAGGGTGCTGGCGATGCCGTACTGGGCGTCGACGGCGGCGGTGGCCCGGCTGCTCGTGGTGCCGTTGCCCCAGCGGTTGGTGGTGCTGGTGAACGCCTTGCCGCTGCTGAACTTGTCCAGTTCCTTGTCGCCGGCGTCCCGGGTCTCGGTGTTGCCGCGGGTGGAGTCCTTCAGGGTGAAGGACTTCTTCGCGGTCTGGGTGGTGGACAGCGGCACACTGCCGACGAAGAAGGATGCGCCGGTGCCCTTGGCCGGGGCCGGGAAGCCGGCGCTCTTCGCCGCCTTGCCGGTGACGGGCGGGGCGGGCGTGAACAGCCCGGTCGCGGGGTTGAGCCGCTCGCCCCGCGCGCGCAGCTTGCGCTGGACGGAGGGCGACAGGAACGAGTCGTCGGCCTGGACGTTGCTGAGCACCGCGCCGGTCGCCGCGTCGAGGACGACCGTACGGGCGCCGCCGGACTCGGCGGTGCGGCTGTCGGCCACCTGCACCTGATAGGCCAGCGTCGTGCGGCCGTTACGGGCGTCCACGACCAGTTCGGTGTCGCCGGCCTGGCCCTTCGCCACGGCGGCGGCCTTCGTCCGGGCCTCTCCGGCCGACAGCTTCGGGTCCGTGCCGGTCACGTCCAGCTGATGACGGAAGGCCCGGGTCACTCCCTCGTACGCCGACTTGGCGGTCAGGTGGACGACGAGATCGCCGCCGAGCACCGGCATGCCGCGGTGGGTCCGTACGAAGCGGACATGCTGCCGGCCGTCCGGGTCGACGAGCGCGTCGGTGGCTTCGAGGGTGTCCTTCTTGCTGACTCCGGTGGCCGAGGCGTGCGCGAATGCGGCGTCGCGGGCCGCGTCGACGGCTGTCTGAAGGGCGGGAGTTGAGGAGGCAGCTACCGGCGAGGCCGGAGGGGTCGCGGAGGCACTGCCCGCCACACCCGCCGTCAGGGTTGCGGCCGTCGTCACAGCGACCGCGATGGCCAGGCGGTGTCTGCGTATGTGGGGTCTACGCACTGATGTGGGTCCTTAGCGCTGCGGGGGCGGTCGGCTGGCCAACCGCCCGTACGCGCGGTGCTGTTGTGCACCACGGGGGCCGCGTGGCCCCGCGCAAACCCTGGTCTGCCTGGCATGGGCATGTAAAGGGAAATGATCAGCAATCGAGATTCATGGGCGAAATTTAACAATTGATCAGCTATAGGTAGCCAACAGGTGACCAACTGTGGTCCAACTGAGGAGACATGGGGTGGCGCGAAATGGTTGCCCGGAAATCGAGCGGAACTTCGGACTGCTAGAAGGGCAGGCCCATCCGCCCCGAATGGCCGCCGCCGCGGGCCCGTTGGCCTGCGCCAGGGGCACTGCCGGTGCGGCTGCGACGAGTTGGCCGTTGTGACGCTCGTGGGCGGCGGCGCGACGGCGTTCGCGCGGGGTTCAGGCGTGGGGGAGGGCGCCCGCACAGGGGGAGATCGCGATGATCCGCGCCGCACTCCGGTCAGCGGCGCGGCCGGGTACGGAGAAAGGTGCGCGGGGTATCGGTGTCACGGCACTGGCGGTCGGACCGGCACTGCTCGCCGGCGCGGCGATGGGGGGCGGAGCGGCGCTGTGGGCCCCTACGGCGCCGTGGGGCGGTGCGGTGCTGTGCGTCGGTACGGTGACATGGGGTGCCATGGGGTGGCACGGCGCTGTGGGTCGGTGCGGCGTTCCGCGCTGCCACGGCTCCCCGGGGGCGCGTGCAGGGGCCGGAGCGCGGCGAGCGCTGCTTGCCGGGCCGGGGGAGGCGACCGCTTGCCGGGCCGGCCGGGGCAGGCGCCGGCCGGGTCAGGGCGATGCCCTAATGGGGAAAGAGTTCCTCAAGGGAGGCGTCGGCCCGCTCTCCGCCGCGTACGGCTTCGACGACGGCCTGGTGGAAGGTGCGGCTAGCCTCTTCGGAATCGCACGGGACGGGGCTGCCGGCCATGGTGTACCAGTCCGACGCCCCGGTGTATTGCACAGCTACGTGGGCCAGGTTCTCCGACCAGGTCGTGTGAATGGTCAGGTCACCGTTGATCACGCCGATCTCCGCGGTGCGCACCGCGCCGGGTAGGGCGTGTATCCCCACAGTGGTCCAAGATGCCCAGGTCATGATGTTCCCCTCGGCGACAAGGGCCCCGGCCGGCCGCCGGGCGCGGTCCCTCAAGTTTGGCACTTGAGGTGCGGCAGCGCACCGCATGCGGTGCCACGGATTCCGCACGGAGCGGCAGAGGCCGGGCCGGGCGCCGCTGCCGGGCCGGTCCCGCGCCCCGGAGGAGTGGGGTATCGGGCCGGTGCGCGGCGCTCAGCCCGCCTCCGCCGGCTCGTCCCCGGCGAGGTAGGCGTGGGGGCGCCGGACCCTTCGAGCATCGCGGTGGCGCGCCGGTGAGCTCGGCTTGCCGATGTCCGAGCAATGTGCGCAGGGCGTCGCACACCGAGGTGGGCCGCCAGCTCCCTGATCCGCAGGCCCGACCGCGGGACCGCGGAGTCGTCCGGAGCCTGTCCCGCATCGTTCGGTTCTCCCCCGGAAGATTCCTCAAAGATTTGAAGTTTGAAACTTCAAGGCATGGATGCCGGCCCCCTGACCGACCGCAGCCCACGCTTCATGGTCGCTACGGTCACCGAGGCCATCACCTGCCTGTGGGTGCTGTGGGTGCTGTGCGCGCGCATCGGTTCACCGTCCGTGCCCGGTCGGCGGGCGGCCCGGCACTACGGTTTCGTCCTCGCTGCCGGACGCCGGACGGACGCCGGCCCGCACCCGGCCGATACCGCCCGGCCGTCCCAAGTGCCATGCCGGTGTGGGGACTTGGGCAAAGTCGCGCGGACCGAAGGGCCTGCCCGGTCGGCCGCGTGCGCAGGGGGCGTTTCCGGCCGTACCGAAGCGCAGTCGATGACCGTGAAGCTCAGTCGATGACCGTATGGAAGAAGGTGACGGCGGCGCCGAACGCGGCACCGCCGACGAGGGTGGAGGAAGCCGGGGTGCCGCCGTTGAAGAAGGTGAGCACACCGGCGCCGATTGCGGTGAGGGCGCCAAGGAGGAAAATAACGGCGGCGCGCTGACTCAGCAGGGTTGATCTGTTCTCGGACACATCAACTCCGATCTGCGCGGGAGCGACGGATCGCTCGGTGCGGATGCTGATGCTCTGACTGATCATCTCATCTCCCACCCCGGATTTTCTGTAGCACACGAAGAAATTCCCCAAGGGACGGGGAAATGACGCAACGTGGCGGCGGGCGCGGAGTGATGACGGAGAGGCACGAATGTCGTGGAGCGCCGCGGTAGGACGTGGTGTGTTATGTGGTCGGTCCGGTAGCGCAGAAGGGCGATGACCGAGCGGACCGGCCGGGTTTCGGCGAGTCGCGGCCTGGTCGTGCCGGTTGCGTCCGCGAACAGTTGCCGGCCGCGCCTCAGGACGACCGGGTGGACGAACAGCCGGTATTCATCGACCAGTCCGGCGGCGATGGGCCGTTCAGCGTGGCCTCCGGTCAGCGTTCGGGGCTGCTCCCACTACGGGGGATCCGCATCCGGCCCTCCATCTGCCGGGTGAGGGCGAGGACCGCCATATCGTCGTCGCGCGGCCCACCGGTCCAGCGCTCGACGTCCCGCACCAGGCGGTCGATCACATCCTGTGGCCCCCGGAACGGGCCGTGGCCCGCCAGCTGTGCCGCGGGATCGTAGAACCGTCCGGTACGGTCCCGGGCCTCCGTCACACCGTCGGTGACCAGTAGCAGCGTGCTGCCCACCGGGAACGGCCGGTCGGCCGGGCGGGTCCGTTCCACGCCCAGCGTGCCCATCCCCAGCGGAAGCCCCGGATCGCCGGGCTCCAGGGTGTGCACCTCGTCGTCGTGGCAGAGGTAGGGCGCGGGATGACCGCAGTTCAGCAGCCGCAGCGCCGCGGCCCCGGGGAGGACTTCGCAGATCAGGGCCGTGATGAAGCCTTCCAACCGGTCTTCCTCGGAAGTGTGCTCGCTCTCCCGCAGCAGGGCCCGCTCCATCCGGTCGGCCAGCGTCGCGAGGTCCGGCTCCTCCTCGGCGGCCTCACGGAACGCCCCCAGCAGCACCGACACCGCGCTCACCGCGCCCAGGCCCTTGCCGCGCACATCGGCGATCAGCAGCCGGACGCCGAACGGGGTCCGCTGGACGGCATAGGCGTCGCCACCGATCCGGGCCTCGCTCTGTGCGGCCTGGTAGCGGGCGGCGATGGACAGCGGGCCGATGCGTTCCGGCGGTGCGGGCAGCACGGCACGCTGGGCGGCCTCCGCCACCGAGCGCACCACATCCAGATGGCGTCCATGGCGGGCGATCACCCGATTGACGCCGACCCCCATGAGCGCGGCGAAGAGGGTGTTGATGAGCTCCAGATAGCCCACGAGGTCGCCGGCGGTGCCGTCCTTCACCGTCAGCGCGAAGACGCCGCCGACGATGGCGGCGCCGATCGCCAGGGTGTGCCGCAGGGAGAGCAGCGCACCGGCCGTCACGCTGGCCGCCGTCAGCATCGGGTCGCCCCAATAATCGGCCGGCGAGAACGCGTCCCAGACGAGCCCTCCGGCGACCAGGACGCTCGGAGCGAACTCGACGTATCGGGGCCATCGGGGGGAGAGGGAGGGCATAGGCATTCCTGACCAGCTGTCCATGTCGGCTAGCAGGAATATGCCTGTTTTTGGATGATTTACACCGCAGTCGCCGGGGGCAGCGCCCTGGCGCCCTGGTGTCCTGGCGCCCGGTCAGGGGGCCGCATGCAGTGTGGCGGCTGGGGTGTGCGGGGAGGCCGCCCGACGACCGGGCGGCCTCCCCGCACATGTGTCACCCCTTCGTCGCGAGCCTGGCGTAGGCGCGGACATCGGCGTCCGGGTCGTCCGCGACCGTGGCCAGTGCCTGGCGGGCCTCCGCGCGGCCGGCGTGCGCGCGCAGCGCGAGCACCCCCGCCTTGCGTACGTCCGCATGCCCGTCGGAGAGCGCGGAGCGCAGCGCGGCCACGGCGAGTTCGGGGCCGGCGGCGGCCAGGGCCGTCGCGGCACCGGACCGGACCTGCCAGGCCGGGTCGCCGAGCGCCGCGACGGCCGCCGTGTCATACGGCGGCGGGCAGCCGGTGGTGGCCAGTGCCGCGAGCGCCGCGGCCCGTACGAGGAGATCCTCGTCGCGCAGCGGCACCGCCAGGTCCTCGGGGCCGCCGACCGTACCGAGTCCGTGCGCGGCGGCCACCCGGACCTCACGGGCGGGGTCCCGGGCGGCACGCCGCAGCTCGTCCGCGGCGTCGACGGAGACCAGGGCGCGGACGGCCTGGATGCGTACGTCCACGGCGGGGTCGGTGAGCGCGGTGGCGAAGAGGGTCCGGTCGCCGAGGCGGAGCGCGCGCAGCACCTCCACGGCCGCCGACCGGACGACCGCGTCGGGCCCGTGCGCCGCGGCGGCCAGCGGTGCACGCAGACCGGGCTCCGGCGGGAGGGCCTCGATCAGCTCACGCAAGGAGGCGCCCGCGGCCGCCCGTACGGCGGGGTCGGGATCGGCGAGGGCGGCGGCGAGGGCCTGGCCCGTGCCGGGCGGGACGGTTTCGGTGAGGGTGTCGACGGCGGCGCGCCGTACGGCCGGGTCGGGGTCGGCGAGATACGGGCGGAGCGTCGGGAGGTCCGGCGGGTCCTCGGCGAGGGCGAGGAGTTCAAGGATGCGGGGGGAGGTGCCGGCTCCGGCGTTGGGCGTGGTCCCGGCCGGGATGCCGGGATCGGCTGCCGCGCCGTCCGCCGCCGGAGCACTCACGCCGTCCGCACCCGCCCCCAGGGACCCCACGGGCGGCGTATCCCGCCGCCCCGCCGTCGCGACCTGCTCCGGATGGATTTCGCCGAGGAACCGGGGCGCCCCGCCCACGGGGGTGTACTCGTCGACCGGGACGAGGTAGGGCGCCACCGGGCGGGCCGTGAACTCCATCCTTCCCGTCGCTGATTTCCGCAGATCCAGGTGGTGCAGCCAGTCGGTGTCATCGCTCTCCGGGTGGTCCGTGCGGGCGTGGTAGAGGCCCCAGCGGGACTCGGTGCGGGCCAGCGACGACCGGGCGGCCATTTCGGCGCAGTCGCGGATGAAGCTGACCTCGGCGCAGCGCATCAGCTCGTGCGGGGTGCGGGCGCCCATCCCGGCGAGATCGGTGTGCATCCGCTCGAAGTGCTCGACGGCCAGCGACAGCCGGGCGCCGCTCTTGGGCGGGGCGACATAGTCGTTGACGAAGCGACGGAGCTTGTACTCGACCTGCGGCTGCGGCGGACCGTCGGGGTTCCGCAGCGGCCGGTAGATCAGTTCATGGGCGTCCCGCAGCTGGTCCGCGGGCAACTCGCCCTCGTATGCCGGGTGTTGGGCCGCGTCCGCGCCCGCCAGGTCGCCGAAGACGAAGGCGCCGATCATGTAGTTGTGCGGGACGCAGGCGAGGTCCCCGGCCGCATACAGGCCCAGCACGGTGGTGCGGGCGTGGTCGTCGACGCGGACTCCCGACGCCGAATGTCCGCCGCACAGGCCGATCTCGGAGATATGCATCTCCACGTCATGGGTGCGGTAGTCGTGACCGCGCCCGGCGTGGAAGGTGCCGCGGGTGGGGCGCTCGGTGGTGTGCAGGATCGTCTCCAGGGCGGAGACGGACTCCTCCGGGAGGTGACTCAGCTTCAGGTAGACCGGACCGCGTTCGGAGGCGACCTCGGCCGCGAACTCCGCCATCATCTGCCCCGACCAGTAGTCGGATTCCACGAACCGCTCGCCGTGCCGGTTGACCTGGTAGCCGCCGAAGGGGTTGGCGACGTAGGCGCAGGCCGGGCCGTTGTAGTCCTTGATCAGCGGGTTGATCTGGAAGCACTCGATACCGGTCAGTTCGGCGCCCGCGTGGTACGCCATCGCGTAGCCGTCGCCCGCGTTCGTCGGGTTCTCGTACGTGCCGTACAGATAGCCGGAGGCGGGCAGGCCGAGACGGCCGCAGGCGCCGGTGGCGAGGATCACCGCGCCCGCCCGGACCGTGACGAAGTGTCCGGTGCGGGTGTGGAAGCCCGCCGCCCCGACCGCCCGGCCACCGGAGGTCAGTACCCGCACCGGCATGATGCGGTTCTCGATACGGATCCGCTCGCGCATCTCCCGCCGGCGCAGCTGCCGGTAGAGGACCTTCTTGACGTCTTTGCCCTCCGGCATCGGCAGCACATAGGAGCCGGAGCGGTGCACCTGGCGGACCGCGTACTCGCCGTGTTCGTCCTTCTCGAACTTCACGCCGTACGACTCCAGCCGCTGCACCATCGCAAAGCCCCGGGTCGCGGTCTGGCGGACGGTGGACTGGTCGACGATGCCGTCGTTGGCGCGGGTGATCTCGGCGACATAGTCGTCGGGTTCCGCGCGGCCCGGGATGACGGCATTGTTGACCCCGTCCATGCCCATGGCGAGCGCGCCGGAGTGGCGGACATGCGCCTTCTCCAACAGCAGGACGGATGCGCCGTGTTCGGCGGCGGTGAGCGCCGCCATCGTCCCGGCGGTACCCCCGCCGATGACGAGGACATCGCAGGACAGCTCCTCGGCGGAGTCGAGGGCGGGGATCGCCATGGTGTCCATGGTCCCGCCGGCGGTGCCTTCCGGCATGACAGTTGCCTTTCGCCTGCCGGGTCACGTCCGATGACGTGCCGGTCATGTCGGTGGGGTTTCGGGCCGTGCCCGTGCCGGTCCCGTCAGGAACCGGGCCGGCCGTCCAGGGACGCGAGCACCTCGCGGCGCAGGGCGACCGTCGCCGGATCGGCGTGCGCCGCGCGGACGCGGGGCCGCGGTACGTCCAGCACCCGGCCGGTGCCCAGCAGCGCGACCCGGTCGCCCAGGAACAGCGCCTCGTCCACGTCATGGGTGACGAAGACGACGGTCGCCTGGGTGCCGCTCAGCGCCGTCACCAGCAACTGCTGCATCCCGGCCCGGGTCGGTGCGTCGAGCGCACCGAACGGTTCGTCCATCAGGACCGCGCGCGGCCGTCCGGCCAGCGCGCGGGCCAGCTGGGTGCGCTGCCGCTGGCCGCCGGAGACCTGGTGCGGCAGCCGGGCGGCGTGCTCGGTGAGCCCGACCCGGGCCAGCCAGACCTCGGCCCGCGCCCGGCGCTGCGCGCGGGCCACTCCCCGGACGGCCAGCGGGAGTTCCACGTTGGCCCGCAGGCTGCGCCAGGGCAGCAGCGCGTCCTCCTGGAAGACCAGCGCCCGGTCGGCGGCCGGCCCCTCGACCGGCTCGCCGTCCTGGGTCAGCCGGCCACCGAGGAGCGGCAGCAGCCCGGCCAGCGTGCGCAGCAGAGTGGACTTGCCGCAGCCGGACGGCCCGACGACGGTGAGGATCTCGCCCGCGGCGACATCGAGGTCCAGGTGGTCGAGGACGGGAGCGCCGGGCCGTCCGAGCACGGCGTCGCCCAGGGTCAGCCGGAGGCCCGGTGCGGGTGGCTGCGCCGGGGCCGCCGGGGTGGTTCCGGTACTGGTCTCGGTCCGGGTCATGACGGCTCCCCGGGTGCCGTCCGGACCGTCCGCCGTCGGAACCGGCCGCCCGCAGACGCCCCCGGCCCGTGCGCAGTACGCGGCAGCCATCGCGTCAGGCGTCGCCCCAGCCGTTCCACCGCCGTGGAGGTGCACCGGCCGAGCAGGCCGATGGTGGCCATCCCGACGAAGACCCCCGGGTAGTCGACGATGGTGTAGTCCTGCCAGGTGCGATAGCCCACGCCGTACTCGCCGGAGATCATCTCGGCGGAGATCACACAGATCCACGAGACACCGATGCCCACCGACAGTCCGCCGAGGATGCCGGGCAGCGCCCCCGGCAGCACCACCGACCGCAGCACCCGCCACCGGCCCGCGCCCATGGTGCGGACCGCCTCCTCCCAGACGGGTGTCAGCGCCTGTACCGCGTGCCGGGTGGAGACCGTGACCGGGAAGAACGCGGCGGTGCATGTGATGAAGACGATGCCCTGTTCATTGCTGGGGAACAGCAGGATCGCCACCGGCACCAGCGCGATCGCCGGTATCGGGCGCAGCACTTCGAGCAGCGGACCGAACAGGTCGGAGACGACAGGGGAGCGGGCGAGGGCGGTGCCGACGGCGACGCCGAGGACGGCCGCGAGGGCGAAGCCGCCGACGATCCGGGTCAGGCTGTGGGAGACGTCCTGCCAGTACGTGGCCGTGCCCAGCCGCTGGGCGAACTCACGGGCCGTCTCGGCGACCGTGGGGAACTGGGAGAACCGCAGCCACAGGTTCACCCGGAACTGGGCGAGCAACTGCCACCCGGCGAGCGCCGCGAGGAGCGCGGCGGTGATCCGGGCGTAGCGGATCCAGGGCCCCCGGCGCAGGCCGGTCCGTCCCGTGCGGTCGGCCGTTGTGGCGGGCGCGCTCACCGGGCCTGCTCCAGAGCGGCGGGGTAGCTGAGGGTGCGGGCACCGCGGTGCCGCCGCGTCCAGGCGTCGGCGGTGGCCCGGGTGGCGAAGGGCAGCAGCCGTGCGCCGTCGTGGACCCAGACCGCCTTGTCGGCGAACCAGCGGCTGCCGGTCGTCGTATCGGCCACATACGCGGCACGCACCCGGTCGCGATGAGCGGCGACGAACCGGAGCAGAGCCTGCGGACCGGCGAAGGAATGCGTCCGGCCCGCACCGCGCAGCCACACCTCGTGGGGCGACGGGTGAGCGGTGGCGCGCACGGCCCGGGTGTAATCACTGCCGTAACTCTGCTTGAGATAGCGGTCGTTGACGAAGGAGTCCACATCGACCGGCCCGGTCAGCCTGGCCGCGCGCAGCACTGGGACGTCCTTCTTCAGCGCGGCGATCAGCTGCGGCTTGAGGGTGGGATCGAAGGTGGCGATGCCGCCGGCGCCGTTGTAGAGGTAGACCACCTCGGGCGGCAGCCCGGTGGCCCTGGCAACCCGCTGCGCGGCGTCGACGGGGTGGCGCTGCAGATAGCGGGTCGCGTCCCGCTGTGCGGTGAGGAACGCCCGCACCACGGCCGGGCGCCGGGTGGCGAACGCGTCCCGTACGGTCACGCCGTGGAAGGTGGGCAGGTCGAGCGCGCCCCCGTCGTAGAGCGCCTGCGCCGTGCCCTGGAAGGTGAGCAGCCCCGGCCAGGCCACGAACTGCGACAGGGCGTCCGCGCTGCCCGACCGGAGCGCCGAGGCCCCCACCGCCGGCTGCTGGTTGAGCTGGTGGATGTCCTGCTCCGGATCGATCCCGGCCCGCCGCAGGGCCCGCACCAGAGTGCCGTCCGACGCCGAGCCGACGCTGCTGGAGACCTTCTTGCCGCGCAGGTCCCGCAGCGAGCGCAGCGTCGAACCGGGCTTGGTGACAATGGTGTTGAGCGCCCCGCGCAGGTTGTAGCCGGTCACCGAGACCAGCCGGGTGGGGGCGTGCAGCTGCTTGCCGCGGGCGGCGTTGATGAGCAGCGGGAAGTCGCCCATCGAGCCGATGTCGACCTTCCCGGCGACCATCTGCGCGGTGATCGGCGCACCGGTCGCATAGTCCTGCCACCGCACCTTGTACACCCTGCCGTCCCGCTTGCCCTGGGCGCGCAGCGCCCGCTCGAAGGAGCCGAGTTGGCGCAGCAGGGTGCCGGCGGTGACCGTGTTGATGGTCTTGGACTGGTAGCCGACGGTCACGGTGACGGTTTTGCCGTCCGAGGCGTCCGCGGGTGTGCCGCAGGCGCTGAGCGAGCCCAGCAGCAGAGCGGAGACCAGCGCCGCGGTGCGCGCACGGCGACGAGCCCGGTGCGGGGCGGCAATCGGGGATACGGGGGTGGACGGCGAGGGGGACGGGGACGGCGGGAACGGGGAGCCCGTGAATCGGGAGCTCATGAACGGGGGCCTCTCATCGCAACAGATAGGGCATGTTGACCGTGACCGCGCCGGTGGGACAGCGAGCGGCGCACGGGCCGCAGTACCAGCACTCGTCGACGTGCATGTAGGCCTTGTTGCTCGACGGGTCGATGGCGAGCGAGTCCAGCGGGCACATGTCGACGCACAGCGTGCAGCCGTCGATGCACTGGGATGCGTCGATGGTCACGGGGACGTCGGCGCGCTGGGGGACAAGAGGCATGGCGGTCTCCAGGGCATGACGGGGGAGCGGACGAGGGTGGTGCGGGGAGTGGGCGGGGGGCGGCTCAGACCGTGCGGCGCAGCAGGCCCCGCATGGTGAGGCGATCGCCGCGGAAGCGGATGAACTCCAGGTCGACGGGGGTGCCGTCGGCGAGATGGGTGAGACGTTCGAGCATCAGCACGGCGGTGCCGCGCGGCGCCTCCAGCACGGCGGCGGAGTGCGCATCGGCATTGACGGCCTCCAGGGTGATCTCGGCGGTGCCCAGCGGCTGTCCGGCGGTCTCCTCGATCAGCCGGAAAACGTCGTTGTTCTCCAGGTCGGCGTCGAGCAGGGCCAGCCCGATGTGCATCGGGACATAGGTCAGGTCCAAGGACAGCGGCAGACCGTCGAGCCTGCGCAGCCGCTCCACGTAGAGCACCTCGGAGCGCGGCGGGATCCGCAGTCGGTCCGCCACCGGGGCCGGAGCCGCGACCGGGCTGATGGTGCGCACCTCATTGGTGACCCTGCCGTGCGGGTGCAGGATCTCGGCGAGTCCCATCAGCCGGTCGAGCGCATGCGGGTACTTCTGACCCACCACCACCGTGCCCACACCCGGCTGACGCGCCACGAGCTGTTCGGCGCGCAGCAGGTCGAGGGCCTGGCGGACGGTGTTGCGGGAGACGCCGTAGTCCGCGCCGATCACCTCCTCGTGCGGCAGGACGCCGCTGGGGAAGCCGCCCCCGAGCACCTGGTGGCGCAGCAGGTCGGCGAGCTGCCGGGCGTGGTCAGCGCGGAGCCGGCGACGGCGCGCGGCCGCTACCGGAGTAGTGTGCTGGCGGGTGCGTTCGGCTGGCATGCGGTGGACCATACCGACGGGATCCGGCCAGTGGTGTTGCCGCAGTGTTGCGCCACCTGCCGCCGGGTGGGACGCGGCTGTGACCTGGTGGTTCGACGCTGAGACGACAAGATCTGCCACCCCGGGGACCGCCGCCCGGAGCCGCGGAGGCGGCCGCCCGGCACCCCGGACCGGACACCCCGGCACCCGGGAAGCATCCGTCCGGCTCAGCGAATGCGGCCCTCCGGCGCCCGTGTCGCCGGGCGGTCCGCGTCGGCCGCCGGATAGCGTCGAAGCCCAGTACAGCGCCGCCCCGCTGCCGCCCGACCACCGTGGCGCGGGCCCCGCCCAGGTGCCCGGGTGGCCGACGAGGAGGTGGGCCGTGACCACATGGCCGGCCGTACTGTTCGCACTGCTCGCGGCGGCCAGCAACGCGCTGGCCACGGTCCTGCAGCGGCGCGCCGCCCGTACGGTTCCGCTGTCCGCCGGGCTGCGCCTCGGTCTGCTCGTCGACCTGCTGCACCGTGCCGTCTGGCTCGGCGGGATGCTCGCCGTCGTCGCCGCGGCCTGCTTCCAGGCGCTGGCACTGTCGCAGGGCGCACTGTCGGTGGTGCAGCCGCTCTTCGTCCTCGAACTGCCCCTCGCCCTGCTCATCGGACGGGTCCTCCTCGGCGGACAGATCCCCCGTGCCGGCTGGATCGGCGTGGGGCTGCTCGTCGTCGGCCTCGGATCCGCCCTCGCCGCCGCCGCGCCCACCATCGGCACCACCCACGCCCCCTTCGACCGCTGGGTGCCCGCCCTGGTGGTCTGTGCCGCGGTGATCGTCGCGGCGGTCGGTGCTGCGCTCCGCCGCGGGGCGGGCGGGGTACGGGCCGCCTGCTTCGCCGGGGCCACAGCGGTCGGGTACGCCCTCACCGCGGCCATGTTGAAGGACGCCACCCACGCCTGGCAGACCGGCGGCCCCGCCGCGTTCTTCAGCACCTGGCAGACCTATGGCTTCGCCGCCGCCGGAGTGCTGGCCATCTTCCTCCTGGAGAACGCCATGCAGTCGGGCCCGCTGACCGCCTCGCAGCCGGTTCTCACCCTCGGCGACGCGCTGGTGAGCCTGTCGCTGGGCGTCACCCTGTACGACGAACGGGTACGGACCGGCTGGTGGCTGGTGCCCGAGGCGGTGGGCGTCGGGCTGGTGCTGTGGGGCGCCGTGCTGCTCTCCCGCGTCGCACTGGCCCGGGATCTGACAGGTGCTCAGGACCAGGTGCCGGCCGCCGCCCACGACCGTGGTGCGGCACCCGGAACGGCGGACACGTGAGCGCCGCGCGACGCCGAGAGCTCCCGGGCCGGGGCCTGTCCGATGAGCCAGGGGCGGACCCGGCCACGACCCATCGGACAGGCCCCTCGGCCGCGCCCGGGAGCCGCCGCCTCACAGCATGACGTGCTTGACCTGCGTGTAGTCCAACAGGCCCGCGAGGGACAGATCGCTGCCGTAGCCGGAGTGCTTGACCCCGCCGAGCGGCATCTCCGACACCGTGGTGCCATGGGTGTTCACCCAGACGATCCCGGTGTGCAGCGCGCGGGTGGCCCGCATCGCCCGTGCGTGGTCGGCGGTCCACACACTCGCCGCCAGACCGAACCGGACCCCGTTCGCCAGCCGGAGCGCCTCGGCCTCGTCGGTGAAGGGCTGCACCGTGACGACCGGGCCGAAGATCTCCTCCTGCACGATCTCGTCGCTCTGGCGCACCCCCGCAACGACCGTGGGGGAGTGGAACCAGCCCGGCCGCCCCGGTGCCGTACCTCCCGTCACCACCTCGGCATGGTCCGGCAGACGGCTCAACAGGGCTTGTACGGAGGCACGTTGGGCCGCACTGTTGAGCGGACCGTAGTCGGCGGCCGGATCGCCGGGCGGCCCGGTCCGCAGCGCGTGCGCCGCCGCCGCGAACGCGGCCACGAAGGCGTCGTAGCGGCGGTGGTGCACCAGAAACCGGGTGGGAGCGGTGCAGTCCTGGCCGGCGTTGTAGTACGCCACGGCCGCGAGCTCGGCCGCGGTCGCCTCGGGGTCCACATCCTCATGGATGGACCAGGACCGGCGCGTTCCCGCCCAGTTCCAGATGCACCCGTTTGAGATCCGCCGCGGCGGTGGCGGCGATCTCCTGCCCGGCCCGGACAGAACGGCGCGCCGGGACGGAGGCGGGGGTTCCTCGGGGGACATGAGGTCCTCTCCGTAGGGGATGAGCGCTGCTTCAGGGAGCGGTCACGGATGCACGGAAGCCCTGTCCTCCGTGAGGGACCTGTCAGCCGTGGCGCGGGGCGTCGCGCGCCGAGGGGGACGGCTCATGGCGCTGTCTCACCGGTGGGGGTCAGCGCATCGCGCCACCGAGGTCGGTGCGTACCCGCTCGGCGAACCAGCCGACCGCGGCTTCCCGGCGGGACAGGGGGCCCGGCTCGAAGCCCGGGGTGCCGAGGCCTTTTTGCACCCGGGCCACCAATTCGACGTCTTCGTCATTGGTGATCCAGCCGATGTGGATGTTGAGCCGGCGCGCGAGCCGGGTCCGGGCACTCGTCCCGCGGTGCGTGTAGAAAGCGCCGGGAACAGCCACCCGGTCGACCGCCGTCGGTATGGCGGTCCAGGCAAGCACATGGTCGGGGTAGAAGTCGATGAGTGTGTTGGGGTAGATCACCGCGTACCGCCAGATCCGCCGGTCGGCCTCGGTCAGACCCGGCATGGGGGAGGCGAGGCGCTGGTAGAGCCGCTCGGCCCAGTTCGAGGACGGCTTGTCGCGCAGCGGCGAGGCGAAGAGGACGTAGGACTCGTCGATCTCGCTGGTGTAGCCCTGGTAGTCGAGGAGGCGCATCAGCCCGGGGTGGGCGACCGGGACGTGATAGCCCTCCAGGTAGTTGTCGACGGCGACCTTCCAGTTGGCGTGCTGGACTTCCGCGCCGGCCAGATCGTGGATGCGGCTGCGTCCTACCGGCACCAGATCGGCCCCCGCATAGTGGCCGACGGCCTCCGCCAGCCCGGCGCACTGCTCCGCCAGCGGAACGGCCCCCGGATCGAGGTTGGCGAAGACGAACCCCAGGAACGACTCCACCCGGACCGGGAAGAGACCGAGGGCGGGCTTGTCCAGGCAGGGGATCTGGCGTGCTTCGGGCGCACCGACCAACCGTCCGTCGAGCTTGTACGTCCACCCGTGATACGGGCAGCGGATGGCCTTGCCGGACGCCTCGGGAGCGGAGACCAGGCGGGTGCCGCGGTGCCGGCACACATTGAGGTGCCCGGCCAGGGTGCCGTCCTCGGTACGGACGACCAGTACCTCGCGGTCGGCGACGGTGGCGGCGAGCCGTGCGCCGGGACCGGGGAGATCGGACTCATGGCACACGAGCTGCCAGGACCTGGCGAAGATGTGCCGCGTCTCGGCGGCGGCCGTGGCCGGGTCGGTGTAGTAGCGGGCGGCCAGTGCCTGCCCGGGGACATCCTGTTCCGTCGGTGCCGTGGTGGCTTCGGGGTGCATCGGGTCACTCCTCCATGCCGCACGGGGTGCCCGGGGCCGTGGCGGCAGGGCGCGGTGGAAAGTCCCTGGACCGGCGCACCGGAACCGTGCTGACTAATTGGTCAGTCAGATTGCTGGCGGGTTTCAGTGAAGTCAAGACTTGTATCCTAGTATCCTGACTAATTGATTAGTTAGCTTAGTGCCATCGCCGCTCCGGCGCTCCACTGCTCCGGCGCTCCGAGCACGGATCGGCGGAAGCGAGCGGGCGCGCCGCGCCCCGACCCGTCGGCCGAACCCCCGCAACGGCACCTCGCCCCGGCACCGAGCCACGGCAACCGCCCCACACCCAGCTGCCCTGACCCGAGCCGTGCCGGCACCCCACCCCTCTCCCCGGAGGCACGCATGAGCGGTCGTCGGAACCTGATCTGGCTCGGGCTCACCCCCGAACCCGAACGGGAACTGCCCGCCACCGTCGCGGCCCTGCGCACCGCCGCGCGGCGGATGACGGACGCCCCCGCAGAGGCGACCGAGGCCGAACGACGCCGCGTCGAGCGCCTGATCCTGCACGGCACCCAGCACGGCTGGCTCCGCTACCTCGCCGAGGTGACCGGCCTGGTGACCGCGGTCGCCGGCCGTACCCGCCCCGGCGACCGCCGGGCCGCACTCCGTGCCGCGGAGGTCGTGCTCGACCACCACCGCATGCTGATCGGTCTCCCCGGACCGGGCTACGACCGGACGGCCGCGGACCGCAGCGCCCTGGAACGCGCGGTGCGCACCCTGCGCACCACCCCACCGGACGGAGACCGAGGATGACCGGGACCAACTCCCTGATACCGCCGGGGACCCCCCTCCGTGCTCGGCGCGGCACCGGGCGTGACCGAGGACGCCAGGGCGTACGCGGCCACCGGCGGCTACCGCACGGCGATCGGCGCGGCGGAGCTCCTCGACCGGATCGACGACGGTCTGCGCGGACGAGGCGGCGCCGGCTTCCCCACAGGCGCGAAACTCCGCGCCGTCCGCGACGCCGGGCGCCGCCCCGTCGTCGTGGCGAACGGAGAGGAAGGGGAGCCCGGCTCCGTCAAGGACCGCTGGCTGCTGCGGGCCCGGCCGCATCTGGTCCTGGACGGGCTGGCGCGGGCCGCGGAGATCGCCGGTGCGGAACGCGGCTACGTCTACGTCTCCGACACCGCGGCGGGCGAACGGATCCGCCGGGCGCTCGCCGAACGGACACCTCAGCTGCCGTGCGATGTCGTCGACACTCCGCACACCTATGTCGCGGGGGAGGAGACCGCCGTGGTCCGCCGGATCAACGGCGGCCCCGCCCTCCCCACCGCCAAACCGCCCCGCCCTTATCAGCAGGGCGTCGGCGGTGCACCGACCTTCGTCGCCAACGTCGAGACCCTGGCCCGGATCGCGCTCATCGCCGCACAGCCGGACCGCCGGCGCCGCACCGCCCGCGCCACTCTGGTGACGCTCGCGGGCGGTGGCGCCGAACCCCTGCTCGCCGAGGTGCCCTACGGCTGCACCCTGCGGACCCTGGCGCGGGCCCAGGTCACCCCCGAGCCGGCCGGCGCCCTCATGGGCGGCCTCTTCGGCGGGCTGATCGGGCCCGGTGATCTCGACCTCGCGCTGGACCCCGACACCCTCGCGGCCGCGGGTACCGGACTGGGCTGCGGGGCGATCCGCTTCCTCACCCCCGGCGAGTGTCCGGTGTCCCTCGCCTCCGCCGCCCTCGCCCATCTCGCCGCCGAGAGCGCCCGGCAGTGCGGCATCTGCGTCGCGGGCACCGGCTCCCTCCGCGACGCCGTCGGCGCCCTGACGAACGGAACCGCCGACTCCGGACTCCTCACGAGACTGCAGCGCTGGTCCACCTCACTGCCCGGCCGCGGCGCCTGCGGTCTGCTCGGCGCCGCGGCGGGCACGGCCGGCAGCCTGCTGCGCGCCTTTCCCCACCTGGTCCGCTCCCACCTCGACGGCCCCTGCCCGGGCTGCGCCGCGCCCGCGGACAGCGGCCGGCTCACCGTGCCCGTCCCGCACGTCGCCCGCCGGACCGTGCCCCGCCCGCGCTCCGCCCCCGCTCCCCGCTGAAAGGACGACCGCCGTGAAACTCCGTCTCGACGCCACCCGCTGCCAGGGCTACGGCCTGTGCCAGGAACCCGCACCGGACCTCATCGACCTCGACGATTTCGGCTATGCCGCCGTCGTCGCCGACCCCGCGCCGGGCGCCACCGAGGCCGCCGCCCGGGCCGCCGCCGAGGCCTGCCCCAACTCCGCGCTCCGGCTGGAGAGGTGACCATGGGACGTGATCTGTCGGCCCTGTTCGACCCGAAGTCGGTCGCGGTGGTCGGTGCCAGTGACGACCCGGCGAAGTACGGCCATGCGGTCGCCGCCCAGGCCCTGCGGGCACCCGACCGCCGGCCCGCATCCGCCTCGCCGCCGCCACCGCACGCCCCCAGCAGGTCATCGGCCTGCACTTCTTCAACCCCGTGCCGGTGCTGCCGCTCGTCGAGCTGGTGCCCTCCCTGCTGACCGGCGACGACACCACCCGCAGGACACACACCTTCGCCGCCGACGTACTGGGCAAGGAGGTCGTGCACGCCGCGGACCGTGCCGGGTTCCTCGTCAACGCCCTGCTCGTCCCCTACCTGCTGGACGCGGTGCGGATGGTCGAGTCCGGCGCGGCCTCGGCGGACGACATCGACCGGGGGATGCGGCTGGGCTGCGCCCACCCGCTGGGGCCGCTCGCGCTGGCCGATCTGATCGGCCTCGACACGACCCGGGCGATCGCCGAGTCGCTGTACGGGGAGTTCCGTGAACCCCGCTACGCGCCCCCGCCGCTGCTGGCCCGGATGGTGGAGGCCGGCTACCTCGGCCGCAAGTCGGGCCGGGGCTTCCACCGCTACCGATGAGCTCACCCGCGACGGACGGCCGGAGGCGGCGATGCGGGAAGATGGACGGGGCGGGCCCGCCGGGCCCGCCGAGGACACCGACACCGATCCGGGGAGCACTCACGTGGCCAAGGCTGAACGCACTCTCGATACGCGGGAACGGATCCTGTCCGCCGCGTGCGAAGTGATTGCCGAGGTCGGCTTCGAGAAGATCCGTATGCGGATGGTCGCGGAGCACGCCGGGGTGTCCACCGCCCTGCTCCATTACCACTTCGAGAACCGTGAGCGGCTCTTCGCCGAGGCGATGACCCACTCCTTCGCACAGACCGGTACGGAACTCGAACGGGACGCCGACACGGTGCCCGCCTCCGTGGTCCTGGCCCGCATTCTGCACAACATGCTGCCCACGGACCCGGAACTGCGGCAGGACTGGCGGCTCTGGCAGGAACTGTGGGTGCGGGCCCTGCGCGACGAGACCGCCCAGCATCTCGCCGTCGACCTCTACGACCAGCTGCACACATGGATCGGCCAGGCCATCCGCCGGGGCATCGCGTCGGGTGAGTTCACCGAGTGCGATGTGGAGGCGACCAGCACGCTGCTGCTCGCTCTGAGCGACGGATTCGGTATCCGGCTGATGCTGGGCGACCCGCGGATCGACCTCCCCGCCGCTCAAGCGGCCATCTGGCGGGCCGTCGCGGGAACACTCGGCGTTCCCGACGCCTTCCCCGAGATCTGAGCCGCGGGCCGGCACGCCTCGGCCGCCCCCGCCGATGTCGCCTGGGCCCGCCGGGTCACCTCACCGAGGACTCCCGTACCACCACCCTCACCTGAAGCGGCCCGGCGGACGACGCCAGGGCACGGCCGCCGGATGCTGTGTGATCATCTCGGGATGAGAACGCGTGACGGGGCAGCAGTGCCCGGATGCAGGGCGGAGGCGGCCCGGAGGCCTGCTTTCGCGGGGGAGTTCGAGGTGCATCTCACCGTCCGGGACGACGGGGACCGCGAGGTGGCCGGGCACCTGGCCGTCTACGCGGCGGCACACCACATGAAGTGCGTCCACATCCTGCTGGAACAGGGGGAGGTGACCTCGCAGCCGATGCTGACGCTGCGCGGGGCCGGGACGTACGAGGAGGTCCGGTCCCAGGCCGCCGGGAAGGCGGACGGGTTGCGGGCCGCGGGGTTCGACGTGGTGCGGACGAAGATCGAGGCCACGCCGTGGAGCGCGGGCGTACCCGGCACGGACGAAGAGGCCGCGGAGCTCGGTCCCGACTACTACTTCGAGCACCACCTCAAGCTGGTACTGGCGCGCTCCGCTCCCGCCGGCTCCCTGCTCGCCCTCGCCGTCCGGCACGGCGCGCACCTCTCGCGCAACGCACGGCGGGCGCGGTCCGACGGCCGGGTGGAGCGCTTTGTGACCCAGCGGTGCCGGATGGTGGGCCTGGCGACCGCGGGGCAGCGGCTGGACGCCCTGTCGGGGCAGCTGCGGTCCGCGGGTCACCGGATAGCCTCCGTCGAGCGGGAGTTCGTGGTCCACGACGGGAATCTGGCGCTGGACGCGGGCTGGCTGGACGAGGAGTGTGCGGTGACGGGGGAGAGGACCGGCTCATGACGGGGACCGACGAGACGGGTACGGCGGCGAAGTGGCGGGCGTTCCAGTACGGACCGTGGGAGGACACGGCGGTCGTGCCCCGGGCCCGGCCCGACGAGGTGACGCGGGCGGAGATGGATCTGCCGGCCACCCTGCTTCCCGTACCGGATGACGGTGTGGTGCAACGCCCGGTGTTCGACCCCGCGGCAACCCATCATGTCTTCGGGATGCGCCTGGGCGAGCCGAGCTTCGCTGACCCGGCCGTGGGGGAGCGCTGGTACGAGGCGCGGCGGCATGCGCTGCATCACGTACTCACCGCGATTGCGCAGTCCCCGTGGGCCGGCCATCTCGTGCTCCGCGGCAGCATGCTGCTCAAGTCGTGGTTCGGGGACGCGGCACGGGAGCCGGGGGACCTCGACTTCGTCGTGGTGCCGGAGACCTGGCAGCTGGCGGACGACCGTACGGACCGGATGCTCGACGGCATCGCCGCCGCGGCCGAGGCGCTGTCCCACCACGGCGGTCCGGTACGCCTGGACGCGCATGCTTCGGTCGGCGACGAGATCTGGTCGTACGACCGGGTGCCGGGCCGGCGGCTCGTCATCCCGTGGACGGCCGAAGCCGACGGTGTACCGGCGGGAAGCGTGCAGCTCGACTTCGTCTTCAACGAGCGGCTGCCCGTGCCCGCGGAGCCGACCGAGATCCGCGGACCGCAGAGCACGGCACCGGTCACGGTCCGTGCGGCGACCCGTGCGCTGTCGCTCGCCTGGAAGGTGCTCTGGCTGGTGAGCGACCGGCATCCCGAGGGCAAGGACCTCTACGATGCCGTGCTGCTCGCCGAGTGCACCGAGCTGCCGTACGCCCTGTTCCGCGAGGTGTTCCGGGGCGTGGACGACGGCATCTTCGACCGGTATCCGGTGCTGTGGGAGAGCCTCCACAGGATCGAACGTGACTGGTTCGAGCTCCGCAAGGAGTACCCGGACCGTACCGGGTTCACGACCCCGGACCCGTACGTCGAGCACGCGTACGCCCACCGCCTCGTGGCGGCTCTGGAGCCCACCTTCGCCATGGACGACGGCAGTGGCGCCACCGCCGCCCACCAGCAACGGGTGGCCTGGTTCGCGTCGCTCACCGCGGAATGCGCGGGCGTCCTTGCCGAGCGGGGCATGGACGCGGTGCAGAACCTGCTGCTGGAGCGGAACATGCCGTTCGCCAACACGGTCCTCATCACAGGGGAGCTGTCCGGCCGCGACCGGTGTGCCCTGCAGGATGCGGCCGCCGTGGTGGCGGCGTTCCGCGAGGACCATCCGGCTGTCGGCCGGCGGTCCTGGCTGCTCGCCGACCCGGATGAGGCGGTGCGGCAGCTGAGCGGAGACGAGACCGGCACGGCGGGCTGAGCGGGCGCCCGCCGCCGGGCCCGTGGAACCGAAGCACGACTGCGACACCGCGGCCCCGGCTGCTCCGGGCGGCGTGCCCTACCCCATGCTGCTGATCTTCTCCGGCGCGATGACGAAGAGCACGCGTTCCTCGTCGCGGCCCCCGTACCAGGGGTAGGGCTCACCGAGGTACTTCTGGGCGAGCTGCTCGACGTGGTCGACCGCGCCCTCGGTCGTGGTCTCGACCACCCGGCCCCGCACCTGGAAGAAGCGTGAGGGGTTGTCCGGGTCGGAGACGGCGACGGCCACGCGGGGGTCGCGCTCAATGTTCCGGGTCTTCACATGGCCCCGGACACTGTTGATCAGCACATAGGTGCCGTCGGTGTCGACCCAGGTCTGGGTCAACTGAGGGGAACCGTCGGGCATCGAGGTGGCCAGATAGCAGGTGCTCGGCCGCCTCAGCAGCGCGAGTAGTTCAGAGGGAAGGTGCACAACGGTCTCCCGGCCGGTCGGATGGGGCGGGAGCTTGTCCGGTCTCCCGCCGCTGGGTGGACATGCGCCGCTCGCGCGGGGCGCGGCGGAGCATATACGGGGGACAGGTCCGTCGCCCCCGCGCCCCATACCCTCTCCCGTGCGCCGGTGTTGGTGGTGCGCAGCAGCTGATTCCGGCCGCTATGCTTGCTGGATACAAGCAAGGTAAGCAACGGACGACCACATCACCGCGAAGGATCACGACGATGAGCAAGGGCACGGTCCCTGCCTGTGACGGGGCTGTCCCGCAGGTCACCGCCTCGTCAGGGCTGGACGAGGCGGCCGCCGGGCTGGGAACGGAGATCGTCCGATTCTCGCGGCTGATCGCGGCCTGGAAGCAGCGCGCCAAGAGCGACGGCGGCGCTGCCGACCGGGTGCTGCTGGCCCGGCTGGTGATCGGCGGGGACCAGCGGGCGACCGATCTGGCCGCCGATGCGTTCCTCGATCTGTCGACGGTCAGCCGTCAGGTGCGCTCGCTGGTGGAGCGGGGCCTGGTGACCCGGCGCCCCGATCCGGAGGACCGCCGCGGGTCGTTGCTGGCCGCGACCGAGGCGGGGCGTGCCGCGTTTGCGCAGTACCGCAGGCAGCGCGACGCGGAACTGGCCGCGCTTCTCGAACCGTGGTCGCCCCAGGACCGGGCCGACCTGATCCGGTTGCTGGGCCGTCTCAACGAGGACATGGCAGAACGACAACACACACGGCTGGGTCCCGGGGGAGACCAGGGTGCCGCCGTGGAGCAGGGAGAGCTACGTACATGAGCACCGCCACCTCCCCGCCCGGGGCGGAAACCGAGGCGATACCCGGACCAGGAGTCCTGAGCCACCGTCAGATCCTCACCATCCTCAGCGGTTTGATGCTGGGGATGTTCCTCGCCGCGCTCGACCAGACCATCGTCAGTACCTCCATCCGGACCATTGCCGACGATCTGCACGGCCTCAGCCAGCAGGCCTGGGCGACCACCGCCTATCTGATCACCTCGACGATCTCCACGCCGCTCTACGGCAAGCTGTCCGACCTGTACGGCCGCAAGCCGTACTACCTGGCCGCGATCACCATCTTCGTCGTGGGTTCGGTGCTGTGCACCTTCTCCACCTCGATGACCGAACTCGCCGCGTTCCGGGCGGTGCAGGGCCTGGGCGCCGGCGGTCTGATGTCGCTGGCGCTGGCGATCATCGGTGACATCGTCCCGCCCCGGGAACGCGCCCGCTATCAGGGCTACATGCTGGGCACCTTCGCCACGTCCAGTGTGGCCGGACCGCTGATCGGCGGTGCCCTGGCCGGACAGGACCAGCTGCTGGGCATCACCGGCTGGCGCTGGGTCTTCCTGGTCAACGTACCGATCGGGATCATCGCGCTGTTCGTGGTCGCCAAGGTCCTCAACATCCCGCACACCCGGCGCGATCACCGCATCGACTGGTGGGGAGCGTTCACCATCTCCCTCGGCGTCGTTCCGCTGCTGCTCGTCGCGGAGCAGGGACGGGAGTGGGGCTGGGACTCGTCGCGGTCGATCGCCTGCTATGTGATCGGTGTCATCGGCATCATCGCCTGGATCTTCGTCGAGCGGTGGATCGGCGACGACGCACTGATCCCGATGCGGCTGTTCCGCAACGGCACCTTCAGCAAGACCAGTCTGCTGTCCGTGCTGATCGGTATGGGCATGTTCGGCGGGATGCTGATGATCCCGCAGTACCTCCAGATCGTGAAGGGCGCCAGCCCCACCACCTCGGGTCTGGAGATGCTGCCGCTGATGGCGGGCATGTTCATCGCCTCCATCGCGTCGGGCCAGATCACTGCCAAGACCGGCCGCTACAAGATCTTCCCGATCATCGGCACCGCGCTGATGATCGCGGCGATGCTGCTCTTCCACTTCCGGGTCCAGTGGGACACCCCGCTGTGGGAGACCATGGTCTACATGCTGGTCTTCGGCCTCGGCCTGGGCGGCTGTATGCAGACGCTGGTGCTGGCGGTGCAGAACGCGGTGCCGCCGCGGGACATGGGTGTGGCGACCGCCTCGTCCACGTTCTTCCGTCAGATGGGCGCCACCGCCGGTACCGCGATCTTCCTGTCGGTGCTGTTCAGCACGGTCGGTGACAAGATCTCCGCGGCGTTCAAGGACGCGGTGTCCACCGAGCGGTTCCAGGCCGCCCTGCATGACCCCGCCGTGCTGCGCGACCCCGCCAACAAGCCCGTGCTGGACATGCTCAAGCACCCCGGCAACGCGGACTCCTCGGGCGTGCTCAGCGATTCGTCGTTCATCCAGCACCTCGACCCGCGGCTGGCCGAGCCGTTCAAGCGCGGCTTCGCGGACTCGATGCACACGGTCTTCCTCATGGGGGCGATCGTTGTCGCACTGGCCTTCGTGCTGATGTGGTTCATCAAGGAGGTCCCGCTGCGGCAGATCTCCGGCTTGCAGGCCCGTGCGCAGGCCGACGCCGAGGCCGATGCCGCGGCCGAGGCCGATGCCGCGGCGAAGTCCGCCGAGGGTGTGGCCGATGCCGTCGACGGGGTGGCGAACGGGACCGGCGGTGCGGCGAGCGGGATCGACGGTGCGGCGGTCGCGTTGGCGCCGTCCGACCCCGCCGGTGCCCCGGGCGCCGCCGAGCCCGTGCCCGCGCCGGCCGGCGCATCCGTGGCCTCCGCGGACCGTGGCATCGGCACGAGTGGTCCGGAGATCCGGGGAACCGTACGGGACGGTGACGGGCGGCCGGTGGTGCCGGCCGCGGTCACCCTGATCAGCGTCGACGGCCGGCAGCTCGGCCGTACCTTGACGGCGGCCGATGGCGGCTACGCCCTGGCCACGACCGGCGCCGGCACCTATGTGCTGATCGGCTCCGCGGGGGCCCGGCAGCCGCAGGCCGTGACCGTCGTGGTGGGCGGCGAGCCGGTGTCGTTCGACCTGACCCTCGGCGGCGCGGCCGGCCTCTCGGGCGAGGTCCGCGAGGAGAAGGGCGACGCCCCGGTGCCCGGCGCGCTCGTCGTGGCCACGGATGTCACCGGCGAGGTCGTGGCGTCCGGTGTGGCCGGCCAGGACGGGAGCTTCGCGTTCGGTGAACTGGCTCCCGGCAGCTACACCCTGGCCGTCAGCGCCGAGCGCCACCGCCCGTCCGCCCTCCAGGTGGAGGTCAGCTCCGGCAGCCGCAACTGGTACGAGGTCCGGCTGACGCCCGGAGCCCAGGTCCGCGGCACCGTACGCACGGTGCACGGCAGCCCGGTGGACGACGCCCGGGTGACCCTGCTGGACCCGGCGGGCAATGTGGTGGGCACCGCCACCAGCGGTCAGGACGGTGAGTATGTCTTCACCGACCTCGACAGCGGCGAGTACACCCTGATCGCCAGCGGCTACCCGCCGGTGGCCACCCCGCTGCGTCTGGAGGCCGCCGGACACGGTGAGTTCGACATCGAGCTGGGGCACGACCCGGTGCGGTGACGGACTGCGGGATGCGGCATGACCAGGGCCCGGCGCGCGCGGAGCGCCGGGCCCTCGGCCATGACCGGTGGGGCGCCGGGTGCCCTCTCGGCGCGCTCGTCGGTACCGCCGGTCCCGGACTCCGGCCGGGCTCCCGTACGGCCCGTCTCCGCGGATCCCGACGGCCGCAGCCGCCGCTCCGGCACCCTGCTCACCGGCCCGGGCACCCCCACCGGGTTTGGCGCAGCAGCCCCCGCCTACGTAAAGTTCCGCCGAAGCTTGAATAGAACACACGATCCCAGGGAAGCGGCAGCGGCAATGACGGTGACCGAAACAGGCCGGGCCGATGGCACGGGTATCGACTCGGAGCGGATGGCGGTCTGCCTGAGCGTGCTGGAGGAGCTCGACGCGCTGCCCGTCGACCACCCGGACGCGATCGCCATACGGCGCGCCACCGCCGGTATCTACCGCTCGGTGAAGCAGCGCCGCCGCCAGGAACGCCGGGCGGCCAAGACCGCCAACGACAGGGCGGTGACCGCGGCCACGGCCACCGGTGCGCCCGACCGGATCGACGACGAGACACAGGGACTGGCCCTCAGCAGCTCCGTGACCACGGAGATCGCCGGAATCCTGCAACGGCCCCGGTCCTGCTACACCTGCAAGTCCCGCTACGTCGAGGTCGACGCCTTCTACCACCAGCTCTGCCCGCCCTGCGCCAAGGAGAACCGGGCCCGCCGCGACGCCCGCGCGGACCTCACCGGACGGCGTGCCCTGCTCACCGGCGGCCGGGCCAAGATCGGCATGTACATCGCGCTCCGCCTGCTGCGCGACGGCGCCCACACCACCATCACCACCCGCTTCCCGAGCGATGCCATCCGCCGCTTCAAGGCGATGCCGGACAGCGCGGACTGGCTGCACCGGCTGAAGATCGTCGGGATCGATCTGCGGGACCCGGCCCAGGTCATCGCGCTCGCCGACGAGGTGAGCGCCGAAGGCCCGCTCGACATCCTGATCAACAACGCTGCCCAGACCGTCCGCCGGTCGCCCGAGGCGTACGGACAGCTGATCGCCGCCGAGTCCGCTCCGCTGCCCGCCGGGGAGCTGCCCGCCTCCCTCGTCCTCGGGCACTTCGGCAGTGGTGCCCCCGCGGCCCTCCCCGCCGCCGCGGGCACCCCCGGCGCGCTGACCGCGGCCGACCTCACCGCCCTCGCCCTGACCACCGGCTCCGCCACGCCCGCCCGGATCGAGGCGGGTACCGCGATCGACGCCGGTGGGCTCGTACCGGATCTGCACGACACCAACAGCTGGATCCAGAAGGTGGACGAGGTCGAGCCGGTCGAGCTGCTGGAAGTCCAGCTGTGCAATATGACCGCGCCCTTCCTGCTGGTGAGCAAGCTCCGCCCGGCCATGGCGGCGGCCCCGGCGCGCCGCAAGTACGTGGTGAACGTCTCGGCGATGGAAGGCCAGTTCAGCCGCGGCTACAAGGGCGCCGGCCACCCGCACACCAATATGGCCAAGGCGGCCCTGAACATGCTCACCCGCACCAGCGCGCGGGAGATGCTGGAGAGCGACGGCATCCTCATGACCGCCGTGGACACCGGCTGGATCACCGACGAGCGTCCGCACCCCGACAAGATGCGCCTGGCCGACGAGGGCTTCCACGCCCCGCTCGACCTGGTCGACGGAGCGGCCCGGGTGTACGACCCGATCGTCCGCGGTGAGCTCGGCGAGGATCTGTTCGGCTGCTTTCTGAAGGACTACGCGCCCGCCGCCTGGTGATCCGGCGCGGCACCCGCCGCCTGCCGGGCACCCCCGGCAGGCCCGGTGACCGCTGCGCCGCCTCCGGTTCCCACCACGGGGAGAGCGTCGCGCAACTGCCCCAGGAGGGCCCTGGCGGCGGGGCCGGCGGGCCCTTCGGTCCGCCAGGCCAGGGCGACCCGGCCGCGTGGCCGCGGCGCGGTGATCTCCAGCGTCCGCAGCCCGGCGGCGGCCGCCTCGTCCGCCGGCAGTGCCGGGACGACGGCCACCCCGAGGCCGCGCGCCGCGAGCCGCGCCAGCACGTGCGGGGCGGCCGCCTCGAAGGCGATCCGGGGCCGGAACCCCGCCTCCGCGCAGGCACGTTCGAGCACCCCGCGCAGGCCGGTACCGGGCGGCAGGCTGATCAAGGGGCGGTCGCGGAGCGCGGCCAGCGGGATCCCCGTCCGGTCCGCGTCCGGTGTCAGGAGGGCGTCGTCCGGGGCGACGGCGGCGACGAGGGGCTCGTCCACCACGACCTGACAGGACGTACCCGGCGGCGGTTCCTCGTCCACGAGACCGATCACGGCGATATCGAGCGCACCACGCTGCAGAGCGGTGCGCATCCGCTCCGAGGTGTCCTCCGTGAGGGAGATCTCGACCTGCGGGTGGGCGTCGTGGAAGTCGGCGAGGAGGGAGGCCAGGTCGAACCGCCGGCTGCCGGCGCCCGAGAGCAGGCCGATTCTGACCCGGCCGCGGAGCAGCCCGCTGAACTGGTCCACGGTCTGCCGTATCCCCTCTGCGGCGGCGAGCGCGGCCCGCGCATAGGTGAGGACTGCCCCGCCCACCTCCGTGACGGTCACCGAACGGCCGGAGCGGTCGAGCAGCGGCTGCCCCAACTCCCGTTCCAGTTGCCGGATCTGGGCGCTCACCCCCGGCTGCGTCACATGCAGCCGGGCGGCGGCCCGGGTGAAGCCGGCCTCTTCCACCACCGCGACGAAGTACTGCAGTTGTCGGAGTTCCATAACTCGTGATTCTAGGGAGCAGAACCACAAGCTCTTGGACTTATGGCGACAGGAGCAAGATCCTTGGAACCAGAGGCAGTTCGAGAGGAGAACTCCGATGGTCATCAAGGCGGCGATCGCGGCCGAACGCCGGGAGCTGGCAGCCGTGCTGGACGGTCTGCCGGCCGAGCACTGGGACGCACCGACGCTGTGCGCGGGGTGGCGGGTACGGGATGTCGTGGCACATATGTCGATGGGGTTCCGCTACTCGCTCCCCAAGATGGCTGCCGAACTCCTCCGCGCCGGAGGCAGTCTTCACCGGATGACCGACCGATGTGCCCGCAGGGACGCGGCCACCGCATCGACGAGTGAACTCGCCGGCTTCCTCCGGGAGCATGCGCACCATCCCTGGAAGCCGCCGGTCGGCGGCATCACGGCGGCGCTGGGGCACGACGTGGTGCACGGCCTGGACATCACGGTCGCCCTCGGCCTCGACCGGCGCGTCCCCGAGGACCGGGTGCGCCTCCTCCTGGAGAAGATCACCCCCGGGACGGCCAGGTTCTTCGGCGCCGATCTGCGCGGCGTCCAGCTCCGCGCCGACGACCTCGACTGGTCCTTCGGCAGCGGTACGCCGCTGTCCGGTGCCGCCCAGGACCTGCTGCTGGTCGCCTACGGCCGCAAGCTCCCGCCCGGCCGCCTCCAGGGGGAGCGGCACCAGCGCTTCGTCGCCGGCTGAGCGGCGCGGTGGCCCGGCGGCCGTTCAGCGAGGGCGGAGCGGCCGCCGTCCAGGTCCGGCCGGGCGGCCCGCGGCCTGCTGGGGACCGGACTCCCGGGGATTCAGCCCGCCAGCCCGTGGCGGGCCAGCAGCGGCCCGATCTCCGCGTCGCGTCCGACGACCGCGCGAAACGCCGCGAGCGGGTCGACGCTGCCGCCCTTGGCGAGGAGTTCGCGGCGGAAGATCTCACCGCTCTCACGGATCGACCGCCCGTTCTCCTGGAACCAGCGCGCGGTGTCGGCGTCCAGCACCTCGGCCCAGCGGTAGCCGTAGAACCCCGCCGCATAGCCGTAGTTGAAGATATGGGCGAAGTAGCCGGTGCGGTAGCGTGGCGGGATCGCGGCCATCGCCAGCCCGTAGCGCTCCAGCGCGGCCGCCTCGAACGCCTCCACCCCGTCTTCCCCCGGTACGTCGCCGTCCGCGGAAAGGGTGTGCCAGGCCCAGTCCAGCACCGCGGCGGCCTGGTGCTCCACCATCCGGAAGCCCGCGCCGAAATTCTGCGCCTCCCGCAGCCGGGCGGGGAGTTCGGCCGGCATCGGCTCACCCGTGAGGTGGTGCCGGGCGTAATGTGCCAGCACCTCGGGCCAGTCCGCCCACACCTCGTTCACCTGCGAGGGGAACTCGACGAAGTCGCGGGGTACTTGGGTGCCGCCCAGCAGCGGGTAGCGGACATCGGAGAACAGGCCGTGCAGCGCATGCCCGAACTCGTGGAACAGTGTGTTGACCTCGCTCCAGGTCAGCAGCACCGGCTCGCCCGCCGGAGGCTTGGCGACATTCAGGTTGTTGACCACCACCGGCCGCTGCCCGAGCAGGTGCGACTGCGGGACCAGCGAGTCCATCCAGGCGCCGCCCCGCTTGGACTCGCGGGCGTGGAAGTCGCCGACGTACAGGCCGAGCGGGCTGCCGTCGGCGTCGTGCACCTCATAGACATGGGCGTCCGGGTGGTACGACACCAGATCGGGGCGCCGGGTGAAGGTGAGGCCGTAGACCAGCTCGGCGGCGTGGAAGACACCGTCGTGCAGCACGGTCTCCAGCTCCAGGTAGGGCCGCAGCGCCGCCGCGTCGAGATCGAACCGCTCCTTGCGCACCCGTTCCGAGTAGTACTGCCAGTCCGCCGCGCGGATCTCCGCCACCCCGGCCGCCTCGGCGAGCGCCGCACCCTCGCGCTCGGCGTTGGCGACGGCGGGCGCGACCAGCCGGCCGAACAGTTCCTCGACGGCTTCCGTGGTGCCCGCGGTACGGTCCGCGACCTCCCAGGCGGCGTGGCTGGGGTAGCCGAGCAGCGCGGCGCGCTCGGCGCGCAGCCTGGCCACGGTGACGGCGATCGGGCCGTTGTCGTCGATGCCGCGCCCGAGGGAGGCGGCGAGCAGCCGCTCGCGCAGCGCGGGATCCTCCAGCGCGGCGAGTTCGGTCTGGCAGGAGAAGTTCTTCAGGACGAGCACGAACTTGCCTGGGTGCCCGAGCGCCCCGGCGTTCTCGGCGGCGGCCGCGATCTGGGCCGCGGGCAGACCGGCGAGCTCCTCTGCGCGGTCCAGTACCAGCGCGGCGTCCGCGGTGGCCACCCTCAGGTTCTGCCCGAACTCGGTGCACAGCGCGGCGATTTCGGCGTTCAGCTCGCGCAGCCGCCGCTGCTGCTCCGGGGCGAGCCGCGCACCGGCCCGTACCCGGAGGGTGTGGTGGCGTTCCAGCAGCCGCAGTTGCTCCCCGTCCAGCCCGAGCTGCTCGCGCTGCCCGTGGAGCGCGTCCAGCCGGTCGAACAGGGCGGAGTCGAGCAGCAGCATGTCGTCATGGGCGGCCAGCCGGGGAGTGATCTCGACCTCAAGCGCCTGGATCTCCTCGTCGGTGTCCGATGCCACCTTGTTGGAGAACACCCGGCGCACCCGGCCCAGCACCGCACCGCTGCGCTCCAGCGCCTCCACGGTGTTCTCGAAGGTCGCCGGCTCGGCGCGGGCACCGATCGCCGCCACCTCGGCCAGCTGGTCCGCCATACCGCGGGTGAACGCGGGCAGAAAGTGATCGTTCCGGATCCGCGCGAAAGGCGGCAGCTCGTACGGGAGATCACTCGGCTCGAAGAAGGGATTCGGCATCGTCACGGACCGACACTACGCCCGGAGACGGTGCCGGGTCCGGCAGTCGTCCGAGTAGCCGGTTCCGCCCCGCCAGGGCGGTGCGTTCCGGGCCGTCCCGGTGAGCGTCGCCGGTCCATCCGTGGTGTGATCGAAGGCGAGGCAAGCAAGCACACTCCTGAGGCAGGAGGAATCATGGCCACCAAGTTGCGAGCCCGAGACATCATGTCCGGTGGAGCGCACTGTGTGGGTGCACACGAGTCGTTGCACGACGCGGCGAAGATGATGCGGGATCTGGACGTCGGCTGTCTGCCCATCTGCGGTGACAACAACAGACTCATGGGCCTTATCACCGATCGTGACATCGTCGTCGCGTGCTGTGCCGAAGGGATCGATCCGTCGACGGTGCAGGCCGGTTCCATGGGCGGGACGCTGCACTGGATCGACGCGGACGCGGACGCCGGCGAGGTCCTGCAGACCATGGAGCAGCACCACATCAAGCGTCTGCCGGTGATCGACGTCAAGGGCGGCCACCGTCTGGTGGGAATGATCACCGAGGCCAACCTCGCCAAGAACCTCAGCGACGCGGAGATCGCGGAGTTCGCCAGCAAGGTGTACGCGACCGCGTAGCGCGGGGGAGGCCGGGGGAGGCGGAGGCCAAGGGAGTCGGAGCCCGGGGGAGGTCACTCGAAGCGCCGTGCACCCGCGTGGTTCTGCAACGACGAAGGGACTCTCCTGTGTCCATGCCCTCCCCGCCGCAGGGTGGATACCCCCCGCCACAGGGTGGTTACAGCCCCTACGGGCAGCCCGGCCAGGCGCCGTACGGTCAGCCGCAGCCGCAGTACGGCCAGCCCCAGGCGCCCTACGGACAGCCGGGCCAGACACCGTACGGCGGTCCCGGCCTGCCGCAGCAGAGCGGCCACCCCGGTGGTCCGGTGCCCGGTGGTCCCGTGCCGGGAGGTCCTGGCGGGCGGCCGCCGCGGCAGGTGCGCATACCCGGCTTCGTCCGTGCCCTCGTCGTGCTTGCGATCTTCGGCGGGGTCGCCACCTGGGTGGCGACGCATCAGGACGAGTACAACGCCGAGGCCCACAAACGCCCCAAGGTCGACCCCCGCAGCGTCGGCTTCGCCAAGGTGGGCGACTGTCTGGAGCAGACGGGCGGCACGGACGACGAGCCGACCCTTGAGCTGATCGACTGCGCAAAGCCCGCAGCGAAGTACAAGGTGCTCAAGACTGAGGCGCAATCCGAATGCGGGCCCGGGGAGACCGGCTACCGGCAGCTCAACGGCCACTACGAGACGGTGAACCTCTGTATGTCGCGCGTCGGCGGGAAGTCCACCGCGTCGCAGAAGGCCGGCGGGAAGTCCACCGCGTCGTAGGAGAGTCGTGGGAGAGGGGCTCCGAGGCGACCGCACCCCCTCACTCCCGGCGGCCGATCACCCCACCCCTGCCGTCACCGCCCCTCCCCGCGGTGGCCCGTCCCCTCCGGCGGGCCACCGCCCGGTGCAGGCGCAAACTTTCAGCGGAATTCCCGGAGAGCCGCGCCATGGCGTACCCGGGAATTCCGGAAGCCGCTCAGTGGCCGGCGGAGTGCGGCACGGCCAGTCGTGTGCCGGGGAAAATGAGATGCGGATTCGCGCCGATTACGCGTCGGTTCAGCCGGTAGAATTCCTGCCAGCCACAGCCGTGTGCGTACGCGATACTGCTCACCGTGTCCCCGGCGTTGACGACGACCGAGCCGCCGGTACTCCTATGGCGCCCCACTTTGTAGCGCTTCTCATGGGACTGCGGATGCGGATGCCGGACCCGGCCGCGGGGCGAGGGAGCGGCTTGTCGCTGTGGTGCGGGGCGGGCCGCGGTGCTGCGCGGAGTCCGGTGCGCGGTGGCCGAGTTGAGCCCCAGCGAGGCCGAGCAGGACGGCCACGCTCCCCAGCCCTGACGGGCCAGCACCCGTTCCGCCACCTGGATCTGCTGGGCCCGGGTCGCCCGTGCCGCCCGTGACGCATAGGCGCCGCCACCGAACGAGTGCCAGGTGGAGTGGGCGAACTGCAGCCCTCCGGAGAACCCGTTCCCCGTGTCGGTACGCCAGTTCCCGCCGCTCTCGCAGCCGGCCAGGCGGTCCCAGGCTCCGCCTCCACGGGCCTCGGCGGGCTGCTCGGTGGCCAGGTTCAGTGCACCGGCCGCCAGCAGGACGGCTGCGGCCGTGATGCCCCGGGCCCCGTAGCCCCGGAATTCGCTCCGGGCAGTCGATTCCGCTACCTGAGGAAATTGCATGCCTTTACTCCCGTCGCTCGCCGCGCAGTTGCCTGGCAGCCATTCAGGAAACCTGGCGCCGGTGCGGCGTATCGCGTTCGAATGGTGCTCGAACCGCGATTTCCGCGCGGCGCCATGAATTCGACGGGGAAGAGACAACCATGCCCCGAGTTGCTGTCGGCAGAGCGCGCGGTAGCGCCGCCGCGGTCCGGCCTGCCCCCTTGCCGTCGGAGCGCGGCCGTGCCTGCGGACGGCGCAGCTGTTCAGACGGGCAGGGGCGCACCCCTCAGGCCGCAGGCGCATGGCCTTCAGGAGCCCGGCGATCACCTGCTCGGCCGGGGGGTGTCCGCCGAGCGCAACCGGCGCACTTGGTGCACGCGCTGCGCAGGTACGCATGCACCGCGCACGGGTCCTTGGCGGTGTAACGGCCCGTTCGTCGGTGCGAGGGGGCACCACCGCTGCGCGTCAGGAACTTCGTCCCGGCCCACCCGGTCCCGGGAGGCCCGTCCAGCGGCTTCCGCCTCTGCATGACGCACTCTCATGCCTCGCTACCACGCGGAACGCCGTCCCGTGGGCGAGGAAGTGATGCAACGGACGGTCCGGCACGCCGGCAGCGGCGTCCAGTCGGACCCCGAGGACCCCTCGACGGTGATCCGGCGCGAGGCCCAGCTGCTCGTCGGGTACCGCGGCAGCCCCATCGTCGGGACGGACGGGCAGCCGCAGCAGGGACCCGCCGCCGGTGACCGCGCACCGGACTGCGGCGGCCTCCGCCACGACCTCACCAGCTTCCCGTCCCGCCTGTTCGACCTGCTGCGCGGCCAGGACCACACTCTGCTGCTCTATGCGGACGACGAGGACCAACTGGCGCCGTACGACGAGGTGGTGGCGTCGGCGCGGCGCGGAGCGCAGGGGCAGCTGAGCGCCTGGGTGATCGCGGCCCCGCACCTGTGGACGGACGGCCTGACACTGCCCGTGGTCCACGACAGCCTCGACGCGTTCCGGCAGATGTACGGCGCCCACGGCGGCGAAGGAATCCTCATCCGCCCCGACGGCTACCTGGGGCTGCGCGCCGCCCCGGTGAGCGGCCCGGGGCTGGTGGCGCACCTCGCGCTGACCTTCCGCAGCTGAGGGCCGGGCGGGGACGCCTACTCGCCGGCGCCCGGCCCGGCCTCGACCAGCAGCCGCCCGTCACCGTCCTGGTCCAGCGCCGCGAAGGCTTCCGCCGCCTGCGCGGCCGAGTAGCCCGCCGCGCGGTGCACCACCGCGAAGTCGTCCCGGCTGACCACACCGTCCCCATCGGCGTCGGCGAGTGCGACGGTCGCGGCGATCGACGGTCCCACGACCCTGCCGAGGGCCCCCGACTCGCCCGCGCGCGCGAACGCGGCGACGAACTGCTCCCGGTTCAGCCGGCCCGTGGCGTCGACCTGCGCCAGCGCGGCGAGCTGCTCGAAGGTGTGGCGCATGCCCGCACCCAGCGCCCGCGCCTTGGGGGAGTCCGCCGGTTCGCCCACCGCGTCCGTCAGCAGCCGTGCCCGGTCGGTGAAGTCCTGTGCGGTCAGATAGCCGTCGCCGTCGGTGTCGTACATGGAGAAGCGGTGCTCGTACTCCGCGCGCAGCGCATCGTTGATCATGCGTCATCCCTTCTGGGCGGGTGTGACTCCTGGCGGAGCCCGGGAAGGCGGACGTCTTTTCGCGGGCGCCGCGACCGTCCGCCAGGAGCACATTAAGTGGCGGTTAGGTAGCGGACGGTCATCGCGAGGGGTGTGTTCGCCGTCTCGCCCGGTCGCCCTCTCGTGGCGAATAATCCTCTGGTTCCGCACGGGAGATCACGTATGATCGCCACCAAAATTGAACATCTGTCGCAGTCACCCGTACAGACGGATATATCTCCACCGCCTCTGACCAGGGTGGCAGCGCGGGGGGAAGGAAACCTCAACATGAAGTCATCCCGTTTACGCCGTCGTCTCCTCGGCACCGCGGCCACCGCGGTCCTGGCCGGCGTCGGCGTACTGGTCTCCGCGCCGGCCGCGGTCGCCAAGGCCAACCTCCTGGCCATCGACAAGGTCGCACTGCACGCGCCCGGCCTGCAGATGAAGGTCACCTACTCCTGCGACACCGGAATCAACCACCAGCTGGTCGCCAACGCGGTCAAGCTCAACCAGACCGGCGACGACGAGGCGATCGCCGCGGCCACCATCAAGAAGAACAAGCTCGTCTGTGACTACACCAACCACACGGTGCAGATGACCCTGCGCCCGGCTGTCGCCTCGCACTTCGCCAAGGGCGACACGGTGAAGTTCACCCTCTTCTACTTCGACGACGACGGGTTCAGCTACGCCCACGAGGAGCTGGTCTCGGTGCTGTAGGCGGCACCGCCTCCCCGGCAGTCCGGACGCCGTTCCGGCTGCCGGGGCGCGTTATCGCGTATCAGATATTTCGGGTCGGTCACGCCTGCAACCGGCAGGTCGGGCAAACAGTCCTACGGGGCATGAAAAGACGACTGAACCTGCGTATCCCGCGGTCCGGCGCCGGTCGACGGGCGGGCGCGGCGCTCGCTCTCACGGCCCTGACCGTTCCGCTGACGGTGGCCTGGGGCTCCACGGCCCAGGCCGCCTCCGCGTCTTCGTGCACCGCGGCCCGCGGGCCCTACCAGAAGCAGGCCGAGAAGTTCCTCGGACTGCGGGTGGACGGCCGGCAGTCCGCCGCCGACTGCCGGGCGATCCGTGCCTTCCAGACCAGCCACGGCATCACCCCGAACATCGGCTACGCCGGGCCCGTCACCTGGGGCGTGATGCGCGTCGTGGCACAGCAGCAGGCGGCCGGGAAGAACCCGAACAAGGCGCGTCACTGCCCCACCGGCAAGGGGCGGATAGCCTGCGTCGACCTGACCCGCCAGCTCAGCTGGATCCAGGACGGCGGGAAGCTGGTGTTCGGGCCGGTCCCGGTCCGCACGGGCCGCGACGGTTACGAGACCCGCACCGGTGCCAAGAAGATCTACTGGCGCCATCTGCACCATGTGTCGACCCTCTACGACGTGCCCATGCCGTACAGCCAGTTCTTCGACGGCGGGCAGGCGTTCCACTCCATCAGCGGCAGCGTCTGGTCGGCCCCCGGCTCGCACGGCTGCGTCAATATGCGTAGCAACGACGCCAAGAAGTACTGGTCGCTGCTCAAGAACGGTGATGACGTCTACGTCTACGGCCGCAAGTCCGGCACCTGAGAACGGACCACCCCGGCCGGGCGAGGGGCGGGGTAAGGGGGAGCGAGCGCCCGATGGCGGGAGGCCACCGGGCGCGTGCCACCGTCGAGCCGGACCGCTACGGCTGCTTTCGGGCGGCGGGGGAGGGCGGCAGCGCACAGGCAGCTGTGCCGCCCGGCATCCGGTGACGGTTGTGCGCGATCAGCCGGTACACCCCGTGGGCGGCCCAGCGCACGGGCGGAAGCGTGAGCAGTGCGCCCACGACCGGCCACCCGCGGTGTGCGCTCAGCAGCAGCTTGGCGACCGCCTGCGCGCCACCGTGCACGGAACCGGTCGGCGTCACCCACAGCACTTCGTGCTCGGCACGCTGCCGGCTGACGCCGAGCTTCGCGAGATCGGTGAACTGCCAGGGCGTGGCCGCACAGCGCGGACGCAGCCGCCGTTCCGCGAACTGCACCGAGGACGTGCAGAAGGCGCAGTCGCCGTCATAGACAAGTACGGGTTGCCGCCGCATGTTCCCGTCCTCTCGCACCGGTGGAACCAATGATAGGCGCCACGCTACCGGGAGGTATTCCGGGTGCCGTCGGGGGTGCCCGTGCGGGGATCAGCGGGCCAGCAGGCTGTACAGGGCCATCGGTGTCACATAGCCCGGCCAGCGGCCGTCGGCGAACAGATGGACCCCCGCGTCCTGATAGACCTGATCGACGAGTTGGGAGCAGATCATGTGCCGGGTGCTGGCGACATAGCGGCGCAGCCCCGGAAGGGGCAGGTGGAAGCGGTGCGCGGCGATCGCCAGGTAGTCGAGGAAGCTGTAGGGCACCCCGACATAGGCGGTGGCCGCCGCGCAGAGAGCGGTGCGCTGCTGCTCCGTGAGCCCTTCCGGAGAGACGTAGAGCACAGGGGTGCCGTCGTACGTGGTGAGGGGCTTGATGCGGGAACCGCCCGGCTCGGCTTCCAGCAACCGGTCGTCGGGCAGGACGAGAAAGGCGTGTTGGTAGTCGGCGAAGCCGTCTCCGTTGATCCATTGTCCGAGGCGGATCAACCGGCCGGTGATGCCGGATATGCGGGTGAGTCCGATGTCGCCGGGCAGGGGATGCGTGTGCTTCATGAGCAGCTCCCGGGAGCAAAAGGGGTTCCCTGGAGTCATACCCGGTGTCCGGCTGTGCGCACCGCGTCCGTGGAACTGCCGCACCGCATTTCCCGGCCCAACTGGCGTCCCCAGTGGGGCAGATGGTGAGTACGGATACCAACGGGCAAGGAGAATCCGGCGACTCGGCGGCTCGGCGGCTCGGCGGGCTACGGGTTCCCGGACCGGGAGGGCGGCTGCCGCCGGCCGGAGAAGCAAGGCGGACAGAAGGAGCGAGACGCGATGGGTACCGAAGAGACCGAGCAGGGCGCGACGGCACGGCAGGGCGCAGCCATGACGGGCACCGGCGCCGACCGGAGGCCGCTGTCGGGCAGTGTGGCGCTGGTGACCGGCGCCTCCAGCGGTATCGGTGCGGCCACCGCCCTGGCGCTCGCCCGGGAGGGCTGCTCCCTCGCGCTGGTGGCCCGCCGGACCGGGCGACTGGAGGAGCTGGCGGAGGCGATCGGCGCGCAGGGCGGCGCGTCCCTCGCCCTGACCGCCGATCTCGCTGCCGCGCCCGAGGCCCGTCGGACGGTCGATCAGACCGTGGACCACTTCGGGCGGCTGGACGTCCTGGTGAACAACGCGGGCTTCGGCGCACGCGGTGCGGTGGCCGACAGCGACCCCGCGGACTGGGACCGGATGGTCGACCTCAACTTCAAGGCGGTGCTGCGGATGTCCCATGCCGCGCTGCCGTATCTGCTGCGCGCGGCGCACGAAGGGCCGCGGGGCGTGGCCGACCTGGTGACCGTCAGCTCGGTCGCCGGCCGGGTGCCCCGCAAGGACAACAGCGTCTACTCGGCCACCAAGCACGCGGTGTGCTCGTTCAGCGAGGCGCTGCGCCAGGAGGTGACCGGGCGGCAGGTCCGGGTCGGGCTGGTCGAACCGGGGATGACCACGACGGAGATGACGCGCGACGGCAGCCAGGCGGCGTCGGCGCACGGGCTGCCGCCGGAATCCTGGCTGCAGGCCGAGGACATCGCCCGTTCCGTCGTCTTCATGGTCACCCAGCCGCCTCATGTGGCGATCAACGAGATCACGGTGCGGCCCACCGCCCAGGAACGCTGACCGCCCGGCCCCACGCCCGTGAGCACGGCCCGAGGAGAGTTCCCCGTGCGACTCCTGCTCCTGTCCGACACCCATCTGCCCAAGCGCGCCAAGACGCTGCCGCCCCAGCTGCTCGACGAGGTGCCGCGCGCCGATGTCGTCGTGCATGCCGGCGACTGGGTCGACACCGCCACCCTGAACCTGCTGGCGGCCCGCGCCCGGCGGCTGATCGGGGTGTACGGCAACAACGATGGCCCGGAGCTGCGGGCGCGGCTGCCCGAGGTGGCGTACGCGGAACTGGCGGGAGTGCGGCTCGGTGTGGTGCATGAGACCGGCCCCGCGCAAGGGCGGGAGCGCCGGTGCGCCGAACGGTTCCCCGGGCTCGATGTGCTGGTGTTCGGGCACAGCCACATCCCCTGGGACTCCACGGCCGGCGACCGGCTGCGGCTGCTCAACCCGGGTTCGCCGACCGACCGCCGCCGGCAGCCGTACTGCACCTACATGACGGCGGAGATCACGGCGGGCCGGCTCACCGTGGTGGAGCTGCACCGCCTGCCCCGCAGACCGTGACCGCGCGGTGGCCGGCCGCCTCGCGCGCTCGGGTGCTCAACGACCGAGCAGACCCCGCACATAGGCCGCCTGCCCGGCGTGCTGGAGATCGTCGGCGATGACGCTGATGAGCCGGACGCCCAAGGTGACGGGGGGTGTCCAGGCGCGGTCGACGACGCGCTTCATGTCCTTGTCGTCGATCCCGGCGAGGTACTGCACGGTGTTGTCGTACACCGCGCCGTGATACTCCATCAGCAGCTCCGCGGTCAGGTCCCGCACCGCCGCCACCTCCTTGCCGGAGTGACCGTATCCGGTGTCGTCCGGTGAGAAGGGGAGCCCGAAGCGGTCGTACCAGCCGTCCGAGATCCAGATCTGCTCGGTGCCGGCCACACCGGCGAGGTGGTCGTCCTGGATCCGGGTGAGATGCCAGACCAGCCAGCCGATCGAGTTGGCGTCGTCATCGGGGCGGGTACCGAGCTCATCGGGGTCGAGCCCGGTGACCGCGTCCTCGACACTCTCCCGGATACGTCCGAAGGCATCGACGAGCAGGTCCGTGCTGGCGTTCATAGAGGGCTCCTTTACGGCGACGGAGGGCTTCGCGCGGAAGTTCCGCGGATACCGGTACCGGTTGACCGATGTGTCGCGCGACCGGGGCGGTCAGGCACCCCGGAGGGCGTCAGCCCCGGCAGCCCGCCCATGGTCGCAAGCCGAGCGCAGGAAACGGCGAGGGGCAGGCCGAAAGGCGGCATTTCGGCCTTGTTACGGTGAGCCGGCTCCTGAAAGTGAGCCCGTTCGCGTGATCCGGTTTCACCCCCGGTGAAAGGGCGGTGTGTTGTCTTCCGTTCGTTTTCCCGGATCTCGCCAGAACACGAGGGTTCCCGTATGAGCCGCACCACGGCCGCCCGCGCTGTCACCGACATACTCCAGCCCCGCAACGTCCTCCTCGCCGGCATGCTCGGCATCGGATGGGCCGCCGCGGGGAACTGGACCGGCATCCTCTGGGGCCTGCTCGGGGCGCTGTGCGCCGGGCTCGTCCCGGCCGGCTACATCGAATGGGAGCGCCGGCGCGGGACGTGGGGCGACCGGCATGTCGTGGACCGGACGAAGCGGGCGCCGATCTTCCTCGTCATCCTGGCGTCCATCGGCGCCGGCACGCTCGTCATGGTCCTCGGGCGGGCACCGACGGGCATCCTGGCCGCGATGCTCGCACTCTGGGCAATGACGGTCGTCCTCCTGGCGGTCAACACGGTCTGGAAGATCTCGGTGGACTCCGCGGTCGCCTCCGCCGTCGTCGCCCTGCTGGCGGTGGTGCACTCTCCCTGGTGGCTGGCGGCCGGTGTGCTGACGACCGCGGTGTGCTGGTCCCGGGTCGCGCTGGCGTACCACACCGTCGCCCAGACCGTGGCCGGGGCCTCCCTCGGTGCCGCGACCGCGGCCGCGTTCCTGGCTACCTAAGGGTGTTGTCAAGCCGTCGGAGTGCGATTCATGTGCCCGGATGAGTACGAGGTCATGTGCTCACCTGGCGTTCTCGCCTCCGGCCATGTCGTACTCGTCGATGTCGAGCTCGGCCCCGGTGGCGCTGAGGAAGTCCAGGACCTTGCGGTCCAGGTGCCAACCGAAGAGGTGGGGGCATCCGCTGCGCCCCGCTGGGCTTGGCCGGTGTCGTGGAAGCAGCGCACGAGGTGCAGCACTGCGCCGCCGCCGGTGCCTGCCAGATGCCTGGTGAGGCCGCTGATGCGGTCCGTGTGGGGCTGGAGCCTGTCGAGAATGCGGGTGATCTGCTCGTCGACGCGCAGACCGGGCTCCCGGCAGACAACCATCCACGAGTGGTCGACCGGAACCACCGCCGGCCGGGGGCTTCGTCGTGTGCGCCCCCGTTCGCGCCCTCCCGCACCGGGCGCCGCCCCGCCATGATGCTGCGCATGCCCGACGATCACTGCTCGAAGTGCTGCCCCGTCGAACCGCCCAAGCCCGAGGTGCCCGGCCCGTGGCCGTTGGGGGCGCTGCTGTGGCTCGGCATCATTCTCGGCGTCGGCGGCGGCGCGTACCTGTGCGTGATGTGGCTGGTGTCCAGCGCGTTCTGACGTGGTGACGCCTCGCCTCCCGGCGGCCGGTCGGGGGCGTTGCCGTGCCGCCGCAGCCCGTCGTGGCGTTGCATAGTCGTGAGCACCCCTGCCGCCCCGCGGCCAGCCGAAGGACGGTGATGGTCCGATGAGCATCGAGTCCGCCGACTACAGCAACGGCGTCGACCCCGAACGCGCCCTCAAATACGCGCTCCAGCACATCCGCGGCGACCGCGCCCAGATCATCGAGGGAGTCATCGAACCGGTTTCGCCGACCTGGGACCACGAAGCCGCCGCCGAGACGATCTGCGACCAGATCCGCGCGCGGGCCCGGGAGCTGGACTGCGTCACCGGCTCCGGCAACCTGGACCTGCCCGGCTCGTCGAACTGGTACGTGCCGGACATCGCGGTGGTGCCGGCCGCGGCCGCGAAGGGGGCGGGGGCGCTGCTGCCTGCGGACACCCTCCTCGTCGTCGAGGTCACGAGCGAGTCGAACGCGGAGACGGACCGGGTCGTGAAGCGGAAGCGGTACGCGGAGTACGGTGCGCCGCTGTACCTGCTGGTCGACCGTCAGGAGCGGTCCGTGACGCTGTACTCGGAGCCCGGCCGGCTCGGGTACACACGGGCGGACGGGCCCCACCCCTACGGCACGACCCTGCGGATCCCGGAGCCGTTCGGCCTCGACCTGGACACCAGCGGCCTGTAACCCCGCGGCAGTACCGCATCGTCCGCTACGACCAGTGCGAGGAAGCTGCTGAGCGGCGTTCATCTTCCTGTTCGGCGAGCGTTCTGTGAGCAGAACTGCAGCGTCTCATTGCCGTCTCGCGCCCTCGCGACCTGTGCGTTTGCGCTTTGCAGCCACTTGAGTCGCATAGGTACGTTCCCCGCCATGCTGATGACGTTCTTCTCCTCTGCCACCTGGGAGTCCTGGGGGCTATCGAGCCAACCGGTCATCCCGGACCGGATGCCGATCCTGCTTGATGACGACCTCCTCTTCGAGGACTCGGCTGGTCCTCGCGTCACGACCGTGATCAACCGGTGGGCCCAGGAACTCCCGGCGAAGGGCTGCCCGGCCCCGAATTCCTGGGAAACCTACGTTCGGGTTGTGCGGGACTGGACGCTCTTCTTGGCCAGCCGGGGCATCTAGCTCTTTGACAGTCGACGCGAGTTGAGACGCGGTCTGAGCGCCTACGCCGTACACCGCGCGTGCGGCCCACTGAAGGAACGGTTCGCAGCATCCACCTGGAACCAGCACATGAACATCCTGTCCCTGTTCTACGGGTGGGCCGAGGACGAAGAACTCACAACCGCGGTGCCGTTCACCTACAAGCAGGCCGTCACGGCGTACGGCGACCAGGTGCGCCTGCAGTCGGTGAACCTCTCCAAACGGCGGACGCCGAAGCCCCACGTGACGATCAAGTACTTCGAGAAGGACTTCGAGGACACGTTCCTGAAGGGGCTGGGCGGTCTGCGCCCGGACGGCACCGAGGACGCTCTCTACCGGGGCCGGACGACGGCACGCAACTCGGCGGTGGGCGGCTACGTATTGTCCAGCGGGCTGCGGCGCCAGGAGTTCACGTACATGTTGGAGTGCGAGGTTCCGCCGTTGCCGCCCCGCCGGACCGCGCTGCCGATCTGGGTGCCGGTTCCGGCCGGAGTCACGAAGGGCCGGAAGTTCCGCACCACGTGGACGACATACGACCCACTCGCCCGGCTGCACCAGTACTTGCGGCTGCAGCGTGCCGTGGCGGTGACTCGCTCGTCATGGATACCGCCGGCCAAATGGGGTTCGCCTCTGGTGGCGACCGAGGCAGACGAGGTCGGTGGCCGGGTCGATGGCGAGCGCGTGCTGTGGGCCGAGTTGACGCCTCGGGAACGCCGGTGTCTGGTCCGGCCGGACGGCGGCTCGCTGCTGCTGGCCGTGCAGAGTGACGGGAGTCCGTTTCGCGACTGGCCGACGGTCTTCAAGCGGACCTCGGAGCGGATCAGGGATCGATTCGATCCGCGTTTCCCGCACACGGCCCCGCACCGATGTCGTCATACGTTCGCGATCAGGACCCTCGAAATGCTGATCGGCGGCTACGCCCAGGTCGCGAAGCTCGTCAGGGACACCGACGCGGACGCGGCCCTGGCGCTCTACCTGCGCAAGAACGACCCGGTGATGATCCTGCGTGACCTCCTCGGTCATACCAGCACTCTCACCACGGAGGTGTACCTCCGGCGCCTGGACACCACCCGGATCTACCGCGAGGCATACGAGCGCGCGGGCCACGACCACGGTCTGCTCGCCGAGGCCGAACGCGAGGCCGATGCCGAGTTCGACAACTTTGACGAGGACGATATCTGATGCCCGCGGAGATCCTGGAGAACCCTCTGCGCCTGTTCTGCACGTTCACCCGCGGCACCACGTCGACCTTGAACGTCGACGACTCGATGAACCCCGTGCTGGTCCGCGAGTTGCTGACGGGCCTGGTCTACCTCATGCACCCACACGGCCCGGGTGATTCACACCGGACCGCGGAGAAGTACAAGGGGACCATCGACTGGTTCGTCGGCGAACTGGCGAAGCGCGGTCATCGGGGCGGAGCGGCCGAGCTGACCCGCACGGGACTCGCAGCCCTGTGGTGGGAGGCGGGAAATCGACGGGAGTCGGAGAGCCGCCGCATGCTCGCCGCCCTGGACGCCGAGACTCCCGTGCTGGCGTCGGATGTCCGGGAGCTTGTCCAAGGGCGTCTTTACAACCGGCACCCGAACAGTGAACCGCTGCCGCCCTACGACGAAGTTGCCTGGGCAGGGCTGACTCGTGCAGCCCGAACGATAGCCAAGGAGTCATGGGCTGCGTACCGAGCGGCCAGAGCAACGGCAGAGGCCGGCCAGGACCCCTACGTGCACGGCTGGACCAGAGAGAACATCTTCTGGTTGATGGTGCACCACGGCCCGGTGACGACACGGGAGTTGGGTGAACGCGCCGGATTGTCGCACGAGCAGATGCGCTTTCGGATCGGCCGTGACCGTCAGCGCTTCTTCGTGGAAGCACGCGAAACGCTCTTCCCCAGCCCCCGCGTCGTCATCGCCTACCAAGTGCTGTTCGGCGTGTACAGCGGCATCGTGCCGGACGGCATCGCCGATCTGGGCATCGACGGACTTGACTGGGCCGGCGACAGCACCGTCCTGGTCCGATACATCAAGGGCCGTACGTCCGAGGAGAGCATCACGCTGCCAGGCAAGGCGGTACGGCTGCTGGAACGGTGGCTCGAGTATGCCGAACTGGCGAGGTCACACTGCCCACCGCAGCTGCGCAACGGGCTATGGCTGTGGCTCGCCTACACCTCGCGTCGCACAGGCGAGGAGGGCCTCGGGCCGTGGCGGTACGGGCGCCCCTACAAGTCCACCGTCGTCGACTGGTCCCGGAATTCGGGAGTGATCGACGCCAACGGGGCACCGGTGACAGTGCACCGTCACCGGATCCGCACGATGTTCGAGTCACACCGGGACCGCTCTTCCTGGATCGGCAGCCGGCGCTCGACGATCGACCCCAACCACACCCCAGGAGTGGAAGGCGACCACTACCTGTCCTCCATGACCGAGGCCCAGCAGAACGCGCTGGAAGACATCGTCGAGCAGGCCCAAGGCGATCTGCTCCGCAGGGGTCAACCGCCCATGGTGCTGTCGGACGAGCAGGTCGCCGACCTGGCCCGTCAGTTCCCGCAGCTGGTCAGCGAACTTGAGTTGGACGATCGGGCGATCGCTGAACTCGTGGGTGGCCAGCGCGATGTGTTCGTGGCGTCCTGCGCCGATCCGACCGCCGGCGTGCACGGCCCGAAGGGACAGCCGTGCCCGGCCCGCCCCTGGGTGTGCCTGCTGTGTCCACTCGCCCTGTTCACACCGCGCCACGCGGCGAACCTCCTGCGCATGAAGGCGTTCTTCGCCAGGCAGTGGCAGCAGATGCCCGCCGCGCAGTTCATGGCCGTCTTCGGCCACTACGCCCAGCGCATCGAGGACGTCCTGATCAAGTACGACCCCACGCAGCTCGCCGCGGCTGCCGCTCAGGTCACCGACACCGACGCCGAGATACCGCTCCTGCCCGAGGAGAGCACCCTGTGAGCACCACATCCCTGACCGAGGCACCGCTGCACGGAGCCGCACCGTCGCCCTTCGCCGGGGCGGACATCTGCGGCCTGGCTGGCTTCGTCCTGCCCATCGGGGCGGCCCGCTCGGTCTTCGAGGACGAGAGCGAGCCGACGGCCATGGAGAGGTGCCCTGGTCGGGGCCGCTGTCCGAGCGCGGCCTACGGGCACTCACCGGCGTGGTGAAAACCGCCGCGCACGTGGTCATCGTGGCGCTTTCCGGCATGCGCCAGAGCGAACTACGTGAGATGAACGTCGGATGCCGCGTTCCCCCCATCGAGTCCGGCCCGGGGCTGAGGAGGTACAAGCTGGCGAGCCGGGTCATCAAGGGAAAACCGCTCGGCGGCGTTCCCGATGAGTGGGTCGTGATCTGGGAGGCGTACCAGGCAGCCGAGGTTGCCGAGCAACTCCTGGGCCCGGACGCCGAGATCGGTGACCCCCTGCTCACCTCGCCACTCGACAACAACCGCTTCACGCTGTTCCGCCAGTGGGTCAACGGTCCCGCAGGACAGGTCCTGGGGCTGGCTCCGATCCCGGAAGGGCAACTGACGACGAGGATGCTCAGGCGCACACTCGCCTTGGAGATCGCCTACCGTCCCGGTGGTCTGCTGGCCGCAAAGGTGCAGCTCAAGCACTTGTCCGTGGTGACCACGGAAGGATATGCGGCCCGTCCGGGCGGGGCCCAGGCCAAGTTCCTCGCGGAGGTCAACGCCGAGGAGGCGGAGCGTAACAAGGACCTCGTGCTGACCGAGTACCGACGCTATCAGCAAGGCGAGATGCCGTCAGGTCCCGGCGCCCGCGATCTGATCAGCTTCTTCGCCAGCGTCGACGGGAAGCTGCCCGCGCCGCCGCCAAGGACCCCACGGTCGTCGGCAGCGACCAGGAGGTCAGAGCCCTCCTCGCCGAGATCGCCGACGTCCTGCACCTGGGCGTGGCGAACTACTGCTGGTTCATCGACCCCTCCAAGGCGTTGTGGCTGAAGCTGGCCGGCACCCCGAACGCGACGAAGCCGCTGGCGGGCATGTGCGATTCCGCCCGCTGCCCGCAGGCCACTCACCATCCCTGCCACCGCCCGGTGTGGGCCGAGAGCGTGCGGACCAAGCAGGTCTTCATCGGGTCGATCGGCCGCAACCACAAGACCGAAAAGGCCCGATTGCAGGCTGACTTGGATCGGGACGTGAAGGTCCTGGCCTCGATCGACGCCGCTGCCGCGTAAGGAGAAACCCCACTTAATGGCTCGAATCAGCGCAGAGACCCGCGCCCGCAACGAGGAGGCCGTCCGAGCCGCGATGGATCGGCTCCTGAAGGGCGACTTCCCGCCCGGCGGCAGCTGCGACTTGAAGACACTGGCCGCCGAAGCCGGTGTGACCCGCACCGCGTTCTATCCGAAGAAGAACCGTGACGGCACCACCCGCCCGGGCCCCTACCAGCACCTCGCCGAAGAGTTCGAGCGGCGCCTTCGTGCTCTGCAGGAGGCCGGAGGGGTCGTCGACCCGCGGATCGCGCAGATCGAAAGGCTCAAGGCCCAGGTCGCCGAGTTCAAGGAACGCCTGGCTCAGCGGGACGAGACCATTGCCGAGCTCACCACGTTCAAGGAACTCGCCGTCTCGCGCCTGGCCGCACAGCACGACGAGATCGTGCGTCTACGGGAACAGGCCGTAGCCCTCGGCAACGTCCGCCGTCTGCCCGCCGCCCGCCCCGGGACGGCCCCGTACGGATCGTGCAGCTGAGCCACATCTAGGACGGGTCCGGACACGGCGAGGGAGCCCGTCGGTGTAGCCTGCCGTGTTCCCTCGACGTCCGCACCAACGGCCCCCTCAAGGGTGACGTTGATCGAAGGCTCATCGATGGGCAGATCGTGGTGTTCATGCAGGTCACGGCCCCCGAATGCCTTCCCGGGATGTTCGTTGAAGGCGGTCGCGATGCACTGATAGACGGTGGCACGGTGTTGTCGACGCGTATGCGGTTTTTGATACGCGGACGATATGTGCCCGCTCGTAACATCGAGAGCATGCGTGTGCTGATCGTCGAGGACGAACCCTATATGGCGGAAGCTATCCGCGATGGCCTGCGCCTGGAAGCCATCGCGGCCGACCTCGCGGGCGACGGCGACATCGCCCTGGAAATGCTGAGCATCAACAGATACGACATCGCCGTCCTCGACCGCGACATCCCCGGACCTTCCGGTGACGAGATCGCCAAACGCATCGTCGCCTCGGGCAGCGGCATGCCGATCCTCATGCTGACCGCGGCCGACCGCCTCGACGACAAGGCATCCGGCTTCGAACTCGGCGCCGACGACTACCTCACGAAACCGTTCGAACTGCAGGAACTCGTCCTCAGGCTCCGGGCACTCGACCGCAGGCGTGCCCACAGCCGGCCTCCGGTCCGTGAGATCGCAGGGCTGCGGCTGGATCCGTTCCGACGCGAGGTCTACCGGGACGGCCGCTACGTCGCGCTGACGCGCAAGCAGTTCGCCGTACTCGAGGTCCTCATCGCCGCCGAGGGCGGTGTCGTCAGCGCCGAGGAACTTCTGGAGCGCGCGTGGGATGAGAACGCCGATCCGTTCACCAATGCTGTCCGAATCACCGTCTCAGCACTGCGCAAGCGTCTCGGTGAGCCGTGGATCATCGCCACGGTCTCCGGCGTCGGCTACCGAATCGATGCATAGCCGCAGGCCGGAGACGGGGAAGAGAACCATGGATAGAGCGCCTGGATTGAGTGTCCGCCTCAAGCTCACCCTCAGCTACGCCGGATTCCTCATGCTCGCCGGTGCCTTGGCGCTCGCCGCCGCAGGAGTGTTCCTCCTGCAACAGGGGTGGTTGCAAACCAACGAACAGGGGGCATGGAAAAGAAACCCGGTCATCGACTTCGTGCAGGGTTTCGCGCCAACGGCAGCCGCAGTAATGGTGTTCCTCCTCGTGTTCGGCCTCCTGGGAGGATGGATCCTCGCCGGTCGTATGCTCGCCCCCCTGGCTCGCATCACCAACGCCACCCGCACGGCCGCTACGGGATCGCTCTCGCACCGTATCCAGATGCCGGGCCGCCAGGACGAGTTCCGTGAACTTGCCGACGCCTTCGACGCGATGCTCGCACGGCTTGAAGCACACGTCGCCGAGCAGCAGAGATTCGCGGCAAACGCCTCGCACGAACTACGCACCCCGCTGGCCATCTCGAAGTCACTCCTCGACGTGGCTCGCACCGATCCATCACACGACACCGGCGAAGTCCTCGACCGCCTCCAAGCTGTCAATACCCGAGCGATCGACCTCACTGAAGCGTTGCTCTTGCTCAGCCGAGCCGACCAGCGATCCTTCACCCGAGAACAGGTCGACCTGTCCCTCATGGCGGAAGAAGCCACCGAAACGCTGCTCTCCCTCGCGGAAAAGAACGGCGTCACCATCGAGACCCGCGGCGACATCACCCCCGCGAGCGGATCGCCGGCGCTCCTGCTGCAACTGACCATGAACCTCGTGCACAACGCGATCGTCCACAATCTGTCTGAACAGGGCAGGGTGTGGGTCACTACCGGCGTCCACTCCGGCACCGTGATACTCACGGTCGAAAACACCGGCGAGAAACTGCCTACACACCTGGTCTCGACGCTCACCGAACCATTCCAGAGGGGCACCGAGCGCATCCACGCCAACCAGACGGGCGTCGGCCTCGGCTTGGCCATCGTCACATCCATCACTCGCGCACACGACGGCACCCTCACCCTCACCCCGCGCGACACCGGCGGCCTGCGCATCACGGTGGAACTGCCCGCACGCACGTCCCCGCGGTCGTGATATGCGCCCCGCCGACTATGCGGGTGGTGCGGCCGTGTCGACGTACGCCAGGATCTGCCGGATGTCCCGCGCGTGCTGCGCGGCATCGTGAGCATTCTTGTAGAAGCGGGCCCGGCCCAGCAGATCCTGGTCGAAGCCGGGCAACGAGCGCGATCCCGAGAGGCGTGCTCCGGCCAGCCGCTCCGCCAGTTGCGCGGGCTGTCCATGCCGTGGCTGACGTACGCCGTTCCGGCCTTCAGGACGCCGCTCGTCGCCCCGGCGTCCCTCGACCTGGTCCATGGCGACGTCCGGCGTCAGCGACCAGTCGAAACCGCAGCCGCTGGTCGGTGCCTCGGCGACCTCACGCGGTCCGAGCGGCGATCTCCGACAGGACGCCGTGTCCGACCTCGGCGGAGAGGCCGTGGTAGTGGCGGAAGTTGTCAATCAGCGGGTTCCAGACCCCGGGGGGCGGCATGGACGCGCGGCGTCTCACACTCGACACTGAAGCAACCGCCCTCCGCACCCGACGAGGGCGCAGGCGCGCGCCTCCAGCTGTAGGACGTACTCAGTGACGCGTGGCGGGTCACGAGATCGACGTCGGAGGGGGTGAAGCCTGCGGCGCGAACTTGTCGGGTTCGTGCCGGTACACCACGCGCCTACTCTCCGGCCCCGGGTCGACCCCGGTGAGCGGGACGCGGCGCTCCACCTGTTCCCAGAGGTCCGGCACGGCGACGTTGAGCACCAGCTCGGGCGTACGGCGAGGTTGCGCGGCGTCCGGCTCGCAACGCCGAGGCCAAGGATCACGTTCTGGCCCAGAACCCAAGCGGAGGAGATCGGGGCGATGTTGGCGGTTTCGTCGTCGTTCTCGGTGGTCAACAGGACCACGAGCATGCCGAAGTACAGGATGCTCTCGGCCGGATCGCACGGTGGGTTTCGTCCGTCATAGGCCAGGACGCTGAGGTCAGGGCCCCTCGGCCGGCGTCGAAGCGTCGCCCGCCGGCTATGGCCGGGTGACCAGCACCGACACCTTCACGAAGAGCCCGGCCTAGTCTCCTTGGGTGCCCTCCCGACGGATCGCACCAACGCCGCCTGCCTAGCCCTGCTCGACGGCCGCGCCTGGACGGCCGCCGACATGGTCCGGCTTGCCGGGGTGGCACCGTCATCGCGAACGGCTGGTGGCCTGCTCGGCGGACACCGCGCGGGCCGGCAAAGGGGGCTGACAACGTATCGGCAGCGTATCGAAAACTGCGTACGCGCTGGCAACACTCGGTTTCCTTGAATGGAGGCATGACCTACAGCGAACCAGTGGGAATCACCGCTTTCGGATGCGGGCGGGACGAAGCCGCACGGTTCCGTGAGCTGGCACCCCGATTCGGAGTGACGCTGACGATCACAGAATCCGCGGTGTCGGAGGATGACGTCCACCTGGCATCCGGGAACCGGTGCATCAGCGTCGGACACAAGACCCGGATCACCCCGGCGGGACTTCGTGCGCTGAGTCGAGTCGGCGTCTCCTACATCTCCACAAGAAGCATCGGGTACGACCACATCGACGTGGATTATGCGGCCCGCATCGGCATTTCTGTCGGGAACGTCTGCTATTCCCCCGACAGCGTCGCCGACTACACGGTGATGATGCTGTTGATGGCAGTGCGCCACGCCAAGTCCACCGTCCGCCGCACGGATGTGCACGACTACCGACTGCACGACGTACGGGGGAAAGAGCTGCGCGACCTGACCGTCGGCGTGGTCGGAACGGGGCGCATCGGCACGGCCGTCACGGAAAGGCTCAGCGCCTTCGGATGCCGGATATTGGCGCACGGAAATCATGCCGGCGACCCCGGCGACGAGGTGTCGCTCGATGAATTGCTGAGGTCGAGCGACGTCGTCACGCTCCATGCGCCGCTCAACGCCGAGACACACCACCTTCTTGACCGTGCGCGCATCCAGCGGATGAAACCCGGTGCGTTCGTGGTCAACACCGGGCGCGGTGCCCTCATCGACACAGCCGCGCTGGTCGCAGCCCTCGAGAGCGGGCGCTTGGGTGGTGTCGCCCTCGACGTCGTCGAGGGCGAGGAAGGCGTGTTCTACGCCGACCGGCGGAACGCGCCCATCGAGAGCAAGTCACTGCTGCGGCTGCAGGAAATGCCGAACGCGTTCATCAGTCCGCACATCGCGTATTTCACGGACCGTGCCCTGAGCGACACGGTCGAGAACTCGATCAGCAACTGCCTGGAATTCGAGAGCGGGAATCAGCATGTCTAGGGCAAAGATTCAGGTCGGAATCCTCTTCGGAGGCTGCTCGGAGGAACACCCCATCTCCATCAAGTCCGCGCAGGAGATCGCGCGGAACCTCGACCCGGACAAGTACGAGCCGTACTTCATCGGGATCACGCGCAGCGGCGCCTGGAAACTCTGCGAGGGCCCCGCCGCGGACTGGGAAAGCGGCGTCGCGTACCGGTCCGCCGTGCTGTCCCCGGACCGCGGCGTGCGCGGACTGCTCGTCCTCGATCAGGGAAAGTACGAGACGATCGGCCTGGATGTCGTGGTGCCCGTCCTGCACGGCAAACTCGGGGAGGACGGCGCGATCCAGGGCCTGCTCGAGCTGTCCGGAATCCCGTACGTGGGCTGCGACGTCCAGAGTTCCGCGCTGGGTATGGACAAGTCCCTCGCCTACGTCGTCGCGGCCGGCGCCGGGATCGCCACGCCGAATTTCTGGACGGTCGCGGCGGGCGAGGGCATCGACGCCGACCGGCTCACCTATCCCGTCTTCGTGAAGCCGGCCCGTTCGGGATCCTCCTTCGGGGTCAGCAAGGTGTCGCATGCGGGAGAACTGTCGGCCGCGCTGGGCGTTGCCCGGCGGTATGACACGAAAGTTCTGGTCGAGGAGGCGGTCGTCGGCAGCGAGGTCGGATGCGCCATCCTGGGCGGCGGAACGGACCTGATCGCGGGGGAAGTTGACCGCATCGCCCTGTCCCACGGCTTCTTCCGGATCCACCAGGAGGACGAACCCGAGACCGGCTCCGACAATTCGACGCCGATTGTCCCCGCCGATATTCCGGCTGAATCCCGGGCACGCGCCCAGGAAGTGGCGAAGGCCGTCTATGGCGCCCTGGGCTGCAACGGCCTCGCCCGCGTGGACCTGTTCCTCAAGGAGGACGGACAGGTCGTCCTCAACGAGGTCAACACGTTCCCCGGCATGACCTCCTACAGCCGTTATCCGAGGATGATGGCCGCCGCCGGGGTTCCGCTGTCCGATGTGATCGACCGTCTGGTGACCGGGGCGCTCGCCCGGTCCCTGCCTTCGACGGAGCAGGCCGATGCGTAACGACTTCGTCTTCATGGACGAGTTCATGCCCGGGGTCCGCTGGGACGCCAAGTACGCCACGTGGGACAACTTCACCGGAAAACCGGTCGTCGGATACCTGGCCAATCGCATCGTCGGCACCAGGGCTCTGTGTGCGGGATTGCAGGGCGCGCGAGAGGAGGCGGCCTCGTACGGATTCGGCCTGCTGCTCTGGGACGGCTACCGTCCGCAACGCGCCGTGGACTCTTTCCTGCGCTGGTCCAAGCAGCCGGAGGACGGCCGCACCAAGCACCGCCACTACCCCAATATCGACCGGCCCGAGATGATCGAGAACGGATATGTGGCCGCCAAGTCGGGCCACAGCCGCGGCAGTACCGTCGACCTGACGCTGTACCACCTGGAAAGCGGCGACCTCGCCGCCATGGGTGGCGACCACGATCTGATGGACTCGGTCTCGCACCACGGAGCGGAAGGAATCACGCGGGCCGCGGCGGACAGCCGCAGGCGTCTTCGCTCCATCATGGAGACCAGCGGATTCAGCTCCTACGCCTGCGAATGGTGGCACTACACGCTCAAGGACGAGCCCTACCCGGACACCTACTTCGACTTTCCCATCACACAGGTGAGTCTGGGATGAACACGGCGAGGCTCCGGCGGTCCGGCCGGAGCCCCGGGCCGTCCCCGGACGCCGAGCGGCGAGGGCGAGCACCCCACCAGAGCCCACCGCATATCGCCGGCGTATCGAGAACCGCATACGCGCCGGCAACACCCCGCCGCCTTCACTGGAGCCATGACTCAGAGCCAGCCATCCCTCGCCCCGCACCCCCTCTCCCTCGCCGAGATCGCCGCGCTTGTCGGCGGCCGGGTCACGGGTGACGCGACCGTCACAGTGAGCGCGCCGGCCGTACTCGACAGCCGGCACGGCGAACCGGGCGGTCTCTTCGTCGCCATGGTCGGTGAGCGCGTCGACGGCCACGACTACGCCGGCCACACCCGTGCGACCGCCGTGCTCGGTTCACGGCCGACACCGCTCCCCACAGTCGTCGTCGACGACGTACCGGCCGCACTGCAGACACTCGCCGCCCACGCCGTGGCCCGGCTGCGCGAGCGGCTGACCGTCGTCGCGGTGACGGGATCGCAGGGCAAGACCAGCACCAAGGACCTGCTGTCCGTGGTCCTTTCGGGCGCCGGTCCAACCGTCGCCACCCACGGTTCGTACAACAACGAACTCGGCGTGCCCCTGACCATGCTGCGCGCCGACGCGCACACCCGCTTCCTCGCCCTCGAAATGGGCGCCCGCCACCTCGGCGACATAGCCCACCTCACCGGCCTGGTCGCACCCGACATCGCGGTCGGGCTCAACGTCGGCCAGGCCCACATCGGGGAGTTCGGCTCGCGCGCAGCCATCGCACGGACCAAGGGCGAACTCGTGCGCGGCCTCGCCCCCAGCGGCACCGCCGTCCTCAACGCCGACGACCCCCGCGTCGTCGCGATGCGCGCGCTGACCGACGGGCCGGTCCTGACCTTCGGCCGCGCCGAACACGCCGACATGCGTGTCCAGGACCTGGTCCTCGACCGCCTGGGCCGGGCGACCTTCACGCTACGCACCTCCGGCGCCTCGGCCGCTTCGGCCCGTGTCGCGCTGCCGCTCGTCGGCGCCCATCAGGCACTCAACGCGGCGGCCGCCGCCGCGGCGGGACTCGCGGCCGGCATCCCCCTGGTCACCTCGGCGGTGGCCCTCAGCACCGCCTCACTGTCCAAATGGCGCATGGAGTTGCGCCCCCTGGCCTGCGGCGCGACCCTGCTCAACGACTCCTACAACGCCAACCCCGACTCCACCCGAGCCGCCCTGGACACACTCGCAGCCATCACAGGCCGCCGCCGTATCGCCGTACTCGGCGCGATGCTCGAACTCGGCCCCGACAGCGAGGCCGAACACCGAGCAGTGGGCGAATACGCAGCCGCGCGCGCCGACCTGGTGGCCGTCGTCGGCGAAACCGCCCTCCCCGTCACCGCCGCTGCGGGAATGCGGGCGATCGCACTCACCGACAACCGAGCGGCCGTCGACTGGCTGCGCGAGCACCTCACCGACGGCGACATCGTCCTTGTGAAGGCGTCGCGCGGCGCCCGCCTCGACGAGGTGGCCGCCGCACTCGGGTAACCGGGCGGCGCGGGCTCAGCGCCCGCGCCGACGCATGTACAGGTCGAAGGCGCGGTAGACCAGCGGTCGCAGCGGCAGATCCCACTCCCCGACGTACCGCACCGCCCGCCCCCCGGTGCCGACCTTGAACCGGATCAGGCCCACCTGCGGATCGGCGGCGTCGAGCGTCGGCGTGATGCCGCGCAGGTCGTACACGTCGCAGCCCGCCGCCAGGGCGTCACGGATCATCGCCCATTGGCACGCGTTGGAACCCCGCACCTCACGTTTGGCCGTCGAGGAGGCGCCGTACGCGTACCAGGCGTGTCCGCCGACCCGCACCAGGATCGTCGCGGCCACCAACTCGCCCTCGTGGCGAGCCAGATGGAGCGCGATCCGACCGGGATCCTCGGCGCTCAACTCCGCGAACATCGTCTCGAAGTACGCCAACGGCCGCGGCGTGAATCCGTCGCGCGCGGCGGTGTGCACATAGAGCTCGTGGAACGCCGCGAGGTCCGACTCGGCACCGACCGTGACCTCGACCCCCACCTTCGCGGCCTTCTTGATGTTGCGGCGCCACTGCTGGTTCATAGCCTTCAGAACGTCGTCCTCCGACCTTCCTACCAGCGGCACCTCATACGTGAACTGCGGCTGCCCGGCACCGAACCCGTCCTCAGGGCTCTGCGGCAGCCAGCCGCCCGCCCGGAGCCGTCGGCTCACCTCGGCACCGGTCGGATCGACGTGCCCATCGGGGAGGCTGGTGAGCCGCCCCACCCCCGGATCGGCCACGCCGTCCTTGACCTGCGCCGCATCCCAGGTGTGCGTCCGCACCGGCGGACACAGCCGGATCGCGAACGCGCCACGGACCTTGAGATATGCCGCCAGCGGGTCGAGCCACGCACCGATGTCCCCAGACCAGTCGATGTCAGGACCCCACGGCACATACGCAAGCGTGAACCGCGACAGCCCCGGTACCGGCCGGTGAAGGACAAGCCCCGCCCCCACAAGCCGCCCGCCGTCGAACCATCCGAGCGACTCACTGCGCCACTCCGTCTTCACCCGCCCCCACGCCGGAGTCTGCACAAAGTTCACCGACCGACGCGCCCGCACGAAAGCCAGGTGTTCGGCGTCGCTGATCGGCGCGACGGTCAGCGTCACAGGGAGGGACAGGGGTGCTGGTTCGCGGTAGGACATGACGCCAGTCAAGTCGGCCCTGTGTTGCCGGCGCGTATCCGCTTTTCGATACACCGAAGATATGCGCCGCTCAGGCGCTCCGCGCCTGTCACAGATAGTGCTGCTCACCGTCAGCGGCAATCGTGAACGTTCCCTGGCCATCCGCACCACTGATAGCCCCAACGCCCCCTACACGGAAGGCCCCTGTGCCAGAACCCACACCTTCACCTATCGTTCCAGCTGACGTAGCACCCCCACGCAGACGTGATCTCAGTCACGCAGTCGCGCAGGACAAAGAGACAACATGCTTCGCTGCAACGCGACACAACAGGGACTCTCGACCCTCGCGTAAAGCGACATGACCTGTGTGGGACACAGCGCCTGCCGCCACAAGGGGCCCCGAGGTAAACGTCCTCGGAGCCAGAGACCGGTCCGGACCAGCACCCCGCAGGCTCACCCTCGGCTGGTAGCCAGCCAGACCAACCTGCGATTGTCACCGCCGGGACGGCCGCCACCCCGACCGCCGGCAACACAGCGACCGGCGCCGCCAGCATCGGAGCACGCACCGCACCCGCCGTGATCGTCGTCCCGCCTTCTCCGCCGGGAGCGGGGATGCCACACCCACCTCTTGGACGTCTGTGGTGAGGCGGCCTCCGGAGCCATCGCAGAAACCCGTGGGCGGACCACTGCGACCCCTGCTAATCTCCCGGAGGCCGTGCGAGACAACGAGGAGGTGGTACCCGTGAACGCAGTATCGACATGGGTGCTCCCCTCCGGGGTCACGGTCGGGCGGTAGGTCGTCCGGGAGCGCCGTTCCAGTGCACTCCCGAAAGGCACGACCATGCACTTCACTTCTGAACGGCGCCTCGACGATGGCGTCCTTGAGCGCGAATTCACCCTCGGCGAGATCCCCGGCACCCTGTGGACGCCGGGATCCGCACCGGCTCCGCTGATCCTGATGGCCCACAACAACGGCCTGCCCAAGGGGGAATCCCGGCTGGTGGCCCGGGCCCGGCAATCCGCGTCGTACGGCTATGCGGTGGCCGCCATCGATGCCCCCCGGGTGCGGTGACCGGCCCCGTTCCGCCGCCCGACCTGTTCGACGCCTTCGGCACCAAGGAGAAGACGCTGCACGCCAATCTGGGCGGACACACCGGCACCCCATGGTTCGAGGTGGAGGACGGAGGCCGGTTCTTCGGCCGGCACCTGAAGTGAGGCCCGGCCGCCAGGCAGGCAGCAGACGCTAGGCGATGTCGGCCAGGATGCCGCTCATCGAGGACAGGTCCCGGCCCTCCTCGATGGCGGTGGCCAGCAGTGCACAACCGCCCCGGTCGCGGCGGTACCGGCTATCGGCGGTACCGGCCGGTCGGGGCGGCGCTCGGCCACCAGCGTCTCCATCAGCTGGGCTCGCCTGGATCGTCCTGCCTATGCTGCTGCTGACCCACTGCTACGACCGGTTCTCCTTTCCCCTCGGTCTCGTACGCCGCTGGGCCGGACGCATACCCGGCGCGGTCCGCGCAGTGTCGCGATCTGCTCTTCCTCGGCGGGGGAGTCGAGGACGCGCTGCGCCTCGCCCGCCGCGCCGGAGAGCGGGGCAGCCGTGTGCTTCATGACCGATTTGGCTGGCCGAACAGTCAGTTGAGCCGATCGTGGCAGGTGGTGCAGTGAACACTGTGGTCCGTACGCACGATGTCGAGAAGATGGGTTCGATCAGTGGCAGCAGCGAGCAGGCCGACCGCTCCCCGACCCGGACGGCCTGAGGAACCGGGAGGCCAGGGCGCGATGGTCGGCCTCTTCTGGGTCGACCGCGCCGGGTGCTGGCTCGGTGCCCCGCCCGGTGGGGAGGGGGGAGGAATATGGCTAACGGACGAAGGGGTGGAGACGGTCGGAGAATCGGCCGCGGTCCGGAGCTGGACCCAAGTGGAGCGGGTTGCCGTGCCGGACGCTCCCGCCCGCTCAGCCTTTCGGCGCGGCCTGAGCATGGTGATCGACCTTGCGACCACCATGGTGGGCTTCGGCGGCCCCGAAGGCCCGCCACTGATGACGGTGCACGTCACGCACACCGATGGTGAGAGCGAGTACATCGTCCCCTCGGCCGCCGGGTCGGCCTATACGGAGCGTGAAGTGGAGCTCTCCCACCGCCTGCTGGCGCGCTTCGTGGCCGGGGAGTTGAACCCGTCACTGCTCAGAGACTGGTGGCGGTCGGCCGGCCGCTCCGCCGGCCCGAAGCCGGCGGAGCGCGAAGCGCTGTTGGAACAGTGGTGCGGTCGGTGAGGCCGTTACTGGGCCGCCGCCCCGTACCACTGTGCGTGTTGCGCTCAGCTGCGTCCAGCGTCCGGTGCGCTCGTCCAGGATGGCGCCGTCCTCGTCGGTGAGGACAGGATGGTGCTCTCACGCAGTCGCCACATGGGAGTTCACCCCCCCATCAGGCCGGGGCGGTCTCCCGCTGCCGCAGCCGGACTTCGGCGGCGACGGCGAGGTGCGGGGCGCCCTGGGCGGTGGGCTGTCCGGCCGCGGCCCGCTGGAGCATGGTGGCCACCGGCGCCTCGGTGACAGTCCGGCGGCGGCCAGCCGGGAGGAGGGGCCGAGCAAATCCCGCAGCACCAAGGCGCGTTCGCGCAGGCCCGCGTAGGCGAGGTTCTGATCCGGTCCGAGTCATCACCAAGGGCGGCTATCCCCAACGGGGTTGCCGCCCTTTCGCGTTGCCCTCCGGGCGGAATTCGGCATTCACACCCCACCGCAAAAACCACTGGGACAGACGTGCAAAGATCCGGACAATGATGCGGGCGCTTCCCACACCTATGCGGAGCGCACCGCCTGATTCCGCATACCTCATGGAGTCATACGTGACCCAGTCTTCCCGGCGTACACGCGCCCTGTCGCGTCTCGTCACCACGGCGATCACCGTCGTCCTGATCGGTGCCACCGCCGATGCCGCTCTGGCCGACGCTCCTGCGGCCACCGGTCCGGCGAAGAACGTCGCCCGGAGTGCCGCCGCGGCCGGGCAGCACAAGCCCACCCCGGCCGCGCCGTTCTTCTTCCTCTCCGGCATCCTGCCGTCGGGCCAGATGTACGTCTACATGCCCGACGGGAAGGGCGCCTTCGACGACCGGTCGGGCGCCTACGTCTGGCCACACTTCAGGCACGGGGTGTCGACCGACCCCGATCTGATGGGGTATCAGGACGGTGCGTACCACGTCATGGACGACGGTGCGCTGAATCTCTGGCGCAACGGGCGCCTGAAGAAGGTGGCCACCGGCTGGGGTCAGTACAACGTCGTCTTCTCCCCGGGCACCCTGGGCGGCGCCAAGCACCCCGACCTGCTGGCCCGCGACAAGCAGGGCGTCCTGTGGCGCTTTCAGACCAAGGCGGACGGCTCGCTGGCACCGCGCGTCAAGGTCGGCCCCGGCTGGAACCAGTTCACCCAGATCGCCGGTAAGGGCGACCTGACCGGCGACGGCAAGCCGGACATCGTCGCCCGCGACAAGCAGGGCGTCCTCTGGCTGTACAAGGGCACGGGCGATCTGCGGAAGCCGTTTGCGTCCCGCGTGAAGGTGGGTTCCGGCTGGAACCAGTTCAACAAGCTGGTGGCCACGGGTGACGTCGGCGGCGACGGCCGCAGCGACCTCCTCGCCCGCGACCCCAAGGGCAACCTGTGGCTGTACAACGGCACAGGCAAGGCGTCGTCGCCGTTCAGGCCCCGGGTGAAGGTCGGCTCTGGCTTCAACCAGTACCGCGATCTGTTCTGACCATCCGGCTCGTACCACCAGCCCGGCCCGGCCGGCAGCCGTGAGACAGCCTCGGCGAGCGCCACGGATCTCCGGATGCAGGGCAGTTGGCCCGGGACGCCCCGCCCCGCCCCGTCGTGGGCGGGGGCGGGGCGTCCCGGGCTACCGGCGGCAGAGAACGGCCGAAGGGACGGGCTATGGGCGCTGTCCCGCGGTCCCGGTGCCGGGTGGCTGCTTGCCGGCGATGAACTGCTGCACCGTCTCTTCCAGCTCGGCGAGGGTGTCCTCAACGGGGCTGATCTCAAGGACCGCCAGCAGCGATACGCAGGTGGCGGCGTAGCCGCCGAGTTCCACGATGAGGTCGAGGAAGGCGTCGTGGTCGTCTGCGATGAGGTTGCCGAGCAGCTCGGCGGCCTGGCCAGGGTCATCCATGCGCAGAGCGAGCAGCAGGTCCAGCATCGGGGTGTCTTCGGCGTCCTTTTCGCGGCGGGCGGCCACCAGCTCGTCGATCAACTGCTGCGTGGTGATGTTTTTGTGGTCGGCCAGGACCGCGGTCAGGTCGCTCGCGCAGACCGCCGTGCCCAGTGCCAGGAGGGTGAGCCGCTCCATGCCCTCGTCGTCCGCGTCGGCCTTCGCGGCACGGAGCACGACTTGGCAGGCAGGGTCATCGCCCCGGCGCACCGGGGCTTCTCGCTGTGCGGCCGCGTGGGAGGCGTGTAAAAGCTCCATCACGAGCGTGTGGTCAGCAGGCATGCCCCCATCCTCCCGTGCAGCCGCCCTCTCGGGGGACGGAACGGTGGAGATGAGTGGATGCGGGGCGACGTCTCGGTTGATGTGGCCCAGCTCCGCTGTTGCGCCTCTGCGCCCGCCGAGCCACAGAAACTGTCGCGGGAGTCGGCCCAAGAGGAGGCGTTGCTCGGCCGGATGCGGCGGAGCAGCCCTTCCTGACTCTGCGTTCAAAGGTGCCACCCGGCTTCCGGGCTGGAAATGTGCTGGAGTCAGGCGCTGTTGGGGCGAAAGAGGTCTTGATCGCATTCTCGGAGGGGGATCTATGCCCATTTTGGTCACTACGCCGAACGGAACGGTGGGGCGCTACCTGACCGAAGCGCTGCGCGACCGGAGCGATGTGCGCTTCTTCGTTCGCTCCGAGGCCGGCGCCAAGGCGCTTGGCACGGTCCGCGGTGAGGTCTTCCGCGGGAATATCACCGATGCAGAGGACATCCGGGGTGCGGTCGCCGGCGTGGACCGGCTCTACCTTGCACATCCCTTCGCCGCAGACCAGGTTGCCGCCGAAACGAACCTCGGTCTTGCCGCCATCGAGGCCGGCGCGCGCCGGATCGTCAAACTTGGCGCCCGAGCTTTCACTGGCAACGGGATCGTCCCGGACGCCGTCACCGGCGCCCATGACACGATCACCGAGCGACTGCGAAGCGTCGGCGTCCCAGAACTGACTGTTCTACAGCCCGATCGTTTCCTGCAGAACTTCCTCCCGGCAGCGGCCTCGATCGCCAAGGGCACGCTGGCCGATCCTGCCGGACCTGGTGCCCGGGGTTATGTGGACGTGCGGGATATCGCGGCGGTCGCGGTCGCCGAACTCCTGGCGGCGCGTCCGATCGGTGGCGAGATCGAGATCAGCGGTCCGCAGGCACTGACGCTGCCCATGCTCTGCGACCGCTTCGGCGCCGTTCTCGGCAGGCCGGTGCGGTACCTCGACGTTCCACTGGACGGCGCCTGGCGGGCCGCGCTCGCGGACCGTGGAATCACACCGCAGGTCATCGACGGTTTGCACGGGCTGTACTCGAACTATCGCCACGAGGGTGCGGCCGGTCTCGGTGACGGCGTTCAGCGCGTGCTCGGCCGCCCGCCGCGCTCGGTCGAGGACTTTGCGGCCGAGCTGCTGGTGACCGCCGTGTCCGGTACCTGACCCCCCGCCCCGTGCCGCAGCGGTGGCCGACTGTGGCCCCTGGCGGACTCCGGGTCTGAGGCCGGCGGGCCGGGGAGCTCGCCGTATCTCACCCCGCGCACGGCGCCCCCCGCCGCTGTGCCGCCCCGGCCGCCACGCCGCAGCCGCAGGTGCCGGAGACGTTCACCGGCCCGGCCGCGCCCGAGGCCACCGAGCCGGAGGATGCCGCGCCGGGGGAGGCTCCCACCCCGGCCGTCTCGGATCGCCCCGCTCGTCCGGCCGCGCGCCCGGCGACATCGCGGCGTCACGGCGGCGAAGAAGGCCGCCAAAACTGGGTGAGCGGCCACCACCCCGGCAGCCTGGGCACGGAGTCGATGGACCCGGCGCTGCCGCAGCTCAGGCTCGTCGTTGGCCACCCGCCGCGACAACAGCGTCCTGCCGTCGGCCAAGGGCGAGACCGTGGTGATGGCCCTTGCCGCTGTCGATCCCTGCCCATGCCCATATCCGGCTCATCGTGCTCCCGGCGTATGTGTTCGTGCTCTTCCTGCCAGGGACGACCTCGCCGGCCGCGGGAGTGCGCCCGGTGGCCAAGGAGCCACCGGGCGCGTCGTCGTCATACCGGGCGGTTCACCGCTCGGACGGGCCGGCCATCGCGGCCAGGGCGGAGCGCCAGTCCTCGCCCGGCTGCAGGCGCAGGGACGGGGACAGCCGGTCGGAGTGGTAGTGCCAGCGGTGGTCGAGGTCCGGATGGACCTCGTCCGTTTCGAGGATCTCGCTGTCACTGCCGAGCAGTTCGGTCAGCGCGGCGGCGAGGTGGTGCCAGGTGACATGTCCGCTGACGGCGTTGGCGACGCCGTGCACGGGGGAATCCAGACAGGAGACCACGGACCGGGCCAGGGCCGCGGCGTGCACCCAGGCCGCGCCGTACCAGGCATGGCCGCCGCTTCCCGGCCGGGGCACGGCGATCGGCCGCCCCTCTCGCGCGGCCTGGTAGAGCACACCGGTCGCGCCCCAGCGCAACTGGTCCCGCAGCCGGTGGTGCGGACCCCAGACGAGAGGGGAACGGACGGCGCTCGCCCCGCCCCGGCCCTGGGAACCGGCGGCCTGCAGCAGCAGCGCCTCACAGTCGAGCTTCGCCTGTCCGTACGGGCTCAGCGGCTGCCCCGGCGCGGACTCCTCCGCCACCCACTCGCCGGCGGGGTGGCCATAGGCGTCCACGCTGCTGACGAAGACGAACGGGCCGCGCGACCAGCTGCCGACCATCGCCGCCATCGCCGTCACATCGACCTCGGGACGGGTGAAGGTACAGGCCGCGTGGATGACCGCATCGGCGCTGTCGACGGCCTTGCGCAGGCCGTCCAGGTCGGTGAGGTCGCCCTCGATGACGTCCACACCGTCGCCGGCGACCAGGTGCGCGGATTCGGGGCGGGCCAGGGCCAGCACCGGGCGTCCCTGGGCGGCCAGTTCCCGCAGGAGGAACGCACCGACCCCGCCGGTGCCGCCGGTGACCAGGACCGTGCCCTCGCGCGAGCGCCGCGGACCGGCCGTGGTGACCGAGGGCGCGGCGGCCCGCTCCGCCGCGCGGGCGTCCAGCAGCGCGGTGACCGCGCGCGGAGTGCGGGCCTGCATGATGTCCAGACCGGTCAGCGGCAGCGTCAGCGCCCGGCGCAGCCGTTCGGCGAGCTGGACGGCGATCAGCGAGTGGCCGCCGAGGAGAAAGAAGTCGTCGTCGGGCCGGGGCGGACGGCCCAGCAGCGCGGTGAAGCCTTCGGTCACGGCCTCGGCGCGAGCGCCTTGCGGTGCGGGCGGCATGCCGGGAAGCCGGGCCGGGTCGGCCGCGCCGTCGGCCGTCCGCGGCAGCGTGTCCAGCAACGTCACCGCGGCGGGCACCAGTTCCGGAGCCAGTACCGCCCGCAGACGGGAGCGGAGCTCGGCCGGTGCCGGGCCGCCGATCTCGCGGAGTACGGCATAGGCCAGCAGCGGGCCGCCGGCCGGTTCGAGCACCGCGGCCTCGGCCACCCCGGGGTCCGACCGGAGCAGCGCCTCGGCCGGGTGCCCGCCGGTCTCGTCCCGCGGCGCCGGCGCCCCACCGGGCAACCGGGACAGCCGCAGGCCCGGTTCGTCCGCGACCGCGGTGAGCAGCGCGCCGTAGTGCGCGCCGAGACCGGCCGCCGCCTCCTCGTCCAGCGCGGTCCGGCCGTACTGGACGAGGCCGGCGGGGGCATCGGTGTCCACCAGTCCGAAGGAGAGGTCGAACTTGGCCTCACCGGGGCCGACCTCGACGTACTCGCCCACCGTCCCCGGCAGCCGCAGGATCGTCGGTTCACCCAGGACGTCCGCGGTCACCCGGATCAGCGCCGTCCCGTCCGTGCCGCGGGCGGCGGCGCCGAGCCGCTCCAGGATGAGATCGAAGGGCACGTCGCGGCACTGCTGGGCGTCGAGCAGCGCCTCCCGTACGCGCTCGACGAGCGCCGTGAAGGCCGGATCGCCGGCCGTGTTCACCCGGACCGGGAGGGTGTTGACGCACAGCCCGACCAGGCCGCGCATCTCCGCGCCCTGCCGGTGGGTACCGGCGACCCCGATCACCAGGTCGTCCTGGCCGGTGAAGCGGTGCAGAGTGGCGAAGGCCGCGGCGAGGGCCACGGTGAACAGGGTGGCCCGGTGCTGCCGGCCCAGCTCGCGCAGGGCCGCCGGCACCCGCGGGTCGAGCGGGGTGGTGTGCGTTCCGGCGGACCGGGGGCCACGGTCGGCGGGCGGGTTCGCGGGGCGGGGCAGCCGCAGCGGGGAGACGCCTTCGAGGCGGCCTTCCCACAGGCGCAGGCCCTGTTCGAGGCGGTCGGCGGCGGCCTGCTCCCGCCGTGCGAAGTCCGCGTACTGCGGGGGCGCCGGCAGCTCGGCGGCGCCCCGGGCGGCGGCCGAGTAGAGCTCGGCCAGTTCTCCGGCGACGGTCTCCAGCGAGGCACCGTCCAGCGCGATGTGATGGAACGTCAGCAACACGGTGTGGTCCTGCGGGCCGTGCCGCAGGACCAGCGCGCGCGGAACGGGACCGGCGGCGAGGTCGAACGGGCGGTGCGCCTCCTCGGCCAGCAGGGCACCGGCACCGTCGGCGGCCGTCTCCACGACGCGCAGCGCCATCGCCTCCGGTGCGGGCAGCACCTCCTGGTAGGGCTCACCGTCCTGTTGCCCGTACCGGGTACGCAGAATGTCGTGGCGCCCCACCAGCGACGTCAGCGCGGCGGCCAGCGCGTCCAGGTCGAGCGGACCGCGCAGCCGGGTGGCGAACGGCACGCTGTACGAGGCGCTGCCCTGGCCGAGCCGGTCCATCAGCCACATCCGGCGCTGGGCGTGGGAGAGCGGCGCGGGTCCGTGATGGACGGCGTCGGGGACCGGAGCGGGGCGGGCGGCGCGGGAGCGCGCCCGGCGCAGCAGCTCCTCCTGGAGCGCCGCGGCGGCGGGGGTGTCAGTGGCCATCGGTGTCCTCCGGGGCGCCGGGGCGCAGATCGCTGTGCGTGGCGAGCAGCGCGCGCTCGACCAGCGCGGCGTGTCCCGCCACCGTGGGAGCGGCGAAGAAGTCGGCGAGGGTCAGCTCGACGCCGAGGTCCTCGCGCAGGTCATCGGTGACGGCGAGCGCCAGCAGCGAGTGGCCGCCCAGCGCGAGGAAGTCGGCATCCGCACGGGTGACTTCACGGCCCAGCGACCGGCTCCAGATCTCGGCGACCGCCTGCTCCAGGGGGCCGAGCGGTCCGGCCGGGGCACCGGGCCCGTCCGCGGCGACCAGGTCGGTCAGGGCGCGGCGGTCGACCTTGCCGGACGGTGTGAGCGGCAGCGCGTCGACGAGCTGCACCTCGTCGGGCACCAGATGGGCGGGCAGGACGGCGGCGAGCCGGTCGCGCAGGGCGTCGGGGCGGGGGACCGGCCCGGACGCGGCCACGACGAACGCGGCGAGACGGGCGTCGTCGGGGGAGGGGCGGTGCACGGTCACGGCCGCGTCCGCCACCTCGGGCCGCTCCCGCAGGGCGTGTTCGATCTCGGCCGGTTCGATCCGGAAGCCGCGTATCTTCACCTGGTCGTCCGTGCGCCCGTGGAAGTCGAGGTGCCCGTCCGAGCGCCGGGAGACGAGGTCGCCGGTGCGGTAGAGGCGCCCCGGCCCGGGGCGGTGGACGAAGCGCTCGGCGGTCAGCTCCGGCTGCCCGGTGTAGCCGTGCGCCAGCCGGCTGCCGCCGATCCACAGTTCGCCGCGATCACCGTCCTGGACGGGCCGGCCGGTGTCGTCCAGGAGATGCACGGTCGCGCCGGCGATCGGCCGGCCGATGGGCACCTGGCCGTCGCAGTCGGCGTCGGTGACGCGGTGGGCGGTGGTGAAGGTCGTCGCCTCCGTCGGCCCGTAGCCGTTGACCAGCTCCAGCCAGGGGAAGGCCCGCAGGACCGCGCGGGCATGGTGCGCGGACAGTGCCTCGCCGCCCACGATCACCGTGCGCAGCGGCGCGAAGATCCGGGAGCGGCGGCCGGCCAGCTGGTGGAAGAGCGCGGTGGTGAAGAAGGCGACGGTGACGCCGTGGCGTTCCACCTGCCGGGCCAGGTCCTCGAACGACGGCCGTTCGGCGGTGCACACCACCACCGCGGCGCCGTTGGCCAGGGCTCCCCACACCTCGAACGTCGAGGCGTCGAAGGTCATCGGCGAGTGGAAGAGCACCCGGTCACGGGAGGTGAGGGTGAGATACGCCGGCTCGGAGACCAGCTCGGCGATCGCGCGGTGCGGTACGGCCACCCCCTTGGGGCGGCCGGTGGAGCCCGAGGTGAACATGATGAACGCGGTGGCGTCCGGGCCCGGTTCGGCCGCCGGGAGGTGACCGCCGTCCACCAGCGGCTCCGCGGGCAGCGCAAGGGTGGCGCCGGTGAGTGCCGCGGATTCGAGGAGCTTGCTGTCGCCGACGGTCAGCGTCGCACCCGCCTCGGAGGCCAGGGCCTCGGAACGGGCGCGCGGATGCGCCGGATCCAGCGGCACACACACGGCGCCCGCCCACCACAGCGCGAGCTGGGCGACGACGGTCCGGGCGCAGCGGGGCATCAGCAGCGCCACGGAGTCACCCGGGCCGACGCCGTGCGTCCGCAGCTGCGCGGCGAGCGCGCGGGCCGACGAGACGAGCTGGGCGTAGGTGAGCGTGGTGTCGCCGTCCGCCACGGCCAGGGCGTGCGGGATCCGGGCGGCGTGCCAGGCCACGAGGGCCGGCAGGCCGGCCGCGGGCGCGGGCCGTTCGGCCGCCGGGACGGGCGCGGTGCGCTCACCGGACGGGCTGTGCGCGGGTGACGGGGTGCCTTCGGTGGGCACGGGGCCTTCCTTCCGGGTGTCGGGGGAGGACGGAAACGCGGGGGTGCGGGGGGTGGTCATCTCAGGCTCCCGCCGGCTGCCGGGCGGCACACCGCTGATCGACGAGCCGGGCCACGGCGCGCAGATCCGGCTGGCGCAGCAGCTCGGGGGCGCGCAGCCGTACCCCGCTCTCCTTCTCGATCACGGTCAGCAGCCGGGCGGCGAGGACTGAAGTGCCGCCGGCCTCGGTGAAGTTGTCGGCCAGGGAGGTCCCGGGCCGGTCGAGCAGATCACGGACGGCGCGCAGCACGAGCCGCTCTCCCGGGGTGGCGCCGGCGGGCGCTTCGCCGTCCGGGGCGGTGCCGCCGTGGCGGGACGCGCCGGAGTCGGCCGCCCGTCGGGTCAGCTCGGCACGGTCCACCTTGCCGTTGGCGTCCAGGGGGAAGGAGCCCACGATCCGTATGTCCGAGGGGACGGCCTGCTCGGGCAGCCAGGTCCGCAGGGCCGGCAGCAGCGCGTCCGCCGTGAGCCCGGCAACGGCAGCCGCCCGTACGTACGCCACCAGGCGGGCCCGGCCGTCGGCGGTGCGCGGCGCGGTGACGACGGCGCTCAGGACCGCCGGGTCCTTCTCGAACGCGGCCTCCACCTCGGCCGGTTCGATCCGGACCCCGCTGATCTTGACCTGGTCGTCGAGGCGGCCGAGGAACTCCAGCGACCCGTCGGCCGCCATCCGCACCCGGTCCCCGGTGCGGTACACCCGCTCCACTCCCGGCAGATCGAGGCCCTCGGGCACGGCGGTGAAGCGGCGTGCGGTTAGCTCGGGATCCAGATAGCCGAGCGCCAGCCCGCTTCCGCCGATGAGGAGTTCGCCCTCCGTACCGCGCTCGACGGGCCGGCCGTCCGCGTCCGCGACGACCACGGTCACGCCCGGTACGGGGTGACCGATCGGCGGCGCGGAGTCCGTGCCCGCCGCACGGTCCGTACCGTGCATGGCGTAGGTGGTGGCGATCACGGTGGCCTCGGCCGGTCCGTAGGCGTTGTGGACGGTGGCGGTCACCTCCGCGCCGGGGCGGCGGCGCATCCGGTCACCGCCGGCCAGCAGATGACGCAGCCTCAGGCCCGGCGGCCAGGGCCGGTCCAGCAGCGGCTCCACCATCGGGGTCGCCGTGACCGCCACCGACACCCCGGCTGTGCGCCACCAGTCGGCGAGCACCACGGAGTCCCAGCGGACCTCGTCCGGCGCGGGCACCAGCGCCGCTCCGGACGTCAGCCCGCCCCACAGCTCCAGCAGATGGGGGTCGAACGCGACGCCGATCAGCAGCGACTGCCGGTCACCGGGGCCGAGACCGGTCGTGGCGCGGTACCAGTCCAGCAGCCCGCCGAGCGCGGGCTCACCGACAGCCACCGCCTTGGGGCGGCCGGTGGAGCCGGAGGTCAGCACGGCGTAGAACGCCCCGGCGGGCGCGGAATGCGCGGTGGCACCGGGCGCGGCGAACGCCGCCACGACCGTGGCGGTGGCATTGGCCCCCTCACCGGGCAGGGCCAGGTCCAGCCGGTCGGCCGTCCGGTGCCGGGGCGGCAGGAGCCCGGGATCGCCGATCAGACAGCCGACGTGCAGATCCTCGGTGACGGCGTCCGTGCGGCGCTCACCGGGGCGGGGCCCCAGCGGCAGATAGACGGCGCCGAGCCTGGCGAGCGCGACGGCGGTCACCACGAGGGCGGCCGACCGGTCGAGGCAGACGCCTACCAGGTCCCCGGGCCGCACCCGGGCGCGCAGCGCCTGCGCGACCCCGTCCGCGGCGGTGCCGATCTGCCGGTACGTCCAGCTGTGGGTCCCGTCGATCACCGCGGGCGCCTCCGGGGAGCGACGGACCCACTCCTCGAAGCGGGCGAGGACTCCGGTGGCGTCGTCGGTGGCGGGCCGGGCGCCGTGGGCGATGCTGAGCGTGCCGGGATGCGGGGTGTGCCGTCCGGCGCCGGCGGCGGTCGTCGGGGCCGCCGTCCGGGCGGTCATCGGCTGGGTCATCGGGACTCCGTCACGGTGGTCGAGGCGGCGGGAACGGGCATGGCGGTGCCGACGGCGGCGAGCGCGGCGGCCTGGTCGGTCAGCACCGGGTTCTGGAACAGCAGCCGCAGGGGCGGACGTTGTCCCAGCCGCGGCTCCAGCCAGGAGGCCAGCTGCGCGGCGAGCAGCGAGTGGCCACCCGCCCGGAAGAAGTCCGAGGACAGGTCGAAACGGCCGTGGCCCAGCGCCTCGCGCCAGCCCTCGACGAGCAGCGCCGTCATCGGATCCGCCGGCTCCACCGGCTGCCCGTCACCGGGCTCCTCGGCGAGGGCGGCAGGTTCCAGCGCGGCGGCGCTGCGGGTCAGCGCGGTCCGGTCCGGTTTGCCGCCGGCCAGCCTCGGCATGACGTCGAGCCGGGCCCAGCGTCCCGGAACGAGGGCGCTCGGCAGCCGTCGGCTCAGCTCCGTGTGCAACGCCTGCTCGTCCCACGGCCCGTCCTCGTCCGCGCTCTCCAGGAAGCCGACCAGCCGGGGATCGCCCGGGGCTTCGCGGTCCAGGACGACGGCGCAGGACCGGCCGCCGAGCGCGGCCGAGGCGGCCGCCTCCACCTCTTCCAGTTCGATGCGGTAACCCCGCAGTTTGACCTGGTGGTCCAGGCGTCCCAGGAAATACAGCAGCCCGTCGCGGCCACGGTAGCCGCGGTCGCCGGTGAGGTAGACCCGCGCACCGCCGAGCGCCTCGATGCGGCGGAACCGGGCGTCGGTGGCCTCGGGGTTGCCGACGTAGCCCTCGGCCAACCCCGCCCCGGCGATGGCCAGTTCGCCGACCGCACCGTCCGGCAGCGGCCGCTGGTGGGCGTCCAGGACGTGGACCCGTTCGCCGGGCAGCTCGGTGCCGAGCGGAATCTCCGCCCCGTCGGTGAGGCCGTCCCGGGTGATCTCGTGGACGGTGGAGCTGACCGCGGCCTCGGTGACGCCGTAGACGTTGAGCACGGTGCTGTCGGTGTCGGCCAGGAACGCCCGCAGCGCGTCCGCCGGGAGGCGTTCACCGCCGAGCACCAGCAGCCGCGGCGCCCAGTGCCCCTCGCGGAGTGCGGGGCGCATCTCCTGACGGGTGGCCAGGAAGTAGCTGGTGGGCAGATTGGCCACGGTGACCCGGGCGGCGACCAGCAGTTCGGCCAGCTCGGTGCCGGTCGGGACCTCGCGCTCGGGGGCGACGAGGCACGCCCCGGCGTACAGCGACGGCAGCACCTCTTCGAGGGCCACGTCGAACGACGGCTGGGCGAACAGCAGCACCCGGTCACCCGCACGCAGGCCGAACCGCCCGGCCACTCCGGTCAGATGGTTCTCCAGCGCCGCGCGGCCGACGGCGACGGGCTTGGGGATGCCCGTCGAACCGGAGGTGTGAATGAGGTACGCGGCACCGGGCACGGCCTCGGCCGCCCGCGCCGGCGGCAGGACCGCGGCGTCGACGGTGGCCGACGGCAGACCGTCGGGAACGGGGACGGCGGCGGCCGCCGAGGTCAGCACCAGCGCCGGGCTCAGCCGCTCCAGCAGCAGCGCCAACCGGGCCGGCGGATCGGACGGCGAGAGCGGGCAGTACACCGCCCGGGTCCGCAGACAGGCCAGCAGCGTCACGACCGAGTCGGCACCCCGGGGCAGCACCGCGGCCACCGGCTGACCGGCGGTCACCCCCGCCGCCAGCAGCCGCTCTGCGAGCGAGGCGACCCGGTCCGCCAGATCGCCGTAGGTGATCCGGCGGGCGCCGATGAGCAGCGCGGGCAGCGAGCGGTCGTGGGCGGTGGCGGGGTCGAGCGGGTCGTGCCGCGGCGCCTGCGGAGCGGCGGCCGGGAGGGCGGGCGGTGCCGGCGGCGGCGCCAGGTCCGCGAGGGCCGTGCCGGGCGCGTCGAGATACGCCCGCAGCAGATCGGCGAACCGCCCGGCCAGCAGCTTGGCCACGTCCTCGCCGAACAGGTCGGCGTCGTAGTCCCAGACCAGCGTCATCCCCGGCGCGCCGTGCCGGGGGCCGATGCCGCGGCGGTCGTCCGGCAGCAGCACCACGTCCAGGTCGAACCGGGTGGTGCCGGTGTTGAAGCCCTCGAACAGGGTGATGTCCAGGCCGGGGACGTCGACGTCGGGCAGTTCGGCGTCATGGGCGCTGAACATCACATCGAACAACGGGTTGTCCGCCCCCGAGGTGTGCAGACCGAGCGCGCGGGTCAGCTCCTGGATCGGCACTTCCTGGTGCGGCAGCGCGCGGATGAGGGTGTCGGTCACCTCGTCCATGGACTCCTCGGCCGGGGCGGCCGGGTCCAGCCGGAGCGGAAGCGGGATGGTGTTGACGAACATGCCCACGGCGTCCTCGAAACCGCGCGGACGGTTGCCCACCGCGGTGCCGATCACCATCTGCGCGCGGCCGCTGTGCCGGCGCAGCAGCTCGGCGAAGAGCCCGAGGAGCGTGGCGAACGGCGTCAGACCACGCGCTCGGGCGTGGGCCCGGAGGCGCTCCGCCAGATCCGCGCCGATCGACTGGCGCAACTGGCCGCCGTGGTGCCGGCGCCGGGCACCGGGCCGGGCCAGACCGGGCAGCGGCAGGTCGTAGGACATCTCCCGCAGTGCCCCGGCCCAGAACTCCAGACCGTCCCGCCGCTCCGCCGACGCCTCGTCCCCGGACCGGGCACGGACATGGTCGGCGTACGAGGGAGCGGGCGGCAGCGCCACCGGCTCGCCCAGGACGCGGCCCCGGTAGACGGTGAACACGTCCCGCAGCAGGATCGCGAACGAGTGGCCGTCATGGATCAGATGGTGTTCGACGTGGATGAGCCGGTGCCGGTCGTCCGCCAGCCGTACCAGCGTCCAGCGCAGCAGCGGCGCCTCGTAGGTGTCGAGCGGGGTCTCCGCCTCGGTGCGCAGCAGCTCCTGGAATGCGGCCTCCGGGTCCGCCGCCCCGCTCAGGTCCACTGTGCGCAGCCGCGGCGCACAGGCCCCGGCGACCCGCTGCCCCGGCATCGCCCCGGCGACGGCGACGAGTTCCAGCCGCAGCCCGGCGTGCCGGTCGAGGGCGGCGGCGAGTCCGTGGCGCAGCGCCTCGGTGTCGAGCGTGCCCCACAGGTCGAGGGCGGCGGTGAAGTTGTAGGCGCGGCTGCCCGGTTGCACCTGTTCGTGCAGCCAGACGATCTCCTGCGAGGAGGAGAGCGGAAGCATGGGCGATCCCTGAGGTTGTCGGGGCGGGTGTGCTCCGGCCGGGGCATGGTCGGGCCCGGCCTGTGGGGTGCGCAGACCGCGCCACGGATCGCGCGGCGGGTCTGGCGGTGTTCGGTGGTCAGGTGCGGGGGCGGGGCCCCCGGGGTGGGGTCAGCCGGCTGTCGGCGCCGGGGTCCGCACGGCGTCGGCGAGGGCCGTGAAGGCGCTCTCGGCGGTGTTGTCGGGGAGGACCGCGCGGTCCCACACCATGTGCAGCCGCAGCTCGGGACCCTGGGTGACGGAGACCGCGAAGGGGCCGCGGACCGCCCTGCCGTCGACGTGGATCTCCCGGCCGGTCACCCCGCCCAGGCGGAGCGGGGGGTGGCGACGGGAGTCGTCGACGGTCAGCATCCCGTCGAGCCGGCCGCTCCAGCCGGAGCCGGCCGCGCGGGCGGCGTGCACCACGGCGTCGAAGGGGGTGGCGGCATGGTCCAGGTCGTCCCACCAGGCAGCTGCCGTCGCGGATGCGCCGGGGGTGTCGTCGCCCGTGGCGGTCGGGAAGACCACCGTGTTGAGGAAGCAGCCGAGGACCGGAGCGGCACCGGCGGGCCGGCCGCCCCACGGGTAGCCGAGCGGCACCACATGGCCCGCTCCGTACAGCACCGCTGCCGCCGCGCGAGCGGCGTTGAGCAGCTCGGGGAAGGGCACCCCGTCGGGGGGCGCGGGCATCCGCAGGCCGGCCGAGCCGGTCGGCAGCGCACCGGGGGAGAGGGGCTCCGGCCGTGCCACCGGGGCCTGTTCGCGTACCGTGCGCAGCCGGTCGCCCCAGTACGCCATGGCCTCCGGCGCACCGGCGCGCTCCTCCGCTTCGAGCTGCCCCAGTACGGCTTCCCGGTAGGCGGTCAGCTCGGCCGCCACGTCGGCGGGGGAGGGGCCGTCGGCGCCGGGACCTTCGTCGTGGCCGGCGCCGAGTTCCCCGACGATCCGGGCCAGCGACTGGCCGTCGCACGCACTGTGGTCCAGTACGACGGCGAGCACCTCCTCCGTACCCTCCGGGCCGTCCGGCACCAGGAACAGCCGCAGCGGTGAGCCGTCCGGCGTCCACTGGCCCAGGGCACGGCGCAGCACGGTGGCCGCGTCCTCGCCGGGCGCGCAGGCCGGCCGGGTCACGGGAACCTGCGGCCGCTCCAGGCGGAGTACGGGGGTGCCGCGCAGCACGGCGGGCCGGCCACGCAGCACGGGGTGCCGGGCGGCGAGACGGTTCGCGGCGGCCGCGAGGCGTACGGGGTCCACCGTGCCGCGCGGAAAGGCGAAGAACATCGGCACGAGATCCGGCCGCCCGGCGGGGTCCATGGCACGCACCAGCGCAAAGCGACGCTGGGCGCCCGTGACGGGCAGCAGGACCGGGGTGCCGTCACCGGCGTCGAGCCGCCGGTAGCGGGCCAGGTACTGGCTCGTGATGCTGAGCACGTGATCCTCTTTGTCGTGACTGATGCGCATCGTCGGAGGTGATGCGGGTGGGAAGGCCGTACGCGGAGACGGGCGGGCGGGGCCGGACGGGTGGGCCGGAGGCGGCGGTTCGGAGGCGGCGGTTCGGCCGTCAGCCGACGGACGCGGGCTCGGCCGGGTCCGCGGAGCCGCCCGGGGCGTCCCCGGCCGCGCCGGCGGCCGGCAGGTCCCGCATCCGGCGCAGCGGGGAGAGCAGCAGCGGCAGCGGTACGACCAGGAATCCGGCCGCGCACCACGCCAGCGCCGTGCGCGCGCCGAACGCATCGGCCAGTGCACCGCCGGCCAGGGCACCGAGCGGCAGCGTGCCCCACATCAGGAACCGCAGGGTGGCGTTCATCCGGCCGAGCAGCCGGGGCGGGCACAGCGCCTGACGGAAGCTCACCTGCGCGACGTTGTAGACGACGGCACCGAAGAAGACCACGCCGGAGCCGACCGCGAACAGCGCGGCGCCCGCGCCGCGCCCGGAAAGCGGCCACAGCAGCGCGAACGGGCCGGTGACCAGCGCGGACAGCCAGATGATCCTGGCCTGGCCGAGGCGGGCGGCGAGCCGGCCCGCACACAGCGCGCCGGTGAGCCCGCCCACCGCGGAGGCGGCCAGAACGAGGCCGACCACTCCCGGCGCCAGCCCGAGCACCCGTACCAGGAAGACGGACTGAGTGGCCATCAGCGTGGCGGTGAAGAAGTTCGCCAGTCCGGTCGTCACCGCGATGACGCGCAGCAGGCGGTGCCCGCACACGAACCGCAGTCCTTCACCGATGTCCTGGCGCAGGGACGAACCCGCGACGCGCGGCGGGCGGCTCTCGGGCTGTTTGATGCCCCACAGGAACAGCGCCGAGAGCGCATAGCCGGCCGCGTCCGCGACGATGGCCAGGGAAGCCCCGAGCAGCTGGACGAGACCGCCGCCGAGCCCGGGACCGGCCACCTGCGCCGACGAACGGATGGTCTCCAGCGCCCCGTTGCCCGAGACCAGATGGTCCTTGGGCAGCAGCTGGGGCAGGAAGCTCTGGTGGGCCACGTCGAAGAAGACGGTCGCCACGCCGGTGACCAGGGCGACGAGATACAGCTGCGCCATCGTCAGCGCACCGGCGACGGCGGCCAGGGGGATGCTCGCCATCGCCAGGGCCCGTACCACATCGGCCCGGATCATCAGCGGCAGCTTGCGCATCCGGTCGACCCAGGCCCCGGCGGGCAGCCCGACCAGCAGGAACGCGGCGGTCTCCGCGGCCGTGAGCAACCCCACCTGGAAGGCCGGGGCGTTGAGCTCGAGTACCGCGACGAGGGGCAGGGCGACCAGGGTGACCTGAGCGCCGAGTTGTCCGGCCGCGGCACCGGCGAGCAGAAGACGGAAGTCGCGCAGGCGCAGGGGGCCGCTGGCCGCGGGTCGGGGTATGGCGGGCATGCGAAGGACCATGGCTGAGCGGTCGATCAGTGGTCAAAAGCCAATGCACACTTTCGGTCGGCTTTCTTCACCATTTACCCACCAAGACAGAAAATTTTTCGTCAGATCCTGGCAATCGCCGGAGGGTTGCCACCTGCTGCGCCCCTGGCGAGCGAGGAAAGCCGTGGTGGTCGCAGGGAGAGACCGGGTGATCGTGCGCAGAGCGTTACGTGCCGGACTCCGACCGAAAACAGCCGCTGATGTCCGCTTATTCACCGAAGCGCTGAGTTCATCCGCTATGGCATCCGCCCCGACGCCACAGCCCTGCCGTGGCGGGGCTGCTCGTCTGCGCAGACACGGGTGCCCCCGCCGCTCCCCGAACAACCGCGGCCACAAGGCCCGTCAGAGCGGCCGGAGTTCCGTCTCGACGGCGCCGCGGAGCAGCTCGTGGGCCCGCTGGAGCGAGGTGGTGCCGCTCAGCCAGCGTTCGCTCAGCCCCTCGACCAGCGCGGTGAGCCGCTCGGCCGCCGCATAAGGGTCGGTCCCGGACCCGCCCGGCGCCGCCTCCTGGGCCCGGCGCAGCAGCCCGGCGAGATCCTCCACCCAGGAACGGGTCGCTGCGGACAGCAACTCCCGCAGGTCCGGGTCGAAGACGGCGCTGGCCCGCAACTCGCCCCAGGCCGCGCTGTTCTCCCTGACCTGGGGGGCGTCCTGCAGCTCCAGCAGCAGCATCTCGGTGAGCTGCACACGGGGATCGTCGGAGGCGTCCAGTGCGGCGTCGGTGTAGCGGACCGCCCGCCGGCTGATGAACTCCAGTGTGCGGCGCAGCAGTCCGGCGCGATCCTTGAAGTGGTAGTAGATCAGTGCGGTTGAGACGGCGGCCTCCGCGGAAACTTCCTCGACACGCAGCCCGCGGACGCCGCGCCGGGCGATCAGCCGGGCGGCGGCTTCGAGGATCTGGGTGGGCCTGTCCGGCATCGAATGCTCCCGCTGTCCGAAGAAATCAAGGTGGCTCGGGTCCGATCATGCCCTACCATCGTCCTGACCAAATTTTCAGTCAGGAGCTGATCGTGGACATATCCCGACGTCAGACACTGCAAGCGGCGGCCGTCGCCGCCCTCGGGGGAGCCTTGAGCGGCTGCGGCACACCGGACAGCGGCGGGCCCGCGCCGCGGGAGGCCGGCGCCGCACCCGCGGCGGCGCGGTCGGGCGGCGGCGGGCGGCTGCCCGACGAGGCGCATCCGCACGAGGCGACCTACATGTCCTGGCCCGGCCGGCGGGTCTGGGGGCCGGACACCGCGGGAGCGCGCGCCGACATCGCCCGACTCGCCCGGACCATCGCCGAGTTCGAGCCGGTGCGGCTGCTGGCCGGCGGCCGGGAGGCGAAGGCCGCACAGCGGGCCTGCGGGTCCGGGGTGGAGGTCGTCCCGACCCCGGTGGACGACCTGTGGATGCGCGACACCGGACCGGTCTTCGTCCTCGGCCCCGACGGCGTCGCCGGAGTCGACCTCAACTTCAACGGCTGGGGCGGCAAGCAGGAGCACGGCCACGACCGCCGGGTCGCCCGCGCGATCCTGGCCGACGGGCGGCTGCCCAGGATCAAGGCCCCGATCACCGGTGAGGGCGGGGCGGTGGAGGGCGACGGCCAGGGCACCCTGATGGCGGCCGAGAGCTCCCTGGTCAACGACAACCGCAACCCCGGCAGGTCCCGCGCGCAGATCGAGCAAGCGCTCAAGGACCTGTTCGGTGCCACGACGGTGATCTGGGTGAAGGGCGTCAAGGGCGAGGACATCACGGACTACCACATCGACGCGCTGGCACGGTTCTCCGCACCCGGCGTCGTGGTGCTCAGCACCCCCGCGAAGAACGCCCCCCGCGATGTCTTCACCGGCGCCTACGAACAGGCCCGCAAGGTCCTGGAAGGGGCCGTCGACGCCCGCGGGAAGCGGCTGGAGGTCGTCGAACTGCCCGAGCCGGCCGACATCGGGCGGCGCGGGGAGGGGTTCCTCGCCTGCTACGTCAACTACTACGTCGCCAACGGCGCGGTCATCATGCCCCGCTTCGGCGACCGGAAGGCCGACAGCAGGGCGGCAGCCATCCTGCGGGAGCAGTACCCGGGGCGGGAGATCGTGCAACTGCCCGTCGACACCATCGGCGAGGGCGGCGGCGGTATCCACTGCTCCACCCAGCAACTCCCCAAGGCGGGCTGACGCTCACCGGACCGGCTCAGCCCCGCCCACCGCGTCCCGCCAGCTGATTGAGCGGGCCGTCCGCCAGCGTCGCGCGCTGATCCACCACGACCGGCAGCCGCGCCATCGTCTCCGCCGAAAGGAGCCCGGTCTGGCCGAGGACCGCGGCCTGGTCCCAGTAGATGTGCTCACGGGAGATCAGCGGCCCGTCGAACGACACCACGGCGATGACCGGGATCTCGACGGGCCGCCCGGTCGGCGGCACCCCGGGAAGGATCCAGGGCACCGCCACGTCATGGGTGAACGAGACCAGCATCTCGTCGACGAGCCGCGACGCTCCCGTGGTCCGGGTCAGCGGTGCGAGGGTGAAATCCGGTGGGTTGTGGCCCACGAACCAGCGGCGGTAGAAGTGCCGCACGGACGCCCTGCCGCGGGCGCCCATGGCCGTGGGCACATGCAGCACCTCCGGGGCGTCGGACATGGTGGCCATCGTCGTGTCGAGATCGAGGGTGCGGAACTCGCTGCGGGTGTGCAGCTCCCATACCCGCTCCAGTTCCCGGTCAGAGATGCTGGTCATGGCCGGCCTCCTCGGTCCGCCAGCCCCACGCGGTGAGCATCCCGGGGGAGAGGCCGGCGCACTCGTCCGACGACAGAGCACGCCTGGCCCGCTCGATCTGTGCCTCGTCCACCTGCCCCGTCGCGAGCATGGCGCCCCGCGCCCGGTCCCACGTATCGGCCCAGAAGCCGCTGAGCGGACTGCCCGGCACCAACGGGGGCACGTGGATCTCGGCGGCCACCCGGTGCAGGCCCTCCTCCCGCAGCAGGTACGGATAGTCGGGAACCCAGGAGATGTCCGTGCCGATGGACTCCCGGAGCCCCTGCCACATCGCGCGCATGACCGTGGTGTACGGAGTGGCCGGCGCCCCGGCGGTCGTCAGGTCCACGGCGTCGCTGAGCACCAGCACACCACCGGGCGCGACCAGCGAACCCAGCTTGGCGATCAGGCGGCGCCACGCGCGCAGATGCATCAGCACGAACCGTGCGTGGACCAGCTGGAACCGGCCGGGGTCGAAGTCCGGCGCGGTGATGTCGGCGGTCAGCGTCGACAGCCCCGGAGTCCGGTCGGCGTCCAGCGACCGGGTGTCACGGTCGACCGCGAGGACCGCCGTGACACCGGCCGACTCCAGCAGCCATCGCGCGACCGTGCCGGTGCCCGCACCCACGTCCAGGCAGTGCCAGCCGGGCCCGGCGCCCAGCGCCGCCAACCGGGCGGTGCTCACCTCGTCGTAGGCCAGCGCGCCCAGATCGATACGGCCGGCCTCGCCGGTCTCTTCCGGGCGGAACAGGCCTTCGCCGTAGCGCCCGGCTTCCGTACCCCGCACGTCCCCAGTATGACGGTGCCGCTCAGGGGTTTCCTGCTGTGGTGACCAGCTCCGTGGCCGGCTCCGGCGCCGGCGGTTTCCGGCGCCGGCCCGGGGCACGCCGCAGGACCAGCTGCAGGAGCACCATCACCACCCCGGTCACCAGCGCGCTGTGCCACAGCAGCGCGTCCAGCCGGCCCGCCGAGAGATAGGCCCCCGCGGCCACGGCCGCCAGCGCACACACGCCCCGGTCCACGATGCTCTCGACGGACAGCAGCGTGGCCCGTGGAGCTCCCGCCGGGATGGCGTCGTTCACCAGCTTGCGCTGGAGCGGATAGGCGAAACCGGTGACCGCGGCGAACAGGCACAGCAGGGCGACCACGGTCCACGGCCCGCCCAGGGTGCTGCCCGCCAGCGTGCCCGCCATCGCCAGGCTGAGCAGCGACACCCAGGCCACCGGGGACAGCCGGGAGCCGAGCCACTGCGGACGGGCCGAGGCCACCGCCTCCGCGACGGTCATCGCGGCCAGCACCCCGCCGTGTGAACCCTCGGGGATGCCGTGGTCCAGCAGCACCGGCTGGAAGAGGTTGACCTGGCAGATACGGGAGAGCGTGAAGACCGCGACGCCCTGCACCATGAGCAGCGCGAGCCAGGGGGTGGCGCACACCCAGCGCAGCGCCGAGGTGGCGTCGCGCAGGAACGCCGGCCCGCCCCGCGAGCTGCCCTTGGTGCCGCCCGGGCCGCCGCTCCGGGCCGCGGCCTGCCGCGGCAGCACCACGGCACAGACGAGCGAGCCCGCCGCGCTCGCGGCGCTCAGCACATACGGCGTGGCGTGCGCGACGGCCATCAGCGGACCGACCAGCGGCCAGCACAGCACCTTCGCCGCCAGACCCAGCGCCCGCGCCTGCCCCTCCGCCTTCAGATAGTGCTCTCCCGCGCCCTCGGCCTGCAGGCCGTCGTAGAGATAGGCGCTGGCGGCACCGGAGGTCAGCGAGCGGCCGGCGGCGATGGCCAGGAAGTGCACGAGGAAGCCGGTGTAGCTGGGCGAGAGGACCGGTGCCAGGTTCGCCGCGGTCATCACGACGGCACCGGCCCGCAGACAGTTGCGGGCACCGATACGGTCGGCCACCATCCCGGTCGGGATCTCGAAGAGGCAGAACGCGACGTAGTAGATGCTCTGGATGCCGAAGATCTGCCCGTCGGAGAGCCCCGCCTCCCGCTGGTAGGCATAGAAGACCGGCATCCACCACAACAGGTTGAAGAGCAGTTGGAAGCCGTTGTTCAGCCGGATGATCCGGCGGGCCCGTGGTGTTAGGGGCGCGCCCGCGGCCCGGGGCCGGCGGGCGCGCAGCGGGCCGGTGAACCGGCGGATCACAGCGCGTAGGGGCGGATCTGGACCAGGCGGAAGTCCCCCTGATCGGTCATCAGCCATTCGATGTCGAGCGGATGGTCCACATCGTTCTCGCTGAAGTGGGACTGCAGCAGCCGCCCGGTCAGGGCCAGCCGCGCCAGCTTGTCCCGGGTGCCGTCGGGCAGGTCCTGGCCGGACGAGCCGAGCGCGACGGTACGGCCGCCGCCCTCCACCGTGTTGTACAGGTACTGCAGCGGCAGCGTCGTACCGTCGACGACCGTCTCGGGCGACCCGGGGGAGCAGTTGAGGTAGACATTGCGGAAGTCCTCGCGCCTGGTCGGGTTGCAGGTCACCAGGACACCGCCGAGATCCGCGGGCACATACTCCTGGATGATCACGCCCATATAGGTGTCGTCGAGGGAGATGCCCGCCTGGTGGCGCAGCCGGACACTGCGCGGTGACAGCAGGGAGGCCCACACCTGGCGTACCGCGTCCAGGAGTTCGTCCGCGCCGTGGACGGTGGTGACCGATTCGTAGACCCCGGCCGCGGAGAACCCGGGAAGGTCCTCGGCGTTGGAGGAGGAGCGCACCACGAGCCGGTTGCCGGCGTCCGGACCGCCGGGCAGGGCCTGGGTGATCTGGCGGGTCACGTCCTCGGGCAGCGGGGTGTTCCGGATGAGGCTTTGCAGATGCAGACAGAGCGCGTCCAGCACATCGAGGGCGTCGAGTTCGAGCGCCATCTTGAGCTTGCCGAGGCCCTGTTGCACGGCCGGCGAGGACGTCAGGAAGCGGTGCTGCAGGGCGAAGGGGAGAGCGATCCCGTCGGGCGCCGCGATCACCTCGGCCGCGAAGTCGGCCGCCAGGCACCGCAGTTCCGCGGGCGTCGCGTCCTTGGTGCCGAGGCGGGCCGCGAGGTGGCCGTAGAGGTCGGCGCGGGGCGGCCTCGGCCGCCCGTAGAAGGCGGTGAGATCGGCGCTGCGGCTGTCGAGGACGTGATGGAGCTCTCCGAGGTTGGCGGCCTTGGTCCCGTACCGGTCCTGGTCGGCGCGGCGCAGCCGGTGCAGCCACAGCGCGGGCACGTCCTCCAGCAGCGGCGGTTCCATCCGGATCCGCTGCTGGTGCCAGGCCGGGGCATCCAGCGTCGGGGCGTGGGTCAGCGGGACGAGGGTGATCTCGTCGTCCTGTACCCGGTAGCGGACCCAGGCGCCGTCCAGGACGTCCGCGTCGACGAGGCGCTCCAGATCGCGGACGATCGCATTGGGGATGCCCCAGCCGGAAGCGAGGACATTGGTGTGCGAGAGCGGTGTGCCCGGTGAGGTGTTGAGGAAGCCGGCCACCCGCGGCACATCGTCCGGCAGACACGGCATGGCCACGATGTCGGACCAGCCGAGCCCGTCGGCCGCGGCCGCGTACTCCTCCAGGGTCCGGAAGTAGCGGAGCCGGCCGACGGCCTCCCCCGGGTTGAGCGGGGTACGGGTGCGGTTGCCGAAGAGCTGATGGCCGAGGATCCGCGGCACCCGTACGTCGCTGATCGCGGCGAGTTCGTGCTCCTGCCCGTGGTTCGCCGGCTTCAGCAGCAGCGGCAGGCGGCCGTCGACCCGATGACGGACGAAGGTGTAGAACTCCTCGAGCAGCCGGCCGTGCATGGTGTCGGCCTCGGTGGTCTCCAGGACGAGGAAGGGCCGCTCCCGGCCCTCGGCGTCCTCGTCGGTGTGCAGGGAGAGCACACCCAGCAGGAAGCGGCGCTCGGGGTCCATGTAGACCGAGGCGTTGAAGGCGTCCAGGCAGGAGTCCAGCGCCGCCAGTTCCATGCCGAGGACGCGGGTGGCGATGTAGTTGACATGGAAGGGGTGGACGGCGGTGTCCAGCAGATGCCAGGTGTCCTCGACCCGGTCCACCACGACCTTGAGGTACGGGTGACCGGCCAGGACCCCGGACAGGGTGCGGAAGAGCGGCAGGGAGAGGTTCTCACCGATGACGGTGCGGTCGGCGACGGGGCCCGGCGCGCCGGAGGGCAGAACGGCGGTGGTGGTCATGAGCGCACCTCCGTGGTGCCGGCCGTGGGGAGGATCCGCGGCAGGGCGTCCACCAGGGTCCGGAAGTCGCGGATCACGGTCTCCGGATCGGTGGCGGACAGCAGGCACAGCGCCGCCATGGTGTTGGCGCCCGCGGCCGGGTCGTACACCGGCACCGCCGTTCCATCCGGGAGCGAGTTCTCGGCCACCACGGACAGCCGGCTGCCCGCGCTGACGGCCACGGTGTCGCGCACCGTCGGGAAGTCCCACACCCGCCGGTCCGGCCAGGCGTCACCGGCGCTGTCGACGGCCAGGACGACCAGCGAGCCGGCCGCACCGTCCGCCTCCTGCGGCGTGCGGGCCTCTGTGGGCCAGGCGACAGGGCGCCCCAGCAGATGGTCGGTGAGCATGCCGATGAGGTCCAGGCCGAAGACCTCCTCGATCTGCGGGACGGTCATCGCCCCGCCGAACCGGGCGGCGGTCTCGATCACCCACATCTGCCCGTCGGCGCCGAGCTTGATCTCGGTGTGCGTACCGCAGTTCTGCAGCCCCAGTGCATCGACGGCCTCGCGCGCCAGGGCCACGATGCGCCGCTGGGCGTCGTGCGGCAGCGCCGCGGGGGTGATGCCGGCGCGTTCGGTGAACGGTTCCACCGTCGGCATCCGCCCGCTGAGACAGACCGGACGGAAGTCGCCGTCCACGACGGCGCCTTCGACGCTGACGTAGTCGCCCCAGCCCTCCTGGTCGAACCACTCCGCAGCAGTGCCCGGCACGATCTCCTCGACGAGGAAGTCCGCCCCGGCACCGGCCACATGGAGCTCGGCGTAGCCCAGTTGCGCGGACTCGGCCATCACCTCCCGCGCCCGTTCCCAGGCCGCCGGCACGTCGTCGGGGGTGCGGAGGATCCGGTGTGCGGTGGAGCCGGCGCTCCAGGCGGCCTTGAGCAGCAGGGGGAAGCGGAGCGCGGCGGCCGCGTCGTGCAGATCCCGTTCCGTGGCGACCGGGCGGAACCGGGGCTGGGAGATGCCCCGCTCCTGCCAGGTGCGCCGCATCATCCGCTTGTCGCGGGCCAGGGCACAGGAGCCGCCCGCCCCGGCGAGGCCCAGCTTCTCGCAGGCCTCCGCGACCGCGACGACCGCGTACTCGGAGAAGGTGACGACCGCGTCCGCGCCCACCGCCTGGGCCCGGGAGACGATCAGGGACACCAGGTCGTTCCGCTCGGACGCGGCGGGGCACAGCACCGAAGCGCACAGCCGGTCCGCGGACGCGGCCACGGTGGGAGGGAGCGCGCTGAGCGCCAGCAGGTGCACTGCCGACCGTGCGGCGACCCGTGACAGGGCGTACCCCAAGGGCGGTCCACCCTTGGCATACACGAACAGCACCTTGCTCACTGGAATCCGACTCCTTTTCAACTGGGAACCATCGGAACGGCTGACAACGCCCGGCCCCCCGGGATCCGAACGCCTTCCCTCAAGCGAAGCAGCCGTGCGGCCCACCGTTCCCCTCATCGGCCCGCAACCGCTCAGGCAAATGCCAGAGTTGTGGATACCGTCAGGCCGTCGTGAAGGTTCCGTGATGCCGTATGGCGGCAGCAGTGCCACCGAGGCGCGCGGACATCGCCAGATCGGCCGAGAACCGGGCATGCCGCCCGACGCCGGGGGATACGCATGGCGATGGCGCGCCGTCCGAACCCGTTGAACTCTTCACCGTAAAGGGGCCCGTCGTGGACGAGACCAGTCTGAAGTCGCTGCTCGAACACCTTCCGGTGTCCTGGTGGGAGGCCGACCGTGAGCTACGGGTGATCGACAGCGGGGGCGGTGCCTTCGATGACACGGTGACGGCCCAGCGGTTCCTCGACACCGTGCGCAAGGAACTCCCCGGGCCGGCCGCAGCACCCGAAATCAGCCATTGGCAGGCACAGTTCGACGGTCGTGTCTTCGATGTGAACTGGCCCCTCGGCGTGCCCCGGCAGGGCCGCTCCCGAGGACTGGCGGTGGAGGTCGGCCCCCGTACGTCCGGCCCCCGCCGCTATGACGCCTTCGCGGACCTCGCCCCCGCCGCGGCCTTCATCCGGGACGCGAACGGGCGCTACCTCTGGGCGAACCACGCCTACGCCCATCTGTACGGCACCACACCGGAGCACATCATCGGCAAGGACGTCGCCGCTGTCGACGGACCGGCCGACGCCGCGCAGGTCCTGAGCCTGGACCGGGAGGTCCTCGACCGCGGCAAACCCGTCCGGCACACCCTCACCTACCACCGCTTCGACGGCACCGGCGGGCAGGCGGTCGGCCACCGCTTCCCCGTCCGGGAAGGAAGCCAGACCTGCGTGGCGGGCATCTACATCGACATCAGCGACTACACCCGCGCCCTGCGCCAGCGCCGGGAGGCCGAGGAGAACCTCCATGCGCTGCGCGATCACAGCGGGCTGCCGTGCGCCCTGATCTCCGCGGGCGGACGGATCCAGCAGGCCAGCGCCGCGGCCGCCGAACTGCTGCAGACCCGGCTCTCCGACCTCGTCGGCCGCCGCGTGCACACCGTGCTCGGCCCGGCCCCGGAATTACGGGGTCTGCACCGCAGCTGGCTCGATCTGATAGCGCGCCGCAGCCGGCGCATCCAGACCACCGTGGTGCTCGTGGACGCCCGCGGTCACCAGCGCCGCGCCCGGCTGCATCTGACGACGGTGGGCCGGAGTGCGGACCGTGCCACCAGCGTCTGGGCGGTCATCACCCACCAGGGGCTCGCCCACGAGCCCCATCCGCAGCTGACGGCAAGCCAGGTCCGCATCCTGTCCCTGCTGGCCGCCGGCCACAGCAATGCGGAGATCGCCACCTCGCTGCACCTCTCCCGGCAGACCGTCGACTACCACCTCAGCCGGCTGCGCGACCTCCTGGACGCCCCGACCAGACCCGCCCTGGTCGCGCGCGCCTATGTCCTGGGCATCCTCGCGCCCCAGGCCTGGCCGCCACGCTCGGCGACGGCCTGTCATCCGCACAGCGTCACCTGACGATCCTGCCGCCGTCGTCCCCCGGGGCTTGGGCCACCCGGCTGATTGTGGCCGCCGGGGGTTTTGCTCCCCGCGGGTTGAACGCCGTTGCGGGCCGGCCGCGGCAGCACGATACGTCTGGCATCAGAAGGATGAAGAGGCGAGGAGCGTCGTGAGAAGAATCATGCAGACGGGAACTGTCGTCGGGGCGTGCGGGCTGGTGCTGTTCGGCGGCGGCATGGCTCAGGCGGTGACCCTTCCGGACTCTCTGCTCTCCGCGGTGGCGGACGCCGATGTGGGCACCGTGACCGGCACGGTCAACGGGGTGGTCTGCAACAACCGCCTGGGCCAGATCCACTTCCGGTCGCCGGTGCTGGCGTCCCCCCACGCCTGTGTGAACGGGCCGGTGCACAGCGGCAACAGCCTGAACAGCGGCAACTTCATCAACCACGGGAACCCGAACAACAGCGGGAACCTCTCCAACACCAACGGAACCACCAACGGCGCCAACTCCGTCACCGGTGCTTCGTCGGGCAGCGGCAACAACATCCAGCGCGTCCTCGGGCTCGGACTCTTCCACCACTGATCCGGACCCGGTCGACACCGCGCCGACGGATACGGCACCGCGCCGGCCGTCCGGCGATCGCCCGGCACGCTCGACGGGCGGCCGTCGTCGCCTCTGACCCGCTCCGGCCCCGGAATGCCCGGGGCCGGAACGGCTCAACGCACCCGCACCGTCTCAGGTGCGGTGGTGATGGTGGATGTGCTGCTCGTTGTTGCCGGACTTGGTCGCCGTGCCGGTCGTGCCGCCCGTGTTGTCGTTGGTGTTGGCGTTGGTGTTGGTCGGGCTACCGCTGTTGCTGATGGTGCCGCCGGAGACATGAACGTTCTGCGATCTCCTGGGATTTCCGCTGAGCACCGGCCCGTTGATACAGAATCTGGCCCGGTGCGCGCAGCGGAATCTGGCGTCGAAGCGGGCGACGGTGTCGCTGTTCGAGACGCCGTCGCCACCGGACGACTCGGCCCACGCCAGGGTGGGCGAGACCGTACCGGCGGCCAGGAGCAGACCGCAGGCTCCTGCCATCACGACATTGACGCGTGCCGAATTCTTCACTGTGTGCTCCTGCGCTCATGGTTGGTACCCGGGGATCTTGCTATCCCGGATGCCCCTTACCACCAAGCCTGAGCAACGGCCAGTCCTGAGTATTCACCCTGTCTGATTATGGGATTCACCGTGACGGCCCTGGAGCCGCGCCGCCCTTCCCGCGGCCCGCAGGAAGGGCGCGCGCTCCCAGGGCCAGTCCGGCCATGATCCGCCGGACAGGCCCTAACGTCCGGCGATCGCCTCGGCGAGGGCCAGGATCCGGCGGGCGTCCTCGACATGCAGGTTCTCGATCATCCGGCCGTCGACGGTGACCACGCCGCGCCCTTCGCGGGTGGCTTCGTCGAACGCGTCGATGATCTTCTGCGCGCGGGCGATCTGGTCGGCGGACGGGGCGAAGGCCCGGTTGCACGGTTCGACCTGCGACGGATGGATGAGCGTCTTTCCGTCGAACCCGAACTGCCGGCCCTGCACACACTCGGCCTCGAAGCCCTCGGCGTTCTTCACGTCGTTGTAGACGCCGTCCAGGATCGCCTTGCCGGTGTCACGGGCCGCCAGCAGCGCCAGGGACAGTCCGGTCAGCAGCGGGGCCCGGCCGGGCACATGCTCGGCGTGCAGCTCCTTCGCCAGGTCGTTGGTGCCCATCACCAGCACGGTCAGCCGTTCGCTGGCGGCGGCGACCGCACGGGCGTCCAGCATCGCGCGCGGTGTCTCGACCATGGCCCAGATCGCCGTACGGTCCGGAGCACCGGCGGCCTCAAGAGCGCGCTCGACCTCCCGCACGGTGTCGGCGGAGTCCACCTTGGGCACCACCACGGCGTCCGGACCGGCCTCGGCGGCGGCCCGGAGGTCGTCGGCGTGCCAGGCGGTGCCCGGGCCGTTGACCCGGATCGTCACCTCCCGGTAGCCGTATTCCCCCGAGGCCGCGGCGGCCGCGACCCGCTTGCGGGCGTCGGCCTTCGCATCGGGGGCGACGGCGTCCTCCAGATCGAGGATCAGCGCGTCGGCGGGGAGGGACTTGGCCTTTTCCAGGGCGCGTTCATTGGCACCGGGCATGTAGAGCACGGAGCGGCGCGGCCGCAGGATCGCGTCGGACACGGGTCTTACTCCTTCTCGGCCGCGGCGTAGGCGTCGCGCAGCTCGGGGTCGCGGGCGGCAAGGGCGTCGGCGAGTTCGGCGACCACCTGGCACTGCTTGTACGTGGCGTCGTCCTGCATCTTGCCGTCGATCATCACCGCGCCGGTGCCGTCGCCCATCGCCTCGATGACCCGGCGGGCCCAGGCGACATCGGCGGGGGCGGGCGAGAAGACCTTCTTGGCGATGGCGATCTGCACCGGGTGCAGGCTCCAGGCGCCGACACAGCCCAGCAGGAAGGCGTTGCGGAACTGGTCCTCGCAGGCGGTGATGTCCTTGATGTCGCCGAACGGCCCGTAGTACGGCAGGATGCCGTGCGCCGCACAGGCGTCGACCATGCGCGCGAGGGTGTAGTGCCACAGATCCTGCTGGAAGGTGGCCCGCGGCGCGGCGCCGTCCGGGCCGTGCGGGTCCTCCCGGACCAGGTATCCGGGGTGACCGCCGCCCACCCGGGTGGTCTTCATCCGGCGGCTGGCGGCCAGGTCGGCGGGGCCGAGCGAGATGCCCTGCATCCGGGGGCTGGCTCCGGCGATCTCCTCGACATTGGCGACGCCGGTGGCAGTCTCCAGAATCGCGTGCACCAGGATCGGCCGTCGGATCTGTGCCTTCGCCTCCAGCTGGGCGAGCAGCCGGTCCACGTAGTGGATGTCCTCGGCGCCCTCGACCTTCGGCACCATGATCACGTCCAGCCGGTCGCCGATCTCGCCGACCAGCGTCAGCAGATCGTCCAGCGCCCACGGTGAGTCCAGGCTGTTGATCCGGGTCCACAGCTGGGTCTCGCCGAAGTCCGTGGCCTTGGCGATCTTCACCAGGCCCGACCGGGCGGCTTCCTTGCGGTCGGCGGCGACCGCGTCCTCCAGATTGCCGAGCAGCACGTCCACGGTGGGCGCGATGGCCGGCACCTTGGCGGCCATCTTCTCGTTGCCCGGGTCGAAGAAGTGGATCATCCGGGACGGCCGGAACGGTACCTCGCGTACCGGTGTGGGCGCCCCGACGGCCAGCGGGCGGAAGAAGTCCTTCGGGGAACGCATGCAGTCTCCCTGGTCGGCTCGGAGGGCAGGCCACCGCCGGTGCCCGGCGGCGCCATTGCGGCCCTCACTCTAGGCCCGCCCCGCGGCAACACTACTGACCAGTACGTGTGCCGTTGGTCACCGTCGGCAAGGGTGCGCGCATCGGACGCACAGGCAGTCAGCGCCGTTACCGGACCGTCGGGTTCCCGCCCTCCGCGGCCCGCTCAGGACCCCGGACACCCGCTCAGGACCCCAGACAGTCGACGAACTTCACCCGGTCGCCCGCGCCCTTGATGAAGTCCTGCGGCGAGTGATTGCGAAAGCGGCACATGTCGTAGCGGGCCCGGGAGCCCGCGCCGCCCCCGTCCTGCTCGTAGGAGTGCTGCCCGGACAGCTGACAGGAGTCGTACCGCACGAGCGGCCCCTGGGGGCCGACGCGGTAGCGATGGGGACTGCTTTCCCCGGCGAAGGACTTGAAGGCGTTCGCGGTGTCGTCACAGTCGTTGAAGTGCACCGTTCCGCTGTCCCAGGCGCAGTCGATCACGACGGTGTCCGGGTCGCGCACCTCGAAGCGGATGTCCTCGGCGTGGAAGCGCTGTACGGAGTCGTGGTGCGGACCGCGCGGGAAGCGGAAGAAGGTGCTGGTGCGCCCGTAGTCGGCGGAGTCCTCGGGGCGGCGGCCGGTGACGATGTAGGAGCCGCCGCGGCAGGTGATGGAACCGCCGTAGGGGAACTCCAGGAAGTTGCCCCAGGCGTACTCGACCTTCATGTCGTTGAACCAGTAGTTGAGGAACTGGTCCTGCTGGCGGTGGCTCAGTGACTTCTGTGACAGCCCGGAGTACAGGAATGCCTTGCGGTAGGCACCGCCCACACGGCAGGCGTCCCAGCGCATCTCCGAGTTGGTGTTGCTGCCGTCGAGCGCCAGACCGTAGGTCCACTCGCCGGTCCACTCGCATTCGGTGAAACGGTAGTCCTGTGCCTGACCGGTCGAGTAGGAGTAGAAGAACGAGGCGCCGGGGGTGGCGGAGACAAAGCCCAGCTGCTCGAACATCACATTCGCCCAGCTGTCCTCGTTGCGGCACAGATAGGCGTTGTCGGCCTCGGACGGTGCGAAGAGCAGCTGTGTCATGCGTTTGCCGGCCCCACGGAAACGTAAGCCATTGGCCTTGAGCTTTCCTCCGGTGGCGTTGAGCAGCGCGTGGGGCTTACGGATGAGGTAGGTGCCGGCCGGTATGTCGATCACGGTCCGGCCGATGTGGTCCCACACCCGGCCGGCCGCATAGGCGTACGCGCGGGCGAACGCCCGGCTGTCGTCGGTGCGTCCGTCGCCCTTGGCGCCGAAGTCCGCCACCACGTCGATGACGTCCTTGCCCTTGGGTTTGTGGCCGGTGACCACCGGGGCCCTGGCGTCGTCGGACGACTGCCGGGTGGCAGGGGATGCCGGCTCACATCCGGTGAGGGCGGCCGCCAGTGCCGCGGCCGTGCCCGCCAGCACCGTCCGGCGATCGGCGCCACCGGTTGACGGAGAGGTCCTGCCTGCCATGATGTTGCTCCTTCGGGGGTCCATTCATCAGGTGGGGGACATGAGCCAGTTCGGATATGCGATCAGACAGCTGTCTGCGGCCCAGAAATCCGCGAAGGGAGTGTCCCTGTACTCGCGTTATGTGAACCGGCCGGCCGGCCGGGTGCTGGCCGCCGCGGGCTACAGCATGAAACTGACACCCAATCAAGTCACTATGATCAGCGGGGTTTTCACCTTTGCCGGCGTGGTCATGATTGCGGTGCTCCGACCCTCGCCCGCCGCGGCGGTCGGGATATTCGCGGCCCTGGTCCTCGGTTTCGCCCTCGACTCCGCCGACGGGCAGCTCGCCCGGCTGACCGGAACCGGCAGCGCCGCGGGGGAGTGGCTGGACCATGTGGTCGACTGTGCGAAGATGCTCGCCCTCCACATGGCCGTACTCGTCTCGTTCTACCGCCACTTCGGCTTCTCCGACCCTCGGTATCTGCTCCTCCCGGTCGCCTTCCAGTTCGCCGCGGTGATGGTCTTCTTCGGCGGCATCCTCACCGAACAGCTCAAGCGCGCCGACCGGCTGCGGAGCGGTGCGGGGGGCCCGGCGCCCACGGCACCCGCCTCCACGCTGCGCTCCGTCGCCCTGCTTCCGGTCGATTACGGGGTGTTCTGCGCCGTGTTCCTGCTGTTCGGCAGCCGGGACGTGTTCCTGGCGCTGTACTGCTGCCTGCTCGGCGCGCATCTGCTGTTCATGGTGGCGTTCCTGGCGAAGTGGTACCGCGAACTGTCCGCCCCCGGCCGCTGACGGGCCGGGGACGGACCCTTCACCAGGGCAGGAAACCCGGGCCGGGCACCGGACCCATTCCTCCGGTCACGCCGAATTTGCCAGCCCGTCGAGCACCTTGCGCAGCAGGGTGCTCGACGTGTGCACGGTGTAGGGGAAATAGATCACATCGACCCCGACCGTCGCGAAATCCCGTTCGAGCTTGTCGCCCTTGCTCGTCCCCCGCCAGTCGTCGCCCTTGAAAATGACGTCGAACCGTACCTGCTGCCACGTCTCCAATTTGTCCGGCACCGTCTCGACGAACGCCGCGTCCACGAATCGGACGCTGCGTACGATCTCCAGCCGCTCGGTCAGCGGAATGACCGGTGCCTGCCCCTTGGCCTGCATCGCCATTTCATCCGAGACGACACCGGCCACCAGATAGTCGCACTGGCTTTTGGCATGCCGGAGAATATTCAGGTGCCCGACGTGGAACAGGTCGTAGACCCCGGGCGCATAACCTACTCGATGCGTCATTTACCCCCCACTCGGCATACGGTCAGTTTCTGGCGGTCACATAGACCGGGCCGTTGCGCCCGGACACATTGGTGCCGTCGGTGACCTCGATCGAGTACCGGTGCTGCTCCCCGGGCTGCACGGTGTCCGTGTAGCTCATGGTGGGCCGGTTCCAGTAGCGCGAGTCCTGGTTGAGCGAGGTCAGATACACGCCGTCGCGGTAGATCTTGTACGTCAGGACGCCGTCGTCCCGGTCCCACGAGGCCTTCCAGTTCAGCGTGATCTTGCCCCGGGACCCGCTCGCACCGCTGAGCAGCGGCACCTGCGGCGCCCCGGTGTCCGGCCCCGCCGCGAACCGGGTCAGGCCCTGCTGCGGCGCGTCATTGACGGTGGTGAACTCGCCGCCCGCCCACAGGATGCCGTCCCCCACGGTCAGCGCCCGCGGGCCGATCTGTTCGCCGATCCCGTCGTTGGTGTCCGGGAACCACGGCAGGATCGTTTTGTCCGAGATCGACTGCGCCAGGAAGTGCTGACGGTTGTTGATGTCGGTGAAACCGCCCGGGGTGTTGGAGCAGTCGTGCGCATGGGAGCCGCTGTAGAGGACGCCCTTGTACGGCAGCACGGCCTGGGTGGCGCCCAGACAGGTGTCCTTCCAGAGCTGCGAGCCGTCCGACAGCCGGCCGGCCGCGCGTCCGTCGAAGACCCCGCCGCCGGTGCCCTCGGCGCCCAGATAGAAGTTGGTGCCGTCGTTGACGAGCGACTTGACCGCCGACCTCTGCGGAATCCAGCCGCTGAAGGAGTTGACGACCCGCCCGGTGGTCGCGTCCAGCCCGGCCAGCGCGTGCACGCCCAGCAGACTGCCGTTCACCGAGGTGAACCGGCCGCCGATGATGACCTTGTTGAGCTGGGGGGCGACCGTGAGGGCGTTGACCGCCGGTGTCGGGTCGTTGCCGACCGAGGAACCACGGATCGTCGCCTTGAACGGAAGCAGCTCGCCCGTGGGCCGCAGCGCGGCGATCCGCTCACGGGTCTGTCCCTGGACGGTGCTGAATCCGCCGCCGAGGTAGACCGCGTCGGCGGTGACGTCCAGGGCCCGTACGGTCGAGCTGACCGTCGGCTGCCAGTCCGCCCCGATGGTGCAGTCGGCGGTATTGACGGCGGCCGTGTTGGACCGGCCCACCGGGCCGGCCTTTCCGAACGAGCCGCCGATGTAGACCTTCGAGCCGTCGGGCGAGGCCTTCATGGCCCGGATCGTGGACGTGCCGCCGGTGAACGCCGGGGCGCACGGCAGCGGTTCACCGGTCTTGGCGTCGAAGGCCGCGAAGTTCTTACGGGCGAGTTCCCCGGTGCCGGGGGCGGCGCCCGGCGGCCGGATGTGGCTGAAGGTGCCTCCTACGTAGACGATGCCCTTGGCGTAGGCCATGGCCCACACGATGCCGTCGGTCTGCCAGGTGCTCAGCGGATCGGCGGTGAGAGTGGTTTCACCGGCGGCCTGAGCGGGGCCGGCGGAAAGGGCCGTCGACGCGGTGCCCAGCACCGCGGCTGCGAGCAAGAGATGGACGGGTCTGCTTCTTTGGCGCACAGGTCCCCCCTGGAAGCATGGCGCGATCGGAATTGTCAGGGTAGGACGTGGGAACGCGACGAGTTCTGTGCGGAAATGGGCCGGTGTTCACGGTGAGTTTCCCGAACCACGCTTGCGCAGCGCCCCGAAGAACTCCCCTACCCCCAGCGGCAAACGATAGCGCCAGACGGCCGCGCCGAAAGCCCCAATGGCTAAAACAATTCCCAAAAGGGCGCCGGGAACGCTGTCCCCGAAAAGCGTCCGCAGAGCGAACACCGGGAGCGCCACCGTCACGGTGCCGAGCACCGCGGCGTACCGATAGCCCCGGTCGACGGTGCGAAATCCCAGGCGGTAGCGGGCCAGCAGCGCGGACGCGCCGTTGTCCACCACGACCGCCAGGCCCCAGGAAACCGCCGCCCCCAGCACCCCGTACCGCGGCACCAGCCATACTCCGCTGCCGAGTTGGACCGCGAACGCGGTGCCGGCAACCACCAGATTCCAGACGCTCCGCCCGGCCATGAGGATGACCGTCTGCGCATTGCCGACGCCGACATTGACCAGACAGGCCGCCGCCAGCACCACCAACCCCGCCGCGCCCTCGTCGAAGCCGGGCCCGAAGAGCGACAGCACGGTCCGTGGGAAGGCCGCGAGGACCAGGAACACGGGCCAGGAGAAGAGCGCGATCCAGCGCGTCGACAACCCGTGCAGATGACGGGCCCCGTGGGTGTCACCGCCCGCCAGCAGCCGGCTGATCTGCGGCGCCACCGCCAGCCTGATCGCCAGCTGGAGCAGCGACCCCGCGGTGACCAGCCGCCCGATCGCCGTGTAGATGCCGGCGTCGGTGCCGGTGCCCAGCACCGACAGCAGAATCACGCCGATCCATGCCGCGGCGATGTCGAAGACGGACGAGACCGCCCGCGGTCCGGCGAAGGCCCAGAACTCCCGCGTCTGCGGCGGCGGTTGACCGGTACCCGGATGCGCACGGCGGGACCGGCGCAACGAGACGAAGGCGGCCACCGCACCCAGCACCCCGGGTGCCAGCCAGGCCGCGGAGAGCCCGGCCACACTCGGTGCGAACAGGGCCAGCGGCACCGCGAGCAGTACGCGCACGGCCGGCTTGCCGATCTGCTCCACGCCCACGAAGGGCACCACCGAGCCATACCCCCGGGTGGCCCCGAGCAGCACCAGCGCCACCGTCGTCACCGGCAGAAACACCGCGAACAGCCGTATCAGCGCGGCGGCTTGGCCCGGATCCAGCTCGGGCAGCAGCAGGCCGGCCAGCCCGGGGGAACACAGCAGCACCGCCGCGCCCGCGGCGCTCGCCAGCAGCGTCGGCAGGACCGAGATCCGCAGCAGTCCCGGTACGCCGGCGCCGCCGCTGAGCTCCAGGTCCCGGGAGACGAAGCGGACCAGCGCGGTATCGGCGCCCAGCTTCAGCGCATTGCTCAGGATGGTGAAGGCCGCGACGCCGGTGAAGACCGCGCCGGCCCCGCGGGCCCCGAGGCCGTGGGTGATGACGGCGACGAGGACGAACCCGAACAGCGCGTTGGCGGCCGAGCCCGCCAGGCCGAACAGACTGCCGCGGGCGGTCGTGCCGACCCCGCGTCCGCCGGCCGCGGTCCCTCCCGGCGCCGGTGGCGCGGGCCGGCCGCCCGCGCCCGCCGGACCGATGGCCGTCACCTGCGCAGCGCGGTGGTGTCGGCGTCGGTGGACGTGCCGTCCTGCGGTGCCGGGCCGATGCGGGGCGGCGGCGGGCCCGGCCGTGGCGGCGGTGCCACCGCGGCGGCCCGCGGACGGCCGCGGCCGCGCTTGCGGTGCGTCGGTCCGCCGTCCGTCAGCCGGCGCAGTGACGTCCCGCGGCTGCCCTTGTCCAGGACTGCCCCCAGGATGTGCCCGCCGGCGCCGGTGATCAGCTCCCACACCCGGTCCAGATCGTCCCGGCGGACCTCGTGGAGATCACAGACCACCACGACCCCGGCCGCCTGCTTGGCGACGGCCAGCCCGTCCGCATGCGACAGCAGCGGGCCGGTGACGACCACGACATTCTCGTTCGGGCCCGACGGTGTGTTCAGCAGCCGCGCGAACTGCGGTGAGGACAGCGCACGCGCCGGGTTGGGCACCTCCCGGCCGGGCAGCAGATCGAAGCGCCCGTCCACGCCCGCGTCCACGGCGAGCCGTTCGCCGTCCGCCCAGCTGCCCGGCACCGGACGGCCGTGACCGGGGTGCAGCGGGAGCCGCTGGGCGAGCTGCGGAGCGCGCAGATCGGCCTCGACCAGCAGGATGTCGTTGCCGATCTCGGCGAACGCACCGGCCAGGTTGACCGCGACCGAGACGGCCTCCGCGTTCTCCCGGGGGGAGACGACCAGCAGGCTGCCACATCCCGCGAAGCGCTGGTCGTGCACCAGCCGGAAGGCGATCGTCCGGTAGGCCTCCGCCCGGTTGCCGCGGCCGGACCGCCCGACCTCCAGCAGCGCCGTACCGCCCTGCCGGCGCGGCAGTATGCCGAGCACCGGTGCCCGCAGGTTGTCCTGCACATCCGCCACCGACCGGACCCGCGGCTCCAGCACCGAGCGGACCCAGGCCGCCAGGATGCCCAGCACCAGACCGACCACGGCCCCGGCGAGCAGCAGTACGACGAGGCCGGGACTGGACGGGAAGGCCGGCGGATCGCCCTTGCGGACGATGTCGCCGGGCGTCGTGTCGAGGGACTTCAGGCTGGAGATCCGCCCCTGCAGATCCGCTATCTCCGACACCAGATTGCTGCGCTCGGACTCATCGGTGGCCCGCCCCGACCCGCCGCTCCCGCCCGCGATCCGCCGGTCCAGCACCTTGCGCTGTTCCTCAAGAGGCTTGAGTTCGGCGTTCAGCTTGCCGACCGTCTTGTCGATCCGCTGAGTCGCGGCGTCCTGCCGGTATGTGAGATACGCCTGCACAAAGGCGTTGACGAGCGCCGCCGCCCGGTCCGCGGAGTCCGCGCTGTACTCGAACATCAGGGTCTGGGTCTCGGGCGGGTTGCTCACCCGCAGATCGCGCTGGAGCGTCGCCGGATCCGTGTCCAGCTTGAGGGCCCTGGCCGCGCCGGCCGCCACCGACGCGCTCTGTGCGATCTGCCGCTCGGTGCCCATGCTGATCTGCTTGTCCACCGAGACCCCGCCGGCCTCGAAGGGCGCCGTACTGATCGCATGCACCACGACCTCGCCGGTCGCCGTATAGGTCGAACCGCCGAGCAGGGACACGGCGCCACCGCCGAGCATGCCCAGCACCAGCCCCAGTACGACCAGGGCGCGATACCGGAAGAGCTGGCGCAGCTGGTCCCGGATCTGGTCCGGCTCCTCCGCGGGCTCGTCGAAGACGCTCACGTACGTGCTCCTCCTGTGGGTAGAGGCAAGGCGGCGCGGTGCGCGGGGGACGTCGAGGCGCACGCGGGGTCCTCGGCGGACGGCGGAAGGGTCCGCCGTCCCGGTTTACGGGTGATCAGCAGCGGGATGCAGACCAGTAGCGCGAGCGGGCCCACGATGGCCATCAAACTGCCGCGCAGCAGCACCAGTTGGTAGAAGCCGAAGGCCGGCACCAGCAGCGCCGCGAGCGTCCCGGGGCGCCGCCGCAGCCGGTGCCGGAGGCCGTCGATGCGCCGTCCCACCGCGCCGATCAGGCCGAAGACGGCGATGACCGACGGGAAGCCGGCCCACATGTACGACTCGATCCACAACGGCGCGGAGAGGTTCTCGAAGGTGTATCCGGCGTGCCGGGCCAGCAGGATGCCCGCGTCATCGGGCTTGCCGGACCAGACGGCACGCGGCACAAAGAACAGCGGGGGGCCCAGCGCGGCCGTCGGGGTGAAGCCATGCGTCCGGACGTAGTCCACGCCCGTCTCGATCTGCTGGAACGCGTCATAGTCACCGTTGGACGTGAACTGCTCGGCGAGCGAGACGACATGGACGGGTTCCCGCTTGTCATAGCGGAAGTAGTCGCTGTACGGAAAGACCACCAGTACCACGGCCGCCACCGCCGCCGCGCCCATCCGGAAGGCCCGTGGTCCGCGCAGCCAGGAGGCGCTGAAGACCAGCGCCAGCAGGACCGTTCCTGCCCAGAAACGCGGCTGGCTGATGGGGTTGTTCACCACCACGTTCACCGCGATCAGCAGCGGGAGCAGCAGCCACCGTAACCCGCGCAGGGTCCGGTCCCCGGTGGTGAACCGCGGTACGTGCAGCAGCCCCACCAGCGCCCAGAAGGCCGGCACCGAAAGGGCCCAGGCGGCCATCGCCCGGTCTGCGGACGCGGCCGGTGCCGCCTGCGCCGCCGCCTCGTTGGCGGCCTGCCGGCTGAGGAAGAACGCCGACAGCCCGCCCTGCCCCGGGATCAGCGCGACCGCCAGCAGCAGCGCCAGACCGCACAGCAGCAGCACCCGCCCCGCCGACAGCCGCCGGGCCAGGAGCGGTTCGAGGACCGTGGAGGTGCGCGCCGACCGCCAGGACGCCACCGCCGATCCCGCGCTGTAGGCGAGAAGTCCCGTCTCCACCACGGCCGTTGTCAGGAACGCGGTGTTCGCGTCGACGACGAAGCCCCGGGGATACGCGTCCGTCGCGAGCATCGCCAACGGCGCAAGTCCCAGCCACACATAGGAGAAGAGCCAGAAGCCGAAGGCGATCAGCCGCGCCCGGACGTCCGTCAGCACCCGGGCCAGCGCCGCACCCGTGTGCACCACCACCACGCACTGCACGGCGAGCGCGGCACCGAAGCGGGCGTCGAGCGACTGCAGGATCAGCACCGGAAGCAGCACCACCAGCAGCAGCGCCCAGCAGCACAGTGCGGCGACACCGCGCACCGGCACCGCGGTGCCCGGACGATTCCCGTGCAGCATCGGCCCACCTCCCCCCAACTCCCCACCAGCGACCACAATCTAAGGGACATCGGGAAAACAAGGTCGCCTTCGGGACACAATCGCAACGCAATTCACAGCCCGCGGGCCCCGGCGGGCTCCTACGATGACCGCACATCCAGAGGGGGGCCATTCGTGGAAGACTCGTTCGCGGGCCGGTGCGTGCTCGTGGTCTCGACCAACTACGCGCCCGAACACACCGGCATAGGGCCGTACTCGACACAGATCGCCGAGCACCTGGCCGCAGCCGGCGCCGACACCCATGTCCTCGCGGGCATGCCGCACTATCCCGCCTGGCGGGTGGCGGACGGCTACCGCGGCCGGTGGCGCGTCCGGGAGCGCCGCGGCGGGGTGACGGTGCACCGCCGGCGGCACACCGTTCCGCCGCACCAGACCGCCCTGCGCCGGGCGCTGTTCGAGGCGACCATCCTGGCCCACGGCGCCGTGGCACCACCGCGCATCCGCCCCGACGTGGTGCTCACCCAGATGCCCAGCCTGGCCGGGGGAGTGCTGGGCGGGCGCCTGGCGCGACAGGCCGGGGTGCCGCATGTCGTGGTCGTCCAGGACCTGATGGGGGCCGCCGCCGAGCAGAGCGGCATCCAGGGCGGGGGCCGGGCCGCCGCCCTGGCCGCGGCGGTGGAGGCGCGGGTGCTGCGTCAGGCGTCCGTCGTCGGGGTGGTGCACGAGTCGTTCGTGGACCGGGTCACGGCGATGGGCGTGCCGCGCGCACGGGTGCATGTGGTGCCCAACTGGACGCATGTGCAGGGCCCGACCGGCGACCGGGACCGCACCCGGGCGCGACTGGGCTGGTCCGACGGGGACACCGTGGTGCTGCACGCCGGCAACATGGGCCTCAAACAGGGGCTGGAGGTACTGGTCGAGGCCGCGCGGCTCGCCGGTCAGGAAGCCGCGCCCGTGCGGTTCGTGCTCATGGGGGACGGCAACCAGCGCGCGCATCTGCAACGGCTCGCCGCCGACGTCCCCGCACTGTCCTTCCTGCCGCCCGCCGACGCCGAGGACTTCCCCGAGGTGCTCGCCGCTGCCGATGTGCTCGCGGTGACCCAGAAGGCCTCCGTGCTGGACATGAGCCTGCCGTCCAAGCTGACCTCGTACTTCATGACGGGCCGGCCGGTGATCGCCTCGGTGGCCGCCGAAGGGGGCACCGCCCAGGAGGTCCTGCGCTCGGGCGCGGGGACGGTGCTCGCACCGGAGGACCCGAAGGCGCTGCTGGCGGAGGTCCGTGCGCTCGCCGACGATCCCGGCCGGGCGGCCCGGCTGGGAGCCCGGGGCCCGCAGTACGTCGAGCAGCGGCTGAGCAGCCGGGCCGGTCTGGAGCGGATCACGGAGCTGCTGCGGATCGCCCGGGCAGCCGGCCGGTAGCAGAGCCGCAGGCGGCGGGGGCGGTGGCCCCCGCCGCCCCGGTCATCCGGCGCCGGGCCGGGCGAGGGACCCGTACCACTCCTCCAGCCGGTCGGCCACGGCCGCGAGCGAGAACTCCGCGTCGACGGCCGTATGGCCGGCCCGGCTCACCCGCTCCCGCAGCGGGCGGTCCTCCAGGAGCCGCAGCACCGCATCCGCCAGCTGCTCCGGCGAACCGTCGGTCACCAGAGCGGCCTCCCGCTGCCGGAGCGCACCGGCGATCCCGCAGCTGTCGGTGCAGACCACCGGGGTGCCCACCGCCAGGGACTCCAGCACACTCATCGGGAACGGCTCGTCGACGCTGGGCAGCACATACACGGTGGCCTGCGCCGTCCGCCGCACCGCGGCGTCGTGAGCGAGGGCTCCGCCGTACGTCACCACATCGCCGAGCCCCTCCCCGGCGATCAGCCGCCGGACCTCCGCCAGCCGTCCCTCGTCCGAACCGTGCAGGGTGAAGGTCACCTCGGGCCGTTTGCGGTGCACCAGGGCCGCCATCCGCACAAAGGCCTCAGGGCGTTTGCGGCTCTGCAGACGGGCGAGGAAGAGCACATCCGTACTGCTCCGCTCCGCGTCGGCCGGGCGGGCGCGGACCCCGTTGGGGAGCCGGACCAGCCGCGGTCCGCGCGGGCCCAGTACCTGCCGCAGCCCGGCCTCTTCCTCGTCGGTGAGCACCAGCGCCGCGGCCGCCCGGCGCAGCAGCGGCAGATAGACCCGGTCGAAGAGCCGGGCCACGGCCGAGCCGCGGGGCTGGACCATGCCATGGGTCTGCACGAGGAAGGGTCGGCGGCGGACCACGGCCACCGCGAGCGCGGCCAGGGACACCAGGTCCCGCCCGGCGTGCAGATGCACGGCGTCGGCCCGGCCCAGCCGCCGCCAGAGCGCGGGCAGCAGCCCCGGGTGGAACAGGCCGAGGAAGCCTTGCCCCGGCACCAGCGTGCGGGCGGTCCGGGCGTGCAGCGGTACCCCGTCCACGGACCGCGGGGGTGCGCTCCGGCCCCGCCACAGCGAGACCAGCTCCACCTCGTGGCCCCGCGACGCCAGTTCGCCCAGCTGCCCGGTGGCCACGCTCACCGGACCGCCGTAGGCCCCGTCGTCGCTGACCAGCGTCACGACATGGGTGATCCTCATACGGCACCCCCGGTGGTGTGCACGGCCCCCGGCGGCACATCACGGTGGGCGACCGCACCGGCCCCGACCACCGCATCCGCGCCGACGGTGACACCGCGCAGCACCATGGCGCGGGCGGCCACCCATGACCCGGGCTCCAGACGGATCGGCGCATTGTCGAACTCGAAGGTGGGCGAACGGCGTTGATGGCTTCCGGTGCACAGCACGGCACCCTGGGACACACAGACGTCATGGGCGATGCTGATCGGCTCCAGGTTGATCAGCCAGGAGTCCTCACCCACCCAGACGTCATCGCCGACCGTCAGCTTCCACGGCCACTGCACCCGTACCCGGTGCCGGATGAGCACCCGCTCGCCGACCCGGGCGCCGAATGCGCGCAGCAGCGGGGGCCGCAGCCGCGGCGGGAACCACCACTTCATGAACAGGACGTTGAGCACGACGAACCAGGCGACCTGGGTCAGCAGCCCCCGGCCCTTGTCGTAGCCGGCGCCGGTGAAGCCGCGCAGCCGGCGGTCGGTGGTGGTGGCCGTCATCGGTCCACCCGCACCCGGTGACCGGAGAGTTCGTCCGCCAGCTGCCGTATGTCCGACTCCACCATGATCCGGGCGAGTTCGTCGAACTGCACCTTCGCCGACCAGTCCAGCAGGCTCTTCGCCTTCGACGCGTCGCCGATGAGCGCGTCCACCTCGGAGGGCCGCTCGTACTTCGGGTCGAAGCGCACACTGCGCTCCCAGTCCAGCCCCACCGCGTCGAAGGCGGCCTGCAGGAAGTCCCGTACGGTCGCGGCCACCCCGGTCGCCACCACATAGTCGTCGGGCTCGTCACGCTGGAGCATCCGCCACATGGCCTCCACGTACTCCGGGGCGTAACCCCAGTCGCGGACGGCGTCGAGGTTGCCGAGGTAGAGGTGTTCCTGCAGGCCCGCCTGTATGCGGGCCACCGCGCGGGTGATCTTGCGGGTGACGAAGGTTTCGCCGCGCCGCGGGCTCTCGTGGTTGAAGAGAATGCCGTTGACCCCGAACAGGCCGTACGCCTCGCGGTAGTTGACCGTGGACCAGTACGCCATGACCTTGGCGCAGCCGTACGGACTGCGCGGGTGGAAGGGCGTCGCCTCGTTCTGCGGCGGCGGGGTGGCGCCGAACATCTCCGAGGACGAGGCCTGGTAGAGCCGGGTCTGCACCCCGCTGGCGCGGATGGCCTCCAGCAGCCGAACGGCGCCCAGCCCGGTCACATCGCCGGTGTACAGCGGGGCGTCGAAGGAGACCCGGACATGGGACTGGGCCCCGAGGTTGTAGACCTCGTCGGGCTGCACATCGCGCAGCAGATTCACCAGGGCCACGCCGTCCGACAGATCCACATGGTGGAGCAGCAGCCGCCGGTCGGGGGTGTGCGGGTCCTGGTAAATGTGGTCGATGCGCTCGGTGTTGAAGCTCGACGAGCGTCTCATCAGCCCGTGCACCTCATAGCCCTTACTCAGCAGCAATTCGGCGAGATATGACCCGTCCTGACCGGTGATTCCGGTGATGACCGCGGTTTTCGGCATGGCTTCCCCCCACGAGAAGTGATGTGCGTCGTGATCGAACTTGATGGATTACCCACGCGCCGGCGGACCGCGGGGCGTGGACGCTACCCGCTCCGTCGCCGCTGGTCGAGAGCGATGAGCGGCAGATATTTCCTGAAATAGCCGGTGGGCGTATCGGGTTGACTGACACAATCCGCCCCATGGATGACTTGCTGCCCACACCCGCTCGCGTCTTTGTCGCCGGACACCGGGGCCTGGTGGGATCCGCTGTCGCCCGGCGGCTGTCCGCCCGGGGCTATGACGTGCTGACCCGTCCCCGCGCGGAACTCGACCTGCGGGATGCCGGGGCCACCGCGGCATATCTGCGCGCGGCACGGCCCGACGCCGTCGTCCTGGCGGCCGCCAAAGTCGGCGGAATCATGGCCAACAGCACCTACCCCGTGCAGTTCCTGGAGGACAATCTGAGCATCCAGCTCAGCGTCATCGCAGGTGCGCACCAGGCCGGGGTGCGCCGACTGCTGTTCCTCGGATCGAGCTGCATCTACCCCAAGCACGCCGCGCAGCCCATCACCGAAGACGCCCTGCTGAGCGGCCCGTTGGAGCCCACCAACGAGGCCTATGCGATCGCCAAGATCGCCGGCCTCGTCCAGGTCCGCTCCTACCGCCGGCAATACGGTGCCTCCTTCATCTCCGCCATGCCGACGAACCTCTACGGGCCCGGCGACAATTTCGACCTGGAGACCTCGCACGTCCTGCCCGCGCTCATCCGCCGGTTCCACGAGGCGAAGGAACAGGGGCTGCCGGAGCTCACCCTCTGGGGCACCGGCACACCGCTGCGCGAGTTCCTGCACGTCGACGATCTGGCCGCCGCCTGCGAGGTGCTGCTGCGCCGCTATGACGGCGACGACACGGTCAACGTCGGCTGCGGGACCGACCTGACCATCGCCGACCTGGCCTCCTGTGTCGCCTCCGCGGTGGGCTACGAGGGCCGGATCTCCTTCGACCCGTCGCGCCCCGACGGCACCCCGCGCAAGCTGCTCGACATCAGCCGGATGCGTGCCCTGGGCTGGTCGCCCACCATCCCGCTCGCCGAGGGCATCGCCCGGACCTACCAGGCATGGCGGGCGGAGCCGGCCACGGTGTGAGGACCCTCGACCCGAGCTGTGCGCCCGGCGCCCGCCCCTCGGCGAGGCGCCGGACGCACACCGGAGTGCGCTAGTACGCACCGCGTCCGTCCACGACGGCACGCACGGTACGGACCAGCACACCGATGTCGCGGGTGTAGGACCAGTTGTCCACATAGCTCAGATCCAGTGCGACGGTCTCGTCCCAGGTGAGATCGGACCGCCCGCTGACCTGCCACAGACCGGTCAGCCCCGGCTTGACGGACAGCCGGCGGAGCTCGGTTCCGTCGTACTGCTCCACCTCTTCGGGCAGCGGAGGCCGCGGGCCGACCAGGGACATATGGCCGGCCAGGACGTTGAACAGCTGGGGGAGTTCGTCCAGCGAGAAGCGGCGCAGCAGCCGGCCCACCGGTGTCACCCGCGGGTCCCGCCGGATCTTGAACATCGCGCCGTCGTGCTCGTTCGCCGTCTCCAGCGCGACCCGCATCCGGTCGGCGGTGGCGACCATCGTGCGGAACTTCCACATCCGGAACGGCATCAGATCCTGGCCGATCCGTATCTGCCAGTAGAACACCGGCCCGGTGGAGGAGAGCCTTATTGCCGCCGCCACCAGGGCGAACACGGGGGAGAGCAGCACCAGCAGCAGCAGCGCTCCCAGCCGGTCCGTGACCTGTTTCAGCAGTCCCGGCATCCCCTGCCGCGCCGCCGGGTCTATGTGCATCACCGTCAGACCCGCCGCCTTCGCGAGCCGGACCCGATGCTGTGACACATCGATCAGCCCCGGAAGTATGGCCAGATTCCGGCCTCCGTCGTGCAGTGCCCAGGCGAGCCGCCGCACCCGCGCCGCGGACAGCTGACGGCCCGGCGCCACGAAGACGAGATCGGCGTCGAGTTCGGCGGCGCACCTGAGGACGGTCTCGCCGTCCGGAGCCGCTTCGGAGGCGTTCCCGTCGGCGGCGAGCCGGGCAGGGACGGGCACTGCCGAATCGGTGGTTTCCTCGCCGACGAGACAGCTGCCGACGACGACATATTCGTGATCGGTGCGGTGTGCCAGCTCCGCGAGCACCACATCGACGGCGCCTGCCTCCCCGACGATCAGCACCCGCCGCAGCGCCTGCGCGCGACGCCTGATGGCCAGCAGATACCGGTGCACGAGCTTGCGCCGGGCCACGCTCAGGGCCAGGCACGGCAGCAGTGCCAGCACACAGATCTTGAGCGAGACCTCGACCCGCGCCGTGACGCAGACGACGGCCAGCACGCCCAGCATGGTCAGCCAGTCCCGTAAGACCGGCATCGCGGCATCGTCACCGGCCAGCTCCTCCCGGCTGTAACGATTCTTCGATGCGCCGACGGCCAGCCATGAGGCGCCGGCCAGCGCCGCGGTGAGCAGCGGCCGTGGCTGCTGTGTCACGGCACAGAGCAGCCACACGGGCAGCACGGCACCCCCGGTGTCCACGGCCAACGCCAGCTGCCGCAGCCGCCGTTCCATCGACTTGTGCCTGCTCTTCTCGCCGCGTTCCGGTACGCGGTCCAACTTGGCTGTCCCGGCAGGTGAATCGATCACCCTTGCTCCGGCAGCTTCGAACAACCCCATGGCCCCCCACTTGGTCGTCCCCTTCACTTCCGGCGCGGCTGGAGCCCCCCGGCCACACAGCCGCCCCCGTGTTGGACGTGACGCTAGAGCACGCTGCGCCCGACTGCTGTGGTTTACCTATTTTGAGTGTTCTTGTGACCCATTGTTTACAAGCGAACGAGCTCGTGATCCGGTTTCGGCCGACGCCCGGAGGTGGCCCCCGGGTGTCGGCGCGGCGCGGGCCCGCGGCCTTCCCCTACCCGCCGCTCCACGTTTCCGATGCGCCCGGCATGCCCCGGATAGCATGCCGGGCATGAACAGTGACCTTTTCGCCAAAGACCACATGGCCGTACCGGCCACGGCGCCAGGAATGACGCAGCAGAATGCCAAATCGCTCAAGTACGCGCTGGACGGCGAGTGTTATGCCCGGCAGGGCGCGATGATCGCTTACCGCGGTGATCTGCAGTTCGAGAAGCAGGGGCAGGGCATCGGCAAATTCCTCAAGCGCGCGGTCACCGGCGAGGGGCTGGCGCTGATGGCCGTACGGGGCCGCGGCGAGGTGTGGTTCGCGCACGAAGCCGCCAACTGCTTCATCATCGACCTCGCCACCGGCGACGGCATCACCGTCAACGGCCGGAACGTGCTGTGCTTCGACCCGTCCCTCTCCTACGAGATCAAGGTCGTCAAGGGCGCCGGTATGGCCGGCGGCGGGCTCTTCAACTCCGTCTTCAGCGGCCAGGGCAAGCTGGGCGTGATGTGTGAGGGCAACCCCATCGTCATACCCGTGTCTCCGCAGTCCCCGGTCTTTGTCGACACCGACGCCGTGGTCGGCTGGAGCAGCGGTCTGCAGACTTCACTGCAGCGTTCGCAGAGCCTCGGTTCGATGCTCCGCGGCGGCTCCGGCGAGGCCGTCCAACTCCGCCTCGACGGCGAGGGATTCGTGATCGTACGGCCCAGTGAACTCCGCCCGGAGAAGGAATCCGGCAACTGATCCGGATCGGCCCCGCGCCGGCGGGCCGGAGGCCGGGCGCACGCCCAGCCGGTCAGGCCGCCGCGAAGCGGTCGAAGCGGTCGAAGCAGTCGCGGTGCTCCGTGAAGAGCTCACCCAGCCGCCCCTCGGGATTGATCGGCGCATCCGTCGATGGTCACCAAGCCGTACCGAAGCAGCCCGCCGCGCGCAGGAACGCGTCCCGGGCGCTGACCGCCCGGCCGTGAGCGGCGGCGCACTTCTCGGCCTGGGCCCGGACCGTCCCGTTCCAGCCCAGGAGCCCACCGCTGAGGCGCACGCAGGAACCGCCCGCGCCGAGCGGTCCCGCCGCGAGCCCGCGGAGGCGGCTTCGCGCGCCGCGCCGCTGCCTGGCATGATCGCGCCCATGGCTGAACGCGTGATCGCCGCCTGTGACGGCGCCTCGAAAGGAAACCCCGGGCCCGCCGGCTGGGCCTGGGTCATCGCCGACGATGCGGGAACCGTCGTCCGGTGGGAGGCCGGCCCGCTGGGCACCGCGACGAACAACGTCGCGGAACTCACGGCGCTGGAACGCCTGCTGACAGCCACCGATCCGGCCGTCCCGATGGAGATCCGGATGGACTCCCAGTACGCGATGAAGGCCGTCACCACCTGGCTGCCCGGCTGGAAGCGCAAGGGGTGGAAGACGGCCGCGGGCAAGCCGGTCGCCAATCAGGAACTGGTCGTCAGCATCGACGCGCTGCTCACGGGCCGCTCCGTGGAGTTCCGGTACGTCCCCGCGCACCAGGTGGACGGCGACCCGCTCAACGACTTCGCCGACCGGGCGGCGAGCCAGGCGGCGATCGTCCAGGAAGCCGCCGGCAGCGCCCTCGGCTCCCCGCAGCCGCCGCCCGCCGCCCAAGCCGTGCGGCCCGCCGGCACCCGTCGAAGCGCCTCCGGCCCGGCGGCGAAGAAGGCCTCCGCACCGCAGCGGCGCACCTCGGGGAAGCCGACGCGAACCCTCAACGCCAAATTCCCCGGTCGCTGCCGCTGCGGGCGCTCCTACGCGGCGGGCGAGCCCATCACCAAGAACCCGGAGGGCTGGGGCCATCCCGCATGCCGCTCCGGAGCGGGCGACGACACGCCCTGAGCCGACATGATCCCCGAAGGGGCGCAGGGAACCGCGCGACCGGCCACGAAGCGGCCGCAGACACTTGACGGCACCTCTCGGCGTTTCCCCGGGGCGCCTAGGGGTGTCGCTCCCCAGGGCCTGTCCGGCGGATCAGGGCCGGACAGGCCCTAGGCACGCGCGGCGGCGAACGGGCCGTCGGTGCCGAAGGCCAGGGCGGCGAAGCGTTCGCCGATGCGGCGGTGGGTGGCGGCGTCCGGGTGGATCTGGTCGGGCAGCGGAAGTTCGGCGAAGTCCGCCTCGCCGTAGAGGGCACGGCCATCGAGATAGTAAAGGTGCGGGTCGTCGGCTGCCCGCTGCTTCACGAGGCGGGCCAGTTCGTCCCGGATGACGTTGAGCGTCAGCTTCCCGGCGGCCCGTTCCGCGGGGTCGCCCGCGGCCTTGAACTGGAGCTTCCCCTCGCTGAGGCTGCTGAAGTCCGGGGCGCTGGGGCCCGGGGTGTCCTCGTGGATGGGGCACAGGAGCGGCGAGACGACCAGCAGCGGAGTGGTGGGATGGCCCTCGCGGATGGTGTCGAGGAAACCGTGGACCGCCGGAACGAAGGCGCGCAGCCGCATCAGGTCGGAGTTGACCAGATTGATGCCGATCTTGACGCTGATCAGGTCCGCGGGGGTGTCCCGCAGGGCGCGGGCGGTGAACGGGTCGAGCAGGGCGCTGCCGCTCAGGCCCAGGTTGGTGAGTTCCACGCCGCCGAGGGAGGCAGCCAGCGCGGGCCAGGTGGTGCTGGGGCTCGCGGCGTCGGAGCCGTGGCTGAACGAGCTGCCGTGGTGCAGCCACTTCTTGCGGCCGCTCTCCGGGAGGGGCTCGACGGGGGCATCGGTGCGCAGCGCGATCAGCCGGGTGATCTCGTTGTACGGCAGCCAGATCTCGACGTCCTTGACGCGGTCGGGGAGCCCGGTGAACCGGGCGGTGCCGGGTGGGCCGGGGCGGGTTTCCGCGGTCCCGGTGGTCAGGTCCACCATCGCGACGTTGCCGCCGGTCACACTTGCCTGCCCGGTGAGCTGCCCGTCGACGAACAGGTCGTACACGCCATCGGGGCGCGGCGGGGCGCCCCGATAGGCATTCTTGGTGCGCAGTGCATCCAGCTCGATGGCGGTGGCCCGGGTGCGGAACACCAGCCGTACGCCCGACGGCTGGGCCTCCGCCATGGCCAGCAGTGCGTCGGCGCACTGCGCGCGGGCCCGGGCGGGCAGCCGGTGCGGCAGCACCCCCTGCTCGGTGTGCTCCACGTCGAGCGCGCCGCGCAGAAGATCCGCGGTAACGGGCGTGGTGATCCAGTCGGATACCCGGGGCGTGGTGGCGGAGCGGGGGGCAGGCTGAGAGCTCATGATCCCAGCCTGCCAACCGGATACCTGATCCGCACATCATTTTCCGGCCCCTCACCCCCGCCGCGACGTCATCGTGGCCAGCGTCGAGGCATGCGGCTTCTGGTACTGGGCGGGACGTCGTTCGTGGGCCGCGCCATCGTGGATGATGCCCTGCGCACCGGCGCCGAAGTGACCTTGTTCGGCCGGGGGAGGACCGGGAGGGAGCTGTTCCCCGGGCTGCCCCGGCTCATCGGTGACCGGGACACCGGCGACTACGCGGCGCTGCGCGAGGGCAGTTGGGACGCGGTCGTGGATGTCAGCGGCTATGTGCCACGGCACGTCGGGCAGGCGATGGACGCGCTGGGGGACCGGGCCGGACGGTATCTGTTCGTCTCCAGCCATGCGGTACCTGTGCGCGGGTGGCGGGCACCAAGATCGAGATCGTTCCGGTGTCCCCCGAAGGGCGGCCGCCGATGTTCCCGCTCGTCCGGCCGGACTGCCCGGGGGAGCCCACCGCCCACCGACCGGCCCCCGCTCAGCCGGCGTTGCCCCCCTTGGGCCCGGCCACCGGCAGATCGAGCGGGCGGGCGAGACCCACCACTCCCTCGTCGAGACGCTGGAGATGCCGCAGCACGCGGAAGGTGACCGTGCCCGACTGGAGCGCCCCCGAGCCGGCCGCCTCCAGCATCGCGGCGATGCTGAATCCGGAGTCGACCTCGCCCTCGGTGGTCTCCTCCAGCACCCGGGCGACGATGAGATCGATGTTCTGGCCGATGCGCCGGCCGGCGCGCGCAAGGCGCGGGTCGGCCGCGATGGTCTTGCTGTACGGCACAAGTTCCGCCGTCGCCGCCAAGGAACGGGCGTGATAGGCGCAGGTCTCCAGGAGCGCCACCAGATAGCGGACGGTCCGCCGCCGGCCGCGCAGCGGGGTGATCGGGTGCGTCAACGGCCCGGTGGAGGCACGCAGATCGTCCAGCGCGGTGTCCAGATCGCGCGCCTTGCCCAGCAGATCGACGGCGGGCCCGCCGCTGAGCTGCTCCACCGCGGCGGACACCACGTCCCGCAGCCGGACCAGCACGGTGCCCAGCAGCTCGTCCGTACGGCGGTCGGTGTGCACCGGCAGCACCAGTACGGCGGCGATGATCCCGCAGGCGGCGCCCAGCGCCGTCTCCTCGATGCGCAGCACCAGCACGGAGAGGCTGTAGGTGTTGAGCAGTGTGTAGAGCAGCCCGAGCATCGTGGTGACGAAGAAGGACATCAGCGCGTACGACAACGGTGCGGTGAACCACATCCCGAAGATGCAGAGCAGCACCAGGGCGAACGCGGCCCAGGTGTGGTTCCCGACCAGCCCGGCCAGCGCGACACCGGCGACCACGCCCAGGACCGTGCCCACCAGACGGCGATAGCCCTTCACCAGGATCTCGCCCGTGGACGCGGTGTTGAGGAAGACCACCCAGCAGGTCAGCACCGCCCAGTACCAGCGCTGGCTGGACAGGAACTCACCGCCGATGATGGCCAGGGTCGAGCCCACCGCGACCTGGAACGCGGCCCGGGTGGTGGGCCGTGCGAGCCCGGTGCGGTCCTCCTCCGGATCCTCGGTCTCGTCGGCCCCGGCGATCGAGAGATCCTCGGCGTCGAACTCCTCTCGCGAACGTGTGGTGGCCGGGGAGTCGTCCGACTCGTCCTGCGGCCCGTCCAGTGCCAGCCGCAGGCCCAGGACCGCGCGGGCGGTCTCGCCGAGCCCACGGAAGACGTCCTGTACGGCGGCCGAGGCGCGCGGCAGGTCGTCCTCCTCCCGGTAGCCGAGCAGCCGGTTGCGTACCTGGGCCAGTGCGGTGCCGCGGTCGTCGGGCGCGTGCCGGGCGACCAGCAGCAGCAGCGCGGTCAGATCCCGGTGCAGGGTGACGAGCGCGTCGTCCTCGGTTCCCACCCGGGCCGCCGTGGCCGGCACGGGGGCGTGCGGCAGATGCATGGTGATGGTGTCCGCGCGCTCGGCACTGCGGGCGTTGAGGATCAGCATCCCCAGCCGTTCGGCGGCGATCTCGGCGTCCGCGACGCGGCGTTGCACCAGCCCCGCCGTGGCCGCGTCCCGTGTGCCCTCCTCCAGGTGCCCCTGGATCATCAGCGCCGCTTCGTGCAGCCGGGCGGTGTGCCGCCGCAGGTCGTCCAGCACCTTGTCGAGGTCATCGGGTCCGGCGTCCAGGAGCTCCATCTGGGTCGCCAGCAGCTGGGCGAGGCGTGCCCGGAAGGCCTCGCGCAGCCGTCGCAAGGTGCGGGTGGGGGTTTCCGGGACGACGGCGAACCGGACGACCGCGCTGCACACGAAGGCGATGCCCAGGGTCAGATACAGCTCGGGCAGACCAGGGCCGGTGGCGTGCACGAACAGCGAGACGAAGTAGACCTGAAATCCGATCAGGCCCAGCGCGGTGCCGCGGTCACCGAACCGCCGGCAGTAGACGGCGCCGAAGATCAGCAGGACGAAGAACAGATCGCCGGCGATGACCAGGGTGTGCAGCAGCGCCCCCAGCGACATCGCGGCGAGTGCGACGGGCAGGCCCAGGGCGAGTGTGACCGCCTGGCCGCGCACCTCCTTCTCCTTGATCGCGAAGGTGGACACCATGGCTGTCATGGCGCCCGCGACCATCAGCGTGACGTCGGTGTGCAGCACCGCCAGGACGACGAGGGTGAGCACGATGGCCCCGACCGTGCGCAGCCCTGCCATCAGCCGCAGTAGCCCTGGGTCGGATGCCGCGAAGCGGTCCCAGCTGTGCGTCCCAGTCCGCCGTATCGCTGCCAGCACGCTGCCGTACACTCCCCATTTTTGCCATGATCCGGAGTGCCCCAGCATCGCACGCCTGCTCGGACCGGCTTCCGCCGCACCGTCCCGGCTCCCCCGCAGCCCCCTCTGCTCCCTCCTCAACTCCCTACATTCCACACACCCGTCACATTCCACACACACGTCATATTCCGCTCATTCCGGGTGTTCCCGGCGTTAGTGAGGTGTTAGCCGATCACCAGTGAGGGCTCCCAGGGTGGGTGGTGCGCAAACGAACGAGAACGCACCGACCGGACCCGGGGCCCGGCTCCTTCGTTCCCGGCTTCTTCGCGGGGTGCGGACGGAGCCGGGCGGGGTCCGGCGGGCGTTCCACCGAGGTTCTCCGGGTGCCGGAGAAGAGGGAGTTGATGACTGATGACGATGCGTGGTCTGCGTACCGCCGCCACTGTCGCCGCCGCCGTCGCGCTGGTCACGGGTGCGAGCGCCGGGATGGCCTCCGCGGCAGGATCCGGCGCGGCCGCGGCCGATGCGTGCCAACCGGGGACGCTCAAGGTCACGACCACCGACGCGGGTTCGAGCCAGGCCGGAATGAATCACGAGGGCACCTATCTGCAGGTGACCAACACCGGCGACAGTACGTGTGCGATAAGCGGGTACCCGGGGCTGGCGCTGGAGGGCGCCGGTCACACGGCCCTGAAGACCACGGCGCACCACGGTGACACCTACTTCGCCCAGGACCCGGGCGTGCACCAGGTCACCCTGAAGCCGGGCAAGAGCGCCTACGCGGACCTGGTCTGGACGCACGCCGGTCCGTCGTCCGCGCAGGCCAAGTACCTGCAGGTCGCCCCGACGGGCGGCAACGCGCACAGTGTCGTGGCGTTCGACAAGGCGGTCGACGGTGCCGAGCTGTCGGTGACCGCCTGGTCGGCGAAGCTCCCCAGCGCTTCCTGACCGTTGCCGGTACACCGAGGGCCGGCGCATGGCGCGTCGGCCCTCGGCTTCTGCACGCCGGCCTCGGCCGCCGGGCGGGTGCCGGATCAGCTCCGGGGGGCGGTCAGCAGTGCGCGGTACCACTCGACGGTGGCATCAAGGGTCGCGTCCAGAGGCGTCGGACGGACTCCGAAGGCCCGCTCGAAGGCTGTGGAGTCGAGGATCTGCGGCTCGGTGTGCTGGTAGAACATCTCCGCGTACTCGTCCATGAAGGCCGCGTCGAACGGCCCGAACGGGCGCGGTTCGGTGAGGACCACCCGCTGCACCGGGCGGCCCACCAGCTCCTCGATCATCGCGTGGATCTCGCGGGTGGTGACGGCGGGCGCGGTGGGCAGGTGCCAGACCCGGCCGTCGCCTTCGGGGTCTGCGCCGAGCGTGGCGAGTCCGGCCGCCACATCCCGGATGTCCGTGTAGCTGTGCGGCAGGTCGATATCGCCCAGCCCGAGGACCTCACCGCCGCCCAGCGCGGCCGGGAAGACTGCTCCGCCGAGCGTCGAGTTGAGCACTCCGGGACCGACGAAGTCGGCCGACCGGCCCAGGACGACACGGGCGCGCCCCGCACGGTGGGCGGCGAGATAGTGCTCGTCCAGCTGCGCCCGCATCCGCCCCTTGCGGCTCGTCGCCCGCCACGGGGTGTCCTCCCGCATCACCTCGCCTTGCGTCCGGCCGTACGGATACAGCGTGTCCAGGACGACCAGCCGTGCCCCCGTGGCCTCGACGGCGGCCAGCACCGCGCGCTGGACCTGCGGCAGCACCTCGACCTGACGGTGATAGGCGACGTTCACACAGTGGTAGACGACGGCGGCGCCCTCGATGGCGGTCAGCGCCCCGTCGGGCGTGCTCACATCGGCCGCGAACCGCTGGACGCCCTCGACGGCGCTTTCCGGCGCCGAGCGGCTGACCAGCCGTACGGCGTGACCACGGCGCACGAGCTCATCGGCGAGCGCGGTGCCTGCCGGGCCGGCGCCCAGTACGACATGGAGCGGTTCTGATGCAGCGGACATGGCGGTTCCTTCTCTCCGGGCCGATGGCCGAGGGGCCGAGGGGACGAAACGAGGGTGGTCTGCGAGCGGTCTGATGCTTCACTCTCTCGCTTCTGTTAGAGACCATAACTCTTGTGATGCTGCATCGCAATCGATGTGTTGGCTAGAATCGGCAATGACCATTCACGCTTGCTTCATGCCGTCGCGAACGCAGGAGGAGAACATGGCCGCCGAGGTGCTCAGTCCCCGGGCGCGCTACCGCGAGCAGAACCGCGCGGAGATCAAGGCGGCCGCGCTGCAGCAGCTCGCCGAGGGCGGCGTCCAGGCCGTCGCGCTGACCCGGATCGCCAAGGACATGGGGCTGTCCGGCCCCGCCCTCTACCGCTACTTCGCCGGCCGGGACGACCTGCTGAGCGAGCTGATCAGGGACGCCTACGACGACGCGGCGCAAGCCATCAGGCGGGTTGACGCCGCGCCTTCGGTCGGTGCGCGCGTCGCCCTGCACGCCCTCGCCGACGCCTACCGGGACTGGGCCGTCGCCCAGCCGCACCGCTATCTGCTGATCCAGGGAGCCCCGTTGCCCGGATACGCGGCTCCGCCCGACACACTGCTGCGTGCGCGGGCCGTCCTGGGCCCGTTCCTGACGGTGTTCGCCGCCGGCGTCCCTGCCGAGCCGCTGCGGCCGGTCGTCGAGGAGATGGCCGCGTGGGTACGCAAGGAGGAGGGCGTCGCCGGCTGGCTGGCGCAGCACACCGGGCTGGCTCCGGACGACGACGCGGCGGGGACCGCCCTCGCCGGCACGGTGCTGGCCTGGTCGCAGCTGCACGGCACGGTCGGCCTGGAGGTGTCCGGTCAGTACGCCGGGATGGGACACCGGGCGCAGACCCTGCTCGCCGCGCAGATCGGCATCTTGGCCGACTCCTTCCAGCTGTAACCGCCCAGCTATAACTGCCCAGCCGTCACCGCCCAGCCATAACTGCCCAGCCGTCACCGCCCAGCTGTCACCGCAGGCCACGCCGGGGCGGGGCGCGGGGCCCGGCGGGCACGACCGCCGGGCGCCGCGCGCGTCGGCACACGGCACCCGGGTCGGCACACGGCACCCGGGTCGGCACACGGCACCCGGGTCGGCCCGCGGCACCCGGGTCGGCCCACGCACCCGGGTCGGCACACGCACCCGGGCCGGTCCGCGGCAGTGGATTAGTGCTGGGCGGGATTGCGCGGCGGCATCCAGTGGTCGACCTTGAAGTCACCCTTCTCCAGGGTCTCGATCGGGGCCGAGCCCAGGCACTTGCCGACGCTGTTCTTCGGCAGGCCGTCCACCGCCCAGCTGTAGCCCAGCCGGTCCTTCTTGCCGCTGTCCAGGACGGTGAAGCCGAACCGCTTGCCCCGGAGGTCCCCGACCTTCGGCAGGCCCGGTGCGTTCTTGAAGCGCATCTCGGTCACGATGCCGGTGGCGACGGCCACCGGGCCGCCGGTCAGCAGGCAGTCGATCCGGCCCTTGAAGTACCCGCCCCAGTCCTTGCCGATGTGGTGGCTGGCGTAGAACGTGCCGCGCGCCCGGTCGGCGAAGCCATGGGCGGCGAAGCGGAAGTGGACGTTGTCGCCGGGCTGTCGCGCGAGCTTGGCGGAGCCCGTCAGTGCCGGTTCGGCCGGAGTGTGGCGGGCAGCCGTGGTCCCGGTCCCGGCCGCCGCGGCCGGCCCGGTCGTGCCCAGGGTCAGCGCGGTCGCCGTGCATACGGCCAGGGCGGTGGCGGCCACGACGAACGGGCGGCGAATTCGGGGCATGGCGTCCTCCTGCGGATCAGGTCGGCACCGGATCGGTGCGGCAGGGCGTCGATTCCCTGCTGATCACCACGGTCCCGTCCGCCGCGCCGCCGGGCATCGCTCCACAGGGGGGCCCCTCCGCCCCATGGCGGAGTGGGAAGGAGTACCCGGGGCCGATGCCGGAGGGAGGCCGCTCATCGCATCGGCCGGTCCGCTGTCCGGCCGCGGCGCATCGGCCGGTCCGGCCCGTTCAATAGCCGGTCGGGCGGATCAGCCCCGTCTCGTACGCGAAGACGGCGGCCTGGGTCCGGTCGCGCAGGCCCAACTTGCCCAGGATCCGGCCCACATGGCTCTTCACGGTCTGCTCCGCGAGCACCAGCCGCTCCGCGATCTCACCGTTCGTCAGACCCTGTGCGATCAGGGACAGGACCTCGGTCTCCCGCTCCGTCAGGTCGCCGACGCGGTCCTTGAGCGGGACGCGGGGCGAGCTGGTGACCCGGGAGAACTCGGCGATCAGGCGCTTGGTGAGATTCGGGGCGAGCAGCGCCTCCCCGGCCGCCACCACCCGCACCGCATGGGCGAGTTCGTCCGCCGAGGCATCCTTCAGCAGGAAACCGGAGGCGCCCGCGCGCAGTGCCTCGTACACATACTCATCGAGGTCGAACGTGGTCAGGACGAGGACCTTGACGGTGGTACCGGACGACTCGGTGAGACGGCGCGTCGCCTCGATACCGCCGAGCCGCGGCATCCGGACGTCCATCAGGACGACGTCCGGGGCGAGTTCGGCGACCTGGGCGAGCGCGTCGAGGCCGTCGACGGCCTGGCCGACGACCTCGATCCCGGGTTCGGCGTTGAGCAACACCGTGAAGCCCTGACGGACCATCACCTGGTCGTCGGCGATCAGCACGCGGATGGTCGTCATGGGGCAGGCTCACCGGGGTCGGCAGGCTTCGCGGCCTGGGCGGGCAGGATCGCGGTCACTTCGTAACCGCCGTCGGGGGTGGGGCCGGTGGCGAGTTCGCCGCCGAGCATGGTGGCGCGCTCATGCATGCCCAGCAAGCCGTGGCCGGCGCCCTGCGAGGGCGGGGCGGGCCCGTCCGGCGCGGAGTTGGTGACCCGGATGCTGAGACCGCCGGGCCGGTACCCGATGGCCACCCGCACCTCCGCGCCCGGCGCATGCCGGATCGCGTTGCTGAGCGCTTCCTGGACGATACGGAACGCCGACAGCTCGACTCCCGGCGACAGCGGGCGCGGCTCACCGGAGATCTCGGTGGTGACCGCGAGCCCGGCTCCGCGCACCGTGCCGACCAGCTCGTCCAGCCGGCCGAGAGTGGGCTGCGGGGTGTGCCGTACGCCGTCCGCCAGGGCGTCCTCCGAGCGCAGCACGCCCAGGACCCGCCGGAGTTCGGTCAGCGCCTCGACGGCGTTCCTCCGGATGCCCGCGAGGTTCTCCTTCAGCTCGTCGGTGGGCTCCTTGACCAGATGCGGTGCGACCTGCGCCTGGATCGATATCACCGACATGTGGTGGGCGACCACGTCGTGCAGCTCGCGGGCGATCCGGTTGCGCTCCTCCAGCAGGGTGCGCCGGGCCCGCTCCTCGGCGGTGAGCACCTCCTGCTCGACGAGCTGGGTACGGGCCACCCGGCGGCCGCGCAGCGCGGCGCCCAGTACCACCGCGATCGAGAAGGTCAGGGCGTCCTGGGTGAGATCCCCGTCGGAGGCCGCGAGGAGCAGGGGGGCCGAACTCGGCAGGTGGTTCCGGGCCTGGACCGGCGCCGCGAAGACCAGGGCGGCCGCCCCCGCGAGCAGCGAGAGCCCCAGCGCCTCGGCCGCGATGCGGGGCCGGACCCGCAGCGCGAGAAGGAACAGCACCAGGGCGTGCAGGGCGATCCCGGGGATGCTCCAGGCCCACAGGGCGTCCTGGCTGATTTTGACTTCGTCGGCGTTCCTGACCAGGAAGAGCGCGATCGTCGACAGCCACCAGGCCGGCACCGGGCGGGACAGCGCGAGGACGGCGGCGCCAGATTGGAGCACCGTGAGCACCCATACGGCTGTCCCCGCGGACGGCCCGAAATCCACCTTGTACCGGTCCGCGTTGAGCCAGCCCATGAGCACCGCGGCCAACACCACATGCGCATGCGGCAGCCGGCCCAGCCAGCGCAGCCGGGGCAGTGGATCGCGCGCCACCGTCCACAGATCCTCGCGCAGGGTACGCGGAAGCGTCTGCACGGCCGCCCACAGCCGTGGCCCCCCACGTTTCCAACCCCCCTGGCTCACACGGTGCATCCTAAACACGCCGCACCGCCCTGGCCCCGGCGGGACGCCCCTCACATACCACCTTGGTGCCGCCGCGCCGGCCTTGCTCGTAGGTGCGGAACGCAGCCCAGCACACCAGCAGCGCCAGTGCGAAGACCGGCAGCCAGGCCAGCCGGGCGAGGATCCAGCCGGCACCGTCGGGAAGGGTGTGCAGTCCGGGCAGGAAGCCGCCGGTGAGCAGACCGACCGCGGTGACCGCCATCATCGCGGTCTGGTGCCACAGGAAGAGCGTCATCGCCGACCGGTTCATCAGCGCCACCACCGCCCAGAATGCGGGGCGTTGGAGTAGCCGCCGCAGTGGGCCGAGGAACAGCAGGGCCGCCCCGCACTGGGCCAGACCGAAGGTGACGGCGGCGAGGGTGGGCGGGTTGAGATTGGATATGCCGGCGCCGGGCACCCCGACCATGGCGGCCGGGTAGCCCGCCCACAGGACGAGTCCGGCGGTGGTGGCGGCGCCGCCGAGCAGCAGCACCCGGCCGGTCGCCCGGCTCCGCAGCCCGCCCCGGGCCCAGGCCGTGCCCAGGCAGTACGGAACCAGCCAGCCGGCCGCCACATTGGTCCAGCCGAGCCAGGCCGGCCCGCCCAGGCCGAACCGGATCAGGTCGATGTGCAGGACGACGGCGAGCGGCCACAGCGGATGCAGCCGGGCGACCAGCGGAGTCGCCGCCGTCAGTACGGCGAAGACCAGCAGGAACCAGAGCGGGGACAGCGCCAGTCTGCCCAGTGTCCGGACCGTCTGCAGACCCGCCTCGGCGACGAGCAGCGCGCCCGCCACCACGCTCCAGACCACCAGCACGGCCACCACCGGCCGGAACAGCCGGGCCGTCCGGGCGCCGAGCCACCGGCGGTACGTTCCGCCCCGGGCCTGGGTGTCGGCCCAGCTCTTCGCCGCCATCTGGCCGCCCACCAGAAAGAAGACCGCCAGGGTCTGGAAGAGCCAGGAGGCCGGGGTGAGTTGTGGCAGCTGGTGGAGGGGGCTGACGACGCGCACCGTGCCGCTGTCGGCGACCAGGGCGGTGACCAGCCAGTGCCCGAGCATCACCCCGAGAATGGCGAGCGCGCGCAGTGCGTCGACACCGCGGTCGCGGTCGCCCGTCGTGGCGGCGGCGATCCGCCGGATGAGCTCACGCATCTCGTCTCTCCTCGGCAGGGGCCTGACCGGAGACGATCCGGGCGAGATTCCGCAGGGACACGGAACCGGGCTTGAGATAGTCGCTGTGGCCTCCGGGGCCCGCCGCGAAGATCCGGGCACCGAACCCGGGCGTGACCGGATCGGCTCCCAACCCGACGGTGCCGAAGGGGAGTTGAAGCTGCCCGTGCGGCACATTGGCGATCCAGTCGTCGTCACCCCGGCCGGCCCATACGGTCGCCCGGGTGTGCAGCGCGGAGACACTGTCGGCACCCGCGCCGGGGCTGCCGAACAGCACGAGGTCCGCGACATCCAGCCCCCGCGCGGCCCGGCCGCAGACCACAGCTGCGTAGGAATGGCAGAGCACGGAGATCCGGGCAGCGGGACGGAGCGCCGTCACGGCGCCGGCGAAGGCGCGGAGTCCGGGAGCGGCCTCCGCCGCGCGGGCGGGGGTGAGCACTCCGGGGCTCACCGTGCCCGGCGTCTCGTACCCGAGCCAGGCGATGACGGCGGACCGGCCGCCCAACTCCCGCTGGAGCGCCGTGGCACCGGACCGGAGGCGTCCGTACCTGTCGAGGCTGGTGTCCGAGCCCGGCACCAGGACGGCGATCCGCTCGGCCCGTGCCAGGTCGCCGAAGACCTCGGCGGTGCGGCCTCCGTCGCGGCCGTCGAAGGACAGGAACTGCCGCGCCGGGCCGGCCATGCCGCGCAGTGCCTCGGCCCGGGCCCGGTCACCGTGGCCCTCGGCCATCCGTTCCGCGGCGCGGATGCCCTCGCGGTTGACGGCGTACCGCTCGGCGAGCGCGCCGGGGCCGGCGGCCCGCAGCGGGGCGAGGGCCCTCGGCACAGGTGCCGGGACGGCCGCGGGGCGGGCCGCGCCCGAGACGGGCACCACCACCGAGGTGACGACGAGAGCGGCGAGCAGAGTGCGCAGCGGACGGCTGCCACGCGGGCGGGACGCCATGTGGGATGGTCCTTCCGTACCGGAAGCCGGTCGTGCTTCCGGTACCGAAGTTATGGAGCGCAGTGCTTGGTCGACGTCCCGCCGGGGAGCGTACTTCCGAACTAGCTCTCAGGTATCAGGGGTAGGGGGCGGAGGCGGCACGGTGCGGCGCACCGGACGCGGAGTCACCCCCTCTGCACACTCATACCTGTCGCACGGTCACCTGCGCCGCGGCCAGCGCGTCGAGCTCCTCGGCCGGGGCCGATTCCTCCGTGACGACGGCGTCCAGTGTGGACACCCCCGTGACATGGGCGAGGGCGGTCCGGGTGAACTTGGCGGCCTCGGCGACGGCGATGACGCGGTGCGCCGAGGCGATCGAGGCGCGCTTGACCGCGGCGTCGGCCAGGTCGTAGGCGGTCAGCCCGTTCGCGGTGTTCAGCCCGCAGCAGCCGAGGACGGCGGTGTCGAAGCGCAGCGCGCCCAGTGAGGCCTCCGCCAAGGGGCCGGTGAGGGCCAGCTCGACGGGGCGTGGTGCGCCGCCGGGCAGCAGGAGTTGCAGATGGGGTGCGCCGGTGAGGGCGTTGGCGGCGTGCAGCGACAACGGCATGACGGTGAGGCGACGGTGCACAAGGGCGCGGGCCACCTCCAGGCAGGTGGTGCCGCTGTCGATCACGACGGACTCGCCGTCGGCGATCAGCTCCGCGACCTCGGCGGCGAGCCGGCGCTTGGCCTCCAGCCCCTCCTGTACCCGCAGGGTGAACGGGGGTTCCTCCCCTCGCAGCAGCAGGCTTCGGGCCCCGCCCCGGTAACGCTCCAGGACGCCCTGGCCGGACAGCAGTTCCAGGTCGCGGCGGATGGTCATCTCCGAGGCGCCGGTGAGTCCGGCCAGTTCCGCGACACTCAGCTGCCCGGCCTCCCGCACGGCCTCAGCGATCTGCCCCAGTCGATCTGTGCTCACCATGCCCCTATCGAACACCACCAATGCTCGAAAATCCACCTTAAGAACACGAATCATGTTTGCTGCGTGCGCTTACCTGAGACATCCCTGCGGGAACCGGCCGACTGACTGAGTGACTGAGTGACTGACTGGCCACCTGCTCCGCCTCCGGTCTCAGGGCTGCTCCTGCGCGTGGGGCGGCCGAGCGGTGCGTACCGCTCGGCCGTCGATCCTGACTGCCTGACAGCGCCGATCGCGTGAGCGCCGAAGACCGCGCCTCCTTGCTGATGAGGAGTGGGGAACGCCTGAGGGGCGGCCCGGCATTGCCGGCCCCCTCACTGATGGATCGGGCGGTCAGCCGGTGGCGGGATGCGCGATCAGGGTGCGGTGGTCGGCCTGATCGAGGGCAACGCCGGTGTACTCATTGACGGCGACCGGGGCGGCGCCGGGGGAGGTGCTGCGGTCGGCGCCGGTCTTGGCGTCCAGGGCGACGGGGCCGTTGCCGGTCGTGCCGTAGACCACTCCGTGCCAGGCGGCTGTCACGGTGGGGGCGATCCGATTGGTGCCCTTCTCCGGGAGGGTCCACAGCTGCTTGCCGGTCGTGGCGTTCAGCGCGAGCGTGCGGGGCTCCCCGGTCTGGCAGATGAGGACCGAGGCGTCGTCGTAACGGCAGGTGAGCTCGGACAGGTCGCCGGAGAGGTCAGCGGCCTTGCTCCCGTCCGCCGTCAGCATGGTGGAGAAGGCGTCGCCGCTGGTGTAGTCGTTGCCGGTGATGGCGATCAGGTGCGGGCCGGCGGGATGCGCGGTCAGCTCGTACCCGTCCAGCTTCTTCCAGATCTGCTTGCCGTCGTGGTTGATGTCGAGGCCGATGACCTGCTGCCGGACGCTGTCCTTGCTGGTGACGGACACGGCGGTGTCGCCGATGACGGCGGCCGTGCCCACGTGTTCCTTGCGCCATGCGGTCTTGCGGGTGCCGAGGTCGACCGCATAGGTGACGGCGTGTCCGCCGTATGTGCTGACCACGGCGGTGCTCTTCGTGGCGGCGACCACACGGGCCAGGGTGTCGTGTTCGCCGTCCCAGCTGGGCAGGTCGTCCAGATCCACCGTCCAGGCGATCTTTTCGGTCCTGGTGTCCACCGCGTCCAGTTCGATGCCGACCCGGCTGGGTGTGGTGCCCTTTCCCGGGAATTCGACCAGGAAGGGTACGAGCATCAGCTCGCCGTCCTGGGTCAGGACCGGGGCGCCGGGCTCGGCGTCGGACGCGGCGTCGGACTCGGCGACCGGCTTGCGGCGAGGACGTACGGTTGCCGTCGTCTTGCCCGTGCCGGTGTCGAGGACCTGGAGGCAGTCGGCGGCCGCGATGTAGGCACTCGTGCCGTGAAGCGCGAGCGGCAGGGGCCTGGCGACCGTCCCGTCCCTGGTGATGCTTCCGCGGCCGGCGGCCTCGGGGAGCGCGACGCCCTTCGCCGCGAACTTCTGCGGCGGGTCGTAGCTCTTGCGCGGGGGAGTGCCGGCAGCCGGCTTCTTCGACTTCGATTTGTAGTCGGCCCCTGGCTCCGCGGACCCGCCGCACCCGGCCACCAGCACCAGCGTGGCGGTGGCCGACAGTGCCGCGGCGGTCTTCAGGATCGAGCGCATTCGAGGTGTTCCTCCATTGTCCAGGGCCTGGTCGCCCTGCAGAACTTACGTGCGGCGTCCCCGGTGTTCAGCCGCTCCGCGGATTTGGCCGGATCGGGATCTGTGCTCGTGGCAGCCGCTATCGGCCAGGCCGAACCCGCCGGCGCGGAGCGCAGGGCACGATGCGTACGGCGCTCGGCATGGACCGGGGCCCCTCTGCGGCAGGTTCAGCGTTCGGCGAGGGGCTCAGGCTCGGTCTGCGTTGACTTCCGCTCGCAGGGCGTCGATGGTGCCCGTTGACCCAAGCACTTCGTCGGCGAGTTCGCAGAAGGTGCTGATGGAGTGCCGGTCGTCGAGCTCCGGTACATGTTCCTGGATGAGCTGTCGGAGGTGTGTCCAGCGGGTGGACCACTCTTGAACGTGCCAGGAGATTGCGGAGTCCAGGTAGTCCACGACGGGTTTGGTGCCGTTGATGCGGCGTTGTTGGTCCAGGCTTTGCCGGCCGGCGCGCACATGCTCGAAGGCCCAGAGCAGGGCGAAGTAGTGGTCCAGGACGGCTTCTGTTTCGCGCTGGGTGCGGCGTGCCGCTCTCCGGTAGAACTCCAAGGCGCTGCGGTGGGCTGCGGTTTCGGGTGAGGTGAGTTCGCGGTAGAGGCCCCGGGCAAGTTCGTAGCCGTCTTTGCGGCTGGCGCCACGGGCTGTCCAGAGGGCGAGGGCCGCGGCACCAAAGGCGAGGGCCGCGGCACCAAAGGCGATGGCTGCGGATATGGCAGCGATCAGCGTTTCGGTCTTCATGTCCCTCACCCCTTTGCTGGTGATGGCAACTGTGCCACGGAGGCCAGGGCAAGCGGCTGCAGCAACGGAAGCCGTAACCGTCCGCCTGAGGCTGGTCTCGCGGCCTGCGGGCAGCCCCTGGCTCACAGACCCGACCGCAGGACCTGCACCTGGACGCCGGCGCCGTCTCCACCGCGTTCAGCGACGTACGCAGCAATGGGCCTCGCCTTCTGAACGAGTTCACCGACGCTCCGTCCGACGGCTGACGGCTGACGACGACAGGTCAGGGGTAGTGCTGTCGCCGTGCGCACCCAGTGCACGGGGATCGCGCCGGATCACGACCGCTGAAGCCTCGGTTGCTCACGCCTCTGATCCGCGTGCTGCCGCCACGATCCTCTCCAGCGCCGAGGCGTGCCGTTGAAAAGCCTGCCGCCCGTGGGTAGTGAGCCGGAGGTGGGTGTGGCGGCCCGTACGGTTCCGTGTTTTGCGTACCTCCACGTAGCCGGCGTCCGCCAACGCAGCGGCCTGTTTGGACAGGGCTGAGTCGCTGGTGCCTACGGTGTCGCGCACGAAGCCGAATTCCACCCAGTCGGCCGGAGCCAGCAGCGCGACGACCGACAGCCGCGCCTGAACGTGCAGGAATTCATCGAAGTCCGGGTCCATCAGCCCTGGTTGTTCCTCTTGGTGATCTTCTTGACGATCGGACGGGTCGCATAATTGGCCACCAGCGTCGCCAGGGCGGCTACCGCCGCGGCGGGCACGGAGGGAATCGACAGATCGATCAGGCGGCCGGCGATCAATGCCGCAATGAAGATCGCGATCACAACTGCCGCCAGCCACACCGTGAGCAGCACCTCGGCGGGGGAGTGCTTCCTGCGCACGCGGGCCTGGCGGTACTGCATGACCAGCCCGCCCACGATCAGGACGTCCCCCGCCAGCATGGCGACGAGATTCCAAGGCCTCGGCAGATCGACGGACGATCCCACGGCGAACACGGCCAGTGCCGCGATGAGCCCGTAGGCGCCGGAGGAGACATGGCGCACGTACTCGTTACGGGTCTGCTCTTGGTGGTGGCGTATGGCATCGAGCGCAGTCTGGGCATCGTAAGCGGTCATGGGCGTCCCCGATCAGTTGGCCATCCGAGTACTTTCTTGCAAGGAAAGTACCACCTACTTTCCTTTGGGGAAAGAAGGTGGTCGGCGTCGTTGTGCACGCTCTGACGGAAGTTCACGCCCGCCCGGGCGCCGGGCGAATGGCCGGTAGTGCAGCCGGGCGGGGGCAGAGCTGGCCCGGGGCGCGGCGGATGAACGGCGTACTGGTGGCCGTGTGATGGCTGCTGTCGCACGTGCACGCCATGCTCGGGATCGCTCGCCTGCACAACCTCACCCTCGCCGGGTGAACGGCTGGGGAAGTCAGGACGGCCGGCACGGCAGAGACCCAGGAAGCAGGCCGGCTATAGCTCTTCTCCCAATCGCGCCCAGGTATGCGTGTCCAGGGTGTCATGGGGGCCAAAACGGGAGAGTTCGGTGCCATCGCGTCCCAGAGCCACGATGACGGGACGGACTCTGCGGCTGATACGGGGGGACTTCCACACAGCGATGAGCCTGCGCTGCTCGGGAGCCACGATCCGGCGGGCGCCGATGAGAACGTGACCCACGTCCCGCCCGAGGCACACTTTGACGTAACCGATCCATGGGGCCGCGGTGATGGAGTGCGGAAGGTCCAGGCTGCGGGTGAGGCTGACTGCGCCACCGCCGTTGCATATGTCGAGCACATCGACGTCAACAGGGTCGTCTCCGGGGCCGCTGCCGCCCCCCACGTGCCGCCACTGCTCGCCATACCACTCAACGAGCTCAGTGTGCTCACGCACCCGCCGTGACTTCGGACGCCGCACGATCCAGATCGCCCCGACACCGGCAGCACCGTCGACATCGGCCGACACCACGGTCAGCACGCGCCGAGGCATCCACCACGGCTGCGGCTCATCTCCCGCCAGCGTCCGCCTCACCACGCCCCGCAGAAATGCCTCCCACCAGGGTCCTGTCCACACGGCCTCTCTCCATGCCTGCATGCACCTGCGATACCCGGTGTGCGACGGCGTCAAGCAGCTGCAATTGTGCCGATAATGTCAGCAAGCAGGAATTCGTGACCGCTGGCTCTCTGGCCATGGTCTATAAGGGGCACCAGAACCTGCACGTGTTCAGCAGTAACCGTGTGATGCTCTTCTGCCGCTGACGGTTGCTCACTGGGTCAGTCGCGCGGTCGGTCTCAGGGCAGGCCGCGGCGACGGGCTTTACCAAGATTCCAGGATCCGCTCCGCGGCCCGAACCTCCTCATCACTGGAGTGGACCTCAAAGCAGTTCCCATCCGGGTCAGCCATCAGCACGAATCCGATGTTGAGCTCTTCGTCGACGTTCCACTTCCTCTTGATGGCAACGGCTCCCAGGGAAGCAAGTCGATCCATTTCCTCGTCCAGGGTTGCGCCCGCGGCTGCCATATACATGAATGGATCCTTCTTGCGGCTTTCTGGCACGATGCCTTCGACGATGTAGAGAAACTGTTCCCAGTGCTGACCGAACCTGACGACCACGCCGTCTGTGCCCGAGTCGATCGACGATTCCAGGGCGGCGCTCCAAAAGGCCCCCAGTACCACCGGATCCGGCGACTTGATGACTACGGCTCGCAGGGAAAGGCTCACAGATTCTCCTTGGGTTCGTGTCCCTCCCCGCAGAGCGGGAGGTCGGCGGCGGCCCGCAGATCAAGGCCGGGAAGTCGTGGTCGTAGTCGGCCGGCTGCGGGGTCCGGCCGGTGCGCCGGCCCGTGCCGCGTTACGCAACAGTGTCTCCGCACGGGTCGACCGCGGGGTTCCTTCCCAGCCAGGTGAGTGGACCGTGGCTCAGTCCGGGCTGGCAAGCCCCTTGTGCTCGCATCATCAAGGCGGTCGCTGTGCGCGACCCTGGCGACCCCACAAGCCCGGCGGCCGACGGCGGAAGTCAGGTCAGTTGGACCGCGCGCAGCTCCTGGGCATCTCGCGGCGCACCGTGGAGCGGTGCGTCAAAGGCTTCTGGCGGCGAGTTTGCGGGTTTGCCGGTGTATGGCAGGGTCACGGCATGCAGTTGTGGACAGCGCAGCACTGTGCCGTCGCCGGGGTACTGGAGAAGACCGGTCGACTGGTCGGTGAGTGGGACCGTGTGGAGCCGTCAGCGCGCCCCGCTTACGAGGTGATGGTCGCCGAAATGCTGCGGCGGGGGATCGACTGTGAAGGCCGGCCGCCGGTGTGGGCGTGGGCTGAGCCGGACACCCGCGATATCCGGGTGCTGGAGACGGCCCGGTTGCTGCTCAGCGACTACGACTTCGACAGGGGAGTCGTTGTCCTGGATCTGGATGTTCCGGACGAGTTGGTGCTGCGAAGCTTGTACTTCTCCTGGAACGAGACGTACTTCGGATTTCTTGCCGGGGAGCGGCCACCGGCCATGAACTGGTCCATAGCGCCGGAGGAAGAGAGCGACCCGGACGCGTGCTGTATTCAGGCATGTCTGCCCATGATTCACCGCTCCTGGGTCCGTGGCATCCGCCCGATTGATCCGCTGTGGACCTTCACTGGATGACGCCTGCTGCGGCGCCCGCCGGGATCGCCATCACTGGCTGTCTGGAAGTTCGCCGCTGCTGGTAACACGCGGCGTTCTTCATCGAATTTCCTTCTGCGTACTCCCCGCCGGGCGATGCCTCGTATCGCGGCGCCGCAGACTCTGCGCAGCTGGGTCGACGAGAACCTCCACATCGCTCCAGTGCGCTGGTCAGATCTGGCTGGAGTGGGGGCCGGCCGCGACGGCCGGGCTGGCCGGGCCTATCCGCCGTTCCCGGACATCGGGCGAAATTCCCTCTTGTTCCGAATTGGGTGGTTGCGTGTATCGTCCTCAGAGGCAGTTCCCGCACGCGATGGAACTGGGAGACATGATGAAGAAGATCATCGCGATAGCGTTCCTCACCGCACTGTTCGGCGCCGGAGGCGCCGGCATCGCCTCTGCGGCCACCGCGTTGCCGGGGTCCCCGCCGAGTCGTGACACCGTCACCACGACGTTCCACTGTCCCGCCCCGCGCGGCACCTTCACGATCACGGCGGACCCGTGGGTGATGGGCCAGTACGAGTGGTATTACGGCGGGCAAGGCTGCACGTACACCTCGTAGTCATCGGGCCGCGTGAGTGCGCACGAGACCTCGTCACGGTCAACGGCTCGTTTTTGGTACGCCACCGACTCGGCGGACGTCACAGCCGTGAGCGCTGCAGGCGACGGCAGCATGCCGGTGCGCCCACCTGTAGCTGAGTCGTGCAGTGCAGTGCAGTGCAGTGCGGTGCAGCGCAGCGAAGTGCAGTGCAGCGCGGTGCGGGGGCGGGTGCAGGTGTAGGCGGCCCGGAGGGTCCGAGGCGGGCAAAGTGCCGTCTGTCGGCGGGGTTTGGCGGAGCTTCGGCGGCGTGCGGCTCGGGTCGGCACGTTCGCGGCTCTTGAGGAACTGGCATCGGGGGTGCGGTAGGGCTGCGCTCCCCCTCGCGCATCGCCGATCGAACACCATCCATGCTCGAAAAGTCATCTTACGAACATGAATCATGTTTGGTACGTTCGCTTGCATGGAGAGATCACTGCGAGCCGGCCGACTGGCCACCTTCGCCTTCTTCGGCCTCAACGGTTTCGTCATGGGGATGTGGATCGTGCACATCCCCTCCGTGGAGCACCGCGCCGGTATCGGGCACGCGGTGCTCGGCTGGCTGCTGCTGCTTCTCGGGGGCGGCGCGTTCGTCGGTATGCAGCTGGTGGGGCGGCTCACCGACCGCTTCGGGGCCCGGCGAGTGGTCCCGGCGAGCGCGGCGTTGTGCAGCCTGGCCGCGCCCCTTCCAGGGCTGGCCACCGACGGCTGGACCCTGGGTGCGGCTCTGCTGGTGCTCGGTTTCGGCAACGGCTGTCTGGACGTCAGCATGAACACCCATGCCGTGCAGGTCGAGCGCGGCTACCGCCGCCCCGTGATGTCCGCCTTCCACGCCGTCTTCTCGATAGGCGGCGTCTTCGCGGCGCTGGTCGGTGCCAGAACCCTCAGCCTCGGCTGGAGCGCGGCGGCGACGCTCGCGGCGACAAGCCTCTTCGGACTGGTCATCAGCGCCTTCGCCGCCCCCGCGCTGCTGCCGCCCGAATCCGCCCGCGCCGGGAACCCCGCGGCAGCACGCGGCGCGGCCCCGCGCACGCCCCCTCGCATCTGGGCACTGGCGGCGCTCGCGATGATGCTGATGCTCTGCGAAGGGGTCGCCAACGACTGGAGCGTGCTCGCTCTGCGCGAGGTGCTCGACGCGCCTCCCGCCACCGCCGCCTTCGCCTACGGGGCCTTTGCCACCGCCATGACCGTCGGACGTCTGCTCACCGACCGGGTGGCCGCGCGCATCGGCCCGGTCGCCGTCCTGCGTTACGGCGCCTCGCTGGCCGCCCTGGGGCTGACAACGGTGGTGCTCTCCCCGTGGATTCCGCTCGCCCTCGGCGGCTGGGCGGTCTTCGGGGCCGGGCTCTCCGGCTGCATTCCGCAGCTGTTCAGCGCCGCGGGCCACGCGGACCAGGACGCCGCCGGAGCCAATGTCTCCCGGGTGGCCGGCCTCGGCTACCTCGGCATGCTCGCCGGACCCACCGTCATCGGACCACTGACCCACCTGGTCCCGCTCCATCTCACGTTCCTCCTCCCCATGGCCTTCTGCGCCGTGGCCGCCGGTACGGCGCGCCTGCTCGAACCCCGGGAAGCGACGCCCGCGCGGAGCGCATACGCCCACCCGCATCCCGAGGCAGGTGCCGCGCCCCGCGCGTTGGAGGGCGGTGCCGACGGCCGCTGATGCGGAGGCCCCGTCAGGCGCGGTGGGATACGGCCACCGTGCCTTCCGGACCGTCCGAAAGCGCCCTGGACGAGGACCCGACGGCGCCCGGCCCGGCCATGTCCCGTGTCCCCGCCCCTCGCTGACTGCCCCTCCCGGCCGCTCGATTGCCGTAGCTGCCGCCGTTGGTGTCAGAGGGGGGCGGCGCCTTGCGTGGTGTGTGGAGTGAGAGGGCGGGGGAGGGCAGGGTCGGCGTGGGCACCGGTCCTGTGCCCGGCCGGAGGTCCCCGGGCCCCGTCGGCCGGCAGGCCGCTCGGCCGGGACGCCCCGGGCACGACGGCTGCACGCGGCCCGTTCGGGGCGGCCGGCCGTGGCAAGGGCGGAGCCCGAACCAGTGGAGCGCGAGGCGAAGGGCGTGTGTCGTGGGTGTCGGTTTCACAGAAGAGTCGACGTCGGTGACGGTGGCGGCGTCGGCGGTGCCGGAGCGTGTCGTGCTGGCTGCCCGTCCGCAGGCGGCGCTGCGCTTGTATTGTGTGCCGCCCGCCGGGGCCGGTCCGGACTGCTATCTGCGCTGGGCGCCGCTGCTGCCGCCCTGGGTCGAGCCGTGTTCCGTGGCGCTGCCCGGCCGTGGCACGCGCGCCGCGGAACCCTCGCTGACCGACCCCGCGTATCTGAGCGCCCGGCTCGCCGCGGTACTCGACGACTGGACCGACCCCCGTCCGTTCGCGGTCTTCGGACACAGCGCGGGCGCGCTGCTGGCCTACGAGGCGACCCGCCATCTGCGGCGCACCCACGGCCGGCTGCCCTCGCTGCTGGCGCTGTCCTCGCTGTCGGCACCGCATCTTGACGCCTACAGCGCGGGCCTGCCGCCGCGGCTGACCGCCGGGCTGGAAGGCATCCGCGAACTCGTCGGCCCGATCCCCGACCAACTGCTCGCCGACGCCCGCCTGATGGCCGCGGCCTGCACCCCGCTGCTGGCCGACTGTCTGCTGCTCCTGCACTACCGGCACCGCCCCGAGCCGCCCCTCGACGTGCCGTTGGCCCTCTACGGCGGTGAACACGACCCCGTCACCAGCGTGCAGGAACTCCAGGCATGGAACGACCTGGTCACCACACCGGCCCCGACACAGCTCTTCCCCGGCGGGCACACCTATCTGCAGACGGAGACGAAAGCACTGGTCGGTCACCTCGCCCACACCCTCGCCGGCACCGTCGACGCCGCCCTCGACCGCCCCGTGGCGACGGCATGACGGCCGCCGCGCCGGCCCGCACGCCGGTCGCCGCACCCGTGCGCCGCGTGGGAGCGGCCGCCGTGGTGTGCCTGGGCCTGTTCATGCTCGGCCTGGATCTGACGGTCCTCAATGTCGCGGTACCCGACCTGCAGGGCGGCCTCGACACCTCCACCGCGCAGGTCCAGTGGATCGTCGACGGCTACGCCCTGGTCCTGGGCGGAACGGTGCTGGCCGTGGGAGCCTTCACCGACGCCTGGGGCCGACGGCGTTCCTTCGTCTGCGGTGTGGCGGTCTGCGCGGGCGCCTCGCTGGGCGGCGCGGTGGCCGCGGAGCCGTGGCAGGTGATCGCCGCGCGCTGCACGATGGGGGCCGGGGCCGCGTTGCTGATGCCGGCGACCCTGGCGGTCATCCACCATCTTTTTCCCGAAGCCCAGTTGCGCAGCCGGGCGATCGCCGCATGGGCCGCGGTCGGCGGCATGGGCGGCCTGTGCGGTCCGGTCATCGGCGGCTGGCTGGTGGAGCACTTCTCCTGGCGCGCCGCCTTCTGGATCAATCTGCCCCTGGCCGCCGTCATCATCGTCCTGGCCCTGCTCCTGGTACCCGAGTCCCATGCGCGGCGGCGGGCCGGCTTCGATGTGCCCGGTGCCGCCCTGTCCGCCGCGGGGCTGCTGGTCCTGGTGTGGTCGATCACCGAAAGCCCGCACCGCGGGTGGACCAGCCCGGCCGCCCTGACCGGATTCGCCGCCGCCGCGCTGCTGCTGGCCGCCTTCGTCCGCCGGCAGCTGCACGCGCCCGCACCCATGCTCCCGTTGTCCCTGCTGCGGGTGCCGGCCATCGGGGTGGCCGCGGCGGCCCTGGCGCTGATGTCCTTCGCCATGTTCGGGGCGCTGTTCGTGCTGACCCTCTACCTCCAGGGGGTGCTGGGCTTCAGCCCCTGGCAGGCCGGAGTGCGGACGCTGCCGCTGCCGGCCGGACTGGCCCTCGGCGCGGTGTGCGCCGTGCCGGTACGGGCACGGCTGGGCGGCCGGGTCCCCGTCGTGGGCGGCCTGGCCCTGGTGACCGCCGGCTTCGCCATCCTGGCGACCACCACCCCGGACTCCGACTACCCGCACTGCGCGGCCTTCCAGTTGGTGGCGGGCGTCGGCGCCGGACTGGTGGCGGCAGCGGCCACCGAATCGGTGATGGGCTCGGTCGCCACCGAACGAGCCGGACTCGGCTCCGCCATCAATGACGCCACCCGCCAGGTCGGCTCCGCCCTCGGGGTGGCGGTCCAGGGCTCCCTGCTCGCGGCCGTCTTCACCTCCCGGCTCTCCGCCTCGCTCATCGATCTGCATGCCCCGGCGCCGGTGGCCGCGGCGGCCCGGCACAGCATGCTGTCCGTACCCGCACAGGCCATGCGCCTGCCCGGCCCGCTGCGCAACAGCGTGCTGGCCGCCGCGCGCAGAGCCTTCACGGACGCCATGACGCTGACCGCTGTCGTCGCCGGAGTCGTCACCCTGCTCACCGCCGCGGCCGCCGCACGCTGGCTCGGCCGGCCGGACCGTCCCCACGGTGCGCCGTCTGACGGCCGTGCCCGGCTCCGTGGACCGCAGCCGGTGCCCAGGGAAGAAGAGCGTCCGGCGCTATAGAGCGATAAGTCACTCGTTCAGAGGTGCCTTCATGACCATGGCCCGGGGGCACGGTCGGCGACAGTAGAGCGCGAGACCGACCCCTGCGCACCGGCCCCCGGTGCCTGGCCGCCCCCGCCCGCCTGGAGCCACGATGAACGCCCCGTCCGCACCAGCACATCCCACGGTGCCCCGGGCTCCTGCCGCGCGGATCCGCGGAGCCTGTCCGCAGCGACGCCTAGGGGGTGTCTCTCCGCTCTCCGTGGGCCTGCGACGCCTGCCATCGCACCTCGCGGCGTTGCCGCACCGCCCACGGACACTCAGTCCGAGGGAGACGCTCCGCCTTGCGATGTACGGCACCAGACGCCGCAGGTTGCTCCACGGAGTTCGGAGAGACACCCCCTAGCCCCCGGACAGCGCCCCGCCCACGGCGGCCGGCACCACCACCCCAACCGAAGGAGTCACCCGTGCCCACCAGTGCAGAGCTGATCACCAGCACCCTCACCAAAACCTTCGACCTCGACCCGGCCGAGGTCACGCCCGAGCGCACCTTCGAGGACCTGGGCCTGGACTCCCTCGCGCTCGTCGAGATGGGCCTGATGCTGCAGGAGCGCACCGGGGTCTCCCTGGACGACGTTCCGCTGGAGACGACCATCGGCGAACTCGCCGCGCTGATGGACAGCAGTACGGCCGACAAGGCCCTGACCACCGCGCCGAACAGCACCAGCTGATGCCCGGTCAGTGCCGTGAGGTTGCCGTCACCGGGCTGGGCGTCATCAGCCCGGCCGGGATCGGCGCACGGGCAACCTGGGACGCGCTGCTCACCGGCCGGTCCACCGCCACCCGGGATCCGGGGCTCGTGGGACTGCCGGTGGACATCTCCTGTCAGGTGCCCGACTTCGACACCGCACGCCTGGTCGGCCGGAAAGCCGCCTGGCGGCTGGACCGATTCGTCGCCATGGCCCTCCTCGCGGCCCGGCACGCCGTCGCCGACGCCGGTCTCAGCCCCGCCGAGTGGGATGCCGCGCGCGTCGGAGTGGTCATGGGCACGGGCACCGGAAGCATGGAACGTTATGTCACCGAGTTCGCCAAGCTCGCGGCCGGCCGCCCGCTGGACATCTCGCCCCTCGCCATCACCCGCAGCGTGCCCAACATGGCAGCCGCCGAAATCGCGCTGGACCTGACGGCCACCGGGCCCAACTTCGCGGTCTCCACCGCCTGCGCCTCCGGCAGCAGTGCCCTCGGCATCGCCCGGGACCTGCTGCGTGCCGGAAGCTGCGACATCGTGCTGGCCGGCGGCGCGGAATCCGCCCGCCACCCCATCCCCGCGGCCTGCTTCCACCGCATGGGCGCGCTGTCCCGGCGTACGGAGGACCCCGCGGGCGCCGGCCGACCGTTCGACGCCGCACGCGACGGTTTCGTCCTCTCCGAAGGCGCCGCCGTCCTGGTGCTGGAACGCCCTGAGCACGCCCGCGCCCGCGGGGTGAGCCCGCGCGCGGAGCTGGTCGGTTACGGGGCGAGCTGCGACGCCTTCCACTACGCCGCCCCCGACCCCGAGGGCCGGGGCGCCGCTGCCGCCCTCACCGCGGCCCTGGCCGACGCCGGGCTGGCGCCCCGGGACATCGACCACATCAACGCGCACGGCACCGGAACCCGCCTGAACGACCTGGCCGAAGCCAGGGCCCTGCACACCGTCTTCCCCCAGCCTCCCGCCGTCACCTCCCTCAAAGGCGCGCTCGGCCACGCCATCGGCGCGGCGGGCGCCATCGAAGCGGCCGTCACGGTCATGAGCCTCCAGCAGGACACCATCCCGCCCACTGCCAACCACGAGGACCCCGACCTCGATATCGACCTGGACATCGTGGCCAAAGCTCCTCGCAGCACACCCCTGTCCGCCGCCGCCAGCACGTCCTTCGGCTTCGGCGGCCAGAACGCCGCCCTCGTCTTCCGGTCCGCCTGACCCGCGGGCCGGGCCGCGCACGGCCGCCGTGCCACCCCCACGGCGCGCCCGCCGCGCGTCGCCGACGGACTGTCACCGGCCGGTCCGACCTCCGCCGACCGAGGCGACGAGAGGAATCACGATGCGCCGTCGTACCGCGGCAACCGCACCCCCCGCGCTGCGCGATGCCGGCCTGCCGCCGTCCGGCGTCCGGTCCGCGAACGTCCCTCCGGGCCGCGGCGACACCTGCGCGGCCGGCCTCGGGCCGGACACCGTCGACGCGGATGTGCCGGCCGCCGTGGGACGGATGCTCGGCAGCGTCCTCGGTGAGCAGGTCGCGCGGGCGGCCGAGGTCGAGGGCACCTTCGCACGGGATGTGGCCGCGCGGGTCGCGCGCTTCACCCTGGAAGGGGGCAAGCGCACCCGCTCCCAGTTCCTGTGGTGGGGGCTACGGTCCTGCGAGGAGCGGCCGGATGCCTGTGCGGTGGAGCCGGCGCTCCGGGTGTCCGCCGCTGTCGAACTCATCCAGACGTGTGCGCTCATCCACGACGATGCCATGGACCGGTCACCGCTGCGCCGCGGCAGGCCCGCGGTCCACGCCGAATTCGCCGACCAGTACGCGACGCCGGGCACCGCGGAAGCGGCCCGGCGGTTCGGCACCTCCGCCGCCGTGCTCACCGGTGATCTCGCCCTCGCCTGGGCGGACGACACGGTCGCCGGCGCGGAACTCGACGCGGAGACCGGCCCCCGGGTACGGCACCTCTGGCGGGCGATGCGGATGGAAATGGTGGCCGGCCAGTACCTCGACCTCTACGGCCAGATCGCCGGCTCCCGTTCCGCGGCGCTGGCCGTCCGTACCGCGTACCTCAAGAGTGCGCGCTACTCGGTGGAGCGGCCGCTGGCGCTCGGCGCGGCCCTGGCCGGCGCCGGTGAGCCCACCACCCGGGCACTGTGCGCCGCCGGCCGCTGCGCCGGGGTCGCCTTCCAGTTCCAGGACGATCTGATGGGGGTGTTCGGGGACCAGGAGCGGACCGGCAAACCGTCCGGCGGCGACATCCGGGAGGGCAAGCTCACCTATCTGCTGGCGGTCGGCCGGGCCCGCGCCATGGAGCGCGGTGACCGGGTGGCCCTCGCGCTCCTGGACCGCTGTGTCGGCGACAGCGAACTGGACGCCGCGGACCTGGAGCGGGTGCGCGCCGTCCTTGTCGCCACCGGAGCCCTCGACCTCGTCGAACTGCGCATCCACCGGCTGGTCGCGCGCAGCATCCGCCACCTGGACACGGCCGCCCTGGAACCCTCCGCGGCCGCCCGGCTGCGCAGCCTCTTCGCTTCCGTCGCCGGCCTCCGCACCGCCACCGGCCGGCCGTGCCCGGCACCGGTAACCGGCGGCGTCACCTCACCCGTTCCCGCCGGGGCGGCCGAAAGGGGCCACGCATGAGAACCGTCAAGGGCCCCACCGACCACGTGGTGGTGGTCGGCGCCGGTCTCTCCGGTCTGTCCGCCGCGCTGCATCTGCTCGGCGCCGGCCGGCGGGTGACGGTCGTCGAGCGTGCGGCGCTGCCCGGCGGCCGGGCCGGCCGGATCGAGAGCGGCGGCTACCGCTTCGACACCGGCCCGACCGTGCTGACCATGCCGGACCTCATCGACGAGGCGTTCGCCGCGGTCGGCGAACGGCTCACCGACCGGATGGAGCTGCGGCCCCTGCACCCGGCGTACCGTGCCCAGTTCGCCGACGGCAGCGAGCTGGACGTCCACACCGACGCGGAGGCCATGGAGGCCGAGGTCGAACGGTTCGCCGGGCCCGGGGCCGCGGACGGCTACCGCCGGCTGCGCCGCTGGCTCCAGCAGCTGTACGCGGTCCAGCGCCACCGCTTCATCGACACCAACTTCGACTCACCGCTGCAGCTGATGCACCCGGACCTGGTCCGCCTCGCCGCACTCGGGGGATTCGGCCGGCTCGACGACCGGATCGGCCGCTTCCTGCCCGACGCCCGGCTGCGCAGGGTCTTCTCCTTCCAGGCGCTCTATGCCGGGGTACCGCCCGCGCGCGCCCTGGCCGCCTACGCCGTCATCGCCTACATGGACACGGTCGCCGGGGTGTACTTCCCCCGCGGCGGGATGTACGCCCTGCCCCGGGCCATGGCGGACGCGGCCGCCGACGCCGGCGCCGTCTTCCGCTACGGCCACCACGTCACCCGGCTGGAACGCACCGGCGACCGGATCACGGCGGTGGTCACCCCGCACGAGCGCATCCCCTGCGACGCGGTGGTCCTCACCCCCGACCTGCCGGTCGTCCACCGGCTGCTCGGCCGACGCCCCCGCCGCCCGGTCCGGCTCCGTCACTCGCCGTCCGCGGTGATCCTGCACGCCGGCACCGACCGGACCTGGCCGCGTCTGGCGCACCACACGATCTCCTTCGGCGCCGCCTGGGAGCGGACCTTCGAGGAACTCACCCGCACCGGCCGGCTGATGAGCGACCCCTCCCTGCTGGTCACCCGCCCCACCGCCTCCGACCCGCAACTCGCCCCGCCGGGGCGCCACTTGCACTACATCCTGGCGCCCTGCCCCAACACCGACACCGGCCCCGGCGCAGGGGAGTGGCGCGACCTCGCCCCCCGGTACCGGGACAGCCTGCTCGCCGTCCTCGAACGCCGGGGACTCACCGGCATCGGCGCCGCCATCGAGGAGCACCACCTGGTCACACCGGCCGACTGGACCGCACAGGGGCTCGCCGCCGGAACGCCGTTCTCCGCCGCACACACCTTTGCGCAGACGGGCCCCTTCCGCCCCCGCAACCTCGTACGCGACACTGAGAACGCCGTACTCGCGGGCTGCGGCACCACGCCAGGGGTCGGCGTCCCCACCGTCCTGATCTCCGGCAAGCTCGCCGCGGCCCGGATCACCGGCCTGCGGCCCCCGCGCTCCACCGCCGGTTCGTCCCGCCCCGCCACGAGAGGCATCCCGGCATGACCGCACGCGAACTGGACGCCGCAGGCGTCACCGATCCCCGCCTCCGCGAGGCCTACGCCCACTGCCGCCGGCTCAACGCCCGGCACGGCAAGACCTACTTCCTCGCCACCCGGCTGCTGCCCGCAGCACGCCGGCCGGCCGTACACGCCCTGTACGGCTTCGCCCGCTGGGCCGACGACATCGTCGACGACCCCGCCACCGGCCACACCACCGCGGACCGCGCATGCGCGCTCGACGCCCTCCAGCAGTGCCTCGACACCGGCTTGCGGGGCGGTGAGAGCACCGAGCCGGTGGTGCGCGCGGTGGCACACACCGCGGCCGTCCACGGCATCGACCACCGTCACTTCGCGGACTTCATGACGTCCATGCGCAGCGATCTGACGGTGACGGACTACCCGACCTACGCCGATCTGCGGCGCTATATGCACGGCTCCGCCGCGGTGATGGGGCTGCAGATGCTGCCGGTGCTCGGCACCGTCGTGCCACAGGAGGAAGCCGTGCCGCACGCCGCGGCCCTCGGCATCGCCTTCCAGCTCACCAACTTCCTGCGCGATGTCGGCGAAGACCTCGACCGGGGCCGCGTCTACCTCCCCGCCGACCTGCTCGCGGCGCACGGCGTCGACCGCGCACTGCTCCGCTGGAGCCGGGACACCGGCCTCCCGGACCCGCGGATCACCGCGGCCCTGGCGGCGGCCGCCGAACTCACCCGCGGGGTCTACCGCGAGGCGGCACCCGGCCTCGCCATGCTCGACCCGGTCTCCCGCCCGTGCATCCGCACCGCGTTCGTCCTCTACGGCGCCATCCTCGACGCCGTGCGCGACGACGGGTACGCCGTGCTGCACCGCCGCGCCGTGGTCTCCCGCCGACGCCGCGCGGCCACCGCCCTCGGCGGTCTGGCCCGCCTCGCCGTCACCCGCGTCACCGCCCGGCCGCCCGGTACGCGACGGGGCAGGGTGCCGGACTACGCGCAGGAGGAAACCCCATGACCCAGGAGGCCCGCCGTCCCCCGCGGCTCCCGCTCCGGGTGCGCCGCAGGCCCCTGTCATGGGAACAGCAGCGTCCCACCTGGCGCGATGCGAAACCCGCGCGCATCGCCGACGCCGTCAAGGCCGCACTCGCGCGGCCGTCCGGCAACTGGTTCGTCCTCGGTGCGTCCCACGACATCGGCGCGGACCGGGCCGTCGGCCGCACCGTCGCCGGGACCGAGGTCGTCGTCTGGCGGGACGCCGGCGGCCGCCTGCTCGCCGGACCCGGCGCCTGCCCGCACCTCGGCGCACCCCTCGCGCAGGGGCCCGTGCGCTGTGGCATCCTCCGCTGCCGGTGGCACGGACTCGCCCTGGACGGTGCCCCGTTCGCCGGCTGGGAGCCGTTCCCCGCCCACGACGACGGGCTGCTGGCCTGGGTACGGCTCGATGAGGCGGGCGGCGAACGCCCGCTGCCACAGCCCGTGCTGCCCGCCCGGCCGACGCCGGCGGGCACTGTCGCCGCCGTCTACACCGGCACCGGCGGATGCGAACCCGAGGACGTGCTGGCCAACCGCCTCGATCCTTGGCACGGTGCCTGGTTCCACCCCTACTCCTTCGTCGACCTCACCGTGGTCGACACCCCCGCGGAGCACGCCGGGAAACCGTCCGACGGCATCACCGTCGAGGTCTCCTTCAAGGTCGCCGGACGGGCGGTGGTGCCGGTCACGGCGCTGTTCACCGCCCCCGGGCCCCGTACGGTGGTGATGCGCATCCTGGAAGGCGAAGGGCAGGGATCCGTGGTGGAAACCCATGCCACACCGCTGGGCCCGGACGACCGGGGACGCCCGCGCACCGCGGTCATCGAAGCGATCGTCGCCACCTCCCGGCGCCCCGGATTCGCCCTGGCACGCGCGGCCGCGCCCGCCCTGCGTCCGCTGATGCGCGCCGCCGCGCGACGGCTGTGGCGGGACGATCTGGCCTACGCCGAGCGCCGCTGGGAACTGCGCAGCAGCGGACGCCACCCGGGCTGAACCGGCCGGCGGCCGCGTACCCCGCCGGTGCGGGCTCGCGGCGCGCCCCGGTCACCGCCCGGCCCGCCGGGCCGCCCACCGCAGGGCCGCCGACCGCCCCCGGTCCGGCACGGTCCACAGGGTCTGGCCGCGTACGCCCCAGCGCGCCAGCAGCGCGTTGGCCGCGAGGAATCCGGTCGTCGCGGCCCGCTCCATCAGCGCCACCGGGAACGAGGTCCGCACCGTGTCGCCCGCGACCACCACCTGGGGGTCGGGGGTGTGCACGGTGGGCCGGTCGTCGAAGCCGCCCACCGGGAACAGCGGACAGTCCGCGCGCCACTCATGACGCCGGTCGATGATCCGGACACCGTGGGTCTCCGGATAGACCGCGCTCAACTGCCGTACCAGGCGGCGCTGTTCGCGCTCCCGGTCGGCTCCCGGGGCGACGGCGTAGGCGTGCAGTTCGAGCACCGAGCCGCCGGTGCGGGCGGACCAGCGGGCCGCCTCGCCTTCCCAGCGCTCCAGCACGCTGACATTGTCCAGCGAGCCGAAACCGCTGGTGCCCAGGAAACCGGGCCGGTCGGCGGACACCCGCCGCTCCAGCCACAGCCGGGACACCAGAAAGGGCGGCGCGGTCCGCAGCCGCCCGATCCGCGCCCGCCAGGCGGCGTCCCCCACCGCGGGTGAGGCGGCGACGAGGCGGCGCAGCCCGCCCGGGTCCAGCGCCAGCACCACCGCGTCGAACCGGCGGTCCGCACCCTCCCCGGCGACGTGCACCCCACCACCCGCCACCGGCTCGACCTGCGTCACCTCCGTGTCCGTGCGGACCCGGACGCCGTGCCCCGCCAGATACCGGCCGAGGGGGTGCCACAGCGCCTGCGGGAACGGCTCGTCGGGCACATCGAACAGCAGCCCTTCACTGGAGCCGAGGAAATAGATGTGGAACATCAACACCAGCTCCGCGGCCGACAGTTCCCGCGGGTCCGCGAAGAAGCTCCGGGAGAACACCTCGAACGCCAGGTGACGCGCGGCTTCGGGAAACCGGATACGGGCGAGGAAGTCCCAGGCGCTGATGCGGTCCAGCTGCCGATAGACCTGCGGCACCCGTACGTCCAGCAGCGGCAGGGCGGCGCCGGGGCGCATCCGCGCCAGGTCCCGCCAGGTGAAGGTGGGGCTGAGCGCCACAAAGCCCAGTGCGCTCCAGGGCGGTGTCCGGGGCACCCGCGCGAAGCTGTCCCGCAGGCCCGAACGGTGGTGCAGCGGATAGTCGGGCAGCCGTCTGAGCATCCCCAGCCCCGGGTCGACCCGGCGCAGCAGCCCCCGCAGGTTGTAGTACTGCGGAAAGAACGCATGGAACCCGCGGCTCATCGTCGCCGCCGAGCCGTCGGCCAGCTGCACGGGCCAGCCCGCCAGCCGGCCGCCGAGGACCCCGGCACGTTCGTACAGCGTCACCCGCACCCCGCGCTCGGCCAGCGCGGTCGCGGCGGCGAGGCCCGCGATCCCGCCGCCGATGACCGCCACCTCCGGACCGCCGGCCGCCGCCCGGTCCCGCCCCGGCGGCCCCGGCACCGTCCGGGCCCGGCGGTCGCGTCCGCGCCGCGCGGCCCCGCCGTCGTCGCGTCGGGGTGTCACGCCTCCTCCTCGTGGGTGCCGGCCGTGGCCGCGACGAAGGTGTGGGTGATACCGGTCTGCCAGCCGGGCAGCGGCAGGGCCCGCACCTGCCGGAAGCCCGCCCGGCGCAGCCGCCCGGTGAACTCCGCGGCGCTGTCGAACGCGAGGACGCTGCGCCACAGATGGCGGTACAGCCCGGCGTCCCCCGCGAGCCGCCCGGCCGGCCGCAGGATTCCGGTGCACACCGCCGTCCACACGGCGCGGGACACTGCACCGCCGGACAGGGTGTAGTCATGAACGGCCAGCCGCCCGCCCGGCGTCAGCGTCTCCCGCACCGCCCCGAGCACCGCATCCGGGTCCGTGACATTGCGGAAGAGGTACGCGGCGAAGACGGCGTCGAAGCCACCGGTCACGCCCGCGTCGGCCAGTCGTTCCACCGGCGCGTGCACGAAGGAGACCCCGCGCGGCCAGGGCTTGCCGGCGGCGCGCGCCAGCATGCCGGCCGAGGCGTCGACGGCGACGATCTCGGCGTGCGGGGCGACGGCGAGCAGCGCCGCCGTCGAGGCGCCGGTGCCGCACCCCAGATCCAGCAGGCGCAGTCCACGGCCTTCGCCGGGCAGTCCCAACCGCCGTGCGGAGCGCCGCAGTTGGCCGTGGTAGCCGGGGTTCACCGCGACCAGCCGGTCATAGCTGCGGGACGCGTGGTCGAAGGCGGCGGACAGCTCGCCGTCGTGCAGCAGTGCCATGGATGTCTCTCCTCCGGTCCGGGGGCGCATGAGCGGGCGGGGTCACCGCACGGCGGTGCGGCGTGGCAGCAGCGGGAGTTCGGCGACGGTGCGGAGCATGGGCAGCACCGGGGTGCGCAGACCGATGGTGACGTCCTCCCACAGACGGGAGCGGCCGTCGAGAAACCGCAGCAGCCGCTCCATCGGCACCGTGCGGAACAGCCCGGTGAAGAATTCGGCGCCGTCCACCCGGCCGCTGTCCAGCGCACGCAGCAGCACCGCGTCCATGGTCCGGTGCCAGGCGGAGTGCGGGGGAGGGGTGACCGGTGGCCGGCCGGCCCGCAGCGCGGCCGCGATGAGCGCCGTCTGCCGCTGTACGGAGGCGAAGGTGTACCCGGTCGACGGACGGGTGGCGCCGCCCGCGGTCCCGATGCGGAACACCGCGCGGCCCGCCCGGCGCGGAAAGCGGCCGTCGGTCATCGGGATCGCGCCCTGCTCGACCGCCGTGACACGGAACGCGCCCAGCCGCAGCACCTGTCCGGTGTAGTGACGCAGGGCCCGTTCGTAGACAGCGGTCTCCACGGCCCGTCGGGAGAACTCCGTGTACTCCACCAGCGCGGCACAGTCGCTGAGCGGCAGGACGTATCCGAAGGACAGACCATGGCCGGGCTGCGGGGTACGGAAGTCCATCAGATCCGCGGTCGTGGGATCGAACTCCGGGCGCCGGGTGCGGAGGAACCAGCCCCGGAAGTGCTGCTGGAGGGTGGTCCGCGCCGGAGGGAGCCGCCCGGCCGGGCGGGAGTCGAAGGCCCAGCGGGCCCGGAGGGTCACCGGCCGCCCCGTCGCATCGTGCCCCCGCACCTCGGCCCCGCCGGAGACGTCCCGTACGGACTCCACCGTCGCCTCGGCCCGGACCACGGCATCCTGTCCGGCGAGCCGGGCGTCCACCAGGGCCTCGAAGTCAGGCGACCGCAGCATCTTGTACCGGAAGGGCTCCGGCCGTCCCGCCATGGCCTCACCGCCGGGCCCGTGCACCCGCAGCCGTTCCCACGACGCGGTCAGGGCGTCGTCGAACGCGCCGCCCGGCGCCTCCCAGTAACACCAGGTCCGCTCCTGGGGGGTGAGCGGTCCGCGCGGTGCGTCGACGAGCACCACCCGCAGCGGCCGGCCGCCGGCCGCCGGTGCACACAGCCGGTAGGCGAGCGACAGCCCGGCCGCGCCCGCGCCCACGATGACGGCATCCGCGTCCCGCACGCCCAGTCCTCTCGCCGCCTCGATGCCCCCGCGGTGATCCTTCCGCAGGACCGGCCCGGGAGGCGGCATCCGACGCGCGGAAATCCGGCAAGCCCGTCGCGGTGAACCGGTCAGTCCGCTTCCGTGGCGGTGGTGGCCGACCCGGGTGCGGTGCCCGCCGGGGCGTCCGCGAGAATCCACTCCGACCAATCCAGGTGTCGCACGGCGCCGAATCACTCGTGACCACGTCACAGTCCGGAGGTGTCCATGCCCGTCGCAGCCCGCGGCGACCGATACCCAGCGCCGCACACCGGTGCTCTGGAATCACTGCTCGACCGCGTCGCACGCGGCGACCAGTACGCGTTCGAGAGTCTCTACACGGCGGTGGCCGGCTCCGTACTGGGCCTGGTGCGCCGGGTGGTACGGGATCCGGCGCAGTCCGAGGAGGTCGCGCAGGAGGTGCTGATCGAGGTGTGGCGGTCCGCGGCCCGCTTCGACGCACGGCAGGGCAGCGCCATGGCCTGGATCATGATGATGGCTCACCGTCGTGCGGTGGACCGGGTGCGCTCGGTCCAGGCGGCGGCCGACCGTGACCAACGGGCCGGGGTGGGTGCCTACACCGCCCCCTTCGACGAGGTCAGCGAGCAGGTCGAGCGGCGCCTGGAGCGTGAGCAGGTGCGCCGCTGCCTGGAGCAACTCACCGATCTGCAACGGGAGTCGGTGACGCTCGCCTACTACCGCGGCTACACCTACCGGGAGACCGCCGACCTGTTGGGCGCGGCGCTGGGCACGGTCAAGACACGACTGCGGGACGGTCTCATCCGGCTCCGCGACTGCCTGGGGGTGTCGGCATGAGCACCATCGATCTGCACACACTGACCGGCGCCTACGCACTGGGCGCGTTGTCCGAGCAGGAGTCCGCCGAGTTCACCCGCCACCTGGCGCAGTGCCGGGCCTGCACCCAGGAAGTGCGGGAACTGCAGGAAACCGCGGCCCGGCTGGCCCTGGCCGTGGCCGAGGTGCCCCCGGCCGGTCTGCGCACCCGGGTGATGGCCGCACTGCCCGAGGTCAGGCAACTGCCGCCGAGAGGGCACCGGGCGACCGTGGTCCCGCTGCGCCGAGGGCTACGGCACCGGCTGCCCTACCTTGCGGCCGCCGCCTGCCTGGTCGTCGCCGCGCTCGCCGGCGGGCTGGCCGTCAACGCCCGGAACGAGGCCGACCAGCAGCGGGACCGTACGGTCCGCGCCGAACAGCAAGCGGCCGCGGTCAGCGCCCTGATGGCCGCCCCCGACGCCACCTTCCACACCGCTGCGCTCAAGGGCGGCGGCAGCGGGACGGTCGTCGCCTCCAAGCGGAGGGGACAGTCCGCCTTCCTGTACCACGGCCTGCCGGCGCTGTCCGGTCAGCGGGTGTACGAACTCTGGTACAGCCGCAACGGCACCATGGAGCCCGCCGGGCTCGTCGAGACCGGCAGCTCGTCCGGCGCGATGCTGCTGACCGGCGGACCCCAGGGCGCGGACGGTGTCGGTGTCACGGCGGAACCCGCAGGCGGCTCCAGCCGGCCCACCACCCCGCCGCTGGCCGTCCTTCGGGTGTGACCTTCCCACCCGCCTGACCGGACGCCGCCGGCTGCCGGCCCCACCACGGGCCGGCGGCCGGCTGGGAGCCTTTCCCTGCAGGTCCCGGCCCGCCGCCGCGGCTCAACCTCCCCGCCCGGCGAACCCGTCTCCCCTCTGTGCGACCGGACCCTGGTGCTGCTGCACGGCACGGCCGACCGGGTCACCGACGCCGAAGGCTCCTGGCGCTTCGCCGACCGCGCCCGACGGGCGGGGGCCCGCGTCCACACCGTCGCCATGCCACGCGGCGGACACACCATGCTCCGTGACGCTCGTCACTGGCACCGGCTGACCGTGGACCGCGTCGCCGCCCTTCTGGACGGCACCCCCGTGCACGACGCGGCGGACGGAGTGCGCCCGGAGTAGCGCCCCGGACGGGAGCACCGTCCCTTGACGCCCGGTCAGCCACGCCCGTTCGGGCGGGGCATGAGGAGTTTTCGTGCCTCTTTGCCTACGCGGTGACACATGACAGAGACAGTGCGTACGCGCTCGCCGCTTTTCAGTCAAGAGGAACGCTGGAAACGAGCAAAAGAGGCAACTAACTGACCAGATTGTCGCGTCTTCCGTGCAGAGTCATAAGTAGGGGCTTTCCACCCCTGCCCCGTGCCAGGGACTCGGAAACCGACCTTTGAAGGAGATGGAATGCGACCGTTTGCGTTGAGCTACGCCCGTCCGGCGGCGAAGTCATCGACCAGCACGCCGTACAGCTATGACGCCACGCGGCAACTCAACGTCCTGCCGGACGGGCGCCCGGCCACCTGCAGCCGGGCGGTGCTGCTGGCGACCGGCACCACTGCCTCCACTGCCGGTTCCAAGACCCACTTCGACGACTGAGCGCCCATGACCGTCCTGGTCCTGACCTGCGAGGAAGATTTGACGGCGGACATCGTGGTGTCGACGCTGCAGGACCTCGGTGTCCCGCTCGTCCGACTCGACCCCGCCGACCTGCCCGGGAGGGTCTCCCTGTCCGCGGAGTACGCGGAGAACGACTTCCACGGATATCTGAAATCCGGCGAACGCATGGTGAGCCTGGGCAGCCTGCGTTCGGTCTGGGTGCGCCGGCCCGGTACCCCCGGGGCCCGCACCGCAGAACAGTCCGCCTGGATCACTGCCGAGGCCGAACAGGCGCTCTACGGCATGCTGACCAGCACTCAGGCACGCTGGATGAACCATCCTGTCGCGTCCGCGCAGGCGCGCTACAAGCCCTGGCAGCTCCATCTCGCCCACCGGAGCGGCTTCCTCGTACCCGCCACGCTGCTCACCACGTTCCCCGCGATGGCCCGGCAGTTCGCCGCCGCCCACCAGGACCTGGTGGTGAAATCGGTGAGCGGAAAACACCCCGGTGACCCTCCGATGGTGCTGCCCACCACGCGTATCAGCCCGGACACGGACTTCTCCGGGGTGGCAGCCGGGCCGACCCTGCTCCAGCAGCACATCCCCAAGGAGGCCGATATCCGGCTGACCTGCGTCGGTGAACACCTCTTCGCCGCCCGCAAGAAAGCCGATCCGGAAGAAGTGGACAGCCGCTTCACCCACCACGGCACCTGGGAGCCCGTCGAGGTGCCCGACGCCGTCCAACGAGGCGTGCATTCCTATCTGAGTGCCGCTCAACTCGCCTACGGTGCTTTTGATTTCGCCGAGGACCCGGACGGCGCCTGGTGGTTCCTGGAATGCAACCAGGGCGGCCAGTTCGGCTTCATCCAGTTGGAGACCGACCAGCCCATCGCCCAGGCCATCGCCACCTGGCTCGCGGTGGAACCCTGATCCCGGAGCGGCGGTTGACCGGGACACCCCCGTAGCCCTGCCGCTTTCCGGCTATTTGCTCAACACATTCGCGATCACGATGAGCAGACCGATCATCACATCCACGCCACCGACCCGAAAGGACGCCGCCCAGCCCCGACCCGCCACCCGGGCCGCCCAGACCCCCCAGCCGAACAGCGCCACCATGTTGAGCGACAGCGCGACCTCGATCGCGCTCTCCTCGCCCCACCAGTTCGCGTATGCGCCGAGCAGCGCGGCCATGGTGGGCACCATCGCGACCACCAGCGGCCATTCGGTCAGCATCGAACGGACCGCGCTCGCGGTGACCTGTGTGTCGTCGCTCGTCCGGTGCGCGATGGAGTGCGCGTAGCCATGTGCCGCGGCCGACGCCACGGCCGTCAGCGCCACCCACAGCGCGTCGTAGCCGGGGTCCGGCGGCCTGCCTTCATGCCCCAGAGCAGCCGCCAGAGCGCTGGCGAGCACCGAACCGTACACCCCGCCGAACAGCAGTCGCTGCAGGGGTTCCGCTCGTCTGCCCGGCGGCTGCACGGATACGCTGCGGCTTTCTGACAAGGCGCCACCTCACAGGACCGACGGGGCTTCCCCGCTTCGGGATGAACACCCGAGATGTAGCAGCCCCCGGTACCGATCTGTCCGAAGCTACGCCGACAGGCCCGGCGATTTACCTCCGCGCGGTGCGCCGCGCCGCCGCCCCGTACGGGCCGCGATCAGGCGTGCAGTGTCAGAGGCGGGTGCGTCCCGTTCAGGTAGTGGTCACCGATGTCGCGGAGCCGGTGGGTGGGGGAGGTCTGCGCCGTCAGCACGCGGGCGTTGCGCCAGAACCTGTCGAACCCCAGGGGGCCGGCAGGGGAGCCGGTGCCCTGGGTGAGTTCCAGGACGCGGGTGGTGAGATGCATCGCGGAGCGGCTGGTGACGGCCTCGGCGGCGGCGACCAGCACCGCGATCTCGGCGCGCTGGTCCACCCCGAGCTCCGGCCCGGCGAGGAGACCCCGCGCCAGGGCCTCCGACGCCGATTCGGCCACGGCTGCGGCGGTGTGGGCGTCGGTCACCAATTCCCCGTACGCAAGGAGGAGATAGGGATCCGCACCCGGGCGGTCCGGGCAGGCGCCGTCGTCCCGCTCGGTGACCGGCCGGCTGCGCGGGGCGGCACGGATGATGTCCCGTGCCTCGGCCAGCGCTCCTTCGGCGATTCCCAGGCTGACCTGGACAAGGGCAAGCCGGAGCGCCAGAGGGGCGAGCGTGGCGAACGGGGCGAGGGCATGTTCATCGCGCGGAACGGCGCCGAGCACCTGGTCCGCGGGGACCGGGACACCGTCGAAGCTGATCCGGCCGGCCGCGGAGAGCCGCTGGCCGAGGCGGTCGTTCTCGGGGTCGGCCGCCACGCCCGGGTGGGCCGGGTCGACGCACACCACCAGGGACTCACCGGTATCGGTGCACACCGCGCCGAGCACCAGACGGTCGGCGACGGTCACGCCCGCGGCGAAGGACTGGCATCCGTGGAGGAGATATCCGCTGTCGGCCGGGGTGAGGGTGAGATCGGGCCCGGTCACCAGCTCCGTGTCCGGGAGGTCGATACCGCCGCCCCAGAGCCACTGCTCCGCGCTCGCCCGGAGTTCGAGTGCTTCGGCCCGTTCCGGCGTGCTGAAGAACCGTGCGCACCACGACAACACATAGTGGCGGCCCAGCAGTTCGCCGATGGAGCCGTCCGCTGCCGCGATCTCCCGGATGACCGCGCAGGCGGTGCGCCAGTCGCTGCCGCGCCCGGCGGGGCCGGGGGGTGTCAGCAGCGCGGGCAGGCCCGCCTCGCGCAGCCGGGCGAGCTCGTCGAACGGGGGCTTGCCCGCCCGGTCGCGGACGAGGGCGTCGACCGCGAGATCATCGGCGACCTCACGGGTGACGCGCAGCCAGATCTCTTCGTCGGTACCAGCCTTGACCTGCGGGGAAGCGGGCCGTGCGGGGGACTTCTGCGGTGTGGTGGCCTGGCCCGTCCGGTCGGCTGCGTCCGGTGCGGGCGTGGACAGCAGGCCACCGGCCGACGGCACGGAACGCGTCGGTGTGCGCACGCCCACCTCCTGGCTTCCCTAGTTTTCCCACTGGATTGATAGGGAAGAGAATGCTTCCGGACTGCGGGCGGATCAAGGGGCGTTCAAGGGGTGGACAGCCTCGTCTTGGCATCCGGACCGCCGGCCGGGAAGGGGGCGGCCCGTGGGCCCGCCGATCCGGAGGGCGCGCCCTAAGGGTTCGTCCAGGAATCAGGGTTCTCGGTCAGCTCCGCCACCCGCGGCGGCAGCTCGGCGGAGGCGACATCGGCCAGGGACACACCGTCGAGGATCTGGCGGACGTTCGCCCGCAGCGCGATCCACAGCGGCAGCAGTGACCGGGCGGGCCCGGTGTAGGACAGCTCCGGCGGCCGGACTCCGCGTACCGACACCAGCGGCCCGTCCACGACACGGATGACATCCGCGATGCTGATCGCCTCCGCCGGCTTGGCCAGCCGGTATCCGCCATTGCCGCCACGCCGGCTCTGCACCAGCCCGCCCCGGCGCATGTCGTTCAGGATGCCTTCGAGGAACTTGTGCGGAATGTCCTGGGCCTGGGCGATGGCCTCTGCCTTGAGCGGCCCCGCATCCCGGGCATCAGCGAGTTGCAGCGCGGCACGCACGGCATAGTCCGCTCTGGCTGAGATCCGCATGCCCCGCATTATCCCGCAAGGGACATGGCACGGATCCGCCGGGTGCTCCGGTGACCGCCGCCCCGCACTCCTCCGCCGTCCGGTTGCGAGCCCGGACGACCGGACGGACGCTCGACATACGGCATCGACTCCGAGGTGAGTGTCGTGGCAGACAAAGGCGCGCCGATCTCCGTCACCCAGCCCTCCACCCTGGAGACGCGCGGGCCGGGCAGCGTCAATGTGGCCCTCGTCGTCAATGGCGTCTCCCGGGTCCTGAACCTGGAACCACGGGTGAGTCTGCTGGACGCGCTGCGTGAGCAGATGGCCCTCACCGGTGCCAAAAAGGGCTGTGACCAGGGAACCTGCGGGGCGTGCACGGTCTGGGTCGACGGGCGCAGAGTGCTCGCCTGTCTGACCCTGGCCATCAGCTGCGAGGGCCGGGAAGTCACCACCGTCGAAGGCCTCGCCGAGGGCGATGAGCTGCACCCGATGCAACGCGCCTTTCTCGAACACGACGCCTTCCAGTGCGGGTACTGCACGCCCGGACAGATCATGTCGGCCGTCGCGCTGCTGAACGAAGGACATGCCGGGACCGACGGCGAGATCGCCGAGTGGATGAGCGGCAACATCTGCCGATGCGCGGCATATCCCCTTATCCGCTCCGCCATTCGCGAGATGCGGGACCGGAAGACAGGACAGTGATGTGCGTGCCATCAGCTACACCCGCGCGACGGACGTGCACAGCGCCGTCGCCGCGGTGACGAGTGATCCCGGTAGTTCCTTCCTCGCGGGCGGCACCACGGAAGTCGATCTGCTGCGGCTCGATGTGCTGCGGCCGCACCGTCTGGTGGACATCAACCGGCTGCCGCTGACCGGCGTCGAGGACCGTTCCGACGGGGGGCTGCTCATCGGTGCGCTGGCCCGGATGAGCGAGGTCGCGGAGGACCGCGCGGTCGTGGAGCGCTTCCCGATGCTGTCCCAGGCACTGCTGCTCGGGGCCTCCGCACAGTTGCGGCACATGGCCTCCATGGGCGGGAACCTGATGCAGCGGGTGCGGTGCGCCTACTACCGCGACCCCGAATCCGCGTGCAACAAGCGCCTTCCGGGGAGCGGCTGTTCCGCTCTGGAGGGCGTCAACCGCGGTCATGCGATCCTCGGCACGAGCGAGCACTGCATCGCCACCCACCCCTCGGACCTGGCGGTTGCCCTCGTCGCCCTGGACGCCGTGGTGCACGTGGAAGGCATGGACAGCACCCGCACCATCCCCGTCGACGACTTCTTCCTGCTCCCCGGTGACACGCCCGAGCGGGAGCATCCGCTCACACCCGGCGAACTCATCACCGCGATCGAGGTCCCCGCGCTGCCCATGGCGCGCAGTTCGCTGTACCTCAAGGTGCGGGACCGCGAGTCCTACGAGTTCGCCCTCGCTTCGGTGGCGGCGGCGCTGGCGCTGGAGAACGGAGTGATCCGTGAGGTCCGGCTCGCCCTCGGCGGGGTGGCGACCAAGCCGTGGCGCGCCCGCCGGGCCGAGGACCTCCTTATGGGGCAGCGCGCCGACGAGGACACGTTCGTCCGGGCCGCGGCCGCCGAACTGGCCCCTGCCGTCACCCGGCCGATGAACGCGTTCAAAGCGGAACTCGCCCGGCGGACCCTCGTCCGTGCCCTGCGGACCGCTGTCGCCAAGGGAGGCGGGACGGTATGACCACGGGCGCCACACTCGAAGCCGTCGGCCGGCCCGTCGATCGCGTCGACGGTCCCGCCAAAGTCACCGGACGCGGCCGCTATTCGGCGGAGATCACCCTGCCCAACACCGCGTACGCCGCCCTGGTCGGCGCCCGTACGGCCAGCGGGCGGATCACCGGAATCCGCACGGACGCCGCGGAGCGCGCCGACGGTGTGCTCGCCGTGCTGACCCACCAGAACCTGCCGAAGATCCCCGGCCGGCCCTCCCTGCTGCCGTCCCTGGCCGGTCACGCCGCCCCGGGAGAGAGCTTCTTCCCGCTGCAGGACGACATCGTCCACTACTTCGGCCAGCCCGTGGCGATGGTGATCGCGGACTCGCTCGAACGCGCCCAGTTCGCGGCCCGGCAGCTCCATGTCGACTATGACCGGCGCGCCTCCGTCACCACTCTGGAAGAGGGCAGGGACCAGGCCTATGAACCCGAGGCGATCTTCGCCGGGTTCCTTCCCGCACGCAGCGTCCGCGGTGATGTCGAGGCCGGCTTCAGGGCCGCGACCCAACGCCTCGAAGCCACCTACCATTTCGCGGCAAACCACCACAATCCCATCGAGCCCTCGGCCACCACAGCGGTCTGGGACGGGGACCGGCTCACCCTCTACGACGCCACCCAGGGCATTGTGGCGACCCAGAGCACCGTGGCGGCGCTGCTGGGCATCCCCCCGTCGAAGGTGCGGGTCCGGGCGTCGTTCGTCGGCGGGGGATTCGGCTGCAAAGCCATGATCTGGCCGCATGTCACCCTGGCGGCCCTGGCCGCACGGCAGGTGGGCCGGCCGGTCAAGCTGGCGCTCACCCGGGAGCAGATGTTCACCTCCTGCGGCCACCGCGAGGAGCAGGAACAACGCATCGAACTCGGGGCGACCGACGACGGACGGCTCACCGCCCTGCGCCACCACAAGCTCTCGCTGACCTCACCCTTCGACGAGTGGGCCGAACCCTCGCTCGGGATGGCCTCGCAGGCCTACGCCTGCCCCCACTACGAGGGCGTCTACCGGCTGATCCGCAGCAACACCATGACGCCCACCTTCACCCGCGGCCCCGGCGAGACCACGGGCATGTACGCCCTGGAATGCCTGATGGACGAGCTTGCCTACCGAATAGGCGTCGACCCGGTGCAGTTGCGGCTGCGCAACCACGCCGAGGCCGACCCCCACACCGGCCACCCCTGGTCGAGCGACGGCGCGGAGGAGTGCTACCGCCGGGGCGCGGCCCGCTTCGACTGGCAGTCACGCAACCCTGAACCCCGCTCCGAGCGGGACGGCAACTGGCTCATCGGCAAAGGCATGGCCACCGCCGGCTACCCCGTACTCTTCCCGATGCAGCCGCAGCGTGCCCGTGCCCGGCTCTACGCCGACGGCACCGCGGTGGTGCAGGCCGGCACCCAGGAGTTCGGCACCGGAGTGGGGACCGCCATGACCCAGGTCGCCGCCGACGGCCTGGGCGTCGCCCTGCGGAACATCCGGTTCGAGTACGGCGACACCGACCTGCCGAACGTCGCGGCCGCGGTCGGCTCGGCAGGTGCCGGAATGATCAGCGCCGCGGTGTACACGGCCGCCACCACGCTCCGCGACCAGATGATCGAGCAGGCGATCGCCGACCCCGGCTCCCCGCTGCACCACGCGGACCCCGCCACCGTCGTCGTCCGCGAGGGGCGGATGCAGCTCCGGGACCGGCCCGACACCGGCGAGACCTACCTCGCCCTGATGCAGCGTCACTTCATGACCGACCTGGAGGCGCTCGGCAGCTGGACCCCGCCACCGCAGAACCTGCCGTACGGGCTGGCCACCTTCGGCGCCCAGTTCGCCGAGGTCGCCGTCGACCCGGACCTCGGTACGGTCCGGGTGCGCCGCATGGTCGGCGCCTTCGCTCCCGGCCGGGTCCTCAACGCCAAGACCGCCCACAGCCAGGCCATGGGCGGCATGCTCTGGGGTCTCGGCCAGGCGCTGCTCGAAGGCAGCCTGGTCGACCCCCGCGACGGCCGCTGGGCGAACGCGAGCCTCGGCGAGTACCTGGTGCCGGTCAACGCCGACGCCCCCGATGTCGCCGTCGAGTTCGTGGAAGTGGCGGACACGGTCGTCAACCCGCTCGGCGTCAAGGGCCTCGGCGAAGTCGGCATGGTCGGCGCCGCGGCGGCCATCGCCAACGCCGTCTTCCACGCGACCGGATACCGCGCACGGGAACTGCCGATCAGGATCGAGCACCTGCTGTAGGAAGATCCGGCCTGCCTGGTGACGGCGGAGGTCCGGCCCGCCCGGTGACCGCGGAGATCTGGCCTGCCCGGTGACCGCGGCGACCCCGGCCCGCTCGGTGACGGCGGCGCCCCCCGGCCCGGCCCGCCCGGCACCCCGCCCCGCCCCGGACATCCCGCCCACTTCCGCGGACCCTGGACCGTGGCCAAGGACGCGCGGGCCGTATGACGCATGATGTCGGCAGGCGGCGGTCACCTCGGAGGCGCACATGTACGGACACAGTGGTACCGGCCGGGTCCTGCTGGTGGATGATGACGCGGCGATCCGGCGGTCGCTCGGCCGCGGGCTGCGGCTCAACGGTTTCACCGTGGGGCTGGCGGAGGGCGGCAGAGCCGCGCTGGAGCGGATGGCGCAGACTCCGCCGGATGTCGTGGTCCTCGACATCTCGATGCCCGATCTCGATGGGATCGCGGTGTGCCGACGCCTGCGGGAGCACGGCAACGACATACCGGTGCTGATGCTGTCCGCGCTCGACGAGGTCGCCGACCGGGTGGCCGGGCTGCAGGCCGGCGGGGACGACTATCTCGTCAAACCGTTCGCCCTGGACGAGCTGGTGCTGCGGCTGCAGGCGCTGCTGCGCCGCCGGCCGCCCGCCCCCACCGATGCCGTCCGCGTCGGCGGCCTGACACTCGATCCGGCAGCGCACCGCGCACAGCGCGACGGCCGGGAACTCGCCCTGACACGACGGGAGTTCGCCCTGCTGGAGGTCCTGGCCCGGAACGCCGGACAGGTACTGACCCGCGACCAGCTGCTGGAGCGTGTCTGGGGCTATGACTTCGAGGTGCGCACCGACGCGGTGGACACCTTCGTCAGCTATCTGCGGCGCAAGCTGGAAGCGGACGGACGCAGCCGGCTCGTGCACACCGTGCGCGGCGTCGGCTTCGTACTGCGGGACGACGAGAGCGGGGCCGCGCGATGAGGCTGTCGACCCGGATCGCGCTGGTGGTCGGGACGGTGGTGCCGCTGCTGGTGGTGGCGTCCGGCTGGCTGCTGGTCCAGCTGGTGGGCAGGGATCTGCGCACCCAGGCGGACCAGCGCCTCACCGATCGTGCGCAGAGCGTGGCCGGGGCGGCGCGCGGCCTGTTGCGCGCCACCTCGCACGACCGGCCGCGCGCCGAGCAGGCCCGGCAACGGAAGCTGTTCACCGCCGCCCTGGATGTCGGCGTCCGGCTCGCCGGCCCCGGCGGCACCGTCATGGACGGTCCACAGCCCGCCACGTCGGTGCCGCTGCCCGCGGAAACGGCCCGTCCGGCCACCGTGCGTGCGCGGGGGGAGAGCTGGCGGGTGCTCGCTGTACCGGTCACCGGCGGCGGACCCCGGGTGCACGGGACGCTGTGGCTGTTCTCCCCGGACACCGCGCGCGAGGCGCAGCTCGGGATGGTGCGCCGCAGGGTGGTCACGGTGGCGCTGCTGGCCGCTCCGCTGGCCGGTGCCGTGGCCTGGGTGCTGGCCGCCCGCGCGGCCCGGCCGTTGCGACGTCTGCAGCAGGCGGCCGGTGGCCTGGACCCCTACCGCAGCGCCGCTCGGCTGACCCATGCCCCGACCCGGATCACCGAGGTGGACGACCTCGCCCGGACGCTGCAGACCTTCCTGACCCGGTACGACGAGCAGGCTGCCCGTACGGTCGAGGCGCTGGCCGCGGCCCGTTCGTTCTCCGCCGCGGCCTCCCACGAACTGCGCACACCCCTGATGAGCATGCAGACCAACCTCGACATCCTCGACGCGTTCCAGGATCTCGACGCCGCCGACCGGGCGGAGACGGTGCGGGATCTGCGGCATGAACACGCCCGGCTGCTGGGCCTCTTGGTGATGCTGCGGGCGCTGGCGCAGGGCGATCTGGTGGAGGCGGACGCCTTCGCCCGCGTCGACCTGGCCGATCTTGCCGATGAGGCCGCCGCCGATCTGCGGCGCAGGCACCCCGGGGCGGAGGTGGTGGTCCACAGCAGCTCGGGGCTGCGGCTCCACGCATGGCAGCCCGGGCTGCGTTCGATGCTGGACAACCTCCTCACGAACGCGCTCGTCCACGGCCGGTCCGGCCAGGCCCCGGGCTATGTCGCCCTCTCCCTCCGCGCCGGTGAGGAGAGAGGGGTCCCCGGCATCGTCCTCAGCGTCGACGACCGGGGGCCGGGCGTGCCGCCGCAGCGACGGGAGGCCGTTTTCCGGCGCTTCCATCGCCGTCCGGACAGTCCGGGCTCCGGCCTCGGCCTCACCCTGGTCGCGCAACAGGCCGCCCTGCACCGGGCGACCCTGCGGGTTCTGGACGGCCCCGGGGGCCGGGGCGCCCGCTTCGAGGTCACGTTCCCGGCCGCGCCCGCCGCCGACCGTCCGCACCGCCCCGCGCTGCCCGCGCACCGCGACTGGCTGGCGGACCCCGCCGGGCGGCCACAGAGTTTCCACAAAGAACCTCCCTAACTTCTCCTCGCGGACGGGCACCCGGCCCGCCCGATGAGGAGGAACGTCATGCGTACCCGGACCATCGCCCTCTCTTCGGTGGCGGCCTGTACCGCCCTGCTGGGCATCGCAGGCACCGCCGCCGCGGACGGCGCCCCGGCACCGTCCGCCACCGCCAAGCACGGCACGGGTGACGGAGCACAGGCTCTCTGCAAGCGCGTCCCGAAGATCGACAAGCGCCTTGACAAGGCACTCCGGCGCCTGCAGGGCAAGGCCGGAGTCCGCGGTTCCGTCGCCCGGCTGGAGAAGCGTGCGGAGAAGGCGAAGGCCGTCGGGCACACCGAGATCGCCACCTTCCTCAACCACAAGCTCACCCACCGCAGGTCCCTCGTTCCCACGCTCCAGCAACGGCAGAAGGACCTCGCCAAGGTCGCCACCTGGTGCCGTACACACCACAACGCGGCTGCCTCGTGACCCGCACCGGCCAGGCCGCCGTGCTCGTGGCGACCACCCTCGTGTGCGGAGTGCTCGTCGCCGGATGCGGAAACGGGGTCCGTACCGAGGGCGATGCCGCCCCGGTGACACCCGCGCCCGCCTCGCCGGCCCCCACCGACCTGGCGGGCATGGAGAAACTGGTGGACGGCGCCGAGAGCGCGGCCGCCGCCGCGGACTCCGACACGGCCGCGGACTCCGAAACCGCCGCCGACCGTTGAACACCCCGCACCGAAGCCGGGGCGTACACCGCACCGTGACGGCGCGGCGTACGGGGGCGGACAGCGGCGCACTCCACTGGCGCAACAAGGCGTCACGGCTACCGGAGGTGCGGCCCGAGCGCCTGTAGCCTGCCGTCACACTGAGGCGGGGGCCCCGCGTGTCCGGTCCCGGGCATGCGCGTTCATGTGCCGGAAGGACGTCACCATGCCCACGGACGTACACCCCGGCCCGCTGCGCGTACTTGTTCTCGGTGCTTCGCTGCGGGCCGGTTCGACCAATGCCCGTCTGGCCGCCCTGGTGGGCAGCATGATGACCGAGGCCGGCGCCACCGTGGATCTCGCCACGATGCGGGAATTCGATATGCCGCTGTACGACGGCGATGTGGAGGAGGCGCAAGGGCTGCCGGACGGCGCGCTGGCGCTGCGGGACCGGCTCGAACGGTGCGACGCCTTTGTGCTCTCCTCACCCGAGTACAACGCCTCCGTGCCGGGGGTGGTGAAGAACGCGATCGACTGGGTCTCACGGGTCCGGCCGCAGCCGTTCAAGACCAAGCACGCGCTGCTGGTCTCTGCCTCTCCGTCCCTGGTCGGCGGCAACCGAGGACTGTGGGTGCTGCGGGTGCCGCTGGAACATCTCGGCACCCGCGTCTACCCGGACATGTTCAGCCTGGCCGAGGCCCACCAGGGTTTCACCGAGGACGGGCAGCTGACCGACCCCGCGCTGCAGCAGCGCCTGAAGGAGACCGTCACGGCGTTCCTTCGTCTCGTGGAGGCCGATGTGCGCCATGTCTGTCTGCAGCGCCGGTGGTACGAGTTCCCGGGGGACCGCACCGGGGCCCCGGTCACCCAGCGGGCGGAGACTGAGCGGGCGGCTGACGGCGGCGCCCGCCCGCCCGTTGCGGCGGCCGCCACAAAGGGGCGGTAGCGGACCTCGCTCCGCTACCGCCCCTGGTATGTACGGGGACGCTGTACCGGTGCGGCACCCGTGAGAACGAGCGCCGGAACGGCTGCTCCTAGGCGGAGGCAAGACGAGCCCGGTGCCGAGCGGCCCGACGCCGCATGGCACGCCGCTCGTCCTCGCTCATACCGCCCCAGACACCCGTATCCTGCCGGGATTCGAGCGCCCACTGGAGACACTGCCCCATCACCGGGCAGCGGCGGCAGACGGCCTTGGCCTCCTCGATCTGCAGAAGCGCGGGGCCGGTGTTGCCGACGGGAAAGAAAAGTTCCGGGTCCGCTTCGCGGCACACCGCGTCGTGACGCCAGTCCATGAATACCTCCGTTCACCGCGGCGGGGCGCGGTAGCTGTCCAGTGCGGCACGGTGTCGGGTCGGCCGGCTGCTTCGGCAGCCTCCTTACCCGGACGCCTGCTGTCCTCGCGTGCCCGATCCTGCGCCCACAATGCGTCGCCGTTCCCAACGAACACATTCCTCCCCGAAGTGATCACATTCGGGCCCGGCACGGCCACGACGGCGGACCGCAGTCCGTCACACACCTGAGTGCCGATGCCAGGACTCGGCCAAGGCGGCCTGCGACCATGCTCCTTGACTCCTGTGAACGGGCGTGAACTGATGTTTGTACGCGTACAAATGGGACGCGCACACAGGGGAGGGGCGCATGCTGGACGGGCTGAGTGAGTACTGCACCGGGACGCTGGCGGAACACGGCTGTCCGTCGGTCTCCGTGGCGGTGGCCGAGCGCGGCGAGGTGATCCTCGCCGCGGCCTACGGGACGGCCGATGCCGCCACCGGCCGTCCGGCCACGCCGGACACGGTGTACGGGCTGGCTTCCATCACCAAGCCGATGACCGCAACCGCCGTCTGCCACGCGGCCGACGAAGGACTCCTGGACCTCGACGCCCCCGTCCCGCTGCCGGGCGCCGACCGGTGGCCGGCCCCCACCGCACGCCAACTGCTCCAGCACAGGGGCGGCTTGGGGGCGTACTACGACTGGGACTACGGCGACGGCGAGCGGGTCCACGACCCGGACCGCTACGCCGTGCCGTACCGCACCCCGGGGACCGGCTTCGGCTACGCCAACCTCGGCTACCGCTTCCTCGGCCGGCTGCTGGAGCAGGCCACCGGCCAGGAACTGGGCGCCGGCGTCCGCGCACGGGTCTTCGAGCCGCTCGGGCTCACCGGCTGCCATGTCGGGCGGGTATACCCGGGCTCGGCATCGTCGGCGCTGAGGTACACGTCCGACGGCCGTGCCTACCCGGATTACGACTGCAGCCACCCGGGCGCGACCCTCGGCTGGGCCCCGGCCGGTGAACTGGCGCTGTTCGCCCAGTCCTACGACCGTCTGCTGAAGCCGGAGACCGCGGCGGCCGTACGGCAGGCGCTGCCGGTCAACGAGCATCTGGGATACGGGCTGGGCTGGTGCCTGTCCTCGGGCGACGGTCCGCTGGTGCAGAGCCACGGCGGTGGCGGGCCCGGAGTGGCCGCGATGACCGTCGCGGTACCCGAGCGGCAGCTCTCCGTCGCGGTGCTCACCAACTCCACGAACAAGGCGGCCCGTGACGCGATCCTCCGGTACGTACTGGGTGAACTCGTCCCGGACTGGATCGCCGAGTCGATCACGCCCGTGGTCGCCGATCCGCCGCGCCCGATGATGCTGCCGGAGGGCGACTGGACGGGCCGGATCAGCGCGCCCGAGCGGGAAGTGCCGGTCACCCTCCGCGTGCTGCCGGGCCGGCAGGCCGAACTGCGACTGGCCGGCGCGAGCGCCACCATCGCGGCGAGCGCCTCGGCAGCCTGGGACCTGCGCGCGTCCTTCCCGCTGCAGCTCCCGACCGCGGACGCCCGCATCAACAGCCCGGAGCTGGGACTCGGCCTCCGGCTCGAAAGGGGCGCGCTGACCGGGGAGGCCCACGCCTACAAGAACGGCGATGCCGACGGCCGGCTCGGCAACTTCCTGAGCCACCCCTGCACCCTGGAACCGGCCTGAGCGGCCGTCCCCGCAGGCGCCACCAACCGGTGGCGGCCGGGCGGCGGGGCACCGTGTCCACCGGAAGCCGCACCGGCCGCTCGCCGGCGAGCGCCTCAACGCGTCGCGCCAGGCCCACCGTCCTCGTCAACGGCCCGCCCGGAGCCGGAAAGACGACGCTTGCGCGGGCACTGGCGGACGCGTTGGCGCTCCGGCTCTTCAGCAAGGACCCGAGGGGCGAACGGAATCAGAGAGAGAACATGAAACAGGGGAGTACGGGAACGTGCGGAGGTGACTACGGTCGAATCCCGGCCCGGCGCAGGTCGGTCGGGCAGCTCTGATCAGGAGGTTGACGCGGATGCTGGTTCTCGGGCGTTCGCAGGTCGAGGCGCTGCTCGACCTGGAGGCACTGATCGACGCCCTGGCGTCGGCGATGACGGATCTCAGCGCGGGCCGTGCTTCCGCCCCGGACCGCGTCGCCGCACTGGTCCCGGAACGGGACGGCTTCCTGGCGGCCATGCCGGGCTTCGTGCCGTCGGCCGGGGTGCTCATGAGCAAGCTGGTCTCCGTCTTTCCGCACAACGGCGGCACCCCGGTGCCGACCCACCAGGCACTGATCGTCGCCTTCGATCCGCACACCGGTGAGCCCACGGCGTTGTTGGACGGTACGGCGATCACCGCGGCGCGGACCGCCGCCGGCTCGGCGCTCTCGGCACGTCTGCTGGCCCGTGAGGACGCCTCGGTGCTGGCCGTTCTGGGCACCGGAGCGCAGGCGCGGTCGCACGCCGAAGCGATGTGCCGGGTGCGCCCGATCCGGCAGATCCGCGTGGCCGGCCGCGACCGGGCGAAGGCGACCGCCCTGGCCGATGAACTGTCCGCCACGCTCCAGGTACCCGTCGAGGCGGCAGCCACCTACGCCGAGGCGCTCGACGGTGCCGATATCGCCGCCGCGGCCACCCACGCCGTCGACCCCGTCATCCGCCGTTCCTGGCTGACACCAGGAGTGCATGTGACCTCGGTGGGCTTCAACCCGGCCGGCCGGGAGGTCGACGATGCCACGGTCGCCGAAGCGCTGGTGTGCGTCGAGTCGCGGCAGGCCGCGCTGGCCCCCTTCCCCGCGGGCAGCAACGATCTGCTGCTCCCCCTCCGCGACGGCGTCATCACGGAAGGGCATGTGCACGCCGAACTGGGCGAACTCCTCGCCGGCCGCGTCCCGGGCCGCTCCTCGGACCAGCAGATCACCCTCTACAAATCCGTCGGCGTGGCGGTGCAGGACGCCGCGGCCGCGGCCCTGGTCGTCGACGCCGCCCGGAAGCAGTCGGTCGGGGCGGAGATCCGGCTGGAGTGACGCGGTAGGAGCCACCGGAATCGCCCGCGGGCCCGGCCGGCCGGCTGGGCGGCCTGCCCGCGGGCCGTGGGACGTGCCGGGGACGGATTCCCGGTTCGGCGCAGCAGCCAGGACGGACACCGGTCCCGGAAGCCGGGGCCGGGCCCCTACCGACTCCTCGCGGGCTGCGGGCGGGCGTCGAGACGGTGCTGCAGTGCGCCCTTCGGGCCGAACACGTCCATCAAGTAGCCCTGCTTCAGCGAAAGGCCCTCTTCGCGCTTCAGGAACCCGATGAGGGAATCCTTCAGCTCGTCGAACGTATCGCCGTCGTCATCCGGGTTGTGCGTCCACACGATCAGCAGAGGGACGTCGTTGGGGCCGGACTTCCGCTGAATGCCGTACACCTCGTGAGCCCCGCCGGACCGCCGGTAGCGGTCGGCCAGTTGGGCCGCGGCACCGGGTACGACGGTCGTGGTGGCCGTGGGGCCCGGGGTCTCCGAGGGACGGCCGGAGTGGGTGCCACGGTCCGCGGTGCAGCCGGACAGCAGGAGGACGGCTCCGACACAGACCAGCGCCGCCGAGCGGGCTCTTCGTTTCATTGCAGCATTCTCACCCGCCCGCTGAGGCACGACCGGCCCCGCCCCATGGACCGTTCCGGAGCCGCCAACGGCTGGGTCCCCGGCGCCGGTTCCGAGCCCAGGCATCCGCCTTCTGACGTCCGCTTCCTGGCGTCTGCCTCCTGGCATCAGCCTCCTGACGTCCGCCTCCTGACGTCCGCGGATCACCGGTGTGCCGTGCCGGGGCGGACCCGGCCGTTCGCTGCTTCAGCGTCCGTACGTCCGGTGGCACAGCCGCAGCAGATCCGCCCGGACGCGGCCGGCGGCCATCCGGCACACCACACCGGCATCGATCGTCGAGCGGGGCCGCGGCGGCCGCCGGAGCGCGCGCGGTGACGCAGCCACGTGGTGCCGCTGCCGCGGCGCCGTGCGTACCGGTACCGGCCGCGGCCTCGACGGCGCGGAGCGGGCGGGCTGCGGCACCGGCCGTCCCACGGGCCGCCGTTCCGCCCGGCTTCCCGGCGCGGCGTGCCGGGGAACGGCCTGCCCCTTCCGATGCGCCGCGGGCCGCTTCGCCTTCCTCCGCACGGATGCCACGTCCACCAGCTGCTCACGCGACGATCCCTCGGTGGGCATCAGCAGCGGCGAGGGCCGGGCCGGGGCGACCGTGCGTCCGCCCGGTGCGGGACCGGGGTCGTGCGGGGAGCCGTCGGCGGGAAGGGACACACAGCCGCCGGCGGCCAGGAGAACGGCCGTCACTGCGACGAGGCGAAGGAGGAGAGGGCGCACGCCTTCACGGTGTCGGAGGCCCGTGAGCTGTCCAAACGACGCGCCGGTCGGCCACGCGGACGAAGGACACATACGAACTCCCGTGGCACTCCCGAGCCGGCGAAAGCGGTCCGAACGCGAGGGTGCGGGCGGCTCCCCGGTGGCGGGTGCCGCCCCGGGTCTCCCCTCACGCCTCCGCGGCGGCGAACGCCCGCGTCACCTCCTCGGCCACGACCTTCGCGCCCGGCGCGAACCACCGTCGCCGGTGCCGGACGAGCTGAACCGGCACGGGCGGGGCCTCGGGGCCCTTCAACACGGCCAACCGGCCCTCACGAAGGGCGCGTTCGACCGTCACACGGGGGAGCAGCGTCAGTCCGAGGCCGGCCGCGACGCACGACCGGGCGGCGTCGATGCTGCCGAACCGGGTGATGCGTGGCCGGGCACCGGGCAGGCTCAGCAGCGTCCGCACGAGCCGGTCACTGTACGAGCACCCCTCCTCGTGTACGAAGAAGCACTCCTGCGCCAGCTCGTCCCAGCCGGCCGCCCGCGCCGCGAGCGGATGACCGGGTGCTGCGACATACACCAACGGCTCGCTCGCGATCCTGCGGGCCAGCAGATCGTTGTCGGCGACCTCCGGCTCCAGCAGCAGCGCGAGGTCGAGCCGGCCCGTGCGCAGGCCGTCCACCGCCGCGGCCGTGCTGACGGCGTGCAGTTGGACATCCAGCTGAGGATGCGCGTGCCGCAGAGCGGCGATCACGCCCGGCAGCCGTGCGGAGCACAGCGAATCACCCGCGCCGACGACGACCTGACCCTCGGCCGTCCCGCCCTCGGTGTCCCGCTGCCCGGCCGCCGCCGTCGCACGGAGCCGGGCCACCGCGTCGAGTACGTCCTCGGCCTCTTCCAGCAGCCGCTGCCCGGCCCGGGTCGGGATCGTCCCCGACGGCATCCGGTCGAACAGCGGGGTCCCCAACTCCTTCTCCAGGGTGCGGATCTGGACGGTGACCGTGGACTGGGCGAGATGGAGGGCGCGGGCCGCGGCGGTGAAACTTCCCGCGCGGGCGAGGGTCACGAAGGTACGCAGAAGTCTGGTGTCCACCCGCGCACGCTATCGCGAGATCCGATGGGCATGAGCGATATCCATCGTTGGACGCGATCCGGCTCCGGTGTCATCGTGGGACCCATGACCACACAGACGGCCCCCACCGGTCCGAACCCGCTCCCGCACACCGTCGAGCCGGACCCCCTCCAGAACCCGGACAGCATGGATATCGAGGTGCTGCGCTACTCCGCCTTCACCACCGACCCCGCGGGCGGCAACCCGGCCGGTGTGGTGCTCGACGCCGAGGGACTCGACGACGCGCGGATGCTCGCCGTGGCGGCGGAGGTCGGGTACTCGGAGACCGCGTTCGTCACGGCACAGGACGCGGCCGCGCGCCGTTACCGGCTGCGGTACTTCAGCCCTCGCGCCGAAGTGGCGTTCTGCGGACATGCCACCATCGCGACGGCCGTCGCCCTCGCCTCCCGAACCGGAACCGGCGAGCTGCTGTTCGAGACGCCCGCGGGTGAGATCCGGGTGGGTACCAGCCTGGACGGCGGGCTGGTCCGCGCCACGCTGACCAGCGTGCCGGCACACTCCCACCCGGCCCGGGACACCCAGGTCGAGCCGGTGCTGCGCGCGCTCCGCTGGAGCCGCGACGATCTGGACACCGGCCTTCCGCCCCACGTCGCCTTCGCGGGCAACGACCACCTGGTCCTCGCGGTCCGGAGCCGGGAGCAACTGGCCGCCCTCGACTACGACTTCGACGCGCTGCACGCCCTCATGCGGCAGCACGGCTGGACCACCGTGCACCTCGTCCACCGCGAGGCCGCTGACCGCCTCGACTTCCACGCCCGTGATCCGTTCCCGGTCGGCGGCGTCGTGGAAGACCCGGCCACCGGCGCTGCGGCCGCGGCTTTCGGAGGCTATCTGCGCGCCCTGGGCCTGGTCACCGAGCCCCTGCGGGTGCACATCCGGCAGGGCGAGGACATGGGTCGCCCCAGCGACCTCTATGTCGACCTCCACCCCGATGACCCGCGGGTGCAGGTGACGGGACAAGCCGTACCCCTCCAGGCTCCGCAACGCTGAGCCGAGGGGCGGGGGAGGGGGGACAGGTGACCCGACCGCTGACCTCACCTGACCCCCGCCCCTCGGTCCCGACGAGACCTCAACGACCGTCGTTCACATGGGCAGCGACCGCAGCCGCACCGGTCCGACCGGCCACTGCGCCCCGTCGCACAGTGGTGTCCACATGGTCTCCAGCGGCATGACCGTGGTGGTGTCCTCGGGCTGCTCGACCACCACGTCCTCGTGAAGCTGCTGCCAGCCGAGCTTCTGGTACAGGGGGAGGAGATGCGGCAGGCAGAAGAGGAGCCCGTACCGCGGTCCCACTGTGCGGGCATGCTCCAGGGCGGCGGTCACGACGATCCGGGCCAGTCCCTGTCCTCGCAGGCCGGGAGCGACGGCCACGCCGCCGAAGCCGACCGCCCGGGTCTCCAGGGAGCCGATCGACAGCGGAACCGTCACCAGACCGGTGTGCGCCACGAGTCGGCCGTCCTGTCTGACGCCGAAGTGTTCCTGCTTGGCCCTCCAGGTCAGCCCGGCCCAGGAAACTCCGAAGGGATCGTCGTCGTCCCCGAAGATCTCGCTCAGTTCCGTCTTCGTGTACCGCGCCAGCCGGACCACGGCCGGCGATGCGGAAGGGAGGTTCGTTGTCATTTCTCGCATCCTGCTGCCCCCGCCGGCCATTGGCAATGTTCTTCTGCCGCACCGACCAGTGGCTCTCGCCGAGAAGACGGGCTCCCACTTCTGTGAGCCCCCGAAGACGAGCTTGCGCGGCGGCTAGAGCCCGAGATCCGGGCCGAAGACCTCATAGTGGATCGCCGCGGAAGGTACGCCGGATGCCAGCAGTTGGGCCCGTACCGCCTTCATGAACGGTACCGGCCCGCACAGATACGCGGTGGTGCCGGCCGGGATGGCGAGCTGCGTCAGATCCATCAGCCCGGTGCGCACGGTCACCGCGTCCACCGCACCGCCCGGCTCCTGCCCCGCGTCCTCCTCCTCGTCCAGGGCTCCCTCCTCGTACCAGAGTTCCGCCGTGGCGTCGGCGAGCTTGCCGGTGAGCCGGCGGAGATCCGTACGGAACGGGTGGGCGGCGGGCGAGCGGTCGGCGTGCGCGGTGATGATCCGGCGCCGGGAGCCGGTGGCGGCGAGGTGCGAGAGCATGCCGACCATCGGGGTACAGCCGATACCCGCTGAGGCGAAGAGCAGGGGCCCGTCGCCGTCGTCGGCCAGCACCACCTCACCGAACGGCGGGCTCACGTACAGGATCTCGCCGCCGTGCACCTGCGTGTGCAGATACCCGGACACTTCGCCCGCAGGGGCGTCGGCCGGCGCGCCGGGCCGACGGCCGGCCGCCACCCGCTTCACGGAGATCTGCAGCCCGCCGTCCGGCTGCCCCGACAGGCTGTACTGACGTATCTGCCGTGCTCCGTCGGGCAGTTGGACCTGTACGGAGACGTACTGGCCGGGCCGGGACGCCGGGACGGGAGCACCGTCGGCCGGCCGCAGGAGGAAGGTCGCCACCTCGTCGGTCTCCTGGATCCGGCCGGCCACCCGATAGGGGCGCCACCCCGCGCCGTCCCGCACGCCCGCTTCCCTCACGAGCCGTTTCTCGACGGCGATCAGGGCATGGGCCATCAGCCAGTACACCTCGTCCCAGGCCCGTAGCACGTCGTCGGTCACCGCCTCGCCGAGCACGTCGGCGATGGCCGCAAAAAGGTGCTCCCGCACGATCGGGTACTGGTCCTCGCGCACCCCGAGAGAGGCGTGCTTGTGCGCGATCCGCGCGAGCATGCCGTCCGGCCGGCTGTCCGGGTGTTCGAGGAGATGGTGCGCGAAGGTGGCGATGGACCCGGCGAGGGCCTGCCGCTGGCTGCCGTTGGCTTGGTTGCCACGGTTGAAGAGGTCGCGCAGGAGCCCGGGGTGGGCGGCGAAGAGCTTCTCGTAGAAGAGCGTCGCGATCTCGCCGATGGCTCCGCTCACGGCGGGGAGAGTGGCACGTACGGTCTCGGCGGACTTCGGCGACAGCATCGGCAACTCCGGATTCTCGAAGGGGGAAGTGAACTTGCATCTTGGATGCGTATTTATGGCCGTGTGGGGGTGAGGTGTGCGGGTCGGTCGGTCTGAGGGGGGCTTCGGGGGCCTCGGGGGGCGGAGGATCCACCACTCCCGGGGTGCGCGGCAGGGTCGGCCGGGTGCGCTCAGCCCGTGGGCGGGGTGGGTGTGAGGCTGAGGAGTAGTGGCCCGGTCGGTGTGTCGATCAGGTCGGCAACGGAGAGCGGATCGAGCGAGGCGAAGAACGCTTCCTGTGCCGCCCGCAGTGCACCGCGCAGTCGGCAGTCGCCCCGCAGTGGGCACGGCGGATCGTCCTCACACCCCACGACGTCATCGACGCCCTCCAGCTCACGCACCAGCCGCCCGAGCGACCCCGTACGCCCCGCAGTCGTCAGCGCCAGCCCGCCGCCACGCCCGCGCCGCGCTTCGACGGCGCCGAGGTGCTGGAGCTTGCTCACCACCTTGGCGGCATGGGTGTACGGCACCTCTACGGCGCTCGCCACCTCCCGGGTGGTGGGCGCGTCTCCCGTATCGCCGAGCACCGCCAGGCGCATGGCGATACGGAGGGCGATGTCGGTGCTCTTGGTAAGTCGCACAGCGGCACTCTATAGAAGTGGTATCCAAGATGCCAATTAAAGTCCTGGGGGTGGCTGCCCGTGCGCGAGCGCGAGGAGCACCAGGGAAACGAGGAGCACCAGGGAAACAACAGGGAGCCGCGCGGCGAGCCCCTGCGGACCGAATGCGAGGCGCACCCGCCCGAGGCGCACCCGCCCGAGGCGCACCCGCCGCGCGGCTCAGGGCCGGCGGGCGGCCTGTTGCTGGAGGTGGGCGGCGACGTCGGCCACGTCGTTGGCGATGGTCAGGGCGCCGTTGATGTCGGCGGTGGGGGTGGCGGCGCCGTTCACTCCGGCGAAGAAGACGTCGAAGTGGCCCTTGCGCGTCTCCAGATAGCCGGCCGTGGTTTCGGCTCCCACGGCAAGCCGGTCGTTGAGTGCGTCGCCGCCCGCCGCGGTGCCGGTCTTGGCGAAGACCTTGCCGCGTGCGGGGCAGGTGCGGCAGGAATCCGCCAGGGTCCCGTCGACGCCCAGGATCGGCAGCGATGTGCGGAAGCGCCGGGCCTCGGGGGTGCGCTGCCAGTACGTCAGGATCTGCGCCAGGGCCCGCGGGGTGGTCCGGTCGGCCGGGTTGCCGCCGCGGCCGTCGGCGAGTTGTACGGCCTTGCGGTCCACCTGGGCATGCTCCAGGAACTTGGCGAGTACGGGGAATCCGGCCTCGCAGTCGGTGCTTCCCGCGCTGGTGGCCATCAGACACACCCCCAGGTTCGCCCCGAGGTTGTGGCTCACCTTGAGGATGAGCTTGGCGTACTGGGCGTACGAGGGGGAGGTGTAGCGGGCCACGGTGGGGGCGCCCTGGTAGGAGCGCGGCAACTGGCGGACGGGGTTGGGTCCGACGGGGTTCGCGCGGACCTCGACGCCTGCCCGCTTCAGCGCCTCGATCAGGGCGGTGCGGCCGAAGGCGTTCGGGTCCTTGATGGGGGACACCCGCAGGACGGGGGCCGAGTCGGCGGCGATGGTGCCGGACAGCTGGATGCGGGTGCCGTTGGCGGAGCTGCGCACGGTGATGTCGGACGGTTTGCCCGCGGCGACCGTGCGGACGGAGGACGTGACGTGGTAGGGCGAGACCTTCGGGCGCCACTCCAGCCCGGCGGGCGTACCCGCCTCGGCGCCGGGGGAGGTGAGCAGATCGATGACGTTGTCATTGATGATCAGCGGTGTGGGGACCGGATCGAGGGCGGGATCCGGCCGGAACAGTCGCGCGTCGACGACCACATCGCCGTCGACCAGACGGATCCCCGTCTGACGCACCTGCCGGGCCAGCTGGTCGATACCGGCCAGCGGGTCCTGCGGGGTCAGGGTGGCCCCCGGGACGTCATTGGCGTAGGTGTGGTCGACGGTGGTGAACGCGACGGTGCCGTCCTTGCGCGTTCTGCCGCCGAGGGTCAGATCGCCCTGCGCGACCAGGTCCAGGTCGCCCTTGAGTGTCGCGTTCCGGCGCTGTCCGACGGCATGGACCGGCGTGACGAAGTGGTGGTCGCCGCCCAGGGTGTGCCAGGTTCCGCTGACGCTGAACAGTTTGGCCGCCGAACCGGGGATGAAGAACTGGTCGGCGTACCGGGACCAGGTCACCTTGCCGGTCCGTGGGTCCTGCTGGAACAGCCCCCACTGGGCATGCCGGTAGTCCGGCTTCCGCATGATCGAAGCGATCCGCGGATCGAGCTCGCTGGGTGTGGCGGACGGCGGCGCCTGGGCGAGACCGGTGAGGACGACGCCGACGGCCAGCAGCACGCCCAGGCCGACGAAGCGCCGCCGGGCCGGCCGCTGTGTGACGGAGGGGGACATACAGACTCCACCAATGGTGTTGTTCTGTCGCATATCTGCCGATATGCATCCCTGACGGTACTGCCCGCCACCACCGCGGGGACGCAGCACGTCGGCCCGGGTCCCCCGGACGCCTCAGCGCCCCGGCCCGGGTCCCCCGGACGCCTCAGCGCCCCGGCCCGGGTCCCCCGGACGCCTCAGCGCCCCGGCCCGGGTCCCCCGGACGCCTCAGTGCTCCGGTCCGGGCGGCCAGACGCGGGCCGCCGCCGGCGCCCCGTCTCGCCCATCGCGCACGGACGGCCGCGCCCCGTCCATGGGGCGGTGCTGTGCGGGGGAGGGGGGTGGTGGTGCTGGTGCCACCTCGTGAACGGGCACCAGTGTGATCGACCGCGGGCCGCGGGGCGCCGAGGATTCTTGCCGTGGCAGCGCACTCCGCGCGCCTACAGGAGGATCGATGTCCACGTTCAGAAAATTATGGTGGCCGAGGGCCGCGCTGTCGGGAATGGCCGCCGCCGCGTTGCTGTCGGCGGTGCTGCCCACCGCGTCGCCGGCCCGGGCGGCGGCAGGGTCCGGGCCGCCGGTACCGGCCCGCTACGCCCACCAGCAGCTCAACTGGCAGCCGTGCGCGGCGAAACCGTCCCTGGAGTGCGCGCGCATGACCGTCCCGCGCGACTGGCATCACCCGGGCACCGGCGCTGACCTCACTGTCGCGGTGTCCCGGCACCGCGCGGCCGACCCCGCCCGGCGGCGCGGGGTACTGATGATGGCGGCGGGCGGCCCGGGGGCCTCGGGGCTGACCCGGCCCGCGGGCTTCGCCGCACGCTCGCCCGCCGTGGGCGCCGCCTACGACGTGGTCAGCTTCGACCAGCGCGGCGTCGGCAGCAGCACGCCCGTACGGTGCCAGACCGAGGCCGAGTTCCAGGACTTCTACGCCCACGACTTCCGCGACCGTTCACCCGCGGCCCTCCGCGGCGTGCTCGACCGCTCCCGGCAGCTCGTCGCCGGCTGTCTGCGGCGCAGCGGCGATCTGCTCCCCTGGCTGACCACCGAGCAGGCGGTGCGGGACATGGATCTGTTCCGTGCCCTGCTCGGCGTGCGCAAGATCTCCTATTACGGGCCCTCCTACGCCACCTGGCTCGGCGCGTACTACGCGACGGAGTTCCCGCAGCGCGTCGAGCGCGCCGTCCTGGACAGCAACGTGAACTTCAGCGGCACCTGGCAGGACGTCGAAGGAGGCCAGCCGAGAAGCTTCCAGCGCCGCTTCGAGCAGGACTTCCTGCCCTGGATCGCACGGTACGACGCCACGTACCACTACGGGCGCACCGCGGCCGAGGCGAAGGCGCGGTGGGAGGCGCGCCGCCGTGCCCTGCGCGACCATCCGCTGACCGTCGGATCCCTGACGATCGGACCCAACCAGCTCGACAGCGCCACGATCCAGAACATGTACGACGCCGCTCCGCAGTTCCCGCAACTGGCCTCCGCGCTCAGCGCCCTCGACCACTGGCCGTCCGCCACACCGGCCGAGCGCACCCTGGTCCGGAACGTCTTCGGGAGCTATCTGTCCCCGGGGTTCGCCGCCGCCTTCTTCTCGGTGACCTGCAACGACACCCCATGGCGCCGAGACCTCGGCCACTGGATCAGGCGCAGCGCCGAGGACACCGCGACCCATCCGCTCGCCGGGGCACGTGCGCTCGCCTACGCGGCGACTTGCGCGCTCTGGCCGGTGTCCGACGCGCCCCGCGTACGGGTCACCGGCAAGGGACTGCCGACCACCCTGATGCTCAACTCGGTCCACGATCCCGCCACTTACTACGAAGGTGCGGTCGCGGCACACCGTGCGCTGCGCGGTTCCCGGCTGGTCACCGTGACGGGTGGCGGCGATCACGGCCAGTATCAGAACGGCAACGCGTGCGTGGACCGCATCGTGAACGCCTACCTCCTCGACGGGGACGCTCCGGATCGCGATGTGGCCTGCGCGGCCGTCCCGCTGCCGGGGCCGCAGGGGCGCGGGTAGCCGACGCGGTCGCGGTGGCCCGGGAGGCGGCGGCGACCCACCGGTGGTTCAGTGGAAGAGAGGCAAAGCCCATCCATGTGTGTTCCGAAGGTGAGAGCGATGTCTGAGTTCAACCTCGGCGATCCGCTGGACAAGAACTCGGAAGAGTTCGTGAAGACACCACCGCCCGTCGTCCTCCGGGTCCAGCCGAGCGGCTTTGTGCGGCTGAAGACCCCTGAGCAACTCCGCGCATGGGAAAAGGCGGTGCGGCAGACCACCGGTCTGGAAATCGTCGCCGACAATCTCGCGGGTGTGGCCGCCGAATCGGGCTGTGAATTCGGGGAAGCAAGCCACAGCGACGCGTGCGACATGGCATGATCCTGGCCGTCTCCTTCCACGATGACCTGCATGCCCTCGCGGTCCAGCACGCGGTGCGCAGCCGCGGTCACGATTTCCATATCGTGGAATGTGACACCATCAGCGGTCGGCAGAGCCTTTCTTGGCGCTCACACCGCGAGGAAGCGGGCGATCGCGCCGGTGCCGCGACCGTCCTGACGTCCGAGGGCGTGCCGGTGTCCCCGGCGGAGGCGGCGCTGCTGTGGTGGCGGCGGGCCAGGGCCGACCAGGATATCGCCGGGTCCGGGGGCAGCACCCATGAGCGCAGTCTGGTCAACAATGACTGCCGTGGCGCGCTGGGCGGGATTCTGGCGGCCACCTTCCATGGCGACTGGATTTCGCCGCCCGCCGCGACCGACCAGGCCGCCGACAAGCTGTATCAACTGGCGGTGGCGCAGGAGTCCGGATTCCGGGTGCCGCGGACCCTGATTTCGCAGTCACGTGACGAGGTCATCGCGTTCACCCGGCAGGTCGGGAGAACCATCGTCAAGCCCGTTGTCGGAGCCCGCGGCCCCTCCCTCTACACCCGATGGATCGACGACCCGGAGTTGATCCCGGCGCCCTCGTTCGAGATATGCCCTGCGACGTATCAGGAGTACATCGAGGGAAGCCGCCATATCAGGCTCAATTGCTTCGGCGACCGGATGCACGCCGCGCTGATCGAGACGACGGCGCTCGACTGGCGTCCCGATCTGAATGTGCCCATCTCCGCGTGGCCCGTTCCCGAGGACCTCGGCCGGCGCGTCGGCACGGTGCTGCGTCAACTCGGCCTGCGGATGGGCATCGTGGACCTGAAGCTGTCCCCGGAAGGGGAGCCGGTGTGGCTTGAGGTGAATCCGCAGGGGCAGTTCCTGTTCCTGGAACCGCTCACGGGAGAGCCGCTGACCGAACACTTCGCCGACTTCCTGCTGTCCGCGGTCTGAGCGAGCAGCGGTGCCGGCCCGGGGCGGCACGCGGTCTGCCGCGGACGGGCGAGCCCGGTGGCTCCCCTCGGCCGATGCGGCACCGTCCCGGATCAGGCCCGTGGGACTGGATCAGGCCCGTGGGACCGGATCAGGCCCGTCGCCCCGGATCAGGCCCGTCCGACCGGATCAGGCTCGTCGGACGAGGAGTTCGGTGTTGCGGTCGGCCGCGGTGCCCGCCAGTGGTTCGTGGACCGCGCCGGTCATACCGGTGGCGAGGCCGGGTGCGTTGTAGGACAGCTCGCGGTAGAGGGACGCGAGGCCGACGGCCGACAGGTCGTCGAAGTCCGTGCGGTGGGGCGCGGCGGACTCGATGAGGGTGGTGAACAGGGACAGTGTCCCGTCATGGTTGTCGACGAGTTCGATGACCCGGGCATGCTGGGGATAGTCCACATGCGAGGCGGTGTTGACCTCCCAGAAGGAGCGGGCGGCCGTCGGGTGGGCGTGCGGGGTGATGTGATTGGCGTGACTGTGGCCGTTGATCCATGCGACCACGTTCGGGAACCGGCTCAGCAGGGCGATGACCTCCGCGCCGTCGTGCCGCTGCTCGTCCGTGCGCGCCGCGTCGGGCCGCCGGGCCATGCTCGGACTGTGGTGGTGGCTGAACACCAGGATGTGTGCGTCATCGGCGCCGGCATTGCGGACCAGCCGGCCGTCCGCGTCGTAATGGCGGGAGCTGTGGGCGGCCAACGTCCGCTCCAGCCACTGGAGTTGCTCGGTGCCCAGTGAGCCCTCGTAGTGGCCGCTGCGGTAGGTGGTGTCGATGCTGATGCCGAGGACACCCTCGGCGACGGTGAAGGAGTAGTACATCCGGTCGCCGTCGAGGTGGTTGTCGGTATAGCCGTGCCCGACGGGCCCCGCTCCGGCGAAGTCCGGGTTCAGGTGGGCCCGCAGATACTCGTGCGGCGTGGCCATCCGCCGCCGCTCGTCGGGGGTCACGGTCCGCGCTCCGGCGGCATTGCGGCCGAGGATCTCCTTGAGCACGGTGCTCTTGGGGTCGTCGCCGGTGTCCAGCACCTTGGCGAACGCGGCCACATCGGCGTCCGGTACGGAGAACAGCTTGCGCGCCCCGGTGATGTACTCCGTCAGCACCGGGTCCTGCGGGGCCAGACAGCCGCCCGGCAGGTCGTCGTGGTTGCCGGGCGTCGAGTACCACGGCATCCGCAGACCGGGGCTGACGACCGGACGCATCGCAGCTTCGAGGTAGCCGGGTATCTGCGGCAGACCGCGCTTCTTGTCCTGGTCGCGCAGACCGTCGTCCGGATGCCAGTACAGCGCGAGTCCGGAGTTCTGTACGCCTTCGAAGGACGTCGGGTCCCCGGTGTTGGGCGTGATGCGGCCGCCGCTCATGAGCGTGAGGAACCACTCCAGTTCCACCATGGAGTGGTTGTCGATGTTGTCACCCGTGGACATGACGAACGCCGGGGGACGGCCCGTGTGCGGTCCGCCGCCGAGCGCGTTGGCCTGCTCCACCAGCGAGACCGAACCCGCCACCGACAGCGCCTCCTGCGCCCGCCACGATCCCGGCGACCCGGCGCGCAGGAACTCCGTGCGCAACGGGCTCTGGACGTCGGCCACATGGAGGTCGGTGAACTGGATGAAGCACGCCAGGGCGGTCCGCCGGTCCTGCCGTCCGGCCGCCGCCGAGGCGAGTTCACCCCGGACGACCAGTGGCCAGCCCGGGCCGGAGGTGAGGTGTCGATAGCCGCCGCTGCCGACGAGGCGCGCCGCGGTGTCCAGCGTGGTGGCTCCGTACGGTGCCGCCCGGCGCACGGCCGGGCGGGCCGGCGCGGTGCGCGGGAGAGTCTGCGGGTGCCCGGCGCCCGGCGCCGCGCTGCTGCTGCGCTGGCCCGGCAGTGCCCATGCGGCACCGGTTCCGGCGACGGCGGCACCGGAAGTGAGGAGAAAATGACGACGGTTGGCGGGGACGTGGGTCATACCGGCCATGAGGCCCTCCGTGCCGTGGCCGGCATGCCGGCCGCAGCGGTGTCACCAAGCGGAATGTCTCATTCCAGATCTTGGGCGGTGCGCGTGACCGGTAGCTGAACGAACCCGGAACGCGGTACACCCATTGCCTGTCGGTTACCATCCACGGCTCGGCCGGCCGCGACGACCAGGATGCCCCGATCCCAAGTCGCCCACATGGCCACGCGATGTCAGGTACATCTGTCGGAGGAAAACCGGCGGGAAGCCTGCCGCCCGCTGACGATGACGGCGACGCGGGAGCAGGCCTCCCGGCCCGTACGGTCCCCCGACCCCACACGGCAGGAGAGCCCATGCCCGCCAGCGCCGCCCCGATCCGGATCACGTCCTACGGCGCCCGCTGGGGTGCCCCGCCCCGGCATGACACCGGCGCACTCGTGCTGGACGTCCGCGACCGGATGTGGGACCCGGCCGATACCGCGGTCACCGCGCCACTGGTCGCGCTGACGGGCCTGGACCCCGAGGTCCGCGACTATGTCCTGTCCGCTCCGGACGCCCGGCAGACCGTCGAGCGCACCGGCCGTCAGCTGCTCGCCCTGCACCGGGCCGCCACCGGCGAGGAAGTTCACCTGTACGTCGCCTGCTGGTACGGTCGCCACCGGGCTCCGGCCGTTGCCCGTGCCGTCGCCGACTGGCTCGACGAGCGCGGGACCGCCGCCGATGTCGAGCATCGCGACATCGCCCGCCCCCTGATCCACCGCGAACCCGCCAGACAACTGGAGGCCTGCGCCTTCTGCCGGATGGCCACCGGTACCGAGCCCGTCCCGCTCGTCCGTGACTGGCCGGAGGCCTTCGCGATCGTGCCCCGCCGCCCGGTCACCCCCGGACACCTCCTGGTCATTCCGCGCCGCCATGTCCGGGACGCGACGACCGACCCGGCCGTGACCGCCGCGGTGATGCAGCGCGCGGCGGAGCTCGGCGCGGAACTCACGGGGGACCTGAACATCATCACCGCGGCCGGCCGGGCGGCGACGCAGACGGTCTTCCACGCCCATGTCCATCTCGTCCCCCGGCGCACCGGCGACGGACTGCCGCTGCCCTGGACCCCTCAGCTGCCGTGAGCTCCGTCCCGCGGGCCCGGCCCTGCTTGCCCGAGCACGGCGCAGCCGGACCGGCCGCCGCCGACCGGCTGCACGCCCTGCTCGACCGGCACCTGCCGCGGCTCGGCGCCGGCCTCGGCATGCCGCCCTGCGGGAGCAGCTGACCAGCGGCTCGGCACCGGCCTCCGTATTCCGCCCTGCGAGCAGCAGCTGTCCCGCGGCCCGTGGACCGGTGCTGCGGGATGCCCCGATCCGTGGCCGGCCGGATCAGCGCTCCGACGGCTCTCCTCCGCCCGAGGCGACGGCCGGGCGGCGTCCCGCGTCGGCGGGGGCCGGGCGATGGCTCAGGTTGAGGGCGGTACCGAGATCGACGGACGGGTCGAGAGCGGCGTCGACGCGGGCGTGGAGCAGCGGACCGCCGCCGGTGAAGCCGGAGGTGCCGAGGGCCGCGTTGAGCTTGGCGGCGGCGGCCGCGGTGACCGTGATGCCGGCGTTCATCCGCAACGCCGCGGCAGCGGTGTCGATGGATGCGGCGATGCCGGGCCGGGGGAAGGTGCCCACGGTCATGGTCGGGCCGCGGTCCAGCCGGGCGCGGAGCGCGCCCTGGCCGAGGTCGACGGTGAAGCCGGTGACCCTGACGGCCTTGTCGGTCCTGCGGTTGATCAGCGCGATACCGGAGTCGGCGAACCGCAGCTCACCGCCGACCTTGCCCCCGCTGTTGGTGACCGTGCCGCCCTTGATGCCCAGGCTGATGCCGCCGGCGTCGTGGTGCGGAGTGACCGTGCCCTGGGCATCGACATCCGCGATCACCACGCCGTTCGCCTTGAGCGCGGCGAGAAGGGCGGGAGGAGTGCCGAAGCGGGCCGAGCCGCCCTCGACGGGGACCTCGGTGTGACCGGCCAGGCGGGCCGGGGCGGCCTGGCCGGCCGGCGGTGGGGCGGTGGTGGCGGAGGGCTGTGCCGGGGCCGGGCCGGCGGTGAGAAGAGCGGCGGTGACTGCCGCAACGGCAGCTGTGGCGAGATGGCGAGCGCGCATGTGTGTCCCTTTCTCCGGTGCGACCGAGTGCCGGAAACGGGTGCCGGGAGACCGATGCCGACTGCCGGCCGACAGAGCACCCGGACCGTGATCACCTCGTCACCCTACGTGCCCGACGCCTCTTTTCGCGGCGGCTGCTGGTGCTGCTGCTGGGGGAACGTGGACACCTGGGGGATCGGCCCCGGTCTCGGTCTCGGCGACAGCGGGATCGCGATGACTCAGCAGCGGCAGCATCAGCACGTCGTCCCGCGCCCCGATGCGCTTGTCGAGGGCGGGAAACTCCGGGGGCACCCTACGCAGCGCATTCCACGAAGGCGGCAGCAGCCGGAGAGCCTCCGGCAGAATGTGACGATTCGGGATGTCATCGGCGATGACGGTCCAGGTCACCTTGGGTGTCCACGCCAGCCTGCGGTCCATCGGAATCCGCAGTCAGAAGCCAAAAAAATCTCGGACGGCGATGTCGAGAACCCGTGACCGGCTCCGTCCCCGCTATGAACGCGACCACAATGGGTCGCACCAGCACCGAGGAGAACCACGATGGCAAAGTACTTGATGCTCAAGCACTACCGCGGCGCTCCGGCTGCGGTCAACGACGTGCCCATGGACCAGTGGACGCCGGAGGAGATCTCGGCCCACGTGCAGTACATGCAGGACTTCGCGACCCGGCTGGAGGGGACCGGCGAGTTCGTCGACGGTCAGGCGCTCGCCCCCGAGGGGAAGTGGGTCCGGTACGACGGTGAGGGGCGCCCGCCGGTCACCGACGGCCCGTTCGCCGAGACCAAGGACCTCATCGCCGGCTGGATGGTGATCGACGTCGACAGCTACGAGCGCGCCGTCGAGCTGGCCGGGGAGCTGTCGGCCGCTCCTGGGAAGGGCGGGGAGCCGATCCACGAGTGGCTCGAGCTGCGCCCGTTCCTGACCGCGCCGCCCACCATCACGGAGTGACCTCTGAGATGAACGAGGCCCTGCTCCGGAGCCTCACACCGAGCGTGCTCGGGATCCTCGTCCGCCGCGGAGCCGACTTCGCGGCGGCCGAGGACGCCGTGCAGGACGCGCTGGTCGAGGCGGTCCGCGTCTGGCCGACCGACCCACCGCGGGACCCGAAGGGCTGGCTCGTCACGGTGGCCTGGCGCCGCTTCCTCGACGCGGCCCGGGCGGACAGTGCCCGCCGCCGGCGTGAGGACCTCGTGGACGAGGAGCCGGCGCCCGGGCCCGTGCCCGCGGCGGACGACACGCTCCAGCTCTACTTCCTGTGCGCCCACCCGTCGCTGACGCCGTCGTCCGCTGTTGCGCTCACGCTGCGCGCCGTCGGCGGGCTGACCACTCGCCAGATCGCCCAGGCCTACCTGGTGCCCGAGGCGACCATGGCACAGCGCATCAGCCGGGCCAAGCGCACCGTCTCCGGCGATGGGGTATCCCCTGCTCTGGGGGCACCTCCCGGCCGAAGACTGGGGGAGAAGCCGAGAGCTCGGGGAAGGTTCGACCAGCCCGGCGACGTCGCCACCGTGCTGCGCGTCCTCTATCTGGTCTTCAACGAGGGCTACTCCGGCGACGTCGACCTCGCCGCCGAGGCCATCCGGCTCACCCGGCAGCTCGCGGCCGCGATCGACCACCCCGAGGTGGCGGGGCTGCTCGCCCTCATGCTGCTCCACCACGCCCGCCGCGCCGCCCGGACCGCGCCCGACGGCAGCCTGGTGCCGCTCGCCGAGCAGGACCGCGGCCGGTGGGACACCGAGGCGATCGCCGAGGGTGTCGCGATCCTGCAGGCGGCCCTCGCCCGTGACCGGCTGGGCGAGTTCCAGGCCCAGGCCGCCATCGCGGCACTCCACGCCGACGCGCCCACCGCCGGGGAGACCGACTGGGTGCAGATCGTCGAGTGGTACGACGAGCTCGCACGTCTGACCGACAGCCCGGTCGTCCGGCTCAACCGCGCAGTGGCCGTCGGTGAGGCCGACGGACCGCGCGCCGGGCTGGCGGCGCTCGCGGCGCTGGACGACGCACTGCCCCGCCACGCCGCGGTGGCGGCGTACCTCCACGAGTGCGACGGCGACCTGGCGACGGCGGCCCGGCTGTACGCCGAGGCGGCCCAAAAGGCACCCAACCTCGCCGAGCGCGACCATCTGACGCGGCAGGCCGCCCGGCTCAACGCCCGCCGGTCTCGCTGACGGGCCGCGCTCGGATTTTCCCGCGGCACTCGAAGAGCCGGTTTCCTGCCGGGCGGGGCCGTGCTCCGTCCGGTGTCGCGCCGGGCTCGCCTCGCCCCGTGGCTCCCCGGCCGACGAGCATGCTGAGCGTTCGGGAGTGGCGGCCTCTCAGCGACCCGCCACGGTGTGCCACTGGGCCAGGAGCCTGAAATCCGCGGCTCGCAGAGCGGCGATGCCTCCGGCGGCCGAGCACCGCGAAACGGGATGAATACGCTCAACGCCGGCAGTCGGAGTGGCGCCCACCGGCCGGGTCGCGGGTTCAGAGGCCGGGCCCCGGAGGCCCGTTACGGAGCGGCCGTCGCGGCCCACTTCGCCCCGGTGACATACAAGGAGCACGTATGACGAAGCCGACCCAGTCGAGCTCGACCCCCGCCCAGGTCACCATGACCCTCGCCGCACTCGCCGCCACGGCGGCGACCCCACGCCCGTCGGGTGAAACCCTGCAGGACCAGGGCGGGCGCGCCATGCGCGGTATCGCCGCCCAACTCGCCAACTCCGCGCTCGCCACGGGCGGCACATGGAAGCTGATGTGGCTGGCGCTCAGCCCGGACAACGCGAACCTCGCGTACATCGCCTGGAACTCCGACGGCTCGAACCAGTTCGCCGTGGCCGTCCGCGGCACGATCAGCAATCCGATCGACACCATGGAGGACCTCGACGTCGGCACGGTGGTGCCGTTCACGCCCGGCGGATCGGCGAACGCCGCCGTCTCGGCCGGCGCGATGGCCGCGTTCACTCAGGTCGCCACCGCGCGCGGCATCTCGGGGACGCCCGGCGGGCAGGCACCGGAGGGCCGGACACCGTCGCCGCTTCGGGCGCGACCCTCCCGCAGGCCCTCGCCGGCTTCCTCGCGGCCGTACCCGCCAAGCCCCAGCCGACGGTCTATGTGACCGGCCACAGCCTCGGCGGCTGCATCGCCACCATGCTGGCCACCTACCTCCAGGCCCAGACCTGGACGAACAAGCCGCAGTTCGCACTCCTGACCTTCGCCGCCCCCACCGCCGGCCTGAAGAGCTTCGCGGACTACGTCGACTCCCTGTCGTGGAGCCGGAACGAGCGCTACGTCAACGCCTACGACCTGGTCCCGCGGGCCTGGTCGGACCTGTCCACGGCCAAGGGCTGGTACCCGTCCCCGGGCCCGACGGCCAACGAAGAGGTGAAGATCCTGCTGACGGAGATCGACCTGCTCCGGAAGGGCAACGGCTACGTTCAGCCCGGCGCCAACAGCACCAGGACGATGAACGCGGACTACGCGAAGTACAACAAGGAGCTGGTCAACAAGACCACGGGCGACTTCCTGGGCCAAGTCGCGTACCAGCACGCCAACTCCACGTACCTGACCCTGCTGGACGCGTCCGTCGTCCCTGCCGGGCCGGTGGTGACCGCGCTGGACACCACTGCCGGGAAGGGCGGTACGAAGGTCACCGTCACCGGCAGCGGATTCGCCGCGGACAGCGTCGTCGACTTCGGTCCGATCCCGTGCACCGGCGTCACCGTCGACCCGTCCGGCAGGCAGATCACCGCGATCGCGCCCGACGGGACCGGCATCGTCGACGTCCGTGTCACCACCAGCCTCGGCACCTCGCCCGCCGTTCCGTTGGGGCGGTTCGCCTACGGCGGACCCGCGCCCGTGGTGGTCAGCGCGGTCTCCCCGCGCAGCGGGAAGGCCGGCGGCCAGGTCACCATCGACGGCTCGGGCTTCGCCCAGGGGGCGGCCGTACGGTTCAAGGACACCGCCGCCGCGGGCCCGGTCACCGTCAAGAGCCCGACCCAGATCATCGCGACGGTGCCGTCCCGGGTGCTTGAGCCGAAGACGGTGGACGTCACCGTGACGGTCGGCGTGGCCACGTCGCCCACCGGCCCGGCCGACGAATTCACCTACGCGGGCTGAGCCCGGGGCAACCGTACGCGGGCTACGCCCGGGTCCACGGCTCCCTCCACCGACCCGCCATGAAGGGCACACTCAGCAAGGCCGCATGAGGACACCTGGCCGGTAGCGGAACCTCCGCTCTTCTCGTCTTTCTCGGCAGCGGTGGCTCGGTCCGTCTCTACTCCGCATCCGGCAGGGGCACTTACCGCCGGGGGAGCTGACCGTCAGGGAAATCGGCTGTCAGGGGTATGGCCCCTTCAGGCACCCGTCGGTAACTTGTCCCTGGCCCGTCGGTGGTGCCCCTGCCGTGCGGCCGCTCGCCGGACGAAGCCGACGAGCACAGCCGACGAAGCAGGCAGATGACGTGCAGCCGCTCTTACGTTCCGTGTGCCGCGCCCTGGCGATGTGTCTCGTGCTGACGGGGCTCGCCGCCCCCGGCGCGACGGCAGCCCCCGCCCTGCCGGACGCTTCGGCGCCCGGACCGTCAGCCGCCGGGAAGCCCGCCGAGGCATGGACCGCGCCGCTCTCCACCCGAGGCCGGTACGTCGTCGACGCCGAGGGCAGGCGGTTCCGGCTGAAGTCCGCCAACTGGGACGGGGCACAGGGCTCCTGGAACGGTTCGGGCGACATCAACGACCCGGCCGGCCATCACAGCGGCCAGAACTCCCACGGCATCCCCCTCGGCCTTGACCGCGTCGGCATCGCCGCACTGCTGGACGACTTCCGCGCACTGGGCCTCAACAGTATCCGGCTGCCGTTCTCCAACGAGATGATCCATGCCACGGACCCCGTGCCCGATGCCGCGGTCGCCGCCAACCCACAGCTCCGCGGCAGGACACCACTGCAGATCTTCGACGCCGTGGTCGCGGCCCTGGACGAGGGCGGCTTCGCCGTCATCCTCAACAACCACACCAACACCACCCGGTGGTGCTGCGGCCTCGACGGCAACGAGCGATGGAACAGCCGCCAGTCCACTCGGCAATGGGCCGACGACTGGGTCTTCATGGCCCGCCGCTACCAGCACCACAGCCGCGTCGTGGGGGCGGACCTCTACAACGAAGTACGCCGTGACGTCCTGGACGACCCCAACTGGGGCCTGGGTGACCACCACGACTGGCAGGCCGCCGCGCAGGAGGCGGCGGACCGGATCCTCACCGAGGCCAACCCCCGTCTCCTCATCGTCATCGAGGGCATCAACTGGACCGGTCTGCCGGTGGACGGCCTGCCGCACGGCCGCCCCACCCTCACCCCGGTCCGTACCCTCTCGCACACCCTCGTCACCTCCGGGAAACTCGTCTACTCGGCCCACTTCTACGGCTACACCGGCCCGCACCACAGCGGCGCCACGGGGGTGGGGGAGACCAGTGACCCCCGCTATCAGGACCTGACCCGCGACCAGCTCCGCGCCGTACTGCACGACCAGGCGTTCTATGTCTCCGCAGAGACCGGCCGGCATTTCACCGCGCCCCTGTGGATCAGCGAATTCGGCACCGGTTCCGAGGAGTCGGGCCCCGCCGCCCGCGCCTGGTTCGGCAACTTCACGGACTACCTTGCCGACACCGACACGGACTTCGCCTACTGGCCGCTCGTCGGCTGGAGCACCGACGGCCAGGGGCGGCCGGCGGGGGACAACTGGGCCCTGCTGCGTTACGACAATGACGGGCGCCGCACCGGAGTCCTCGACGGCGACGACTGGCGGGCGGCCCCCTGGCACCGGCTCATGACCGCACCGCAAAAGACGGGGCCGGTGCCACCGACCCCCGCCTGGCACCTGCTCACCACCGACCACCGCGACTTCGTCCAGTCCCTGAGCGCCCGGTCCCTGGGCGACTGGGACCGCGGAGCCCGCAAAGCGGCCTGCCCGGACGGCGAACGGCTCATCGGCATCAGCCACACCCAAGGCCGCGGGCTGTGCACCGACGCCCCCACCGCCCGCGATCTGCGCGCACCCGGCCGCGTTCCCACCGTGGTGCGCGACGAGCGGTATGTCCCCGCCGGCGGGGACTGGGCGCCCGGTCACAGCAAACTCCAGTGCCCCGACGGGCACTTCCTCACCGGCTACAGCCTGCGCGGTGCGAGGGTCTCCGCCGCATTGTGCACACCGGCCCGCACCGCTCTCGGCACGGACGGGAGAGCCATCTGGTTCGACCGTGGCGACCACCGTCCGCCCGGCGACCCCGGCGGCGACTTCGCCCACGGCCACTTCAAAGGGCAGTGCCCCTCCCACTCCTACGCGGCAGGCATTGCCTACACCAGCCGCCTCGGACACCAGGGCCGCCCCGACGCCCTGCTCTGCCGGTCCCTGACCTGAAAAACGCAGTCGACGCGAACGGCAGGCCGGGGTATCAAGGGACGCCGTCCAAGAACCCGAGCCGATATGGAGGCCGCCCATGAGCGCGCGCAAGATGCATGCCGACGAGGCGGACATCGACGTCCCTCTCGTACACCGTCTGCTCGGTACGCAGTTTCCCCAGTGGGCGGACCTGCCCGTCACGGCGGTCGACTCCGCCGGCACCTCCAACGCCATGTTCCGGCTCGGCGGCGACATGGTCGTGCGGCTCCCGCGCATCGAGGGCGCCGCCCAGGACGTGGTGAAGGAACACCGCTGGCTGCCACGGCTCGCCCCCTCGCTCCCGGTTGCCGTACCCGGACCGCTGGGCAAGGGCACGCCCGCCGAGGGCTACCCCTGGCCTTGGTCGGTCTACCGCTGGCTCGACGGGGAGACCCCGGCCGTCGGCCGCCTCGCCGCACCGCGCTCGTTCGCAGCGGATCTGGCGGAGTTCGTCACCGCGCTGCACCGGATCGACCCCGCGGACGGGCCGCCGTCCTACCGCAGTGAGCCCCTGGCGACACGGGACGGAGCGACGCGCGCCGCGGTGGCGGAGCTGGACGGCATCATCGACACCGACGCGGCGATCGCCGGCTGGGAGGCGGCGCTGCAGGCGCCCGCATGGCCCGGCCCGGCCGTCTGGATCCACGCCGACCTGCAGCCCGGGAATCTGCTGACCGTCCGCGGACGGCTCAGCGCCGTCATCGACTTCGGCTGCCTCGGCCTCGGCGATCCCGCCGTCGACACGATCGTGGCGTGGTACCTGCTGCCCGCCGACGCGCGCGGTGTCTTCCGTACGGCCCTGGGGGCCGATGACGCGACATGGGCCCGCGGCCGCGGCTGGGCGCTGTCGATCGCGCTCCACGAGCTCCGCGCCTACCGCGACACCAACCCGGTGATGGCCGCCATCGCCCGGCATGTCCTTGCAGAGGTCCGCACCGAGCAGGCGCACGCCGCCGCCTGACCCGGATCACCGAGGGGCGTGCGGCGCGCCCCTCGGTGCCGCGGCACGGCCGGGAGCGGGACATCCGACGGGTGGGCGGGACATCCGACCGGTGGGCGGGCCCGGCAGCGCCGTGCCCGCCCCTGCGCGTGGTGACGGCCCCGGCCCGGAGGTGACCGTTGCCCGCACTGATCGTTCTCAGGTGGTGAAACGCATCGTCACCACCTCGTTCCTTGCCCTGTCCTGCCTGGTCCCGGCCGCTCCGGCGCAGGCCGACGGCCCCGAGCGGATGCCGCGGGTGGCAGGCCAGGGCCTGGTCTCCGCCTACCAGGCCCTGAACTACGACACCTCCGTCCAGCTCAGGGACGGGCGCGGCGCGGGCCGCCATGTGCTGTGGCCGGCGCGCTGGAAGGTCTGCGCGCAGAGTCCGGAGGCAGGCACACCCCTGCAGGGCAGGCCGGCCACGCTCACCGTGGTCAAGAACCATGAGGCGTGTCCGGCCTGACGCCCGGCCGGCGTCCGCGGCGCCGTGTGGATCAGCCGCGCGGGATACGGCCCTTGCTCTCCATGGCGGTGCGGACGCGTTCCTCGGCGAGGCGGCGGCCGGCGTCGTGCGGGGTGATGCCCTGGTGCCGGGCCTCGTCGAGGACCGTCACCGTGTTGGCCCGCAGCCGTGTCGAGATCGACTCGAAAATGCTTGACGTGCCGGGCCGGAAGCCGGAGTAGCGGGCATCCATCGCGAAGGCGGCCGCGACCACGCCGCCGGCGTTGGCCACGAAGTCCGGCAGCACGGTGATACCGCGCTCGGCAAGAATGCTCCGGGCCTCCGCCGAGGTCGGCAGATTGGCGCCTTCCACGACGAGCTTCGCCTTGATCTCGTGCGCGGTGCCGCGGGTGATGACGTCCTGCAGCGCGGCAGGCACCAAGACGTCGCAGTCCACGGTGAGTTCGGCGCCTGAGGGCAGCGCGGTACCGGCGGAGTGGCGGGTGACGAAGTGGTCGCCGTGCTCGTCACGCGCCGCCAGCAGAGCGCCCACATCGAGGCCGCTGGGGTCGTACCGCACGCCGTGGGCGGTGGACACCGCCACGATCGTGGCACCGAGTTCCGTGAACCGCTGGGCGGCCGCGCTGCCGACCGCACCGAAGCCCTGCAGGGCGACCCGGGATCCGGCCAGCGGCAGTCCCTGGTGCCGTGCCGCGGCGTCGGCCGCCTCTGCCACGCCGTAGCCGGTGACCCCGAGCTTGTCGTAGGCCACCCCGCCGAGATGCTCGGGGGTACCGACGGCGGCACCGCGGTCGCCCAGCTCGTCCTGGATGATGGCGGCATCACTCTCCGTCAGGCCCATGTCGAGCCCCATCACATACTCGCGCGGCACCTCGTTGGACAGCGCGCGGGCGAAGGCACGCAGCACCGCCTCCTTGTCGCGGGCGGCCGGATCGGCGACGATGCCGGCCTTGGCGCCGCCGTAGAAGAGGTCGACAGCGGCCCACTTCCACGTCATGACACGGGCCAGCCGGGAGACCTCCTCCACGGTCACGCCGGGGCTCATCCGGGTTCCGCCCTTGCCGATGCCGCGGGCGGTGTTGTCGATCACCAGGACGCCCTTCATACCGGTGCGCCGGTGAGAGACGACGACGGTCTTCTCGGGGCCCCACTCGTCGATGAGAGAGAGTGCATCAGTCACGGGTGTGTTCCTTCTCGGTAGGAAGCGGAGGGAAGCCGGAACGGGCAGAGGTGTCGTCCGGGGGCAGTGCCCGGGCGATCAGCTGGGCGAGATGGGTGCCGCCGCGCGAGGTCTGCTGAGCGATCTGGGTGCGGCAGCTGAAACCGTCGGCCAGGATCTGGGTGTCCGCGGGGGCCGAGCGCACCGCGGGCAGCAGAACCTGTTCGCCCGCGGCGACGGAGACGTCGTAGTGGCCGCGCTCGAAGCCGAAGTTGCCGGCAAGGCCGCAACAGCCGGAATCGAGTGCGGTGTTGTCGATTCCCATGCGGTCCAGCAGCGCGCTGTCGGCGCCGAAGCCGGAGGTGGCGTGCTGGTGGCAGTGGGTCTGGCTGATCGAGCGGGCCTCGATCCGCGGGGGCTGCCAGTCGGGGGCGTGATGGACGAGGAGTTCGGCGAGGGTGAGCGTGGCGCGGGAGAGCGCCCGGGCGTCCTCGTCGCCGTCGAGGAGTTCGGGGAGATCGCTCTTGAGGGCTGCCGTGCAGCTCGGCTCCAGTCCGACGACGGGGAGGCCGGCACCGACGGCGGGGGCCAGTGCGGCGGTGGTGCGCCGGGCGATGCGGCGGGCCGTGCCGAGCTGTCCGGTGGTGATCCAGGTGAGCCCGCAGCACTGCGTGCCGTCCGGGACCTGCACCCGGAATCCGGCGTGTTCCAGCACCGCCACACCGGCCTGGAGGACCTCGGGGCTGAAGTGGTTGTTGAAGGAGTCGACCCACAGCATGACCGGGCCGCGCCGGCCGTCGCCCTCGGGCGTACGGCGCCGGAACCAGGCCAGGAACGTCTGCCCGGCGAAGCGGGGGAGTTCCCGCTGCGCGGCGATCCCGCCGAGCCGTTTGACGGCCGGGGCCAGACGGGAGGAGGTGAGCGCATTGACCAGCCCGGGGGCCCGGGCGGCCAGCCGTGACAGCAGCGGCAGCCAGCCCATGGTGTAGTGCGAGGCGGGCCGGAGCCGTCCCTTGTAATGGTGGTGCAGGAACTCCGACTTGTAGGTGGCCATGTCCACCCCGACGGGGCAGTCGGCGCTGCACCCCTTGCAGGACAGGCACAGATCGAGGGCGTCGCGGACCTCGGTGGAACGCCAGCCGTCGGTGATCACTTCGCCCTGCGTCATCTCGTACAGCAGACGGGCGCGGCCGCGGGTGGAGTCCTTCTCGTCCCGGGTGACCCGGTAGCTGGGGCACATGACATCGCCGCGGTGGTCGGCGGAGCGGCACTTGCCGACGCCGACGCAACGGCGGGTGGCCTTGGCGAAGTCCCCGTCGTCGGCGTGGAAGGGGAAGACGGTGGCCAGCGGAAGCGGGGTGCGGTGCGGGCTGACGCGCAGATTTCCGTCGACCGGCAGCGGCCGGACGATCATGCCGGGGTTGAGGCCGTTGTCGGGGTCCCAGATGCTCTTGAACTCCTCGAACAGGGCGATGACCTCGGGGCCGTACATCAGCGGCAGCAGCTCGGAGCGGGCCTGCCCGTCGCCGTGCTCACCGGACAGCGAACCACCGTGGGCGCCGATCAGCCGGGCGGCTTCGGTGACGAAGGCGCGGAAGACGGCGGTGCCCTCTTCGGTGCTGAAGTCGAAGTTGATGCGGACGTGCAGACAGCCTTCGCCGAAGTGTCCGTAGACGGCGCCCTGCAGTCCGTGGTGGTCCAGCAGCTCGGTGAACTTGCGGAGGTAGGAGCCCAGTTGGTCGGGCGGTACGGCTGCGTCCTCCCATCCGGGCCAGGCCTCGGAGCCGTCGGGCAGACGGGTGGCCAGGCCCGCTCCGTCCTCGCGGATCCGCCACAGTGTGCGGGCGCGGACGGGATCGGTGATGACCTCACTGCCGGTGCATCCCGCGGCTTGGCGCGCGGTCTCGGCCAGCGCCTCGGCCTGCCGGGGCAGCGCGTCCGCGGTACCGCCGAGTTCGGCGAACAGCCAGGCCTGTGCGGCCGGCAGGGTGTCGATGGCGGCCCTGGTCGCGGGCCGGGTGACGATGTCGGTCAGCGCGTGGTCGAGCCCTTCCAGCGCCAGCGGCTGATGCGCCAGCAGCGCGGGGACCGCCTCGGCCGCGGCACAGGCGTCCGAGAACCCGAGGACGACCAGGGCGCGCGCGGGGGGAGGGGACAGGAGACGGACGGTCGCCGAGAGCACCACGGCCAGTGTGCCCTCGCTGCCGACCAGAGCCCTGGCGAGGTTGAAGCGCCGCTCGGGCAGCAGCTGTTCCAGTGCGTAGCCCGACACCTGCCGCGGGAACCGCCCCAGCTTGGTGCGCAGCGTGGCCAGATTGCGCTGGGCGAGACGGTGCAGGGAGGCGATCAGCTCGGCGCGGTCGTCTCCCGCGGCAATGGCCTCGTCGATCTCCTCCGCGGTCATCTCGCCGAGCCGGACCACCGTGCCGCGGTAGGTGACCACCTCTAGTTCCAGGACGTTGTCCGCGGTGCGTCCCCAGGCGAGGGAGTGTGATCCGCACGCATTGTTGCCGATCATGCCGCCCAGCGTGCAGCGGCTGTGGGTGGACGGATCGGCGCCGAACAGCAGGCCGTGGGGCGCGGCGGCCTGCTGCAGCTCGTCCAGCACGATGCCGGGCTCGACGGTCGCGGTCCGGGCCTGCGGGTCCAGGGCGAGCAACCGGTTGAAGTGCCGCGAGAAGTCGAGCACCACGCCCGGTCCGACGGCCTGCCCGGAGGTGCTGGTGCCCGCTCCGCGTGCGGTGACCGGCACTCCCAGGCGGCGGCAGACGTCGAGTGTGTTGCGGATATGCCGCCGCTCGCCGGGGAAGACGACGGCCAGCGGGATCTGGCGGTAGTTGGACGCATCGGACGCGTACTGTGCCCGGTGGCCGGCATCGCCGGCGACCTCGCCGCAGTCCGCCGCGCCGAGGGCTTCGGCCACCGCTGCCGCGTCGAGGCTGCCGAGACCCTGCGCTGTTGTGGTCACCGTGCTTGCTCCTTTGTGCTCACCGGTCACGTTCGGCCTGGTCCGACCACGATGTGGGTCGGCCGGGGCACCGGACAAGGCCCAGCAGGGCGAAAGTATTGACGCTTGAGGGCAATGAATGCTTATGCTCGTCCTCCCGCCTCCCTGGGAGCCGTGTTGCTGAAACCACTGCATCTGCTCACGCTGAAGACCGTCGTCCGCAGCGAATCGTTCGCCCTCGCGGCCCGCGACCTCGGCTATACCGCGTCCGCCATCTCGCAGCAGATCTCCGCCCTGGAGAAGGAGACCGGGCTGGTGCTGTTCGAGCGGGAGGCACACGGCATCCGCCCCACCGCCGCTGCCCACCGTCTGGTCGATCTCAGTACCCATGTGCTGGCCGCCATGGACGATCTGGACCACCAGGTGCAGGAGCTCGCCACCGGCGCCACCGGCCGGCTGCGGCTGGGCAGCTTTCCCACGGCCGATGTCCGGCTGGTGCCCTCGGCGCTGTCCGCCCTCGTCGAGACCCAACCGCGCGCGCAGATCCAGCTGGAGGAGGCCGAACCGGAAGAGCTCATCACCGCGCTCAGCCACGGTGATCTGGACGTCGCGCTGGTCTACGAGTACGGGCTCAGCCCCTGGCAGTGGCCGGCGGGCCTGACCCGCCACCACCTGTTGCGGGAGGACCTCATCCTGCTCAGGGCCCGCGACAGCGGTCTGAGCGCGCAGCTGTCCCAGCTGTCCGGGGCCCGCTGGATCACCAGCCGGGAGGACACCGCCGGGGCGCGGTCGTTCGTCCGGCTGTGCGCGGCCGCGGGCTTCGAGGCCGCCGTCGCCTTCCGCAGCAACAACTACGCCGTGGTGCGGGAGCTGGTGTCCGCCGGCCTCGGCGTGGCTGTGGTCCCGGCACTGGGGCACCTGCCCAGCGAGGGCGTCGAGGCCACCCGGCTCACCCAGCGCGCCGCCCACCGCCAGGTGATGGCGCTGCACCGCAGCGAGAACAGCAACCCGCTGCTCCCCGCCATGCTCAGCTGTCTGCGCCGTGCGGTGCCGTCCGGTGAGCCGTATCTGCATCCCGCGGGGGCCGAATGACGGTCCGGGCGGAGGCGGGCTCCGTCCCTCCCGGGGAGGGGGGAGGGACGGAGCGCCGGCAGGGGCGGCCGATCGTCCGTCACGGAACGGGAGCGGGCTCGGCCTCATCGGATTCGGACAGGTCGTCCAGGGTGTCGAGATCCACCGAGCCTCCCGGCATGACCCTGCGGGTGCGCCGGTAGCCGTAGGCGGCGTAGATGATCAGGCCGACGAGCAGCCAGCAGCCGAGCCGCACCCAGGTCTCCCACTGGAGGAACGACATCAGCCAGATGGAGAAGACGATGCCGAGAACGGGCACCACCGGCATGCCCGGACACCGGAAACCGCGCTTGAGGTGCGGCTTCTTGTAGCGCAGCAGCAAGACGGAGGCGGAGACCACCACGAATGCCAGCAGCACGCCGATATTGGTGAGTTCGGCGACGGCGTTGATGGGCAGCACACCCGCCAGCACGGCGGAGACCCCACCGATCACCCAGGTGGCGCGGTGCGGAACCTTGCGCTTGGGGTGGATGGCGCCGAACCAGGCGGGCATCAGGCCGTCGCGGCTGAGGGCGTACCACAGCCGGGAGGCGCCCATCATGAAGGAAAAGGTCACGGTGACGATGCCGATGACCGCGCCGACGGCGATCACATTGGCCAGCCCGCTCAGCCCCACACTCTGGAACGCACTGGAGATACCGCTCTTCGGATTGATCTCGCTGTAGTGCTGCATACCGGTGAGCACGATGCAGACCAGCACGTACAGCACCATGGAGACCGCCAGCGACAGCATCATCGCCTTCGGCAGCTTGCGCCGTGCCTCCAGTGACTCCTCCGCGGCGGTGCTCAGTGCGTCATAGCCGAAGACGGCGAAGAAGACCGTCGCCGCCCCGGTGAACGCCCCGCCGAGACCGAACGGCGCAAACGGCTGCAGATTGCCGCTGTCGACCTTGGTGAAGCCGACCACGATCACCAGCACCACGATCGCGATCTTGACGATGGTCAGCACCGTCTCCACCCGGGCCGAGGTGCGGGTGCCGCGGGTCAGCAGCCAGGCCACCCCGAGGCAGATCGCCACCGCGAGCAGGTCGATCTTGTGGCCGGACCCGGTGCCGGGAGCGCCCAGCGCCCAGGCCGGCAGATGGATGCCGACGGCCTCCAGCAGGAATCCCAGATAGCCCGACATGCCGATCGCCACGACGGCGACGATGGCGGTGTACTCCAGGAGCAGGTCCCAGCCGACGATCCAGCCGACGATCTCCCCGAGCACCGCGGCGCAATAGGTGTAGGACGAGCCGGCCTTCGGCACCATGCCGGCGAACTCGGCGTAGGCGAAGGCCGCGCAGAGCGACGCGGCGCCGGCCACGAGGAACGAGATCAGGACGGCGGGACCGGCCACGTCCCGGGCGACGGCCGCGGCCAGACTGAAGATGCCGGCCCCGATGATGGCGCCGATGCCGATCATCGTCAGCTGGGTCAGGCCCAGCGTGCGCACCATGCGTGCACCGGTGGGCTGTTCATTGGGCAGTGTTCGCCTGAAGACCCCCTTGGGGCCTCTTCCCAGCAAGGCGGGGAGTGCAGATTTCGAGGTGTGATGGGGGGACATCGATCGCTCCCTGTCAGGCAGCGGCGGCACGACGGGCCACCGTCGTGGCGTGGGTCACCACTGGCCTGAAACCATCACTCACGATGCTCCCCGGCAAAAGGGACCGCAGCGCGACAACTTGCGGTGCTGAGGGCAAGGAAAACTGGTGCGGCTGCGTCGCAGCACGAGGAGCTCAGGCTCTCTTGTCAACGGCACCTTGCCCGGGGCAGGGCAACTCGCCCAGGCCGCAAGGATGTTGTGCGCGAGCGTCGGCTAGTCGGAGGGGGCATGGCGGGCTCCGGACACCGCCCGCAGGACGTCGACCAGAGCCGTCACCGTGGGCCGGTGCTCGACGGAGGAACGGAACATCACCACGATGTGCCGCTCGATCCGCTCCCGCAGCCGCACCACATCCAGCCGTGACGCACGCAGGCCCAGCATCAGATCCGTCACCGTGCTCACCCCGATCCCCGCCTCGACGAGCGCCAGCGTGGCCGCGGTATCGGTCACCTCGTGCTGGACCCGCGGTTCGACACCCGCCCGCCGGCAGGCGGTGCGCACCGCGCGCCCGTAGTAGCTGTCGGCCGACGGCAGGATCCAGCCCAGATCCTGGGTCTCCGCGAGGCCGACCACCTCGCGTCCCGCCATCGATCCGGCCGGTACCGCCAGCGAGAACCGCTCGCGGTACAGCCGCCGCACCCGCAGCGCGGGCTCGCGCGGAATCGGCACATCCGGGTAGTCCAGACCGAGCGCCAGGTCCACCGCGCCGGACGCGACGGCGTCGTGCACCTCGTCCACATCCATGTCGCGGCTCTGCACCGTCAGCCCGGGATGGGCCCGCCGGGCCTCCTGCAACGCCGGCGGCAGCAGCTCGGCGGCCGCCGTGGCGAACAGCCCCACCTGCAGGACGCCGGAGATCTCGCGCCGGGTGCGCTCCAGGGCCTCGACGGCTTCCGCCTCCGTGGACAGGATCCGCTCCGCGTGCCGGGACAGCGTCCGGCCGGCATCGGTCAGTTCCACCCGCCGCCCGACCCGCCGCAGCAGCTCCACGCCCGCGGCCTTCTCCAGCGCGGCGATCTGCTGCGAGACCCCGCCGGGCGTGTAGCCCAGGGCCTGTGCTGCCGCGGTGATCGTGCCGCGCCTGGTCAGCTCCACCAAGGACCGCAGCTGGGCACTCGTCCAGTCCATATAGAGATCCTAATAGATCAGACGCAGTAACTGTTCGTAGACGTCAACGGTTGGGTTGCTGCACGATGACGGGCAGCTAGCTGATCAGCTCTTCTCGCCATGCACTGACAGCCCAGCCGACGTGCCGGACGGATGCCCACCGGCACAGGTCCGGGCCTCTGGAAGGGATCGGCCTCTTGTCCATGTCATCCACCTCCCGCACCGTCCCGCCCACGGCCGACGTGGTGATCGTCGGCGGCGGTGTGATCGGTACCAGCATCGCGTTCCACCTGGCCGAGGCCGGGGTGTCCAACATTGTCGTGGTCGAACGCGGTGAGCTGGGCAGCGGCAGCTCGGGCAAGCCGATCGGCGGTGTGCGGGCGCAGTTCTCCGACCCGCTCAACATCGCACTGGGCAGCAGGAGTCTGCGCGCCTGGCAGGACTTCCCGCGGCGGCCCGGCACCGACATCCGGCTGGACAGCGTCGGTTATCTCTTCCTGCTCACCAGCGACCAGCAGGCCACGGATTTCGAGACCGGCGTCGACATCCAGAACAGCTTCGGCGTCCCCAGCCGCATGATCGGGCCCCGCGAGGCACAGCAGCTGTGCCCCTACGTCAGCACCGACGGGCTGGTGGCCGCCGCCTACTCCCCGACCGACGGCCATGCCCGGCCCGGACTGGCGGTCCAGGGCTATGCGCGCGCCGCCGAGCGGGCGGGTGTGGTGTTCGCCCCGCACACCGCCGTCACCGGCCTCGACACCACCGGCGACCGGGTCACGGCCGTCCACACCGATCACGGCCGGATCTCCTGCTCCACGGTGATCTGCGCCGCGGGCGCCTGGTCCGCACGGATCGGCGAGATGGCAGGCGTCCACCTCCCGGTGCGCCCGGTACGCCGCCAGCTCGCCTTCACCACACCGACGGCACCGCCCGCCCCGCGCATCCCCTTCACCATCGACTTCGCCTCCACGGCCTACTTCCACAACAGCGACGACGGACTGCTCTTCGGCCTCGCCGACCCCGCCCAGACCGACGGCTTCGACACCACCTGGACACCGGACTGGCTCGAACTCTTCCGCGCCGCCGCACGGCGCCGGGCCCCCGCCCTCGCCGACATGGAGACGAACGGCGGCTGGGCCGGACTGTACGAGGTCACCCCGGACCACAACGCACTGATCGGACGCTCCGGCGCGCTGCCCAACTTCCTGTACGCCACCGGGTTTTCCGGCCATGGCTTTCTGCAGGCCCCCGCGGTCGGCGAGATCATGCGCGACATCCACCTCGGCCGCACCCCGTTCGTGGACGTCACCCCGCTCAGCGCCGACCGGTTCACGACCGGTGCCGAGACCCGCCCCGAAGCACACGTGGTGTGAGTTCCCCCGACCGAAAGGCAGACCTGTCGATGTTCAGCCAGTGGCAACTGCGCGCCGCCTTCGCCCGGCGGCTCTCCGACATGTACGGGCGGGAGGTCCCCGCCTACACGACGCTTGTGGACGTCTCCCGCGAGGTCAACGAGGAGGTGCTGCGTGAGCGGGGCGCCGATGCCGAGCGGCTGGGTTCGATCGGCCGGGTGACCGCGGAGCGGCACGGCGCCATCCGGGTCGGCACACCCGGCGAACTCCAGCAGGTCGCCCGCATCTTCGGCGCGCTGGGGATGTATCCGGTGGGTTTCTACGACCTGCGGGAGGCCGCCGCCAGCGCGGTCCCCGTCGTCTCGACCGCCTTCCGCCCCGTCGACGGCCAGGAGCTGGCACGGAACCCGTTCCGTGTCTTCACCTCCATGCTCACCCCGGCAGACCCCCGCTTCTTCGACCCCGAACTGCGCGCCCGCCTGGAGAACTTCCTGGCCGAACGGCAGCTGTTCCCCCCGGAACTGCTGGCCCTGGCCGACCGCGCGGAAGGCGCCGGGGAACTGTCCGACACCGACGCCGAACGCTTCCTCCACCTCGCCGTGCAGGTCTTCGAACTGTCCCCCGAACCCGTCGACCAGGCGTGGTACCAAACCCTGGAGAAGGTCTCCGCCGTCGCAGCCGACATCGGCGGCGTGACCAGCACCCACATCAACCACCTCACCCCCCGCGTCCTCGACATCGACACCCTCTACCGGCGCATGACCGAACGCGGCATCGAAATGATCGACACCATCCAGGGCCCACCCCGATGGCAGGGCCCCGACGTCCTGCTGCGCCAGACCTCCTTCCGCGCCCTGGCCGAGCCCCGCGCCCTGCGCACCCCCGGCGGCCAGGTGACCAGCGGAGCCCTGCGGGTGCGCTTCGGTGAGGTCGAAGCCCGTGGCATCGCCCTCACCCGCCAGGGCCGGGCCCGATACGACGCCCTGCTCGCCCGCGTCGACGAACTGGCCGCCCGTGACCCGCAGGCCGACCGGGCCGATGTCGCCCGCGCCCTGTGGACCTCGGAACTCCCCGACACCGAGCACGCCCTCGCCACCCAGGGCCTGGCGCACTTCACCTACCACGTCGCACCCGACCGGCCGGCCGACGGCAGCCGCCCGCCCGCCGGCCTCGAAGAGCTGCTCCAGCAGGGCTGGATCCGGGCCGAACCCCTCGTCTACGAAGACTTCCTGCCACGCTCCGCCGCCGGCATCTTCCAGTCCAACCTCAGCGACGAAGGCTCCAGGAACAACGACCACACCGGCATCGCCTACGACAGCACATGGCTCTCCGGCGCCCTCGACCGCGACGTCCTGGACCCCTTCGACCTCTACGAGGAGCAGCAGAACCACTCCCTCACCCAGATCGCCCGGGAACTCGCCCTGGACGGCCTGCCCGGCTGACCCGCCGATCCGTCACCTCACCCCTCCACACCCCAAGGAGCATCATGACCGGCACCGCCCTCCCCACCACCGAGGACCTGCGCACCCGCGCCCGCACCAGCCTTGCCCGCGTCGGCGTCACCGTCGTGGAAGGCGGCGATTTCCACGCCCGCAGCCCCATCACCGGCGAAGACCTCTTCGGTCTGCGGGCCGCCACCGCAGCCGACACCGAGGAGGCCCTCACCGCCTCCCGCGAGGCCTTCCTCACCTGGCGCACGACCCCGGCGCCCCGCCGCGGCGAACTCGTCCGCCGCCTGGGGGAGCTGCTGCGGGAGCACCAGAGCGACCTGGCCGACCTCATCACCATCGAAGCGGGCAAGATCCGCTCCGAGGCGCTCGGTGAGGTCCAGGAAATGATCGACATCTGCGACTTCGCCGTCGGTCTGTCCCGCCAGCTCTACGGCCGGACGATCGCCTCCGAGCGCCCCGGCCACCGCCTCGCCGAAACCTGGCACCCCCTCGGTGTGGTCGGTGTGATCTCGGCGTTCAACTTCCCCGCCGCCGTCTGGTCGTGGAACACCGCTGTGGCCCTGGCCTGCGGCGACACCGTGATCTGGAAGCCCTCCGAGCTCACCTCGCTGATCTCGCTCGCCTGCGACCGGCTGCTGGACCGGGCCGCCGAAGAGGTCGGTGCCCCGCGGGATGTGCACCGCCTGCTGCTGGGCGACCGCACCGTCGGCGAAAAGCTCGTGGACGACCCCCGGGTCGCGCTGGTCAGCGCCACCGGTTCGACCCGCATGGGACGCGAGGTCGGCCCCCGCGTCGCCGCCCGCTTCGGCCGCACTCTGCTGGAACTCGGCGGCAACAACGCCGCTGTCGTCGCCCCCTCCGCCGACCTCGACCTCGCCGTCCAGGGCATCGTCTTCGCGGCGGCCGGCACCGCGGGGCAGCGCTGCACCACTCTGCGCCGTCTCATCGTTCACCGGGACATCGCCGACACCCTCATCGCCCGGCTGACCGCCGCCTATCAGAAGCTCCCCATCGGCGACCCCTTCGACGAGACCACCCTCGTCGGACCCCTCATCACCCCGCAGGCCCTGGAGACCATGCAGGACGCCCTCACCCGCGCACAGGCGGAGGGCGGCAAGATCCTGGCCGGCGGCAACCGGCGCCTCACCGACGCGGCGCCCAGGGCCAGTTACGTCGAACCGGTCATCGTCCGCGTCGACGAACAGACCGATGTCGTCCGCGAGGAGACCTTCGCCCCCATCCTGTACGTGCAGACCTACGAGACGCTGGACCAGGCCATCGCCCTGCACAACGACGTCCCGCAGGGCCTCTCGTCCAGCATCTTCACCCGGGACCAGCAGGAGGCCGAGCTCTTCCTGTCCGCGGAGGGCTCCGACTGCGGTATCGCCAACGTGAACATCGGCACCTCAGGCGCCGAGATCGGTGGCGCCTTCGGCGGCGAGAAGGAGACCGGTGGCGGCCGCGAGTCCGGCTCCGACGCCTGGCGCGCCTACATGCGCTCCGCCACCAACACCATCAACTACTCCAGCCGGCTCGCCCTCGCCCAGAACGTCAGCTTCCTTTAAACACCGGCCGCTTGACGGCCCGTCATCCGCGTGAGCGGAATCTGAACCCCCGCCCTGCTTGCGAGCCGGGGCGGGGGTTCGCCGTGTCATCGAGGGCCTCGCCGTCCGGTCCGGCAGCGGTCACGAGCGCCGCCAGGTGCCCGGATATCGGGCGCCAGCTGCCGTTTTTCGACAAACAACGCTCCGCGCGGGGACATCCGTTGACGCCGTGGGGGTCGCGGTGTGATGGTACGGCGGCCTGGGTCATGGACATGTCGTCTCCGGCCGCGCATCAGCCCATTTCGCCGGAGCCGGCCGGACGAACACGACGCCGCCATGGCCCGGTGCTCCACCAGAACCTCCGCCGGTAGCACTCCCTACCCCCTCAAGGAGCCATGGTGTTACGAAGACTCGCGGTGGCCGGGGTATCCCTCGCCGCCACCATCGGAGCGGCCGCGCTGGCCGTAGCCCCCACGGCCGCGGCGACCTCCCGGACCCACCCGGCCACCCACGCGATATCGCTCGGCCAGGCCGCGGGCAGCGTTCCTGGCGCACCGGCCAACGGTCCCGCCGCCGGCAGCACTCCGGCCGCCGTCGCCCCGGACATCGATGTGGCCAAGGTCCAGGCACATCTCACCGAACTGAACAACATCGCCACCCGCAACGGCGGCACCCGTAAGTCCAGCGGACAGGGCTACCGGGACTCCGTCGCCTACGCCAAGAGCAAGCTGCAGGCAGCCGGCTACACCGTCACCGAACAGCCCTGCACCTCCGGCTGTGCGAGCGGGGCCGGACCCAACCTGATCGCCGAATGGCCGCAGGGCGACGCGAGCAAGGTCTATATGTTCGGCTCCCACCTCGACAGCGTCGGTGCGGGACCGGGCATCAATGACAACGGCTCCGGCTCGGCCGCGCTGCTGGAGACGGCACTCACCCTCGCCGAACAGCACCCCGCCATGGCGGCCCGGGTCCGCTTCGGCTGGTGGACGGACGAGGAGCAGGGCCTCAACGGCTCCGACTTCTACGTCGGTTCGCTCTCCTCCGCCGAGCGGTCGAGGATCAAGGCGTACTACAACTTCGACATGATCGCCTCGACCAACGGCGGCTACTTCATCAACCACGTCAACTCCACCGCCGCCCAGCCGATGAAGGCGTACTGGGACTCCCTCAGCCTCCAGCCCGAGGAGAACACCGAGGGCGCCGGCCGCTCCGACGACTACTCCTTCGAGCAGGCCGGCATCCCGACCTCCGGATACGCGATGGGCGCCGGTGCCAGAAAGACGTCGGCGCAGGCGGCCAAGTGGGGCGGCACCGCCAACCGCGCCTACGACCCCTGCTATCACCAGTCCTGCGACACCACCGGCAACATCAACGCCACCGGACTGAACCGCAGCGTCGACGGCATCGCCTACACCCTGTGGAACCTCGCCGTCACCAACTCCACCCCGGCGAACGACTTCTCCCTGGCCACCAGCCCGGCCGCCGGCAGTGTCGACCCGGGCACCCCGGCCACCAGCACCGTCTCCACGGCGACCACCAGTGGATCCGCCCAGACGGTGAAGCTGACGGCCACGGGCGCGCCGGCCGGGGTGACCGTCTCCTTCCACCCCGCCTCGGTGACCTCCGGCAGCAGCTCCACCATGACCGTCGCCACGACCGCGGGTACCGCACCCGGCACCTACCCCCTCACCGTCACCGGTACCGGGTCCGTCACCCACACCACGACCTACACCCTGACCGTCAAGGGAACCGGCAGCTGCACCGGCCAACAGCTCCTCGCCAACGGCGGATTCGAGAGCGGCACCACACCCTGGACGGGGGACACCGGGACGATCGGTGCCCACACCGGCCGGTCCGCCCACAGCGGCAGCAGATTCGCCTGGCTCGGCGGCTACGGCTCCTCCGCCACCGACTCCCTCAGCCAGTCGGTGACCGTCCCGGCCGGCTGCGGCAAGGCCACCTTGACCTACTGGCTGCACATCGACACCGATGAGACCGAGCGTGTCGCCTACGACACCTTCAAGGTCAAGGTGGGCAGCACCACCCTGACCACCCACTCCAACACCGACGCATCGAGCGGCTACACCCAGCGCACCCTGGACCTGAGCCCCTACATCGGCCAACGGATCACCCTGACCTTCACCGCCACCGAAGACGCCAGCCTCCAGACCAGCTTCGTCGTCGACGACGCGGCGCTGCAGACCGGCTGATCTGACGGCACCGGAGGGGCACGTCCTGGTGTGCCTCGCCCCTCCGGTGCCCCTCCTTTTGCGGCTGCTCACCGTCCGGCTCCGAGGAGGTACGGAGTGCCCGGGCGCGCGAGGGGGTCAGGCCGTCGCCTCGCCCGTCGGGTAGCACGCGGCGGTGTAGTGGCCCCGGTCGCCGGTGGGCGTCCAGCCGCCGGTGCCGTGGTCCGGGGCGGCGAGGGCGAAGCCGTTCTTGTGCAGTTGCTCGCGGAGCGAGACTGCCGGGAAGCCGGTGCCCTCGGGGGTGTCCTCGACGGGCCACAGGGTGACGAGCAGAGCCTCGGTGTCGCCGGTCTCGGGCTCGCGGTCGAGGCTGGCGACTTCAAGGTGCCAGCGGCCGTTCCGCACAAAGGCCTCCGCGCGGAACACCGCTCGTACCGTCCGGGCGTTCTGATGGGTCTCGGTCATACGAGGTGAACTCCTGTCGTGGGGCAGGGGAGTGGTCGGCGTGCTGTGCTGATTCCGGTGGGCCGCGAAGAGCCGCCGGATCCGCACCGCCCGCCCGGCGCGACGTCTTCAGACGTTGCGCCACCGGGCCATGGTGAACGAGAAGAGGCCGAACAGGGCAAGGCCCGCGGCGATCGCGGCGAGCAGCCAGGGGCCGGCGGAGGTGTCCGCGAAGGAGCGGAGCGTGTCGTCCATGCCTTTGGCCCTGCCGGGGTCATAGGTCACCGCGGCCTTGACGACGAACACCCCGGCGACCGCGAACACCCCACCGCGGGCGAGACCACCGAAGACGCCGAGCACATCCACGCCGCGCTTCAGCCGTGGCGACATTCCGCTCCTGTCGAGGTGCTGGTGAAACCTGCGGAGGACGGCGCGCACCGCGATCCAGGCTCCGGTGACGGCGATGCCCGCTCCCGAGGCCGCCACCAGCCAGGGCCCGCCGGGCAGGCCCAGCGCCTGGGCCGTGGCATCCCGGGACTGCTGGTCGCTCGCTCCGCTTCCGCTGCCCTGCTTCCCTGCGGCGAAGGAGATGACGGAGAACGACACCACGGCGTAGAACACGCAACGGGCGAACGACAGCAGTCGCGTACCGGCCTTGTGCCCGTCGGGCCCGGCCGCGCCGAACCCCGCCTCGGACAGCCGCCACAGCGCCATCCCCGCCAGGCCCAGACCGAGCGCCCAGATCAGCAGGCCGCCGAACGGCCGGGCGGCGAGCTCTGCCAGCGCCCCGCCCCGGTCGGCCTGCTCACCGGAGTCACCGAACGCGATCCGCAGCGCCAGCACCCCCACGAGGAGGTAGATCACGCCCCGGGCCACGAAACCACCACGTGCCGCGGCCCGGACCGCGGAGCTACGGGCCGCGCGGTGGGCGGTGCCTCGTCCACTACGGGGTACCGCGGATGCCGTGTGCATGCGTTGCCTCCAGAGGCCCTTCCCCCGCCGTCGAGGGTGCACTCCGTTTGCCCCTGGCCGCAGAACGGAAACCCCGGCCCGTTCGCTCTCAGCCGGTCTGCGTACGTCGCCAGCATCCGCTCCGCCCCGACGGCACCCCTGGCGCGGAGGCGTCACCCGGCGTCGGCGCCGGGAGCCGGCCAGGGGGTGGGAAGGGCGGTGGCGGGGGTGGTGTGTTCGGGGAGACCGGCGAGGGCTTCGACGCGGGCGGGGCGGTAGGGGGTGGGACCGCTCCATTCCAGCAGCAGAACGGTGGCATCGTCTTCGAGCCGCCCGTCGTGGTAGGCGAGGTGACGCCGGATCAGCCGGCGCAGCGTCTCGGGCACCGGTAGTCCGTCGGCATGGTGCTGGATGAGGAAGTCGGTGAAGCCCTCCAGGCCGAATTCCCGTCCTTTGTGATCACGGGCCTCGGTGATGCCGTCGGTGTGGAGCAGCAGACGGTCGCCGGGCTCCAGCTGGTCCCGGCAGAGTGTGGGCGGCACGCCCAGGCCGGTGCCCATGGGAGGGGCGGGCGAGCAGGACAGGGCCAGGGCCGTGCGCCCCTTGCGGATGATGACCGGCAGCGGGTGTCCGAGACTGGTCCAGGTCAGCACTCCGGTGGCGGCGTTCAGTTCGGCCAGGATGCCGGTGGCGAAGCGGTCCCCGTCGAACTGCTCCGCGAGGGCCTGTTCCACGGCCTCGGCGATCTGCAGCATTCCGAAGTTCCGCCGGCGGTGGTTACGGCTGGCGGCGAGCGCGAGGTTCGCGGTCAGTCCGGCGGCCGTGTCGTGGCCCATGGCGTCGAAGAGCGCCAGGTGCACGGTCTCCTCGGCGATGGCGTAGTCGAACACATCGCCGCTGACCTCATAGGCGGGCTCCATCACCGCACTGATCAGCACCCGGTCGGTGGCGAAGGTTCTGGGCGGCATGACGCGCCACTCCATCTCCGCAGCGACATTCATCCTCCGGCGCCGTACCAGCCGGGCGTAGGTATCGCTGGCTCCTCGCTTACTGACCACCATCAAGGCGATCAGCCCGCCGAGGTTGCGCAGGTCCTGGGCCGCTTGGGCGTCCAGCTCCATGCCCGGGGCGGCGGTGGCGCGCAGCACTCCCAGCCGCTCGGTGCCGTCGAGCATCGGTACCCACCACCGGCCGGTCTCGGAGGTGGCGCCCGCGACGATGCCCCCTGTCTGGAACGCCCGGCCGGCGAGCGTGCCTTCCACCCGCACCACATCCGACTCCGGCTCCGTCCCTCCGCCGGAACCGGGCGTTTGGCCGGCGAGCCGGCACAGAATGACCTGCTGCAGATCGGCGAGGTAGATCTGCACCTCCAGCCAGCCGACCTTGGCCGCGTGCTTGGCGACCAGGTCCGGGATCTGCTCCAGCGTGACCACATGGCTCGCGGCAATCAGGTCACCCAGCATCCGCCCCCGGGCGGCTGGACTGCTCATGGAGGCCCCTTTCCTCGGCGTCGGCCCGCCGAGCCGTCCGCCCTGTGGGCTGTCCCTTCTGCGACACCGTCGGCTGCTCCTGCGGCCAGGCGCGATGCCTGTGCTGTCGATGGTGACACCCGACGGAGCTCACCGACAGCGCCACCGCGGCGCGGCACAGGAGGGATACCTCCGGGTTGCGGAGGGTGGGCCCTGAGTGACGGGAAGCGACGAGCGGGAGGAGACGGGAGGAGGGACGAGAGGGGATCGGTAGCCTGGCGATCATGGGGGACTGGGAGATCTGGCTACTGGCGGAAGGAGAGGAACTCTTCGCCCCCGCGCCGCCTCCGTCAGCTCGCCTGGCCCTGCCACAAGATCAACGATCAGACAGGCTCCTCCGGATCTGAGACCGTCAGTCGGGCAACCGCTCCGACTTCCAGCGCCACGTAGAGGGCACCGTCCGGCCCGAAGGTCAGCCCATGCGGTTCGGACGAGGCGATCGGCAGGTCGTACTCCTCGATGTGTCCGTCACGGGTGATGGACCCGATGCGGTTGGCTCCCCATTCGGTGAACCAGCAGTCGCCGGCCGGGCCCGCGACGATCGCGTGGGGCCGGGATGCGGGGTCGGGGAGGGGGAACTCGTCGATCTGACCGTCCGTGGTGATCCGGCCTATCCGGCCGGCGCCTATCTCCACGAACCAGAGTGCGCCGTCTCCGCCGCAGGTGATGCCGACCGGTGCGGCGTTCTCGGTGGGGAGGGTGTGGAGGGTGATCTCGCCGTCGAAGCTGATGCGGCCGATCGCATGCGCTTGATTGAGGGTGAACCACAGGGCGCCATCAGGGCCGGTGGTGAGGGCTGAGGGGAACGCGCCGCTGAGGGGCAGCGGAAATTCCGTCACCCGGCCGTCCGTGGTGATCCGGCCGATCCGGTCGCCGTGCAGTTGGGTGAACCACAGCGCTCCATCGGGGGCGGACGCCATGCCGAAGGGGCCACTGCCCGGAGTGGGGAGGGGGTACGAGGTCGCCTGGCCGGTCACGGTGATCCGTCCGATCCGATGGTCCTGGCTTCGGGTGAACCACAACGCGCCGTCGGGTCCTGAGGTGATGACGGACGGTCCGCAGGACGCGGAGTCGAGTGCGTAGCGGTCGAGTTGACCGTCCGGTGTCAGCCGGGCGATCTGCCCGGCGTGGACCAAGGTGCACCACAGTGCGCCATCGGGGCCGGTGGTGAGGGCGTACGGGCCCGAGTCGGCGTCGGAGACGGGGATCTGCTGGAACGAGGTGACACGGTGAGGCATCGGCGTGCCGGTCCTTTCGGCGGAGAGCGGGGCGGTGGTCGGGGATGGGGGAGTTTGCGAAGGCGTGGGAGCGGCAGCGTGGGAGCAGGGCTGACCGGCATCGGAGCAGGGGTAATCGACCGCCGTTAGCGCTACATCAGTTGCATTAAGAATGTTGCCATGCTGCCGCCGCAGAAGCAACAAGATTCTCCGCGTGCCCTCCGCCTGCTCCCATGGATCTCCAACGGCACGCAAAGCGCGCTCAGTTGCCCCCCGGACTCGCCGCTCATGCGCCATCGCCCCCATCCCGCACCGCCACACCCGCTGACCGCGCCGATGCGTCGGCCTTCCCCCGGGACAAGGTCAACATCCGGCCGGACGCCGGAACTCACCGCCTTCACGGGTACGCGGCGATGAACACCCCGGACGAGCCCCTGCGCGCCGGTAGCGCCCCACAGCACCGCCCCCCAGCACCGCCCGCCACGGGCCAACGCACGCGAACGACGGGACATGCATGTGGCAGCGACGGGTAGGGGAGCGTGCGACGGGGGCTCAGCAACAGGCGGGAGCCAGAGGATGAGGAGCAACAGCACCATGACGGCGGGAATGGAGCCGGAGACCATGTCGAAGGTGTGTGCCGTTCCGGCTCCGACGGTGCTGCCGCACATCCAGGCTCCGCAGCGCGTCGCCCCCGCCGACGCACGGGAGTTGTCCAAGCTCTTCCTCCAGCGGCTGGAGGCGGTGGAGGAAGGCACGCCCGAGTACCAGTACGTGCGGAACACTCTCATCGAGATGAACCTCTCCCTGGTGCGCTATGTCGCCCGCCGTTTCTCCAGCCGCAGGGAGTCGACGGAAGACGTGCTGCAGGTCGGGACGATCGGTCTGATCAAGGCGATCGACCGCTACGACCCTTCCCGTGACGTGGAGTTCACCACGCTGGCCGTCCCCTATATCCAGGGCGAGATCAAGCGGTTCTTCCGCGACACCACCTGGTCGGTGCGGGTGCCGCGGCGCCTGCAGGAGCTCCGGATCGACCTCGCCCGGGCCCGGGAGGAGCTGGAGGGGCAAGGCAGCCACGAGCCGTCCGTCGCGGAGCTCGCCGACCACCTGGACATGGCGGAGGACGAGGTGGCCGAGGGCCTGGTGGCCTGCAACGGCTACGACAGCGACTCCATCGACCGGCCCATCCAGGCCGGCGGTGGCGGCAAGCAGCAGACCGGTCTCGTCGCCGACCTCATCGGCACCGAGGACCCCGCCCTCGCCCTGGCAGAGGACATCCAGGCCCTCAAGCCGCACCTGGCCAAGCTCGACGACCGCGAACGCACCCTCCTCCAGCTGCGCTTCGGGGCGGAGATGACGCAGGCCGAGATCGGCGAGGAGCTCGGCCTCTCCCAGATGCATGTCTCGCGCCTGCTGACCCGCGCCTGCACCACCCTGCGCAAGGGACTGCTCGCCGAGGGATGACGTGGCTGCCGTGACGGCGGCTCAGCGGGACGGCGCGGACATGGCGCGGCGGTCAGGGGCCGGTGGCCGAGGGCACGCGGCGCCGCTGTGACCTCCCCGGGCCCGCCCGTCATCAGCCGGCCTGGCTGCTGTCCTTCAGGCTGCCCCAGCCGTGCCAGCGGTCGATCTCGATCCACGACATAAACGACTGTACTCAGTTCACCCGCCGGGTTCCTGCTGGCCGGGGCGACCGTGGCCGGCGGGCTTCCGGCCACCGTCTCCGCCGCCCGGCCGCGCTCTGACCAGGAGGACGACCTTCAAGGGCCGCCCTCCTCCGCCCCGGTGTCCTATTCGGCGGCCACCGACCGGGAGGGACACCGGCCGGCCGGCTCGTCGACGCCGCTCGCTGCCGCCGGGGCGACGGCCGGCTTCCGGAGCAGGAGCATCGCGGCGTCATCGTGGAGCTCGCCGCCCACGTGCGTGAGCAGATCTTCATGGAGCGCGGCGAGGGTGTGGGACGGGTCCTCCGAGAGGTGCAGTGCCAGCCGTTCCCTCAGCGGGTAGAACTCCCGCTCGTGGTCGCGGGCCTCGGTCACACCATCGGTGTAGAAGAGCAGCTGGTTCCCGTCGGCCAGGGCTACTTCCTGGAGACGCGGGGCCTCGTCGGCGAGGGCCCGCAAACCGAGCGGCGGGGCCGGCCGGGCAGGCTCCACGGGCAGCACGCCCGAGTCCTGGACCAGCAGCGGAGCGGCATGCCCGCAGTTGACCAGCTCCATCCGGTCGGCGTCGGGGTATCCGGCGATCACCGCGGTGACGAAGTCGTCCGGGCCGAGGTTGCGCGCCAGGCTCCGTTCGATGCGGTGCACGACATCGAGGAGATCCGGCTCGTCGTAGGCCGCCTCCCGGAAGACGCCCAGGACCAGGGCGGCGACCCCGACCGCCGGCAGCCCCTTGCCGCGTACGTCGCCGACGATGAGCCGGATGCCGAAGGGCGTGGGCACCAGCGCATACAGGTCTCCGCCGATCCGTGCCTCGGCAGCGGCGGCGCTGTACCGGACCGCCGCCTGGAAATGCCCCACTGTGGCGGGCACCGGCTTGAGGAAGGCGTGCTGTGCGGCCTCGGCGACCGAGCGGACCGCGGCCAGTACCCGTTCTCGACGTCTGCGCAGGGCACCGGCCAGACTGCTGGCCAGGGTTACGGCGGACAGTGCGGACAGCACGATCGCCAGCTCATCGTCCGGCGTACCGGCATGAACAGCGATGGCCGCGCCCAGCCCCACGGCCAGCGCACCGATGCGGAGCACTCCCCACGGACCGCTGGTGGCGGCGGCCAGCGCGGGACCGACGGCGAGCAGCGGCAGCCAGCTCATCCCGGTCCCGCCCGTCAGGGCGAGGAACGCGACGGCCGCGATGATCAGAACCGGAACTCCGGCGGCGAAGTGCCGGCGGACGCCCGCGCCGCCGGACGGCGCGTCGCCCCGGGGCGGGCCGGGGCGCCGGGCAGCCGTCCGCAGAGCGGAGAACGGATGCGCAAGCTGCCACTGCGGCCGCTGGTCGTGGTGGTGGATTCGGGCTGGGCGCATGTCCTCGTCCGCGGCTCACTTCCCTGCTCATGGCACTTACGTGCCTAAATGTCCGTTTCATCTAGGAAACGGGTGCGGGGTGGCGGCCGCAAGAACCGGAATTTCAGATAGTGAGCGAGAGCCCCCTGGTCACGCGGTTCGCTGCCGGAATCAGCCGGTTCCGGATCTCGTCGATGCGGGCGACCCGGTCCGCCCGGAGTGACACACCGAGGGAGCCGAGCGTCTCACCGCTGTACACCGGCACCGCGACGCAGAACGTCCCGAGGGCGTACTCCTCCATGTCCGTCACCGCCGGCGGCAGGGGCGTCGTGTCGAGCCGTCGGAGGAGTTCGGCGCGGCCGGTGATGGTGCGCGGCGTGAGATCGGCAAGAGGATGCCGCGAGAGGTAGTCGTCGCGGGCCGCGTCATCCAGCTCGCGCAGCACGCACTTACCCAGCGCGGTGGCGTGCCCGGCGTCCTCGAAGCCCACCCAGAGGTCCACCCGCGGCGCCCGGGGGCCGTCCATGATCTCGACGACCCGGATCTCGCCGTCCTCGTAGAAGGTCAGATAGGCGGCGGCCGAGAGATCGTCCCGCAGCGCCGCGAGCGCGGGCCGGACCCGGGCCAGCAGCGCCTGTCCCCGTCCTCCGGCGTGCAGCGTGGCCAGCTTCTCGCCCAGGACAAAACCGCCGTCGTCCAGCTTCCGGATGTACCCGTCGTGAGTCAGCGTGCGCAGGAGGTGATACGCGGTGGCGAGCGGCAGCCCCGTCTCCCGCGCCAGCTGCTTCGCCGGCGCGCCGCCCTCGTGCGCACCGACAGCCTCCATCAGCCGGAAGGCTCGCTGGACGGAGGTGATGAGCGTGGGGCCCTCACCGTTGCCCATACGTTCAGCCTGCCTCTGGCGCCCCGCCCGGGCAAGGCCGTCCCATGGCAGCCCCCGTCGCCCTTGCGGACGGTATGCGCCGGAGCACACACGGCAAGCGGTCCGGCCTTCCGTCCCGCCGCGCCCCGCCGCCGGTGACGCGTCAGGGTGCCGGACGCCTCGCCTCGGGACGCCGGGCGGCGGCGGTCAGATCTCGTCCCACGGCGCGGCCCGGTACAGGCTCCGCACCGTGCGCACCAGCTCCGCATCCGCCGGGAACCGTGTGCCGTCGATCGCCGAGACAGCGGCAACCCCTTGGGAGTTGGAGACGAAGGCCCCCTCGAAGGAGGCGACGTCATGGATGTGTACCGGCCGCTGTGTCCAGGGCATCCCGGCCCGGTCCAGTTCCCGTCGGAGCACCAGCATGGTGGTTCCCAGGAGGGCGGGCGCGTCGGGCCAGATGACCGTTTCGCCCTCGACGAAGCCGACGTTGGTGATCGCGCCCTCGGCCACCGCACCGTCCGGTGCCACCAGAAGAGCCTCGTCGAACCCCTCCTGCCGCACCAGATCCAGGTGGTACCGCTGCCCGAATCCGCCGAGATGCTTGAGATGGGCCGCGGGCCGCTGGTACGCCACACTGCGCAGACGCTGCGCGGCCTCGGGCTCGGGGACCGGGGGACGGACGGTCACCACCGTCACCGGCCCGTCGCCGGGCTCGGGATGGTAGACGTACACACGGACCGCTGCGTCCTGGCTTCGTTCCCGCAGGGCATGGCGGATCCTGCCGCGGACCAGCTCGCCGTCCAGCCCCATGCCGAAGAGCTCACGGGTGGCCGCGTCCAGCCGCTGCAGATGGAGATCCAGTCCGCGTACGCGGCCTCCTCTGACCTGCATGGCCGTGAAATGTCCCTGGCCGCTCATCATCTCGAACAGCAACGGATCGGCCTCGGTGGTACGGCCGTTGACCTCAATACGGGGCGTGGAGGGATCGGTCATGATCAGCATCCTAGATGCCGCTTCCCGTGGGAGGGCGCCGGGCCTCAACGAGTGGGCGGCAGGCGCCCAAGCCCTGGAGCACCACGATGGCGCCGCGTGTGTGCAGGCGGGTGGCATCGGCTGCGTTGCGGCGGGGGCTGGGCTGCCGCCTGCCGGGGGCCTGAGGGCCGCGGCAGACGACACAGTGCGTGCCCGTCCGCTGCCGGACGGGCACGCACTGTCCAGGTCAGCCCTGTTCGGGCGGGCAGGCAGGAACGATGGTGTGGACCCATCCGATGATCTGCAGGCCGGGCTGGGTGAGTGTCCGGCCGTCCCACTGCGCCCGCATGTGGTGGCTCTTGGCGCTGTCGCTGGCTTTGTATCCGCCCATCTTGAACGGGCCCCAGCCGACGTCCGCGCTGAATTTACTGGCCCGTTGGGCGTTCTCGATGTCCTTGCGGCCCCACTTCGCCGTGATTTTCACGTCCCGTACGCACAGAAAAGCCGTGGGCAGCATGGGGAGTGACGTACCCGCCTGGGCGCGGGTCCCGTCCGACACCTGGTGGGGCGCCCAGCCCGAGACGCTCCAGTACGGGGCCCGGAAGAGCGTGCCGTCGAGCCAGGGACGCGAAATGGTGCAGAGGCAGTACTTGAAGGACACTTCCAGATCGTTCGTCGCTTCGTCGGACCGCTCGCGCTGTTCCTTCTCCTCACCGCTGCCGCCGAGGTTGAAGCCCCAGAAGCCGAGGCCGAGATTGCCGTTGGCCGCGTACTGGTGTGCTTCCTGGTTGTCGGTCTCCTCCATGGTGCCGGCGGAGATGGTCACGGTCGGCCAGTCCTCCGCCTCCTCCGCCGACACCCAGCCGCTGGGAAGGACAGTGCTGCGGTAGGTCACCGCGGACGAGGGCCCCTGCAGACTGGTCGCATACGACGAGAACAGTTCGCTCGCCTTGCTGAAGGCGATGGCCACCGCCTTGTTCTCGGTGGTGTTGACGACCGCGAGCGCGCTCTCGATGGTGTTGGCGTCTGCGCCTCGCCAGTCGTCCCAGGCCGCGGTGACGGGCATCCGCTGGGTAGGGGCGATCAGCGGCCAGGTCTCCGCACCTTCCTTCGTCTTATTGGCCTCCAAATAGGCACCCTGATAGGCGGAGAGTGCCGCCTGGTAGGCCTGTTCGAGCTTCCGGTACTCGCGGTACGCGACGGTGGGGACGGTCTTTTCGGAGACCTCTCCGGTGTCCTCATCCGTCACCTTGACCGTCCGGTAGAGAACCCTTAACGCTGCTTCGTGCTTTTCCTTGATCTCTTGGGACGGTTCGGGTTCGTTGACGTTGGCGCGCAGGAGGGTCTGATACACGGCCGACACCTTGTCCGTCGACCGGGTGGTGACCGGGTTGGTCAGGTGGATCTCGTCCGCGAGTTGGGCCAGATTGAGGGCGGCGCTGAGACTGCCCTTCATGTTGCCCGGCGTCCAGGGCCGTGCGTAGTCCTTGGGATCGACGAACCGTCCGGCCGGTTCGAGCGTCAGGTACGTCTGGTCGGCCTGGAACGCGGGTGGCAGAGGCGAGCCGCCGGCCCCCGGTGAGGTGCCGGTCAGCGCCGAAAAGAGCTGGTTGTAGATGGTCAGCGCCATCAGATGGTCCTTGTTGAGTTCCTGGTTGTTATCCATGGTTCTCTCCGTTCCTTCCGCTGTTGGACGTCCCCGATGACACCGGGGCGTGTGTGGTGCCAGGAGGCCTGCTGGTCAGTGGCGCTGGGCCGGACACGGCCTCGAACCGCAGGTGCGTGAAGTCCCTTCCGGGGGTGTTGTTGCATGCCTAGTCCTGGGGCCGGTCGCGGAGTGCCTTCGTGCCGGAAGGGCATACCCGTGCCGCGGCGCTCGCCCTTCGGCGACGCGTCCTGTCACTCCAGGAGAATTCAGGGCGCACGAAAGTGTGAGAGAGAAACGATTCTCAGGAACGGTTTCCGTCGCACGCAGGAGCGAGTCGCGGAATGACGTATGCGCTCCGGTGCCCCACGGCGATGACCGGCCTGATCACCTTTTGGCGCCCTTGGAATGGGGCAGTCGGCGCTCGGCCCACCACTACAGAACACACATTCGAATAGGGGCGTACCCTGACGGCATGGCCATGCATCTCCAGGGCTCGCTCTTCGACCAGACCGACGAGGTCCGGCTCGGTCCGCTGCGCGGGATGCGCCGGTCCGAGCTCGGTGACGGTGCCTGGACCGATCTGCTGCCCGGGTGGCTGAGCGGGGCGGACGCCCTGTTCGAGCAGCTCGCGGCCGGGGTTCCCTGGCAGGCCGAGCGCCGGCGGATGTACGAGCAGGTGGTGGACGTACCGCGACTGCTCGCCTTCTATCAGGCCGACGACGCCCTGCCGCACCCCGTCCTGGACGAGGCGAGGCGCGCCCTCTCCGCCCACTACGCCACTGAGCTCGGCGAACCGTTCACCACCGCCGGCCTCTGCTACTACCGGGACGGCCACGACAGCGTGGCCTGGCACGGGGACCGGATCGGCCGCGGCAGACGGGAGGACACGATGGTCGCGATCCTGTCCGTGGGTGCGCCGCGCGATCTGCTGCTGCGCCCGCGACGCGGCGGCGCCACGGTGCGGCGGCCGCTCGGGCACGGGGATCTGCTCGTGATGGGTGGCTCCTGCCAACGGACTTGGGAGCACGCGATCCCTAAGACCACCCGCGCGACGGGGCCGCGGATCAGCATCCAGTTCCGGCCCCACGGCGTGCACTGAAGGGGCAGCCACGGCCTTCCGCTGTCATGACAGAGGGCCCCCGAGCCGGTGATCGGCTCGGGGGCCCGGCAACTGCTGGGATCTGCGTGCTCAGTGTCTGTGGCACACCAGGTGGGCCCGGTGCCAGATCCGGGTCCAGTGGCCCGGGTGGCGGTGGCCGTGCCGGTCCCGCCAGGCCGGGTGCCAGACGCGGACCCAGTGTCCATGAACCATGTGACACCGGCCCCTGTCGACGTGCTTCGTGGGGGAGTGGTCGCCGTGGTGCGACGGCGTGGCCGAGGCGACTCCCACCGAGGAGAAGACCGCACCTCCGGCGAGGGCCACGGTGGCGGCGCCGAGAGCGATGGCGCGCTTGAACCCGTCAATCATTGAGGATCATGCCTTTCTGCGTTGCCGTGATGGTGGCTGCCCTGCCTGTGGCCGGGCAGGAATGACCATGCACCTGTGGCGCTCTCTTCATCCCGTCAACGCCCATGGTTTTGCACAATGCAGACAGAAGACTGAGAAAAGCAGAAATCCTACGAATGTGGTCGATGTGCGCGAATCCGCAGGTTGTGGGCCGGCCCCGATCACGGGGGCCGGGGCGCGTTCTGGGCCTTGTGCGCCGCCCGTGGCGGGCGGCCTCAATCCGGCGTGTTCTGCTCCAGCAGCGCCACGATGGCGGCGTGCCCCGTCTCCTGGTGGTACTCGCTCGCGTGGGTTCCGTCCGGCGCGTGGACGGTGAGCTCGACCAGCTCGGTGCCCTCGGGGCGAGGGCTGCGCCGGACCTCGCACCGGGCGTCCTGAGTCACGCCCGCTTTCCGGCGCAGCTCGCTCTCGATGTCCTTGCCGCTCGCGTCGTGGGCGATGTGCCAGGCCGTCCGGCCCTGTGCATCGGTGAGCTGCGGGGTGGCGCCGTGGTGCAACAGAGCCCGCACGACCGCTACCGATCCCCGCTCGGCTGCCGCCATCAACGGGGTGCGGTCGCGGTGGCCCGCGTCCGGATCGGCCTGTCCTTCCAGCAGGAGCTGGGCGGTCCGGTGGTGGCCATGGGTGGCCGCCCACATCAAGGGGGTGTAGGAAGTGCCGTCATCCTCCCGCAGGTCGGGGTCGGCGCCGTGCGCGAGCAGTGCGCGCACCACCTCCTCGTGACCCCAGCAGGCCGCCGCGCACAGCGGCAGCCCGTCACTTCCCGGTTGCCCTCTGCTCTCCGTATCGGGTGCGGCTCCTGCTTCGAGGAGCAGTCGCACGATGTCCAACTGCCCCGACACCGCAGCCAGGTACAACGGCGTCTCCCCGTCGGCGTCCGGTGCGGTGGGGGAAGCGCCCTGCCGCAGGAGCGCTTCCACCGTGCCTGCCTGGTTCGCGTAGATGGCAGAGATGAGTTGTGGGGTCAACGCCTCGGTCATGCAGAGTCCTTGCGTGGGAGAGCCGGCTTCGGCGAAGCGTACGACGGCCCGCCCGAGGCCGCCGCGGTCGTGGCGCATCCGGCGACGGCGGGCGGGGTTCGGCATGCCGCACGGGCCGTTCGGTGTAGGCGTGTGTCACCCGTCGCCGTGCGGTGCCACCCGTCCGCGGGCCCCACTGGTCCGTGGTGACCACCGCCCGCGATCCCAACCGCCCGCAGGGAAGCGCCGGTTCACCCGCCGCTCGGGAAGATCCGGTCCAGGTGATGGCGGAGGATCACCGCGGCGGCCTCCGGGGTGCGTTGGCCGACCAGGGCGCTGGTGCCGAGGCCGGCCGACAGGGCGAGCAGACTGATCGCCTCGGTGCGTACGTCCAGGTCGGCTGGGGTGAGACCGGCCTTGCGTGCCCGCTCCAGCTGGTCGGCGAGCACATCCTCGGTGGCGTTGGGGCCGTCGATGAACGGCTGGGCGGCCAGTGCCTCGTCCGTCACGGCCAGCACGGCGTAGGCGGTGTACACGAGGTGAAAGGCCCGGCTCTCCTCGTCGGTGGGCAGTGCTTCGAGGAGCACGGCCTCGATCACCTCCCGTGGTCCCGGAGCGTCCCCGGCGGCCCTGACCCGGTCGGCGATCCGGGCGCTGAGTCCGGTGGTGAGCCACTGCAGGCCATGGAGCAGCAGCTTTTCCTTGGTCTCGAAGTAGTACTGCACCAGCCGGAGGGAAACCCCCGCTTCGGTGGCGACATCGCGCATCCCGACGGCGTGCAGACCGCGCCGCCCGGCCACCCGGACCAGCGCCTCGGTGATCTGTGCGCGCCGTTCCTCGTGGTCCACCCGCTTCGGCATCAGCCCGTGCCCTCCGCTTCGTTCGTTCCGTTTGGTTCGTTCTGTCCGGCCTGTGGCACGGCTGCATGATACCGGTGTATCACGTTGGTGATACGGTGGTACCACTAAATCTGCTGTCCGGAGGTGGCCTGCCATGCCTGGAACCAAGACACGTGATCGCAATCCCGCGGTCGGCCGCTATGTGAACGAGGCCCTGCGCGACCGGTACTTCGCCGCCTGCGACGCCGTCTACGCACTGGGACCGGCCCCGCAAGGGGAGTTGGACGTGGCGACCCGCTTCGGGACCACCCATGTCTACCGGTACGGGCCGGCCGATCCCGGCGCTGCTTCCCGGACCCCCGTGGTGCTGGTGCACGGCGCCGGGGGCAACTCGTCGCAGTGGTACCCGAACGTCGCCGCACTGAGCGCGGAGCGCCCGGTCTACGCGGTCGACACCATCGGCGACGCGGGCCGCAGTGTGCAGGACGAACCCATCCATCAGCCCGAACGTGCCGCCCAGTGGCTGGACGAGACGCTCGACGGCCTCGGGCTCGACCGTGTCCACCTCGTCGGGTCCTCCTACGGTGGATGGCTCGCCCTCAACCAGGCGCTGCACCGGCCCGGCCGGCTGGCCTCGGTCACTCTGCTGGACCCGGGCGGCCTGGAGAAGGTGGGGATCCGGTTCTTCAGCTGGGTCTTCGTCAGCCTTCTGGCATCCTTCGCGCCGAAGGCGATACGTCCGCGGCTGGCCTCCTGGCTCGAACAGCCGGTCCTGGTGGTGCCGGAGCTAAGGAAGATGGTGCAGCTCGGCGTCCGGGCCTACTGCATCCGCCGCCCTGCCCCGCTCCCCCTCACCGAAGCGGAAATGCGCCGTATCCGTACCCCGCTGTATGTGCTGCTGGGCAAGCGGAGCCTGCTGGTGCACCCGGAACGGCAGCGGGAACGCGTTCCGCGTCTGGTGCCCGGCGCCCGCGTCGAGATCATCGCCGACACCGGCCACGGACCGCAGATCGACCACGCGGAGCAGGTCAACAGCCGCATGGTGAGCTTTATGGACTCCATCAACTGATCTGGCCCTGGGGCTGGTTGATGTGACCAGTGACCCGGTGACCCGGTGACCCGGTGACCCGGTGACCCGGTGACGCAGTGGGGCGGCCGGGCGGCCGGGGAGGAGCAGAGGGCCGCTCCGCCCCGGCCACACCGGCGTGTGCCGCTCCCTTCAACAAGCGACCTGGCGCCGCCACCTCATCAAGACCTCGGTGACGGCGGTCCCGCCCCCCCCGTGTCACCGCCCCGCCAGTTGCTCCACGGCCGTCAGGACCCGGCCGGCGCCGTCCTCGGCGCCGATCAACGCCGAGACCTGCCGGGCGCGATGACGGTACCGGGGGTCGTGCACGGCCTTCCGTACGGCCTCCGCCAGGCCCTCCACGGACAGCCGCCGGAACGGCACCTTTCCTGGACTGACCCTGAGGGCGGTGAGACGTGACGCCCAGAAGGACTGGTCCAGCATCATCGGCACCGGGACCGCCGGCACCCCCGCGCGCAGACCGGCCGCGGTGGTTCCGGCGCCCGCGTGATGGACGACGGCCGACATCCGCGGAAACAGCCAGGCGTGCGGCACCTCGCCCACCGTCAGCGCATCGTCACCGTCCACCGAAAGACCGGCCCAGGTCGCCTGGACGACACCGCGTACTCCGGCGAGCTTCAGGGCGCGTGCCACGAGACGCCCGAGTCGCTCCGGATCGCTTGGCTGCATGCTGCCGAATCCCACATACACCGGTGGCGGACCGGACCGCAGGAAGTCCGCGAGCCGGGGCTCCGGCGTCCAGCCAGGGGCCTCCGACGGCCACCAGTAGCCCGCCACCTCCATCCCCGGCCGCCAGTCGGCAGGCCGGGGGACCACCACCGGGCTGAATCCGTGCTGGACGGGCCACGTGGCCCGCCGGCGTTCGAGGGCGGCCGTCGGCACATCCAGCCGCCGCTGCAGATGGCGCACGCCAGGGGCAAAGGCCCGGGTCAGCAAGGACTCGGCGCACCGTGCCGCAGCCCGGTTGGCGAACGGTCCCATCGACGGCATGTCGAAGATGACCGGCGGGAACTCCCGTGTAGGCGCGAGGGGTTGCAGGAAGACGCCGAGGCTGGGCAGTCCCAGACCCTCCGCCGCCACGAGCCCCAAGGGCGCCAGACTGCTGGACAGCAGCACGACTTCCGCCCCCGCTGCACAGGCCTCCGTCACGGCATCGGCCATCTCCGGCGCCAATTCCCTGGCCAGCCGTATCTGTTCGACCTTGGAGAGATCCGCCCCGGAGCCGCCCTGCCCCGACCCGTCTCCCTGTCGGGAGCCCGCTCCCGAGGTGGCGTACCGGTCGAGCGGTAACGGGCGGAAGCCGAGGCCGCTGCGGCGGACCGTCTCGGCCGAGCGGGCATGGGTGGCCAGCACCACCCGGTGTCCGGCTTGCCGCAGCCGGGCACCGAGGCCGGTGTAGGGAGCGACGTCCCCGTGCGAACCGGCGGTAGCGATCAGGATGTGCATGGTCGGCAGTGTTCCGTTCCCTGAGTTCCGGCGATTCCGACCACGTGGTGCTTCACTCGGGTGGGCTATCCACCGCAGCCCCGTGGAGCCGAAAGCGCTTGATTTTCCGCACGGTTGTGCAGGGCGGCGGCTGTCAGTCCCGTCGTGCGATCACCCGGTAGGCGTTGGAGAGACGGGTGCGCCGGGTGAGCGGTGCCAGCAGGATGTCGAGTCCGAAGAGGACGAGAAGCGCGGGTGCGGCGGCCAGCAGGGACAGCCTGCGGACCCAGCGGCTGACCGGGCCGGGCTTCCTGGGCAGCCAGGGCAGATCTTCGCCCGGCAGCACGGAGTTGAGCACGTTCACGGCCGCGGAAGTCAGATCGGTCGGGATGTGCGGCTCCCGCCGGTTGGTCGCCACCACGGTGAAACCCTGCTCGGTCAGCGCCCCGCAGAGGTTGTCCAGGGGGATGAGGTGCAGATGCTGCGGCTGGAGCCATGGGCCCCACCAGCGGCCGAGCAACCGGGCGGCGGCGGACTGGGGGTCGGGGACTTCGATCAGGAGGTGCCCGCCGCGCCGGAGCGCCGTATGCGCGGCGGCCAGTTCTTGCCGCGGCGCCAGCGTGTGTTCCAGGTAGTGGTACATGCTCACCACGTCGTACTGGCAGCTGAGCTGGCCCGCCAGACCGGCGAAGGAGCCCCGGTAGGCACGGGCGAGGCGGCCGTTGCGTACGCCGATCTCGACGCCTTCGCCCCAGTCGAGCCCGTGGAACTCGGTACGCGGATGGATTCTCCTGGCCTCGGCGCAGAAGTGGCCGTGGCCGGTCCCCACGTCCAGCCAGCGTCCGGGGCGGCTGAACGGGAGCAGTGCCCGTGCGCGGGTCCGGTAGAGCTTGACCGCGAGGGGCGAGGCGGCCATCCGCGCCATCGTTGCTTCGCCCAGGCCGTCGTAGCAGTCGCGGTAGTAGAAATCCAGCCCGTCCGCGCTCAGCCGGGGGTTCTGGAAGACGTGCCCGCAGTTGCGGCACTGGTCGAGTACGAAGTTCCCCGGTTTGCGCTGGGGATGGTTGGTGGTGCACAGACGCCGGCGCAGGCGGGCGGAGGTGCACCAGGGACAGGTGGTGCGCTCCGGATCGAAGAACTGCTCCAGCCCATGCGCCAGTTCGTCCTGGTAGCGGGGTCTGTGGGCGGCGATCTGCTCGCTTCGCTTGTTCATCACGGGGAGCCCCTTTCAGCTGTAGTCCTGGTGGCGTGGGCGTGGCTGTCGGTGTTGATGGTGGGCGCGATACACGAGGTTGGTTTTCCTGGGCAGTACCGCAAGCAGACCGAGCCGGACCGGCCGGCCGAGGCGAGCGGCCACCTGCTGCTGCGCCGCCCCGATCGCGCACCGCGGCAGGAAAGCCCGCCAGGGCAGCTGCGCCCGCGGCCGGCCAGGGCACCGTCCGGCGCTCACGAGGCCGCTGCCGCACGGGTACGAGCACGGGCACGAGGCGTGGAGAAACGACGCACACATGGCCGTTCCACCCCTGCGTACAGCAGCCACGAAGTCAGCAGTACGAAGGGAAGGCCGACCAGCACCACACTGAGATTGCTCCAGCCGTGGCCCGTCAGCCCCAGGTACAGCAGCCCCAGCACCAGGAAGTGGGTGAGATACATGGCGTAGGACATCTCACCGAGGAGCACCAGGGGCCGGGTACGCAGCAGCGAGGTCCGGTCGTGCAGATCCAGCTCCGCGGTCGCGTACACCAGCACGACGAGCGGGGCCACGGTCGAGGCCGCGTACAGGAAGCGCTGCGGCAGGAACTCGGGGTTCACGACGATCGCGCTGATGACACCCAGCGCGGCCGGGATCACGCCGATCCGCGGAATCCGGAGTCCCGACGAGGCGATACGCGCCGCCAGCATGCCGAGGACGAACTCCGGCAGCCGCGTGACCGGCAGCATGTACAGGAACCAGTACTCGGGAAAGGACGAGCCGTCAGGGTTGACGGCGAACGCACAGAACACCGGCCACAACCAGACGGCCGCGATCGCCGTGGCCGCGCCGATGAGCAGCCCACGAGGCGACAGCCGCTTGATCCAGGGCAGCATCACGGGGAAGAGCAGGTAGAAGAACACTTCGGCCGCGAGGGACCAGGACACCGGGTTGCCCGCGGAGACGAAAAGGTGGCTGGGTACCCAGGTGTGCACCAGGAAGAGGCTGGAGAGACTCGCCGCTATCCCGGATCCCTTGGTGAGGGTCGTCGCACCGGCACAGGCGAGCGCGCCGACGACCACGCACCAGGTGAGGAGGTGATTGGGATAAATCTTGGCGGCCCGCCGACGCCAGAAAGCGCGGGCGGTGTCGTCCGGGCGGGCGGAGTGCGTGAGCACATAGCCGCTCAGAATGAAGAAGAGCGAGACCGCACTCCCGCCCACCCACACTTCGGGCCCGAGGGTCTCGGCGAGATGAGGGTTGATCATCAGCATGCTGTGCGTATAGAGAACTCCGACCGCGGCGGCGAAGCGCAGACCGGTCAGCGAAGACAACCGCTTGGGAGCAGGGGACGCGCTGTTCGTGCCCGGCGGTTTCGCGTCCCGGTGATCGGCAAGGGGGCTTCCCGCCATGGCGGTTGACTCGGACGACGGACCGGAATGATGGTGCACGAGAGGCCTCCTGCGGCGGAAACGCCCGGGCCCGTGGCACCACTCATCTACCTATGGCTGCGCCGGTGGGACGCCCGGGATCGGATGGGAAGGACTGGTCCTTGCCCCGTGCGGAGGAATGGGCGGCCCGTCGCGCGGATAGCACGATTGAGCCACCGCGGCACGCCCTGTGCATAGGGTGGGTGACCCGATTTCACTCGTACGGTCCAGCGTTTGGCGGCCGCGTCGGCATGACGTCACCCGGCGCGAAGAATCGCCACCTTGGTGGGTTCCCCGGACCGGCAGAAAGCCCTCCGCGAACCACGCATGCCGGAATTCCCGTACCGCGGCGAACGCTGCGCCGGACCGGCCACCGGCCGTACAGGTGATTCCTGCGGACCTGTGGCCGGGCAGGTGTGGTGCGCAGCGCGGCCAGGAAGGGATACGTCCGCGCCGCGATGTCACGCCCTCGGGCCGCAGGCGGTGCTCACCGCCCCTTGAGGGGGCCGGGCAGGAAGCGAAGCAACCGCATCCGGCCCGACGCCCCTCGTCCGGTCCCCTCCCCACCAGAGGTTCCGAGTTGAAGCCCACCCGCGTACCGACGCCCCGCACCGCCCTCACCGGTGCCGGTCTGGTGGTGGCCCTGACCGCCGCCACACTCGGCCTGCAGACCGCCGATGCCGCCCCCGCCCGGACCCCCGACCCCCCGTCGGCCACCGCCGCCGGCCAGCGCGCCAAGGGCATCAGCTCCACCCTCGGTGCCGACGGGGCGGGCGCCTACTACGACGCCGAGCATCACAAGCTCATCGTCAACGTCACCACCGAGGCCGCCGCGGCCAAGGCACGGGCGGCCGGCGCCGAACCCAGGATCGTCAAGCACTCGCTCGCCTCGCTGGACGCCGCCCGCGCGACCCTCAAGAAGCAGGCCGCGATCCCCGGCACCTCCTGGGGGATGGACCCCAGGCGCAACAAGGTGGTCATCAACGCCGACCGCACGGTGCAGGGTGACAAGCTGGAGCAGCTCAAGAGGGTCGCCGCCGCGCTCGGTGACCGGGCCGCCGTCACACGGTCGGCGGACACCCTGCAGCCGCTGATCGCCGGCGGCGACGCCATCTGGGGTACCGGAGCGCGCTGCTCGCTCGGCTTCAACGTCACCAAGGGCGGACAGCCGTACTTCCTGACCGCGGGGCACTGCACCAATGCCGTGCGGAGCTGGTCCGCGACGCAGGGGGGTGACGAGATCGCGGTGACCGAGGCCGGTACCTTCCCCGGTGACGACTTCGGGATCGTGAAGTACACCGCCACCGGCATCGTGCACCCCAGCGAGGTGGATCTCTACAACGGCAGCATGCAGCCCATCGCCAAGGCGGGCGAACCGATCGTGGGCCAGAAAGTGCAGCGCAGCGGCGGTTCCACGCAGGTGCACGAAGGTGACGTCATCGCGCTCGAGGTGACAGCCAACTACCAGCAGGGATCGGTCGACGGTCTGATCCAGGCCGCTGTCTGCGCGGAGGCCGGGGACAGCGGCGGCTCGCTTTTCGAGGATGACACCGCGCTAGGCCTGACCTCAGGTGGCAGGGGCGACTGTTCCTCGGGTGGCGTGACCTATTACCAGCCGGTGCGCGAGGCCCTTGAGAAGACCGGGGCACAGATCGGCTGATCCGGCCCGAGGTATACGAGGAAGCCCGGCACCGCTCACCCAGCCTCTCCCGGAGAACCAGAACGTCCCTTGAGCAGGCAGCCACATGTCGGGACGTCAGCCGGCAGATGAAAGAGTGTCCTGTCGAGCGACGACGGGGCCCTTGGACGGGCCGGGGGTGGACAGGGTGAGGCAGGCATGAACGCGCAGGGGCAGGAGAACGACGGTCGGGAACCGGGGGGCCACCTGCCGGATGACGCGGTCCCTCTGCGGCCACGCCCGGGGAACCACTACGCGACCGCGTCGCGCGCGGCGTACGACGGCTCGGCGGAGAATCCGCCGTTGCCCGGAGCCGCCGGGAGCGGAGGGGTGCCGTCCGGCCGGACGGCCGCGCCACAGGACTCAGCGCGGGCGGACGGCGGGAATCCGGCGGGGGAGCAGAGCGCTCCGCTCCCGTCGCAGGCCGGTGAGCCGATACCCGAGCCGAAGGCGGCGGGTGGCTCACCGAGTCTGCTGAAGTCCAGCGCCGTCATGGCGGCGGGCACCATCGTCTCCCGCATCACCGGGTTCCTCCGCACGCTCGTCATCGCCGCGGCGCTCGGCGTCGGCACCCTCAACGACTCCTACCAGGTCGCCAATGTCCTGCCCTCGATGATCTACTTCCTGGTCGGCGGCGGTGCGTTGAACGCCGTCTTCGTACCGCAACTCGTGCGCGCCATGAAGAAGGACGACGACGGTGGTGAGGCCTACGCCAACCGTCTGATCACCCTGGTCATGGTGGTGCTGGCGGGTGTCACGGTCATCTGTGTGCTGGCGGCTCCGCTCCTGGTGCACCTGATGTCGCCGGATATCGCCGCCGACCCGCGGCGGATGGCCGTCACCGTGGCCTTCGCCCGGTACTGCCTGCCCACCATGTTCTTCATGGGCGCCCACCTGGTGCTCGGACAGATCCTCAACGCCCGGGGCCGCTTCGGCGCGATGATGTGGACCCCGGTGCTCAACAACCTCGTGACCATCGCGGCCTTCGGCGGTTTCATCTGGGCCTTCGGCGGCTTCACCGATTCCGGCGTCAGCCCCTCCACCATCACCCCCGAAGGGGTACGGCTCCTGGGCCTCGGCACCCTGCTGGGCCTGGTCGTGCAAGCGCTGGCGATGCTGCCCTACCTGCGCGACGCCCGGTTCAAGCTCCGCCCGCGCTTCGACTTCCGCGGTCATGGCCTCGGCAGGGCCATGGGCCTGGCCAAATGGACGCTCCTCTTCGTACTCGCCAACCAGCTCGGCCAGACCGTCGTGATCCAACTGGCGACCAAGGCGGGCTCCCTCGCCGATCGGGCCGGGCACACCGGCTCCGGTATCACCGCCTACAACTACGCCCTGCTGCTGTGGCAGATGCCGCAGGCCATCATCACCGTGTCGGTCATGACCGCGGTGCTGCCCCGGATGTCGCGCGCGGTCCAGAACGACGACGTGACCGCGATCCGCGACGACATCTCCTACGGCCTGCGGACCTCCGCCGTCGCCATCGTGCCCTGTGCGTTCGCCTTCCTGGCGCTGGGTGTACCGATGGCCACCCTGCTCTACGCCGGCTCCGGCGCCGAGGGCGCCCGGGGTATCGGCTACGTTCTCATGGCCTTCGGCCCGGGACTCATTCCCTTCTCGGTGCAATACGTCGTGCTGCGCGGCTTCTACGCCTACGAGGACACCCGGACCCCCTTCTACAACACCGTCATCGTCGCCGTGGTGAACGCCGCCGCGTCCGGGGCGTGTTTCGCTCTCCTCCCGGCGCACTGGGCCGTCGCCGGAATGGCCGCCTCCTACGGTCTGGCCTACGCGGTCGGCGTCGGAACCGCCTGGCGCCGACTGCGCAGGCGGCTGGGCGGCGACCTGGACGGCTCACGCGTCCTGCGTACCTATGCCCGGCTGATCGGCGCGGCGACCCCCGCGGCGCTCGCGGGCGGCGGTGTGGCGTACGCGGTCACCCAGGCCGTCGGCAGCGACGCCCTGGGCTCACTCGTGACGCTGCTGGCCGGCGGCAGTGTCCTGCTCGGCGTCTTTGTGCTCCTCGCGCACTGGATGCGGGTGTCGGAGCTCAGCGCCATGGTCGGCATGGTCCGGGGACGCCTCGGCCGCTGAGCCCGGGTCGGGGGAGGCGGCCGACGGGCTGTCGCCGTTCAGTCGGCGAAGCGGCGGACATAGCGCTTCTGCCAGGGGGTTTCGACGGCCCGGGGATCGTAGTTCCGGCGTACAAAGTCCACTGCCTCGCCGGCCGGTACGCCGTCCAGGACAGCGAGACAGGCCAGGGCTGTGCCGGTCCGGCCCCGGCCACCGGCGCAGGCGATCTCGACGCGTTCGGTCCCGGCACGCGCCCATGCCGCACGGAGCATCGCTTGGGCCTGGGGGTGGCTGCTGGGCAGCCGGAAGTCGGGCCAGCGCAGCCACTGGAATTCCCACGGGACCTCGGGCGGCTGCTTGCCGAGGAGATAGACGGCGAAGTCCGGCGCCGGGCCGGCCGGCAGCGGTCGGCGAAGCCCCCGGCCTCGGATCAGACGCCCGGACGGAAGCCTCAGGACCCCGGCGTCGGTAGCGTTCCAGGTATCGGTCATCCGCTCACCGTATCGGTCACCCGCTCAGTGGATCGGTAGGTGGAACCCATCAAGGACCGGGCATTCAGGGGTAGTTGCTGACGCTCGCCATCGACGGGCCGGCCGGTGCCCGGTGTGCGGTGCCCGGCGCCCGGTGTGCGTCAGCGCTCGGCGTATCAGGATCGGAGCCCAGCGGCGGCGCCGGTGTTCTGCGCCCCTGCATTTGCGCGCTCTGCCAATCGGGTGAGGCGGCGTCAAGGCCCTTGCAGGTGTCCTCACCCCGGTGGGTAACTGGTCATATTCCAATCCGGTGGGCTGCCCATTCCTCTCGGGGAAGTGGCAACTGGCCTGCCCTTGTTCCCGATTGAGAGTGCAGGCAGCGGTGCCGCCCTGGCATTGCGGCAGGCGCCCTCCCGCTTGAGGAAGTGTATGTACCTCCCGGTTCCCCTTCGTGGGTGCCGGCTGGTGCGGTAGCTCACGTCACCTCTTCCTGGGGGCGTCATGCGAACTGTCCGCACGTTGCGATCGATTCTCGGGGTCTGTGCGATGACCATGGGACTGACCGTGGCAATGGCCGCGGTCCCGACCACGGCCCAAGCCCAGGTCCCGGTGCTGTGCAGCGAGGCCTCGCTGGTGAACGCGATCAACGCGGCGAACGCCGCCGGCGGGGAAACCCTGGCACTCGTTCCGTTCTGCACCTACCAGCTCACCAGTGCTCACGGGAGTTCGCCCCACGGGCCGGTGGGGCTGCCGCCGATCACCACCCCGATCACCTTGCTGGGTCTGGGAGTCACCATCACCCGCGCACCGAACGTGCCGGCCTTCCGGATTCTGCAGGTGGAGGGTGCCGCGAACGTGCCGGGTACCAAAGGCCAGTTGACTGCGGTGGGTCTCACCCTCCGCGGTGGCAGCGCGGCGTCTCCGTACCCGGGAGGCGGCCTCTCCAATCTGGGGGGCACGGTCTCGCTGCTCTCCAGTTCCGTCACCGGCAACACCGCCGTCGCCGGGGGCGGCATCTACAACGACAACGGCAGCGTCACGCTGACCACCAGCTCCGTCACCGGTAACCAGGCAACCTCCGGCGGGGGCGGCGGCATCTACGTCAACTCCGGTGGTGTGACGTTGCTGGGCACGGCGGTGCGCGACAACACCCCGGACAACTGTGCTCCGTCAGGCAGCGTCATGGGCTGCACCTGACGGTCCGGCCCGAGATCTCGGCCGAATGCTCCACCAGGCACCACCTCAACCGTCGACGGCGCACACAGCCATCCGTCCTGGTTGAGCCCCCCTCTCACACACACTTCACCGAAGGAGCATCATCATGCCCATCTCCCCCAACCAGGGATCGACCGGCGGCGGGACCACGGTCACCATCACCGGCACCAACCTCGCCGGCGCCAGCGCCGTGAAGTTCGGCACGAAGAACGCCACCATCACCGGCAACACTCCCACCTCGGTCACCGTGACGTCCCCGTCCGGCACCGGCGCCGTACCGGTGACCGTGACCACACCCGGCGGAACCAGCAACCCGCTGCAGTTCTTCTACGTCGGCGCGCCGTTCAAGTCCAGCATTTCCCCGGTGACCGGCGTCACCGCGGGCGGCAACACCGTCACCATCAATGGCACCGGTCTGAGCACCGCCACCGCGGTCAACTTCGGCGCCACCGCCGCGACTCCGACCGTGGTGAATGACAGTCAGCTGACCGTCACCGTGCCGACGGGCGCGGCGGCCGGGCCGGTGGGCGTCTCGGTCACCACCGCGGGCGGCACCAACAACGGCCTGTCGTACACCTACGTCGACGCGCCCACGGTCGGCACGCTGAACCCCAACTCCGGCCCGGCGTCCGGCGGTACCGCGGTGACCATCCCCGGCACCAGCCTCAGCACCACGCAGTCGGTCGACTTCGGCGGCACGCTCGCACCGTTCTCCGTCATCAGTGACACCAGCATCTCCGCCGTCACCCCGCCCGGCGCTGTGGGTGCCGTCAATGTCACCATCACCACCAGCGGTGGCAGTGCCGTCGCCACCAACGGCTACACCTACCTCGCCGGTCCCGGCATCTGACCGGACCCCGAGCCGCCGATGGCCTGGTCGTCCGATCAGGCGCGCGGACAACCTGCCCGGGCAGGGGGCGCCCCTCCCTGCCCGGGCCCTACCTCACCTCCCTTGACGAGCCTCGGCCCGCTGCTCCTCCCATGGGGCCGGCCGGGGCTCACGCCCACAAAGGACCATGGCCGTGAATCGCTCCGTACCCCCTCCCACCATTTCCGCCGTGCAGCCGCTGGCCGCAGCCACGCCCGCCGTCATTTCCGTCTCCCCCACCTCCGGTTCCACCGCGGGTGGCACCCAGGTGACGGTGACCGGCACCGGCTTCACCGGCGCCACTGGCGTCCGCTTCGGCGCCACCCAGGCGACGTCCTTCACCGTCAACTCCGACACCCAGATCACCGCCACCAGCCCGATCGGCACCGGAACGGTCCAGGTGACCGTCACCACCCCCAGCGGCACCAGCAACCAGTTCGTCACCTTCTCCTATGTCACAGCGCCTGTGCCGGTTCTGGGTTCGGTGAGTCCGAGTTCGGGTCCGGCGGTTGGTGGGACGGTGGTGACGTTGTCGGGTTCGGGGTTTTCGGGTGCGACGGCGGTGCGGTTTGGTGGGGTGTCGGCTGCGTTTACCGTGGTTTCGGGTTCGCAGATTTCGGCGACGGCGCCTGCGGGGTCGGGGACTGTTCAGGTGACGGTTACGACGCCTGGTGGTACGAGTAATGGTGTGTCGTTCACCTATGTTTCGGCGCCTGTGCCGGTTCTGGGTTCGGTGAGTCCGAGTTCGGGTCCGGCGGTTGGTGGGACGGTGGTGACGTTGTCGGGTTCGGGGTTTTCGGGTGCGACGGCGGTGCGGTTTGGTGGGGTGTCGGCTGCGTTTACCGTGGTTTCGGGTTCGCAGATTTCGGCGACGGCGCCTGCGGGGTCGGGCACTGTTCAGGTGACGGTCACGACGCCTGGTGGTACCAGCAACGGTGTGTCGTTCACCTATGTCTCCGCACCCGTGCCGGTCCTGACCTCGGTGGCTCCCACCTCCGGTCCGGCCACCGGCGGGACGACGGTCACCCTCACCGGCACGGGCCTGGCCACCACCACCGCGGTGCGGTTCGGCGCCACACCGGCAACCTCCTTCACGGTCGTCTCCGACACCCACCTCACCGCCGTCGCCCCAGCCGGAACCGGCACCGTACAGATCACCGTCACCACCTCGGGCGGCACCAGCAACGGCCTCTCCTACACCTACTCCGGGGCCCCCACCCTGAGCGGCGTCAGCCCCAACCAGGGGAGCACATCAGGCGGGAACACCGTCACGCTCACCGGCACCGATCTCACCGGAGCCACCTCGGTCCTCTTCGGCGCCACCCCGGCGACCTCCGTCACGGTGGTCTCCCCGACCCAGATCACCGCCGTGGTCCCCGCGGCCACCGCCGGGCCGGTCGACGTCACCGTCACCACCCCCCGGCGGCACCAGCACCCTCCCGAAGTCCTACTTCTACGTCAGCCCCCCGGTCCTCACCGGCGTCGTGCCGCTCTCGGGCCCCCTCTCGGGCGGGAACACCGTCACGCTCACCGGCACTCACCTCATCGAGGCCACCGCGGTGCGCTTCGGGGCCACCGCAGCCACTGCGTTCACGGTGGTATCGGACACCCAGATCACCGCCGTGGCCCCGGCGGGAACCGCCGGGCTGACGGGGGTCACCGTCACCACTGTCGGCGGGACGAGCAACGCGGTCTCCTACACCTACCTGGCGGCGCCCAGCATCACGACTCTGGTTCCGAACCAGGGGTCCACCTCCGGCGGCAGCACCGTCACCCTCACCGGCAGCAACTTCGCCCAGACGACCACGGTGCTCTTCGGCGGACTGCCCACCGGGTTCACCGTCGTCTCCGACACCCACCTCGTGGCCGACGTGCCAGCCGGAGCCGTTGGGCCGGTCGATGTCACCGTCACCACCCCCGGTGGCACCAGCACCCCGAAGACCTACACCCGAGTCTCGCCCCCGGGTATCTGACGCCGCTGCGGACCGAGGCGCCAGCAGCCCTTCTCCCGCCGGGTGCATGTGCGGAGGCCCGGCGGTGCGCCCTCTCCCCGCTCGGAGGTTCTGGGGAGCCCCCGTAAAGGAGATGCCGCGGCGCCACACCGTGTCGTAATATCCACTCCTGGAAGGTGACACTTACTTCGGGAGGGCTTGATGGTTCCGGAACTGGTCAGGACCTGGGTGTCCGGCTGGGTCGTATCGCGACACATGCCGAGGCCGGCCGAACGGCCCTGGGGGCTCTATATCGAGGTCGGCCGGCCGGAGCAAATGGGGCGCCATGTCCTGCCGGACGCCGATGAGTTCGCGGTGCGCGAGGCCGCCGCCTCGGCCACCGTGCCGTACACCTGGCTCAAGGTGCCCATGGAGCCGGAGAGGGTCGGACACTGGCTCCCTGAGGGCTGGGTGGTGGACAAGGGTGAGTCAGGTCATTTGATGGCTACGGACCTCCGGCCCACGGTGCCGAGGGCACCCGAGGGCTACACCGCGTCGGTGGAGGCCCGCGACGGCGTCGCCTACGTCCAAGTTCGCGACACGGCAGGCGAGTTGGCCGCGAAGGGGCAGATGGCGCTCCTCGGGCGGGCCACGGTCATCGACGGCGTCACGACCGAGCAGGCCCATCGCCGCCGTGGCCTGGGTGCCTTCGTGATGCGCACCCTCACCGATCACGCGGTCTCCGAAGGCGCGACCCTCGGCGTACTGGGCGCGACCGACGAGGGGCGTGCGCTGTACGAGACACTGGACTGGAAGGTGTACGCGCCGCTGGCGGCCTGCATTTACCGGCCCCAGAGCTCGTAACGCGATCTTGTTGCACGATGCCCTCGCCGCCCTGACCTGCGGCCTCACCTGCTGGAGACGCCTCAAGACCCGCGCGTGACCGTGCCGTGTGCTGAGGCGGAAGAGGGCTGGTGAACGCCGGCGAGGTGATCGGGGCCGCCCGAGGCTGCACGACGGTCCACAGCCCAAGCCATGCCGTCCACTGTCTCCGGTAGGTTGCGGCGGGAGCTCAACTCCCTTTGAAGGAAGCCGATATGAGCAGGTTGAAGGCGGTCGAGGTCCCACAACACCTGGCGTCGTCGTACGCCAGAGGCTTTGGCGAGGAAGGGACGGCCTGGATCACCGCACTGCCGGCTCTCGCTGCGGAATTCCTGGACCGCTGGGAGCTGAAGCGGGACGGCGCGGCCGGAGCGGGGGAAGCCTCGCTGGTGCTGCCGGTGTTACGCAAGGAGGGCACGCCCGCGGTCCTCAAACTCCAGATGCCCAGGGAGGAGACCGCCGCCGCAGTCATCGGGCTGCGTACCTGGAACGGCGCGGGGATGGTGCGGCTGCTCGGCCACGATCCCGGGAGCAGCACCATGCTCCTGGAGCGACTGGACGGTGCCCGCACACTGGCATCGATCGAGGACGACGACGCTGCGATGGGCATCCTCGCCGAGCTTCAGGCTCGGCTGGTCCGCGTCCCCGCGCCGCAGGGACTGCGGAGCCTCGGAGACATCGCCACCGAGATGCTGGAACAGGTTCCGCAGGCGGCCACCGCTCTGGCCGACCCGGCCGACCAGCAACTCCTGCGCGGTTGGGCGTCGGCGGTGGCCGAGCTGGTCGGCGACCCCGGCGACCGGCTGCTGCATTGGGATCTGCACTACGACAACGTGCTCGCCGCGGAACGCGAGCCGTGGCTCGCCATCGATCCCGAGCCGCTCGCCGGGGATCCCGGCTTCGATCTGTGGCCCGCCCTGGACAGCCGATGGGACGACGTCGTCGCGAAGGGGGACACGCTGCGCATCGTGCGGCGCCGCTTCGACCTGCTCACCGAGGCCCTTGGCCTGGACCGTGCAGGTGCGACCGGCTGGACGCTGGGGCGGCTGCTACAGAACTCGCTATGGGACATCGACGACGGAGAGACGGCGCTCGCCCCGTCCTCCGTCGCCATCGCGGAGTCGCTGCGGAACCGTTGACCCGCCCCCGGTGAAGATCCGCGCCCGAGTCCGTGAGATCGACGACGGGGGCGGGCGGACATTCCGCGGGAGGCCGTCGGGGCGCGGGACAGTGACTGCCCCGCGCCATCAGAAATGGCCCGGCAACGCCCCGCCCCTCTCCGTCCGTGCCCGTCAGCGCGACACGCCGGCTCCCACCTTCTCCTCCCACTCGATCCGATGGAAGTGGAGCGGGCGGAACATCTCCTCCGGTCCGGGGAACACCGGCGCGTGCTCGCTCTTGCCGGCCTTGACCCTGTTGACGGCCGCGGCACTGCGGCCGATCGCCTCCACCCGCGGACGGCGCAAGCGCTCATAGGCGGCGAACGCCTCGTGGGGCGTGGGCAGATCGCGGAGACAGCGGGCCAGCTCGACCGCGCTCTCGATGGCCAGCGAGGCGCCCTGACCGGAAGTCGAGGAAGGGGCGTGCACCGCGTCGCCCACCAGCACCATCCGGCCACGGTGCCAGTGCGGTACGGACGGCATGCCCTCCATCCGGCCGACCACCATCAGCTCGTCGGGGCCGGTATGCCGTAGCAACTGCTCGCCCGGAACATGGCCGGTGTACAGCTCGCGCAGCCTGGTGAGCCACTCGGCGGCAGACACCTGAGCCAGTTCGGCCGGGTTCGGCGGGGTGTCCGTCGGCAGACCGGCAAACCAGATCAGCCGCTTGTCCGGACCCCGCCAGTAGCCCATGAAGGCGCGACCGAACGCGAAATGCATGGCACCGGGCTCGACATCGACCCTGCTGTCCGCCGCCGCGTAACCACCGAAGCTGACTACGCCGCCGTACTCGGGGGCGGGTGCCTGCGGGTCGATCATGGTGCGGACGGTGGAGCGGATGCCGTCGGCGCCGATCAGGATGTCGCCAGTTGCGGACGTCCCGTCGGCGAAGTGGGCGGTGACGCCGTCGGGCGACTCCTCGGCGGCGACCAGCCGCTTGCCGTAGGTGAACGAAACGCCCTCGGCGACCGCATGGTCGGTCAGTGCCCGGAACAGCCGGTCGCGCGGCATCGTCAGTGTGGCGGGCAGCTCGGGGAAACCACCGAACGCGGCGAGGCGATTCCCGGCACCGTCCGCCATCACCACACCGGGCACCGGCCGCCCGACGGCCCTGACCGCCGCAGCGGCACCGACCGCCGCCAGACCCGCCAGGCCGTTCGGCGCCAAACCCAGCCAGGCCCCCACGCCGTCCGCCGCGGTGGGGTATGCATCGTGGACCGTTGCCCTGATGCCTGCTTTGTGCAGCGCGAGCGCCGCCACCGGGCCCGCCACGCCGCCCCCTATGACCAATGCCGTCCGCACACCGGCACCGTGCATGCCGTTGTTGCTCATGTCCCCTCCCAAGGCTGGTTGGATGCTGCTGGAGATATAGTTGCAATGCAACTAGTAGAAGTGTAACTAGTTTCTTCGCTGACTACGATGCCGGGTATGACCGCCACCGTGAAAAGCTCGCCGCTCGGCCTGACGGTGCTGGCGCTGCTGCACTACCGGCCGCTGCACCCGTACGGCATCCAGCAACTGCTCAAGCGGTGGGGCAAGGTGCATGTCGTCAACGTCGGCCAGCGGGCGGGGCTTTACCGCACCATCGAGCGACTGCAGGCCGGTCGGCTGATCGCGGTCCGGCAGACCGAGCGCGACCAGTTGTACCCCGAGCGGACTGTCTACGAGGTGACCGACGAGGGCCGGGCGGTCACCCGTGACTGGCTGGAGCAGATGCTGGCAGTCCCCAAGTCGGAGTTCCCGGTATTCCCGGCAGCACTGTCCAACATGCTCATGCTCAGCCCGGCCGAGGTGCTGCCGATCCTGGAACGGCGTGCGGCCCGGCTCGCGGACCGACGCGCCGAGTTGGAGCGCCAGACCGCCGACGCCGCGACCGGACTGCCGCGCATCACTCTGATCGAGAACGAATACCTGCTGGCTGTCCTCGGCGCCGAGGAGCGATGGCTCCAGGGCGTGCTGGGTGACCTTCGGGACGGCAGTCTGGCGTGGTCCCCGGAGATGCTCGCGGCGTTCCAGGAGGCGTCCGAGTCGACTTCGGACGAGTAGGGGCAGGCGGCCGCGTCCTCACACCAGTCCGCCCCGACCGTCGACTCCGCCCCCCCCGCGGGCCTCTCAGGTGTCGGCCGCATACCGCCAGAAGTCCCGCATCAGGGCGGGCGTCGTCGGGCCGGTCAGTGCCAGCTGGCTGAGCAGGATGGTGACGGTGCCGGTGGACGGGGTGAGGTGCGCTGCTGTTCCGGTGCCGCCGACCCAGCCGTAGCGGCCCGGCACATTCCAGGGCTCGATGGCCTCGATGTCCACCGAGCCGCCGAAACCCCAGCCCTGGCCGTCCAGGAACACCCTGCCGGCCTCGCGCTGGGCCGGAGTCAGGTGGTCGGTGGTCATCCGCCGTACCGAGGACGCCGACAACAACGGGCGGCCCTCGACGCTTCCGTCGGCGAGCAGTATCCGGGCGAAGGCGTGCCAGTCGTCGGCGGTCGAGACCAGGCCCCCGGCGCCGGACGGGAACGCCGGCCGGCGGCTCCACTGCCCGTCGGGGGCGTCGACCAGCTGCAGGCCGTCCTCGGGATCGGCCCGGTAGTAGCTGGTGAACCGGTCGAGCTTGCCGGGCGGCACCTCGAATCCGGTGTCCACCATGCCGAGCGGCTCGAACAGCCGCTCCGCCAGGAACTCCGGCAACGGACGGCCGGAGACCCTGGCGATCAGCACTCCCTGAATGTCGGAAGAGGTGTTGTACAGCCAGCCGTCGCCCGGCTGGTGCAGCAGCGGAATGCGGGACAGCGCCGCCATCCAGGCGTCCGGCGCCGCGACGAACTGTGGTTGCGGCGGTCCCTGTTTCAGCTCGCTGAACAGCGGTCCGACGGCCGGCAGCGAGAAGTCGGACGGAAAACCGTGTCCGGCACGGGAGGTGAGCAGATCGGCCACGGTGATCGGTCCGGCGGCGGGGACCACCTCGTCCACCGGTCCGTCCGGTGTGCGGACGACAGAGGGCGACGCCAGCTCCGGCAGCCAGTGCCCGACCGGGTCGTCCAGCGCGATCCGGCCGTCCTCGACCAGCATCATGACCGCCGCGGCGATGACGGGTTTGGTGAGCGAGGCGATCCGGAAGATCGATTCCCTGGCCATGGGGGACGTGCCGTCGGCATCGACCGAGCCGACGGCCTGCACCTCGGTCCGGTCACCGCGAGCCACCAGGCCCACCGCCCCGGGCACCGGCCCGTCGCTGATGTGCCTGTCCAGGGTGTCGTGCAGGTTGGTCATGCGTGCCACCTTCCCGTTTGTCAGTCGGAACCAAGACTCCCGCCCCGGCGCGGAATCATCGGGCGGAAGCCGCCGAAGCCGACCCGATCGGCCGACGCCCGCACTGCCCGCCCTGTGCGTCCGGCCCGCTCCGACCGGACACCGAATCCCACCTCACCCCGTCCCACGCCCATCCCGTCCCACCCCCTTCCCATCCCGCCCCACCCCACCGACAGGATGGCGGCACGTTCACCGGCGCCTTACGGGGAGTGGCAGACGCGACCGGAGCGGTCCTCGCCGGGAAAATCCGAGGATTGACAGGTATTCCGGCCGCGTCGATGATCAGCGCAGGGCCCAAGGGCGGCAACCGTGCCGCTCTCCGCACCGGACGGAACCGTCCGCGGGATGCGGGGAGCACCCGACAGGTGTCGACCCGTCACATCCGAGAGGAGCCCGACCCCATGTCCGTACCTCTTTCCGCCACATCCCAAGTCATCGCGCTACTGCGCGAGTTGGATGCCGATACCCTCGATCACCCCGGGGGTACCCTCCTCGCTCACCTTCGCCGTGTGCGGGAACAGCTCGCCGCCTGGGGCGCCCGCCCCGCCCTGCAACTGGCGGGCCTGTGCCACGCGTTCTACGGCACCGACGGTTTTGCCACGTCTCTCCTGCCGCTCGACCGGCGCGACGAACTGGCAGCGGTGATCGGTGCCGAGGCCGAGGCGCTCGTGTACTTCTACGCCAGCTGCGACCGGCGTTCCTCCCATCCCACACTCGCGGATCCCGAGGCCGCCTTCCGGGACCGTTTCACCGGCCGCACCTTCACACCGGACCTCGGGCTGCGACGGGACTTCGCCGAGCTGTCGGCCGCGAACGAACTCGATATCGCCCGCGTCGACCCCGCCTTCCGGGAAGCGGCCGGCGCTGATCTGCTCACCCTGTTCACCCGCCTTCGACCGCTCTTGAGCCGGTCCGCGTGGGCGGACTGCCACACCGTGCTCACCACCCCTGCTGATGGAACAGCCGCACCCCGCCCATGGACCGTGGCGGTGCTCGGCCCGGGAGGGGTCGGCGGCCTCCTCGCCGCCGTACTGTCCCGGGCCGGACACCGAGTGATCTGTGTGGCCGGGGAAGCCACGGCCCGGGCCCTGCGCCAGGACGGCCTTCGGGTGCGCAGCGGGCAGTTCGGCGACTTCACCGCAAGGGTCGAGGCGGACACCGAGCTGCGGGAGCCGGCCGATCTGTGCCTGATCGCCGTCAAGCACACCGCTCTTGACGTGGCGCTGGAGCGGATCCCGCCCGGCGTACTGGGTGACGGTGTGGTGCTGCCGCTGCTCAATGGCATCGAGCATCCGTCCCTGCTGCGCGGCCGCTACAGCTCGGAGCGCGTCGCGCCGGGCATCATCCGGGTCGAGTCGACCCGCACCGCTCCCGGCACCATCGAGCACGGCAGCCCGTTCACGGAAATCGATCTGGCCGGAGCACATGAACGCCTCGCTCCGCTCGCCGCGATGCTGGAGGACGCCGGGGTGCGCACACGTGTGGTGGAGGACGAGACCGCCGCGCTCTGGGCCAAGCTGGCCTTCCTCGCCCCCTTCGCCCTGCTCACCACGCGGTACGGGCGCACCATCGGTGAGGTGCGGACCCAGCGACGCGAGGAACTGGTGGCCCTCGTCGAGGAAGCCGCCGCGGTGAGCCGGGCCTGCGGTGCGCCGGCCGATGCCGCGAAGGCCTTGGCCCTGTACGACGCGTTCCCGGCCGGCAGCAAGTCGTCCATGCAGCGTGACGCGGAGGCCGGCCGGCCCCTGGAGCTCGATGCGATCGGCGGGGCGTTGCTCCGGGCGGCCGAGCGACACGGCGTACCCGTGCCGGTGGCCGTCCGATTGACGGCCGAGCTGACGGCCGAGCTGACGGCCGAGCTGAGCGCCGACTGAGCGCGCCTTCTGCGGCCGGAACAGGGGGTGGGGGACGGCAAAAGAGCAGGCGGGGCCGATGGTCGCACCTGTGTGGGACTATTTCGGGCGCAGTGCACGGGCGGCGGAGCCGGCGCCGCTCGTGCCGGGTTCGTGCAGCAGCAGAGCCGGCGCGTATGAGTCGTGTGGTGCAGGGGGACTGGGTGTTTGCGGTATCGCTGGGTGATGACGGCGCCGAGCTGCGGCCGCTGGAGCCGTGGAATGCCGGGGAGTACCTCGCGCACATGGACCGGGGCCGCGAGTACATCGGCCGGTATGTCGCGCTGCCGGACAGCGCCACCGACCTCACGTCCGCCACGGCGTTCCTGCAGATGTACGCGGACAAGGCCGCTGCCGACAGCGGTCGTCTCTACGGCATCTGGTGTGACGGCGTGCTCGTCGGCGGTGTGCTGTTCCGGACCTTCGACGTCGCGTTCGGCAGCTGCGAGATCGGCTGCTGGCTGGAGGAGTCGGCCGTCGGGCGCGGGCTGATCACGCGCGCGATCCGGGTACTCATCGATTGGGCCGTCGAGGTGCGGGGGATGCACCGCGTGGAGTGGATCGCGTCCTCGGCCAACACCCCGAGCATCAACGTCGCCCGGCGGCTCGGCATGGTGCGCGAAGGAGTACAGCGGGAAAGCTACCCGTACCGAGGCGTACGCCACGACATGGAGGTCTGGACGGTCCTGGCCCCCGAATGGCGCCGGCAGCGGGAAACCGCCCGCTGACCACGGCCGGGACCGGTCCCGCACCGGCCCCGGTGCCGCCACCCAGGGACGTTCCGGGCGCGTCGATGCCGATCCTGGCGGCCCGCCGGATTCAACCCTCGGTTGAGGGTTGTCCGCCCACCGGCCCTGCACCGTCGGCCGGATACGGCACAAAGTCTCCGGGCCCAGTTCAATGGAACGCTGGAAGTCATGACTGCCGACAACAGCGAACTGCCCGGCCCGAGGCCTGCCGTGGAGCCCGTCGAACGTGCGGGGCAGGCCGACCACCACCGAAACCGTACGCAGGACGACCCCGATCGCGCTGAGGGAGGTGATCGCGTGACTCCCGCTCTCTCCGCCCCGCCCCGCTGGCGGGAGCTTTTGGGCCCGGAGCATCGCGGAGCCGCCCTGGTGCTGGCCGTCGGCGTGCTCGTCGGCGCGGTCAACATCTATCTGGCGTCGAGCATGTTGCCCACCGCCGTTGCCGATATCGGCGGTGAGAGTTTCTATGCGTGGAACATGACGCTCTACCTCGTCGCCATGGTGGTCGCGACGATGCTGGTCAGCCGGTTCCTCGCACGATGGGGGAGCGCCGGTGCCTATCTCTTCGGATTCGCCCTGTTCCTGGCGGGCTCACTGACTTGTGCGGCGAGTTGGACGATGCCGGTGTTGCTGGTGGGCCGCGGCATTCAGGGACTCGGCGCCGGGTTGCTGTCCGGACTGGGTTTCGCCGTCATCCGGTCGGCTCTGCCACGCCGGCTGTGGACCCGCGGTAATGCGCTGATGTCGGCGATGTACGGCGTCGGAAACTTCGCCGGTCCGGCGCTCGGCGGCCTGTTCGCCCAATTCGGCTCGTGGCGCCTGGCGTTCGTCCTGATGGCGGGGGTCGCGGCGGTGTGCGGCGCGATCGTGCCCCGGGTGCTGCCCCGAGGCGAACGCAGCGGCGTGACAACTCCGGTCCCGGTCGGATCGCTGGTGCTGGTCATGGCCGCCACCGCGGCCGTCAGCGTGGCGGGAGTCCGGCACGACGCCCTGGCGAGGGCAGCCGGCCTTGCGGTGGCGCTGCTGTTGGTCGTCGGATTCGTCGCCCATGAGCGGCGTAGCGAGCGACGGGTCTTCCCCGGCGCGACGTACCGGGCGGGTTCCGCGCTGAAGTGGGTCTACCTGACGCTCGGTCTGCTGGCCTTCGGCGTGGCTGTCGAGTCGTTCATTCCGCTGTTCGGCCAACGACTGGCCGGGCTGCCCCCACTCGCGGCCGGCTTCTTCGGGGCGGCCGTCTCCCTCGGATGGTCGCTGGCCCAGATCGGCAGCTCATCGGCGGTCCGGGAGCGCACCTTGCGCCGACTACGCACCCTCGGCCCGATGTTGCTCGCGCTCGGCTTCCTCGTCCAGGGGCTGCTGCAGCGCGAGAACGCGCCGACCTGGTGGGTGGTCATCTGGGTGCCGGTGTTGTGCATCGCCGGATCGGGCATCGGGATCGCCTACCCGCACCTGTCCGTGGCCGCGATGGCGGCCGGCGCGGACCCGGAAGAAGGCCGGCTGGCGGCCGCCGCGATCGCCACCGTGACGACGATGTCCACCGCGTTCGGCACGGCGGTCGCCGGGCTCCTGGTCAGTCTGGGCGGACGGTCGATGCTCGGCTCGGCACGGTGGCTGCTGTTCGGCTTCGCCGTCCTCTGCGCCCTCGGCATCTTCACCGCACGCGCCGCGGACCGTCCGGCCCGCCCCGAGCGGTCAACGGCGGCCGACCCCAGCTCGGTCGGCCAGGGCTCCTGATGCGGCGATCGAGACGTGCAGGTCCCGGGCGGCGCGTCCGAACGTGCGGCCGGGCGCAGCGGGCCCGGGCCGGCGGCAGCTGCCCGCAGTCCTCAGCGGGCGATCCGTGCGGCGATCTCCAGGCCTGCGACGACACCGTCGTGCCCCCACGTGGCGCCGCCGCCGCGCAGGAATCTGCGAACGTCATAGAGAGCGTGATATCTCCCGCCGGGGTGCAGGGCATGCTGGAGATCTTCCAGCAGTGAGGGTCCGCTGGGCGCCGGCTCGGCTATCCCGTTTCCCGCGAAGTGTGTCGTTCCCGCCGAGCTCGATGCCGACAGCCGTATATGTGCGATATGCCTGCGCCCGTCGCTCTGATGCGTCATCATGTGGCCAGCGCGCCGAACCTCGGATCGGCACGGAGAGGTGACGGTGCATCAGCCGCGCCCCAACGGGCGCTACACAGGGGGAGATTCATGAGGACTGTACAGCGGACGCTGCTTTCCGGAGCGCTGACCGGCGTGCTGGCACTGACCATGGGAGCGGGGACCGCCGGCGCATCGTCGCCGGCCGATGCGGGACCCGGCACCGCGACCGGCGCCACCACCGTACGCACGGTCGATGCCCGCAGCGGTGACGTGATCACCTGCAAGATCACCACGCACCTCCCGCACTACTCCCACCACGCCCACGCCGACAACCGGCACATGGTGAACGTCACCGCCGACATCAAGTGCTCCAAGTCGGTTGCGCGGTTGGCCCTCCGCGTCGGCCTGTACAAGAACGGCACGCTGTACAAGCAGAGCGGCGCCAAGGTCAACGCCGGACGGAACAAGGTGAGCCAGAACGCCGCGCGCCGCTGCATCAAGCGGCAGAACTACACCGGCGCCTCGGTCGGCGTGGTCACCTTCCCGCCCGGGTACACCCCGCATACCAAGCAGGTGAAGCACACCAGCGCGACGGTCCGCATCAACGCCTGCAAGAAGCGCTGACCACACCGGCCGGACAGGCGCCCGGCCGGCCGTAAGAGGCGCTCGACGACCGGCTCAGCCGAGCCGGTCGTCGAGCGCCGCCGGAAGAACCTCAAGGTCCGGTGCGCCCCCCAGTTGCTCTGCCAGGCGGGCGGAGCAACCGATGTAGGTGGAGCTGAGATCCACGTCCGTGGCGACGCACCAGGCCCGGTCCTGTGGCCACCACAGGTTCGGCGACTGCGGAAAGAAGACCCCCGCGGACCGGTCTCCGGTGGCCATCGCCGCCTCGATCGGCCCCTCGTACAGCGCGTAGGCGCGTCCGCTCAACTGCACCATCGGCCCGCTGTCATCGCACCAGCCCCACCCTTCCCAGAGCCCGAAGAGGCATTGCCGCGGGGTGTCCGTTCCCGCTGCCAGCACCGAGCACAGGGCCGCCAGTACATGCTCGGGCAGTGAACCCTCCCATGGTGGCTCCTCACCCGGGCCGGCCACCTCCTCGAAGCGCGCCAGCGGGGACAGTGTGCGCCCCGACCGCTGCGCGACCTCCGACCACCGCTCGAACCGGCCGTCCGCCGGCTCGCTGGGATGCAGCAGCCGTACATAGGCCTCGAAGCCGGCCGGCAGCAGGGCATGGACACCACTGTCGAACCCGCCGACGTTCTCCTCGATCCAGCGCGCGGACGAGACATCAGCGATCCGCTGCGGCGGCTGGACCGCGTCTCCCGACCATGTCATGGCTTCGGTTCCCCCTCATATGCGGTATGGCTCCCAGTATGAACCGCGGACCGGGTCATCGGCCGCCTGCTCGGCACCTGGGTGCCGCAACGGAATCGCCCGTGCCGATGTCGCCGACCGGTGACCGGTCGGCGACATCGGACGGACGGGAGCGTCAGGCGGCCTGCTGCAGCTGCTGCAGTGAGGCCACCAGCTTGTCCACCTCCTCGGATGTGTTGTAGAGCGCGAGCGAGGCACGGGCCGCGCTCGCCAGGCCGTAGTGGGCCAGGGCCGGCTGGGCGCAGTGGTGCCCGGCCCGGATGGCGATGCCGTCACGGTCCAGCCAGGCGGCGATCTCCGACGGGTCGTGGCCGGCGAGGGTGAAGGTCAGTACGGCGATACGGTCGGGCGCGGAGCCCAGCAGCTCAAGTCCCGGGACCGAGGCCAGGGCTTGTTGGGCGTACGCCATCAAGGAGGTCTCGTAGGCGGCGATGGCGTCGCGGTCGAAGGAGGTCAGCCAGTTCAGCGCGGCCAGCAGACCGACCACACCGGAGATGTGTCCGGTACCGGCCTCCAGGAGGTGAGGGACGGGGGCATAGGTGGTACCGGTGAAGCCGACCGACTCGATCATGTTGCCGCCGCCTTGCCACGGCGCCATGTCCCGCAGGATGTCCGGCTTCGCATACAACGCGCCGATGCCCGTGGGGGCGAACAGCTTATGACCGGAGAACACATAGAAGTCGGCGTCCAGGTCCTGCACATCGACGGGGAAGTGCGCCACTGCCTGCGCCCCGTCCACCAGCACCTTGGCACCGTAGCGATGGGCGAGTGCGGTCATCTCGCGCACCGGCGGGACCGTGCCGAGCACATTCGACGCCTGGCTGAGCGCGACGAGCTGGGTGCGCATGGAGAGCAGATCGTCGTACGCGGTGAGGTCGATCTGCCCGTCCGGTTGCAGCGGTACGGGTACCACCCGGGCCCGGGTCTGCTGGGCGAGTAACTGCCAGGGCACGATATTCGAATGGTGCTCCAGCACCGGCACCAGAATGTCGTCCCCGGGGCCGAGGTTGGCCCGGCCCCAGCTCTGGGCGACGAGGTTGATGGCCTCGGTGGTGCCGCGTACGAAGACGATGTCGTCCGGTGACGGTGCCCCCAGGAACTGGGCGACCGCCGCCCGGCCCGCCTCGTACGCCTCGGTGGCCTCGCGGGCCATGGTGTGCGCACCACGGTGGATGTTGGAGTTGGCGGAGCCGTAGAAGCCGGCCAGTGCCTCGATCACCTGGCGTGGCTTCTGAGTGGTGGCCCCGTTGTCCAGCCAGACCAGGGGGTGCCCGTTCACCGTCCGGTGCAGGATCGGGACATCTCGGCGTGCCAACTCGGGTGAGAAGGCGGCCGTTTGGCCGGGGAGCCCGGTGAACTGTGCGGGGTGGCCGGCCGGGGCGGCGAGGTCCGTGGCCGGGTCCGTGGCAGTGGCCGGATCGGGGGACAGCAGACCGTCGCCGAGGAGGTTCGGAGTCGGCGCCCCGGGCCACAGACCCCGGAGGACGTCAGGAGTAGTCATGGTAGTTGGAGACCTCGACGTTCTGGAGTACGGCGAGCGCGTCCTCCACCAGCACCGCCGTATTGAAGTACGCCGTCATCAGGTACGAGGTGACGCCCTTCTGGTCGACACCCATGTTCCGCATCGACAGACCGGGTTCCACCTCGTCCTCGACCTTCGCGGGACGCAGACCCACCACGCCCTGCTCGGCCTCGCCCACCCGCATCAGCAGGATCTCGGTGGTGCCGATGCCCGCGCTGCCGGAGAACCGCACCTTGTCGGAGGGGAGCAGCGGGACGCCGCGCCAGCTCAGCAGCGGGCTGCCGAACCGGTTGTCGATGACCGGGGGCACACCCCGACGCGTACACTCCCGCCCGAACGCGGCGATGGCCCTGGGGTGCGCGAGGAAGTAGCCGGGCTGCTTCCAGACCCGGGTCAGCAGCTCGTCCAGATCGTCGGGGGTCGGCGAACCGGTGCGCGCCTGGACCCGCTGTCCGGGGGCCACATTGTTGAACAGACCGAACTGCGGGTGGTTGAGCAGCGAGGCCTCCTGCCGCTCACGCAGTGCGTGCGCGGTGAGGTTGGACTGCGCCCGGATCTGGTCGATGGGCCCGTTGTAGAGGTCGGAGACCCTGGTGTGCACGCGCAACACGGTCTGGGCGAGGCTCATGTGATACTCGCGGGGCGTGTCCTCGTAGTCCACGAACGTCGTGGGAAGGTCGGGTTCGCCGACATGCCCGGCGCTGAGATCGACCGGCACCTCGGCGCCCGGCAGGACGCCGTCCGCCGAGAGGTAGGCGTCCATCGCTCCCCGCACCGCCGTGTCGCGTGCACACAGCCCCTCCAGCACACTGCGCTCGACACACAGCGCCACGCCGGGGGTGAGCGCCCGGACGCGGTACGGCAGGGGCTCGGAGCGGGTCCAGGCGTCGAGGTCGAAGAACTGGCCGTCGCCGATCACTTCGAGTACGGCGTCCTCGCCATAGCGGCCGCTCACCCGCTTCTCGGCGCGGCCCTGGGCGATCACCCACAGCTTGTCGTGGGCATCGCCGTCCTGGGCCAGCATCTGTCCGGCCTCGAAACTGACTTCTGTGAACGAGCCCGCAAGTTCGGAGAGCAGCGCGTCATCGGCGTCCCGGAGGTACGGCAACTCCCGCAGGTCTCCCGGAATGACGCGGGGCGAACCGCCGTCGGTGTGGATGCTGATGCGATCGTCGCCGAGGACGTAGGTACGGCGGCGGTTGACGCGGAAGACACCGGACTCCACATCCACCCATGGCAGGGCCCGCAGGAGGTAACGCGGGGTGATGCCACGCATCTGCGGGCTGGTCTTGGTGGTGGTTGCGAGCTGCCGTGCCGCATCCGGGCTGAGACTCGTCTGGTCGTTCACAGGACCTCCTCGCCTACGGGCGTGCCGACCGGCCGGCGCACGGCCGACCGACACGCGGGAGTCTGATCGTCTGGTCGGAGCCCGCCACCCGGCAACCGGCTGTCTGCCGGCGTGCGGCCGGAAATGCTCGCTGCACTGAATGTGCAACCCCGAATACCTGAGCGACTACCTGGCGTTTCAGCGCCACTACCATGCGTAGTAATGCCGTGGAGGTCCGCCGTGGAGTGTCCGGACCCATCGTGTGACATCGCCTGTCACCTGATTTACGACGGGATTTACCCTCATGACGGTGCTTTGCGTTTCCTAAAGGAAGGCTTATGGCGCTGCCTCGCGGTGCTCCGCCGCCACCGCTGGACCACAACTCCTGTGTGCGTCAGGGATGTTGTGCGAGGCGGGGGAGGGGAGGGCCGGCCGTGCGGTGCACGGCCCTCGCGCCGGCCCGGTTCCTCATGTCAGCCCGGACTGCGACTTGCTGAACATCTCACCCTCGGAGTAGAAGAACACGGCGTTGCTGCTGCCGTCGGCGCCGTAGCAGGTCCAGGTGGTCGGGTAGTCGTCGGCCCGCTCGGATTCGCTGTTCTGCCGGCACGTATTGGCGTAGGCGAACAGGGTCTTCTCGCTGCTGCCGGCCTTGATCTTCTGGTACTCGGCGAGGGTCAGCGGGTCCGTGGTGACGGTGCTGCCTTGGTAGGCGCAGGCGATCACGACGAGGCCGAGGATGCAGCCGCCGGCTATCGCACTCTTTTTCACTGGTGAGTCGTCCTTTTGCGGGTGGGGAGGGGCGGACCGGCGGGGCGCGGGTCCAGGTGTCGGCCACTGACGGGGGAGGTCGGCGCGGGTGCGTACGAGCGGGCCTCGCCGGTCGCCGCCGCATACGGTGCACGGGCGGGTGGCGGCCCCGTTCTGCCGGCCGGTCTGTGTACGGGCATCAGTTCACCTCGCCGGCGCCGCCGGGTTGTTTCCCGTGGAGGCGCTCCTCCGGTGTTCGGATGGCTCGCCGCGCAGGAAGCGTTGCAGGATGAGGAGCAGGGTGGGCAGTTGCCCGGCCGGGTCGAAGGATGGCTCGGTGGCCGCGCTGGTGAACATCGAGGCGATGAGGGCCATGACCCACGAGGCGGTGTGGCCCGGATCGAGGCCGGGGTCGATCTGGCCCGCCGCGGCGGCCTTGGTGAGCAGCTCCGTGATCACAGCGTGCTCGTCGGTGCTGTCCTGGCTCAGGAGTTCCGCGAGTTCGGGGTCGCGGTGCGCCTGGAGCATGGCCTCCATCACCAGCGGCGGGGCCAGGGGTTCCGCCGCTGGTGCGGCCAGGAACTGCACGACGTCCAGGAGGGCGGCCCACGGGTCGGCGCCGGCCGTCGCCTGGGCCAGCCGCTCGGTCCTGTCGTCCTTGTCGTCCTGGAGCAGGGCGATGAAGATCGCGCGCTTGTTGGGGAAGTAATGGAACACGTTCCCGGAGCTCATGCCGGCGGCCTTGCAGATCTGCGCCGTCGTGGTGCGCTCGAATCCCTGCGTGGCGAACAGTCCGGACGCGGCGTGCACGATGTGCTGACGCCGCGCTGCGTGCTTCGCCGGATCGATCGTCCTCATGTCCTCACCCTATGACTGACCGTTCCCGGTGACTGACTGCTCCCTCGCATCAGGCAATAATAGACCGCGCACTCGGTTTATGGTTGGCTCCGCTCCTGCACCTCACCGCGCCGGCTCCTCCCGGCCCCGGTGACCCAGACCTCCCTGAAGGGGACGCCGCACATGGATAGCCGGCTCGCATCCCACGTCCGGATGGACAAAACCACCAAGCTGGCACAACCGGCGTGGACGGTAGCGCTTGTCCACGTCGTCTTCGTGCTGGTGGGAGCCGGAGCCGGCTGGCTGGTCAAGGTCCTGGCGGAGTGGCTGGTGACACTGCCCTGGGCGCCGATGCAAGGGCCGGCCAAGCTCCTGACCTCGATTCCGGAGCCCTGGCTCACGGTCGGCCTCCTCTCCGTCGGAGCGGCCCTGGGGCTGGTCCTGGCCCTCATGGCCCAGCACGAGGAGCTCGCCGTCGCCGTATCGAACGAGCGGGTGGCCCTTACCCGGCGAGCCAGAGGCCAGGAGTTCGCGCACGACCGCGTCGTCCAGGCATTCCTGGACGGCAAACAACTCGTTCTGCTGGGCGGCGACAACGGCGAACTCGCCCGGGAGGCCTGCGAACTGAACGCCCAGCGCGTCGCCGACGCGTTCAGAGCGCACGGCTACAGCTGGGCGGACGAGGACCCGTGCAAGGACGACTTCCGGCGCTGGGTGTCGGACATGCCGGGACTGCCACAGGGAGCCAACGCACTGCTCAAGGCGCGGGCACAGCTGCTCGACAAGAACAATTCCACCAATGAGCTCCGAGAGCTGCGCGAAGAGCTGGCCGGACTGGGTGTCGTCGTGCGTGACGAGAAGAAGCGGCAGTACTGGCGGTTGAACCAGCGACCGGCCTGAGGCGGCGACTGTGGTCGACTGGGCCGCAGCGTACGCGGGGCTGACGGCCGTCACCCGATGCTCATTATCGTCCCGGCTGCCACCGCTGCGGCAGCGGCCGCCGGCCGTCCCGCGCCCCGCATCGTGGCGCTCGTGCACGGCGTGGTCACCGACGACGTCGACGCCGTGCGCGAGAAGGTCACCGAACAGCTGGCGTTCTACGAGCAGTTCCCGTCCTACGCACGGGTCATCCAACTCTCCGGCGGCAAACGGGCCGCTGATGTGGCGGTGATCGGAGACGAGCGGACGGTCGCCGTCGAGGTGCGGCGCTATCGGGACGCCGGGGCGACAGAGGTGGTGTTCTCAGGAACGGAGGTCGCCGGGGACGCCGACCGGCGGCGTACCTGGGCACTCCTGGGGGAGCCGGCGGGGTGAGCGCAGCGGCCCGGCTCCCGTGGTTCGGTCCGGTTCCCGCGCCCTGCTCCGGTTCCCGTGCCTCGGGTCCGGCTCCCGTGCCCCGGTCCGACGCCGTCCCCGCCGACCACGTTCGTCCGTCCCCTACTGGTCAATCACCCCTCCCACCAGCGGTTCTCCGGCCGGATCCCTGGTCCCTCGCGGAGCGCCGCCGCAGGAACCCTGACGGAGGCTCAGGGGCCGCTCACTCCGGAGGATGACCGCTGACGCGACCATGGTCTGACTACTCCCGCCGCCGCTCGCCGCTAACTTCGACTCATGTCACCCGAGACAAGAGGCGAGAGACGGGGGAGCGAAGTGAGGGAGGAAGCGCAGCGGCGGCAGAGCCACGGCACCACGGCCGCACCGGACCCCTCCTAGCCGGGGAAGGAGATCCGCGGTGACGTACTCCGCCGCGGCGACCTCACTGTCCGCACCCATGCCCAGTGCGCCGCCCAGACTCCCGCCATCGTGGACGAAGCCTCGGTCCTGTGCGCCCGTGACATATCCGACGGCGGCACGACCATGTGCTTCGGAGACAGCGGCAGCCCCTCGTCATATGGGGACACCGCGGCCCGGAACTTGCCGGCGTCTTCAGCTTCGCCGGGGAAACGGCCGGCAAGGTCTGTGGCCTGGCCGCGGACGCCGCGTTCGCCGATGTTCCGGCGCTCCTGGCAATGGTGAGGTGACGCGCGCTCCGCAGGGCTCGGCCGGGCGCAGGAACGGCACACGTGTCTTGTTCGGAAAATGGGTGTTCAGACAAGACTGCTGCTCAGCAGGGGGATTCGGCCGATCCGCTGTCTGCGAGGTCCGCAGGTCGCTACGGTGACGAGCATGGATTCCAGTGACGTGTCCGGCGCCGATGAGTGGCCGCTGCCTCCTTCATGGATGTGGAGCTGCCACGAGTGCACCGAGCTGTACAAGGCGATGAAGCACGCCCCCGAGGTGGTGGATGCCGCACGGAAGGCGGGTGAGCCGGGGGTGGACTACGACCCCCTCGACACGGTGGTCTCCACCCAGATCCGGCTCGCCCGGCACATCGCCACCCACCATGCTGCGGACGTCCCCGCCGTCGACCCGTCATGCGACAGGTGCACGTCTGACGAGACGCGGCAGACTCCTGCCGTACTCGTCCTGGAACACCGTGCCCGTCACGTGTTTGCCCCGCCGAGCATCGCCGGTCTGTTGTAACGCTCGCAGCGCACTGCGCTCAGAACGTGGACCCCGGCACCATCTCGGGGTGCACCACCTCGTCGTCCAGCGGGAGACATGCGCCATGTGCGGGGGCCGGGAGGTGCGCATGGATGACGCCGGCAGCGACCTGGCGGGTGGCGGCCGCCGTGCCGATGAATCGTGCTGCCGAGTCGCCGAGTCGCCGAGCCGGGTGATTCGCCGAGTCGCCGAGCCGGTGATTCGCCGGCGCTTCGGCGCACCGAAGGTTACATCGCCACGATCACGGCGTAAGCGATGAAGAATGCCGCGCAGAGCGCGACGATGATGCCGAGGACGATGACCGGGCCTGTGGACCAGCCGCGCGTCTGTTTGTCGCGGGGACCGGTCTCTGCCCCTGTGCTGCCCTCGCCCGGGGGTGTTTCCTCGGGCGGCACCCCGCCACCGGGCCCGAGGCCTGGCGCATCGCGTGGATCCGGTTCCGGATGTTGAGTACTCATACTGGAAGTTTGCCCGATATCGACCGAATTCATCGGTGGGCGGCAGCAGGGCTTCGGCCAAGCGGGCTCGGTGGACTCCTTACTCCTGCGGATGCGCCGCTCACGTGTTAAAGGGCGGGCATTCGCGCAGGTGAGCCGCCTCGCGTGGCGGGACGTCGCGGAGCCGTGCTCAGCGGAGGGGGAGGGCGGCGGTGATCCGGAAACCGCCGTTCTCCAGCGCCCCGGCCTCGAAGGTGCCGCCGAGCACGGTCACCCGCTCGCCCAGCCCCACCAGACCGTGGCCTCCGCTCGGCAACAGGGTGGGCACCGGCCCGTCCGGGGCCTCGTTCTCCACGATCACCCGCACCGCGTCCTTCTGGTACCGCACCTCCACCCGGGCCGGCACTTTGCCCGCGTGCTTGTGCGCGTTGGTCAGCCCTTCCTGGATCACCCGGTACAGGGTGGGCTGGACCGTGGAGTCCGCAGCCGACGGTTCGCCGATGACGTCGAAGGCGATCCGCATCCCGGCGGCCCGTGACTCCTCCACGAGGGTCGCGATGTCCTCCGGCGTCGGCTGCGGGGAGAGCGGAACCTGCTGCTCCGTGTCGTTCAGGCGCAGCACCCCGAGCACCTGGCGCAGCTCGTTCAGCGCCTGCCGGCCCATGTCCCCGATCAGACGGCCGGTGTCGGCGGCCACTCCGGTGCCGCCTGCTCCGGCCTCCAGCGCCCCGGCGTGGACCACCATCAGGCTCACCCGGTGGGAGACCACATCGTGCATCTCCCGAGCGATGCGGGTGCGCTCCTCCATCCGGGCCTGCGAAGCCAGGAGATGCTGCTCCCGTTCCAGCCGGTCCGCCCGGTCCTGGAGGGTCACCATCAGACTCCGCTTGGCCCCCCGGTACATGCCGAACAGCACCGGCACCACCACGGAGGGCACCACGAGGAAGATCGAGTACGGCACGTACTGCTCGGCCTTGAACTCCGTGGCGACCAGGGTCCACGTGACGAGGACCACGGTCGCCGCGCCCGAGCCGAGGAGGAGATTGCGCCGCGACGCCCCGTACTTCGCCAGCGCGTAGAGACTGACGGGGAGGATGCTGAAGGACGGCAGTACGAGAGGGATGAGGATCACCGCGCCCGCGGCGAGCGCGTCCGGATAGCGCCGTCGCCAGATCAGCGCCACCCCCTGCACCATCACCAGCAGGACGAACACCGGAGGCGGCACCAGCAGTGGATCGTCGTTCGCTCCGTTCAGACCGCTCACCAGCGCGATCGGATTCGCGAGCGGGAAGAGCAGGACGAGCAGGGCGTCGAACAGCATCGCGCTCCGGCGCTCCCACCACCAGGGCTGCCGCGGAGCTCTCGGGTAGAGGCCGGCCAGTACGGGCACCACAACGGCCGTCAGACCGGCGAGCGCGATGATCACCGGCACCTGGGCGACGTCCGTCCCGTGGTGCGGGGCGTACAGCCGCAGATGCACTACGGCGACGCCCAGAACGAGCAACAGGCCGACCGGGGCGGCGACGAACACCGTACGCAGCCGCGGTGTGTGCCGGGCCAGCGAGTAGTACGCCACCACCGTGGCCAGGGCGGATCCGGTGCCCAGGAGGAGGCCGCAGGTGATGCCCGCGGCGACCACCACGGGGAATCGGCGCCGCAGCACCAGCAGCAGAGCGCCCACGGCCGTGAGCCCTATTGCCCAGCCCTGGGGGAGCAGGCTGTGCAGCTGCCCCTCAAGGAAGGCGGAGCGGAACTGTGCGTCGGTCCACGCACAGCCCGTGGCTATCAGGACGTCCAGAGCGGTCGCGCCCCACGGCCGCCACCACGAGGGACGCCCGGGAAGCCGGAACAGCGGGCTCGGAGCAGGCGGCGCCCGGTCCGGCAGTGGAGCAGGTGCGCTGGACGGGCCGGCAACCTCAGCGGACATATCGGTGACCAAACGGACGTGCGGACAAGTGCCGGTATGTTACGTCGCCCTCGGCCGGAGCGGACCCTCCGGAGCGAGTCTTCCCTCGGGGCCCGGGAAGAGACTGGAAACAACGCCGAAGCGCTCGGGCACGGGGTTCGCTGGGCCGTGGCGTGGACCATCACGGCCTGACCGGGAGGTATGTGGCCTGACCGGGAGGTATGTGGCCTGACTGTGAGGTACACGGCCTGACCGGAAGGCATTCGTCGCCGTCACCCGGTGATATCGCGTCGTGGGCTGCGGGGCTGCGGGGCTGCGGGGCTGCGGGGCTGCGGGGCTGCGGGGCTGCGGGGCTGCGGTGCTGTGCTGCCGTGTTGCTGTGCTGCCGTGCAGGAGCGGCACCGCCGGCCGCACGGCTACGGGGTTCGTCCCGTCTACAGTCCCAGGATGCGGCGTACGAACCTCATCGATCCCGACGGCACCTGGTCCGGTCTGACGCTGGATGTCCGGACGCGTCCCAGGCCGGATCTGTGCCTGCGGACCGCAGAGCACCGGTTGCTGCTGGCCCAGGGAGGAGAGCCGGTACTGCTCGGCGTGGTGCACCCGCCCGCCTACGGCGTGGACTTCTTCAACGACGGCCACCCGGACGGGTATGTCGACTGGTACCTCCACAACGGTTCGTGGGAGATTCTTCCGCTGCGACCCATGCCGGACGCCGACGACAGCCGGGTCAAGGCCTACCGGAAGCAGGCCCTCGACGGAACTCTGCCGCCCGTGCTGCTCTGGTGGGTCAGCGGTCTGGACTGTCACCTCATCCTGGACGGCCATGCCCGCTTCGCCGCGGCCATCGCCGAGTCCACGGAACCGGGACTGCTGGAACTCCACCGGACCGTCCCCGACGACGAGGCAGACACCGAGACCCGCCACGCTGTATCGGTGTACGAGGCCGAACTGACTCGTTTGCCGAGCTGCGCGTCCTCCACGGTCCCGGCGTCCCCGATGGCGCCGAGTTCGCCGGGGCGGCACTCACCCGCCGGCTCGACGAAGCGCGCACCGGACACCGTCCCACCTGGGCGTGGCCCTTGCCCGGTGGCACAAAGGAATGGGACCGCATCACCCACGAGCAGACCGCCGGACGCTGGGAACATGACCAGCTGTCGTGACCCACTGCCCCTGCTCGCCCTTCCGAGTCGTGTCGTCCCGCATGACCGGGATACGGCCAGGGTGGTTGGGGCGTGCCGCGCATGCGGGGGAGGGGGCGGGGTGTCGTCGGCGGGCGTGGCCGCGGCGTGGCGAACCATCCTCCCCCGCGGGCGCGGGGGAGGATTTCTGGTCGGCGTCCTAGTAGTCCGCTCCGTACGGTCCCCTGCAACGGGGGCCCGGAGCACACGCGTTGGGGGCCTACCTCCGTGACCGGGCCCTCCTACTGGGGCTTGAAGGAACGGATTTGGTAGCTGCCCTGTAGGTTGCCGCCGGCGTGGGCCGGCGTGGAGCCGACGCGTGCGTGGTAGTTGGTCTGTGTGTAGTACTGCACACGGTGCCCGGTGTTGTTCCAAACAGAGCGGACATTCTGTCCCCGCTGGATGAAGGAACAGTCATCGGCCGTGTTCGCCTTGCTGGCTTGCGACCACTGGCAGCGTGTTCCGCCACCGTTCCAGTCGCTGTAGATGCAGAAGTACCCGGAGGAGCAGTTGTAGGCGGCCAGGCCGGCAGTTGCCGTGGGGGTCGCGTTGGCGGTGGGCGCGGCACTGAAGGCGGCGGCAGCCAGGGCGGCTGCGGCGATGGCGAGCGAGTGAATACGACGCATGGCAAAGTCCTTTTCCGTGTGAGGGTGGGAAACAGTCACGCCGCTGTGGACCGGCTGAGAAGGATCGCGTCGAGGCGGGAGAGCCACGGCTGGTGGGTGGCGTGGATGGGTCGGCCGGCGAAGTGTGGTCAGTCGGCCTGACGAAACATCACCAGTATGGTCCGCGCCCACGGCCGTCCTCAGGACATTTCTCGCCGGACCACCAGCTGTTGGAGTGCGGCAGCGTATGCACCGGGCGTACGCGGCGCGCTGCGCTCCGACACATCGCGGCGCACCTCCCGAAACCACATACGCAACCGGATCGGCAATCGCAACCGGCTCCGGCCCCTGCTCTGGTGCTGGCCCGGCCCTGGCCCCGGCCTCCGGTGCCGGCCCCGGCCCCGGCCCCGGTGCCGGCCCCGTTCCGGATTCGGGCTTCTCAGGCCGGGCGGGCGTGGGGATGAGCGCCGGGCCGTCATCCCGTGCACTCCATCGAGTGGTTTGCCGGAGTTCAGGAAGGAATAGGTGCCCTGCGTCGATATCACGAGGTTGTCCATGGAATCGGTCGTCAGGCGCGGCTCCGGCAGGAGCCATGAGGGGCGAGCCGTGAGCCGCGCCCGGCACGTCGAAGGAGTTCTGTCATGCGTTTTCTCCGCACTCTGGCTACGGTGGCCGGCGCTATGGCCCTTGCCACCGTGGCGGCGCCGGCCCCAGCGGTCGCTGCCGATGCTGCGTCGGGATGCCGCGGGTCCGCCTGCACGGGCAAGAACCCGCAGGCGGCCGGCTGCGGTGCCGGGGCACGGACGATCGACCGCGTCCGGCCCGCAGGCGGCGGCCCGGAGGTCGTTCTCCGAAACTCCGCACGGTGCAGCGCGGCGTGGGCGCAGATCCAGAAGGCCAACTCCTCGTGGCGCTTCAAGATCGAGATTCGGCGCGGCGGCTCCTACGTCGGAAACGCCTCACCGAACTACCGCGCCTATACGGCAATGGCCGGTTCCAGTAACGCCTACCGGGCCTGTGTCGAGGAGTACGACGGACGCGGTGGCAGCTGGTCCTGCACCAAGTGGCACTAAGGAGTGTCTTCCCTGGCCCCGACAGGGCGCTCCGCGGCCGGACCTGCAGGGATGCGTCGCAAGGCGGGTATCGGCGCGGCGCGCCATCGGCTCGGTGGCGTTCGTTGCCAGGGACGTCGTGCGGTTTGCGAGCCGGGTGCGGTGCGGGGCACTCTTGCGTCATGTCATACGTAAGGCTTGAGGCCTGGATCGGTGGAGAGTGGCTGGAGGTGGACGCCGTGAGTGTCACGGTGATGGACTCCGCGCTGACCCTCTCCTTTGAGCATCAGCGGACCGAGTCCGGGTACCGGAGCCTCATCTGGGAGCCCCTGGAGAAATTCCTCAGGGAGTACCGCGACGAGCCGCTCGTCGTCGTACCTCTGGGACGCAATCTGCCGGTGATGTTCGGTCCCGGTGCGGCGGGTCCTTTCCGGCTGTCGGAGATGCGGGACGCGTGACCGCGCCGCCGGCCACCTCGCCCGGCGTCCGATCCGGCAGTGGGGACTGGACCGAAGCCGGCGTCTGGCCACAGCGGCACGAGATGGTGCCGGCCGAGCTGCGGGGCGCCGGTCTGCCCTTGGTGCTGGTGACCAACGCGAGCGTGGAACTGGAGGAGGAGCTGGTGTCGTTGGGCCTGGCGGATTTCGCCGACCACGTCGTCAGCAGTGCCCGGGTGGGGGTGGCCAAGCCGGACCGGAAGATCTACGAGATCGCGGCCGAACAGGCGGGCGTCGCGATGGAGCGGTGTCTTTTCGTGGATGACCGGCCAGAGAACATCGAAGCCGCAGTCGGGCTCGGGATGACCGGCGTGCACTACCGCGAACCTGCCGACCTCCGTGGGCCGTTGGGCTTCCTGCTGGACAGCTGATGCGCCACTCCCGTAGCACTCACCGTGTGCAGTGAGGCGTCGCTCGCTGGGATGACGCTTCTCCCTGCGGCGCCGGCGGAGAGCGGGCCGGCAAGAAAACTATCGGCTTCGTGACGCCGCCGCAGATGCGCTTCACCACGCGGTTGGCAGGGTCTGAAGTGCCGGCGCCTTCGCCCCGACCGCTGCTGTGCCGGCCGCTGAACGCTCGGACCGCCGCCGTCGGCACCCTTGCCGGTGGTGTCCGGAGCGCCCCCGCCGGCCTGGGCCGGCAGGGTCAGCTCCTCCAGTGACCGTGCGGCGAGCGCCGTCAGTCCACCGCGGTAGTGGCGGCGGGTTCGCGGCGACGGCGTGCGAGCGCACCGAGGGCGATGTCCACGGCCAGGAACGCGATCAGCGAAATGCCGAGGAGGGGCACCAGCCAGCCCACCGCCCCTGCGGCGAGGACGAGTGGAATGAGTACGGGCAGCGGCACCTGTCGCCATGCGCCGCGCGGCATCGGACGCCCGACGGACAGCGTGCGGTCGCGGGTGGGGCGGCGCTGCCACCACATCCGGTAGCCCCAGAGGATCAGGAAGATCAAGGCGAGGGCGAGTGCGGCCAGGGCGATCTGGTTGGCGAGGCCGAACAGGGTGCCGGTGTGCAGGTCGATGCCGTAGCGGGTGAGCTGGGCCAGGACGGGGTGGTCGGCGAAGCGCGAGACGTCGGTGACCTTTCCTGTGGCCGGGGCCACGGCGATGGCGTCCTGCTTCTCGGGCCAGCTGCGCTGGATCTGCTTGACGACGTAGGCGGTGCCTTTCTCCGTCGGCAGGCTGATCTCGACGGGATCGGAAAGCCCCTGGCCGCGGGCCGCTCGGAGCACCTTGTCGATGCCCACGTCCGACGTCGCGGATCCGCTCGACGGGTTTCCCTTCTTTCCGTTCATTCCTGGCATGTCGGGCATTTTGTCCATCCCCGATGAGCCGCCATGTCCGGCATGGTCCTCGGCCACGGCCGTCGAGACGGTCGGGGTCGCCTGCCCCAGGGCCTCCCGGAGTTCGCCGATGTTCGCCCCGGCGTACGCGGACCAGGTCAGACCGGTCGCGGAGAGGAAGATCAGGCCGACCGCGGCCCACAGGCCGACCGCGCCGTGCCAGGACAGGGTCCGGCGGCGGCCGGTGGCGGTGCGGTCCGGCAGCGCGAAGGCCCGCAGTGCACGGTTCTTGCGCTTACGGCCGATCCACAGCGCGAGTCCGCCCCCGGCGACCACCCACAGCCAGCTGGCGGCCAGTTCGCTGTAGAGCCGGCCGCCCTCGCCCAGGTGCAGGTCGCGGTGGAGCGAGTCGAGCCAGGTGCGCAGGGGCAGCGCACCCGTGGCACCGTATGTCTCCAGAGTCCCCCTGACATTGCCGGTGTAGGGGTCGACGAAGACCGCGAGCTGGTGGTCGGCGGACACCCCCGGTACGTCGGAGAGCAGGACCCGGGTGGTGTCCCCGGGCTCCGGTGCCGGGCGTACGGCGGCGAGCTTGCCCTCAGGGTGGGCCTTACGGGCGTCGGCGACCTGCTGCGACAGCGGCAGCTTGCCCGTACCGACCGGCGCGGTCAGCTCATGCGCGTAGACGATCTTCTCCGCCTGGAAGGAACAGGCGTACAGCAGCCCGGTGACCGCGGCGACAAGCAGGAAGGGCGCGATCAGCACCCCGGCGTAGAAGTGCAGACGCAGCACCAGCGGACGCAGCGCGACCCACCCGGTACGCCGTGGCGCCCGCCCCTCCCCGGAGCGGGTGGTGTCCGGCGTGCCCGGAGAGTCCGGGGTGTCCGGGGAGTCCGGTGAGTCGCTCGATGCGAGACGTTGTTCAGTGGGCACGCGGGGCTCCCGGCTCGAAGGTGAGGTGGCCCGGCCCGCTGCCGGTACCGCTTCAGGTAGTCGGAGGAACGGGAGCAGGAGTTCCGGAAGCGTGGTGTGAGCTGCCCCATACCGCTGCGCCCCGAACCCACCCTGCGGTGCGTCCGCATCGGATGGCACGATGGCGGCCATGACAAACGGGCCGACCTTACCTGCTGACGGGCTGACGTCGCGCGTGCTGTGCGGACCGCCGTACCAGGACCTTCCCTCCCGCACCTGCCGCCCGAAGTCCCCGGACCCGGCCCGCGACAGACGGAGTCTCCCGCTGGTATCGCCCCTTGCCGTAGGTCCGAACAGCACTGCCCACCCCCCACTGTTGGAGGCAGCCCGATGATGACGAACCACGCCGACGCGCACGCCTCCCGGAGGAGCCGGAAGCCGACCGCCATCGCGGCGGCCACGGCGGTGATAGCGGCGTCGCTGCTCGCCGGCTGCTCGTCCGAAGAGCAGGCGAAGCCCAAGCGCCCGGACCCGGTGGTGCCCTCCCCGCACGAGAGCAGCCACGCCCCCGCGCCGAAAACCAGCGCTTTCTCGCCATACGTGGACACCTCGCTCAAGCCCTCCTTCGACCTCGTCAAGGGCGCCGAGGAGACCGGGGTGAAGGAGTACAACCTGGCCTTCGTCTCCCCGGGCGGCGGTTGCGCGCCCAAGTGGGGCGGCAGGCAGGCGCTCGGCGCCAACCCCGTGGCGCGGCAGGCGAAAGAGCTGCGCGCACAGGGCGGAGACGTACGGATCTCCTTCGGTGGACAGAGCGGCAATGAACTGGCCCGGGTCTGCGGCTCGGTGGACAAGCTGGTGAACGCGTACAGCAAGGTCATCGACGCATACGACCTGACCAAGGTCGACTTCGACATCGAGGGCCCCGCGCTGACGGACACCAAGGCCAACGACCTCCGCGCCCAGGCGATCGCCCGGCTTCAGCAGCGCAGGAAACTGGACGTCTCCTTCACCCTCCCGGTGCTCCCCTCCGGCCTGAACCGGCACGCCGTCGCGGTGCTGAAGAACGCCAAGAAGCACAGCGCCCGGGTCTCCACCGTGAACATCATGGCCATGGACTACGGCACGTACTACGACGGGGACATGGGCAAATACGCCGTCGCAGCCGCCACCGCCACCCAGAAGCAGATCAAGGGGGCGCTGGGCATCCGGGACGACGCCACGGCATGGAAGAGCGTCGCGGTCACGCCGATGATCGGCGTCAATGACGTCAAGGGCGAGGTCTTCCGGCCCGACGACGCGGCCGAGCTCAAGAGGTTCGCCGAGAAGAAGGGGCTCGGCCGGCTGTCGATGTGGTCGGTCACCCGCGACAAGCCCTGCCCGGAAGGCGCGAACATCAAGGCCGTAGCCACCTGTTCGAGCATTGAGAAGAAGACGAACGAGTTCGTGCGCGTCTTCGCAGGCTGAGGCGGGCGGGCTGCCGGGGCGGACCGGGCACCGCCGCACCGAGGTGACATGCCGTGGGACGGTTCACCGCGGTGCGCCGGTGACCGGGATCCGCTCGCCCGTCCGGGTGAGCTGGATCCGGGTCACGGTCACCGCGACCGTGGCTCCCGTCGCCCCCGGTACGGGTACGCCTTCCGGAACCCTCACCCTCGCCATCACGGGACGCACCCCCCAGACCGTGGCTCTCGTCGACGGCACGGCCAGTGCGACCTTCAACCCGCTGCCCAAGGGGGCCCACCTGGTCACCGGCAACTACAACGGCGACGTCAGTTTCGCGCCCTCCACCAAAACGACTGTCCAGACGGTGTCATGACGGCGTGGGAGACGGGTCATCGGCGACGACCAGCCGGGGGCGGGCTGGTGGCGAGCGAGCGAGCGGGCGGGCGGGCGATGCCGATGGGCTGGCCCCGGCCGCCGGGGAACTCGTGCGGAGAGCGGTCGAGATGCTTGGGGTAGAGCCCCACCAGGTTCACCAGTTGTGGCCGGAAACCGCGGCACCCTTGGCAGCGTAAGTGCAATGTGAAATATTACTGACGTGCCCACGAGAAGAAGCTCGGATGTCATCGTCGTCGGAGCGGGCGTGGTCGGCGCGGCCTGCGCCTACTACGCGGCCCGCGCCGGTCTCTCCGTCACCGTGCTCGACCGCGGCCCCGTCGCGGGCGGCACCACGGGGGCCGGCGAGGGCAACCTCCTGGTCTCCGACAAGGAGCCCGGACCCGAACTCGAACTCGCGCTGCTGTCCACCGGGTTGTGGCGGGAGCTGGCAGAGCTGCTCCCGCCGCAGATCGAGTACGAGCCCAAGGGCGGCCTCGTGGTCGCCGCCGCCGAGGCCGGGATGCAGGCCCTGCGCGACTTCGCGGCCGGCCAGGACAAGGCCGGTGTGCGGGCGGAGGAGGTCCCGGGGGACCGGTTGCCGGAGCTGGAGCCGCATCTGACTCCCGGCCTGGCAGGGGGCTTTCACTACCCGCAGGACGCGCAGGTGATGCCGGCCCTGGCCGCCGCGCATCTGCTGCGCGCGGCCGGTGACCGGGTGCACCTGCGGCTCGGTGCGGAGGTCACCGGTCTGCTGACCACGGCGGACGGCTCGGTGCGGGGGGTGCGTACGGCAGCCGGCGAGGTGTACGCCCCGCACGTGGTCAACGCTGCCGGTACCTGGGGCGGCGAGTTCGCCCGGCTCGCGGGCGTTGAGCTTCCGGTGCTGCCGCGCCGCGGATTCGTGCTCGTCACCGAACCGCTGCCGCGAGTGGTGCGGCGCAAGGTGTACGCGGCCGACTACGTGGCCGACGTCGCCAGCGGCTCGGCGGCGCTGCAGACCTCGGCGGTGGTCGAGGGCACCGCGGCGGGCCCCGTCCTGATCGGCGCCAGCCGGGAACGGGTCGGCTTCGACCGCACCTTGTCGACCGAGGTGCTGCGCCGCCTGGCGGCCCAGGCCACCGCCCTGTTCCCGGTCCTGGCCGGGGTCCGCGCGATGCGGACGTATGTGGGGTTCCGCCCGTACCTGCCCGACCATCTGCCGGCCATCGGCCCCGATCCGCGGGTGCCCGGCCTGCTGCACGCCTGCGGTCACGAGGGCGCGGGGATCGGTCTCGCCCCGGCCACCGGGCTGCTCATCGCGCGGTCCTTGAGCGGCGAGGAACCACCCCTGGACCCGGGCCCGTTCCACCCCGCCCGCTTCGAAGCCGCCGCCTGACCCGTCCACTACGAGAGGAGGCCCGCAGTGGCCCGTACCCCCGCCGAACTGGTAGGGGCGAACCCCGGCGCGTCGTTCGAGATCACGATGGACGGCCGCCCGGTCCCCGCGCTGCCCGGCCAGTCCGTCGCCGCGGCCCTGTGGTCCGCCGGCATCCTCGCCTGGCGCACCACCCGCACCACCGGCCGCCCGAGGGGTGCCTTCTGCGGCATCGGACAGTGCTACGACTGCCTCGCCACCATCAACGGGGAGCCCAACCGCAGGGCCTGTCTGGTGCCCGCCCGCCCCGGCGACGTGATCACCACCCAGGAGGGACACGGCCATGCCCGCATCGGCGTCTGACCCGTACGACCTCGCGGTGATCGGAGCGGGCTCCGCCGGTCTTGCCGGTGCGGTCACGGCGGCCGGACTCGGCCTGTCCGTGGCCCTGCTGGACGCCTCGCCGCAGACCGGCGGGCAGTTCTACCGGCATCCGGCGCGGTCCCTCGGCGCGGCCCGCCCCGAGGCACTGCACCATGACTGGCGGGCCTTCGCCGAGCTGCGCCGGCGCCTGGAGCGGAGCGACATCCGTCATCTGTCCGGGCATCATGTCTGGGCCGTCACGAAGGAGGACGGTGACCTGTGGGCGGTGCACGCCGTCACCGGGGACGACGGCGCCGGGGAGCGGTCGGTGCGGGTGCGGGCCCGTACGGTCCTGCTCGCGACCGGCGCGTATGAACGTCAACTCCCCTTTCCCGGCTGGACCTTGCCGGGGGTCGTGGGTGCCGGGGGAGCGCAGGCCATGCTCAAGTCCGGCCTGGTGCTGCCCGGCAGGCGCATCGTCGTGGCGGGCAGCGGCCCCCTGCTGCTCGCGGTCGCCTCCTCGCTGGCCGCCGCCGGCGCGCAGGTCCCCGCGGTGATCGAGGCGTCCGGCTATCTGGGATACGCACGACATCCCCGTGCGCTCGCAGCCAATCCGCACAAGCTCGCCGAGGCGGCGGTCCACGGTGCCGCTCTGCTGCGGCACCGGGTACGGCTGCGCACCCGCAGCGCGGTCACCGAGGTGCACGGCACCGACCGGGTCTCGGCCGTCACCGTCACCCGGCTCGACCGCGACTGGCGGCCCGTACGGGGGACGGGCCGGCGGATCGCGTGCGACGCGCTCGCGGTGGGGCACGGCCTCGTCCCGCAGACCGAACTGGCCACCGCACTCGGCTGCGCCACCCGCACCACCGCGGACGGGACCTCCGCCCTGGCCCTGGACGGCCTTCAGGAAACGTCGGTACGCGGTTTGTGGGCGGCGGGGGAGGCCGGGGGAGTGGGCGGCGCTCAACTCGCCCGCGTGGAAGGCGAACTGGCCGGGTTTGCGGCAGCCGCCAGACTCCACGGGCACCCCGTCCACGAAGGGCGTGTACGTGCACTACGGCGCCGCCGGGACCGGATGCGTGCCTTCGCCGAGGCGATGGCCGCCCGCCACGCACCGGCGGCGGGCTGGACGGGCTGGCTGACCGACGACACGGAGGTCTGCCGCTGCGAGGAAGTGACCGCCGGAAGGATCCGCGAAGCCGTCACCGACCTCGGCGCCCGTGACGCACACACCGTCAAACTCCTCACCAGGGCCGGTATGGGCTGGTGCCAGGGGCGGATGTGCGGGACGGCCGCGGCCTGCCTCGCGGCAGGCGGAGGGGCCGTGGAACCACCCGCCGAACGCCGCCCGTTCGCGGTGCCCGTTCCGCTCTCGGCACTCGCCTCGTCCGGCGAACCCACCGGGAGCCGGCCGGACGCCGCCCCGGCCGTCGACGACTGATCCGCGGGCCGCCCTTGTGGGCGCCGCACAGCACCCAATAAAATGTCACACGCCACAGAAGGGTTCACTGGCATGACCGCCATCACCTGGAACAGCAACCGCCCCTGGCGCGGCATCATGGTCGCCACGGCTCTGCCCCTGCGCGACGATCTGTCCGTCGACCACGACGCCTACGCCCAGCACGTCCGGTGGCTGATCGAGCAGGGCTGCGACGGTGTCGTACCGAACGGCTCGCTCGGTGAGTACCAGACCCTCACCGACGAGGAGCGGGCCCGCGTGGTGCGGACCGCGGTCGAAGCGGCGGGCGACGGCGCGCGGGTCATGCCCGGCGTCGCCGCCTACGGCAGCGCCGAGGCCCGGCGCTGGGCGGAGCAGGCGGGCGAAGCGGGCTGCGGCTCGGTCCTCCTGCTGCCCCCGAACGCCTACCGCGCCGACGAACGGGCCGTCCGTGCCCACTACGCCGAGGTCGCCACGGCAGGGGTGCCGGTCGTCGCGTACAACAACCCCCTCGACACCAAGGTGGATCTGACCCCCGGACTCCTGGCCCGGCTGCACCAGGACGGCAGCATCGTCGCGGTCAAGGAATTCTCCGGCGATGTACGGCGCGCCTACGAGATCGCCGAACTCGCCCCGGAACTCGACCTGCTGATCGGCGCGGACGACGTCCTGCTCGAACTCGCCGTGGCCGGTGCGGTCGGCTGGATCGCCGGATACCCCAACGCCTTCCCCGCCACCTGCGCCGAGCTGTACCACGCCGCCGTCGCCGGTGACCTGGACACCGCCCTGCCGCTCTACAAGTCCCTGCACGCGCTGCTGCGCTGGGATTCGAAGACAGAGTTCGTCCAGTGCATCAAGCTGTCCATGGACCTCGTCGGCCGCCGCGGTGGCCCCGCCCGCCCGCCGCGCTCCCCGCTCACGGGGGCGACCGAGGCCGAAGTCCGGGCCGCCACCGAGAAGGCCCTGGCCGCCGGACACCACTGACCGCATCCGTGCTGCTTCGAAAGGACTCATGGTGCGTACGCGTCATGTCTTCCACGCCGTCGATTCGCACACCGAGGGCATGCCCACGCGCGTGATCACGGGTGGCATCGGTGTGATCCCCGGCGCCACCATGGCCGAGCGCAGGCTCCACTTCATCGAGCACCTCGACCATCTCAGGACGCTCCTGATGTACGAGCCGCGCGGGCACTCCGCCATGAGCGGCGCCATCCTCCAGCCGCCCACCCGCGCCGACGCCGACTACGGAGTCCTCTACATCGAGGTCTCCGGTCTGCTGCCGATGTGCGGGCACGGCACCATCGGGGTCGCCACCGTCCTCGTCGAGTCGGGCATGGTGCCGGTGACCGGGCCGGTCACCCCGGTGCGGCTCGACACCCCGGCCGGTCTGGTCGCCGTCGACGTGCACGTGGCGGACGGTGTGGCGACGTCGGTCACCCTCACCAATGTGCCCGCCTTCTGCGCCGGCCTGGACCGCACGGTGGAGGTGCCCGGGTACGGGAGGGTCACCTACGACCTCGCCTTCGGCGGCAACTTCTACGCCTTCGTCGAACTCGACGCGCTGGGGCTGCCGTTCGACCGGGCCCGCAAGGACGACCTGCTGGCCGCCGGACTCGCCGTCATGGCGGCGATCAACGCGTCGCCGGACCGGCCGGTCCACCCCGAGCAGCCGGAGATCGCCGGGGTCAAGCATGTCTATCTGGCAGCTCCCGGCTCGGACGCCCACCACTCGCGGCATGCGATGGCGATCCACCCCGGCTGGTTCGACCGCTCGCCCTGTGGCACCGGCACCTCGGCACGGATGGCGCAGCTGCACGCCCGCGGTGAACTGCCCCTGGACCGTGACTTCGTCAACGAGTCCTTCATCGGCACCCGCTTCACCGGCCGGCTCGTCGCCGAGACGGAGGTCGGCGGACTGCCCGCCGTGGTCCCGACCGTCACCGGCCGCGCCTGGATCACCGGCACCGCCCAGTACTTCCTCGACCCGGACGACCCCTTCCCCGGAGGCTTCCTCCTGTGACCACCGCCGTCTCTTCCGTCACCTCCCGCAATCCGGCCGACCCGTCCGATGTGCTGGTGTCGGTTCCGGCCCCCGGAGCCTTCGCCGCGGTGGACGCCGTCGAGCGGGCCCGCGCGGCCCGGCCCGGCTGGCCGGCCGGCGGTGCCGCCGCCCGGTCGGCCGCCCTGGGCGCGGTCGCCGCCGCCATCGAGGCCGCCGCGGACGAACTGGCCGCGCTCGCCGTACGCGAGGTGGGCAAGCCGCTCACCGAGGCGCGCGCCGAGGTCGCCAGGACCGTCGCGATCTGGCGCTACTACGCCCAGGCCCCCTACGAACCCCTCGGCGCCGTGCACGAAACCGCCGTCGGCCCGGGGCTGCTGCTGACCCGCCGCCGTCCGTACGGTGTCGCCGGCCTCATCACCCCCTGGAACTTCCCGTTCGCCATTCCGAGCTGGAAGGCGGCCCCGGCGCTCGCCGCGGGCAACGCGGTGGTCCTCAAGCCCGCGCCCGAGGCGACGGCCTGCGCCCGGCGCCTCGCCTCCCTCGTCGAGCAGGCCCTGCCGGCCGGGGTGTTCACCGTGCTGCCCGGCGGAGCGACCGAGGGCAACGCACTTGTCTCCGTCGCCGATGTCGTCTCCTTCACCGGCTCGACGGCCGTCGGCCGGGCGGTCGTGCATGCCGCCACGGCCCGGGGCATCCCGGTCCAGGCCGAGATGGGTGGCCTGAACGCGGCTCTGGTCCTCCCGGACGCGGACATCGAGCAGGCCGCGCTCCATATCGCCGCCGCGATCGCCGGATACGCGGGCCAGAAGTGCACCGCCACCAGCCGCGTGATCGCGGTGGGCGCGGCCCTCGAACCTCTGCGGGAGGCGCTCCCGGAAGCCCTGCGCGCGGTGGCGGTCGGTGACCCGGCCGACCCCTCCACCGTGTGCGGGCCCCTCATCAGCGAGCACGCGCGTGATCAGGTCGGCCGGGCCCGGGAGGGGCTCTCGGTCCTCGCGGGCGGCACCGCGCCCGCGCTTCCCGGCTGGTATGCGGCCCCGACCCTGGTCGAGAAGGTGCCGCCGGGCCACCAGCTGCTGCGCGAGGAGGTCTTCGGGCCGGTCGCGGCGCTGCTGCCCGCCGACGACCTGGCCCACGCGGTCCGGATCACCAACTCGGTCCCGTACGGCCTGGTCACCTCGGTCCACTCGGCGGGCCTGGACCCGGTGCTGCACGGGCTCGACCAGCTCGACACCGGAATGATCAGGGTCAACGCCCCGTCCACCGGAGTCGACTTCCATCTGCCGTTCGGCGGCACCAAGGATTCCGGCCACGGAGGGCGGGAACAGGGCCGCGCCGCCCTGGAGTTCTACACCTCCAGCCGTACGTACACCCTGTCACCTGCGAGAACAATGTGAAATTGTATGCTGGTGATCCGCTTCGGCAGGAAGGGATCACCACCGTTATGGGGCACCTGAAGCACCGCGATCTCAACGCCACCCGGGAGCGGCTGCGCGACCAGGTCGCCCACGCCCTGCGAGCCGCCCTGATCTCCGGTGAGCTGCGGCCGGGAGAGGTCTACTCGGCGCCGGTCCTGGCCGAGGACTTCGGAATCTCGGCCACGCCCGTGCGCGAGGCGATGCTCGACCTGGCTCGCGAGGGCCTGGTCGAGCCCGTCCGCAACAAGGGCTTCCGGGTCACCGAAGTCAACGAGCACGACCTCGACCAGTACACCGAGATCCGCGCGCTCATCGAGATCCCCATGGTCGGCCGGATCACCCGCTCCGCCGCCCGCGAGGAACTGGAGGCACTGCGGCCGGTCGCCGAGGAGATCGTGCGCGCCGCGCGCGACCACGACCTCATCGGCTACCTGGAGGCCGACCGGCAGTTCCACCTCGAACTGCTCGGACTCAGCGGCAACGACCGCCTCGTCGAGACCGTCGGTGAGCTCCGCAAGCGCTCGCGCCTGTACGGGCTCACCGCCCTGGACGAGCGGGGCGAGCTGATCCCGTCGGCGGAGGAACATCTCGAACTCCTCGACCTGATGCTGGCGGGCAATGCGAAGGGCGCCGAGAAGTGCATGGCCAAGCACCTGGGCCATGTGCGCTCGCTCTGGGCCAAGAGCGGGGCCGCGGCGAAATCCGGCAAGTAGCGGCCGGCCGAGGCGCATCCTACTGAGGCGGGACCGCCCTCCCTCATGTGAAGTAACGCGGAGCGGAGGGCTTTCCGCCGGCGGTGGGCTGAGAGGTGGGCTTCCCGCGGGCAGCCGGCCGGGAGGCGGACTCCCCGCGGACAGTCGGCGGGGGTAGGGCTCCCGCCGGTGGTCGGCCGCATCTGCCGATCCATGCAATGTCACACTTCATCTAGCCCTCGGGCTGGGAAAGGGACCCATGAACCCCGCCTACACCACCGTCGATCACGTCTTCACCGTCCCCCTGGACCACTCCGCTCCCCACGGGGAGGACATACAGGTCTTCGCCCGCGAGGTCGTCGACCCGGCCCGTGCGGGTGAGCGGCTGCCCTGGCTGCTGTATCTGCAAGGTGGTCCGGGCGGTAAGTCCCCCCGCCCGTCAGCCGGCTCACCCGGCTGGCTGGACCAGGCGCTCACGACCCACCGGGTGCTCCTGCTCGACCAGCGCGGCACCGGCCGGTCCACCCCGGTCACCGCCCGAGCCGCCGCCCGCTTCGCTTCCCCCGCCCAACTCGCCGCCTATCTGGGCCACTTCCGCGCCGACTCGATAGTTGCCGACGCCGAACTGATCCGCCGGCAACTCTGCGCGGACGAACCCTGGGAGACTCTCGGCCAGAGCTACGGCGGCTTCCTCACCCTCACCTACCTCTCCCGGGCACCCGAGGGCCTGCGGGCCTGCTACGTGACCGGTGGTCTGCCCGGTCTCACCGCCACCGCCGACGAGGTCTACGCCCGTACCTATCCGCGGGTGCGGGACCGCGTCCTCGACTTCTACGCCCGCTACCCGGACGACGCCTCCCGCCTCCGCAAGATCGCCGGCCTGCTCGCGACCACCGAGGTCCGGCTGCCCGACGGGGACCGGCTCACCACCCGCCGGCTGCGCACCCTCGGCCTCGTCCTCGGCATGGGCGACGGCTTCGAACGGCTCCACTGGCTGCTCGATGAATCCCTGGACGCCGACGGCGAGTTGACCGACACCTTCCTCCATCAGGTGCGGAACCTGACCGGATTCACCGACAACCCGCTGTACGCCGTGATGCAGGAGACGCTCTACGGGCAGGGCGCCGGCCCGACCGGCTGGGCAGCCTCCCGGGCACTCGACGGCTTCGCCGCCTTCACCGAGGCGGCGGACCCCCTCCTCCTCACCGGAGAAATGATCTACCCCTGGATGTTCCGCGAGATCACCGGCCTGCGGCCCTTCGCGGACGCCGCCGACCTGCTGGCCGCACGCGCCGACTGGCCGCCGCTGTACGACCCCCGACGCCTCGCCGCCAACCAGGTCCCGCTCGCCGCGATCGTCTACCACGACGACATGTACGTCGACGCCGGACTCTCCCTGCGCACCGCGCGCGAGGTCGGCGCCACCCGCGTCTGGGTCACCAATGAGTGGGAGCACGACGGGGTCACCGCCTCCGGTGGCCGGGTGCTGGCCCGCCTGATGGACCTGGCCGCAGGCCGCGCGTAACACCTCCTGACCGCATGCCGCTTCCTCCTCCTGCCACTGCCCCGATGGGAGAGCCATGTCCGCCCTGCCGACCCGTCTGCGGCCCCTCGCCGCGGCCTTCGCCCTCGTCACCTGTCTCGCCACCCCGGCCACCTCGACCGCCGCCGACAAGCCCAACTCGCCCTCCGCTGCCGCCGATTGCGCGCTCCCCGGCAAGACCGGCTGGACCGACGAAGGCCACCACACCGACGGCACCCGGTTCCGGCCCTCCAGCGGCACCCACCACGTCCTGACCCTGTTCGTGGACTTCCCCGACGCCCCGGCCACCGACTCCACGGACGCGTACGCCACCCACCTCGCCCCGGCCGCCGAATGGATGAGCCGAGCCAGCTACGGCCGCTCCCGGCTCGCCCTCAGCTCACTGCACCGCTGGATCAGGATGCCCGCGGACTCGACCTCGTACGGGTTCGCGCGCGGCCTCACCTTCGAGGCCCACGAGAAGTACCTGCGCGATGCGATCACCGCCGCCGACCCCTACGCGGACCTTTCCCGGTACGACATGGTCTACGTCGTCCCCACGAAGGGGGCGGCCGCGATCACCTTCTCCCCGACCTACCTCTACGACCCGGCCACCCCCGGCGTCACCGCCGACGGCCGCCGCATCAAGTGGGCCGTCACCTTCGGGCAGGACATCTGGCGCTGGGGACACAAGGTCGCCGCCCACGAGACCGGTCACACCTTCGGCCTCCCTGACCTGTACTCCTTCACCGGCTCCACCCACCAGTACGCCGGCGGCTGGGACGTCATGGGCAACATCGCAGGACCCGCCCCGCAGTACCTCGGCTGGCACTCGTGGAAGCTCGGCTGGACCCGCGACCACCAGGTCGCCTGCCTGCCGGAAACCGGCCGCCGTACGGTACGGCTGTCCCCGGTGGAGCGCCCCGACGGGACCAAGATCGCCGTACTGCGCACCGGCGAGACCACGGCGTATGTCGCCGAATCCCGCCGCGCCGAGGGCCATGACCGGGGCGCCTGCTCCACCGGCGTCCTCCTCTACAAGGTCGATTCCGCCACCCTGACCGGTGCGGGTCCGGTGAGGATCATCAACGCCCACCCGGCCACCCCTCCGCCCGCCGGCTGCACCCAGCTGGACCTGGCCGCCTACGCGCCCGGCCAGTCCTTCACCGACCCGGACACCGGAGCCCGCATCGATGTCCTCGCGGGCGACGCGTCAGGGGACACGGTGCGACTGAGCAAGCGGTGACCGTAAGGGGCAGCCGGCTCAGCGCCGGGCCCCCGGGACGAGCCTGGAGCTGAATTCGTCAGGGACGGCGCCGGGTCAGCACTCTGCCCCCTCATCGAGAACTGCGGGCACCTCATCAACGGCTGGAGTGCGCAGGTAATTCTGCACCTACGGCGCGCGAATCCGTGATGACTCCGTGACGACTTCGTGACGGCTCCGGGCTCGGCCAAGACCGGCTCCGGTCAGGGTGCTTCGTGAACGAGTGCCCTCTGGTCAGTTCCACATGTGAACGAGCGGTAAAGGCCCTGGGCCACGCTCCACACTCCCCGCGGCCGGCTGGAAGGATGCCCATATGGCGAACATCCAATCGATTTCCTATGTGCGGATAGCCGAAGTCCTCACCGACCTCGGCATGATCACCAAAGAGAAGGCCCGAAGCGTCCTGGACGAGGCCGCCACATACGCGACCGAGCCGATGGAGCGACGCCACGACATCGCCAGTGCCCTTGAATGCTTCGGCGTGGCTGTTGCGATCCACGCCGACGACGTCGACGTCGCTGACGAGCACTACGATTGGCTCCTGAGCGAGGCCGCAGCCCTCACCGGCGGCAAAGTCACCGTCTCCGACTACCGCTTCGAGAAGTATGACCCGGACGACGAAGACTGCGGCCGGGGGAGGATGCACTTCACATGCAACGGCGAACCGCTCTCCTTCATCATCGAGCAGGAGTCTAACGACTACCTCGACATGGGAGCAGCGCAGCAAGCCATCGAAGAGCTCAGCCCCCATGACGACTCCCGGGACTTCCGCTGCGTCGAGCGGGAAGCCTCAGAACTCGGCGACGACATCATGGTCCTGGCCACAAGCGAGCAGCGTGCAGGTCTCCGCCAGCACCTGGGCATCACCTTCGAGCCTCCGTTGGGCTGATGCTGACCACGACGACGCCCCCCGCTTTCAACTGCCGAACAGGGCACTCGCCCATTGTTCTTCACGCTGCTCGATATATGCGGCGTCGCTTCGCCAGATGTCGCCGTGGCCTTCCGCCCAGAGGGTCGCCCAGGGCTGGTTGCCCAGAGTGGTCTGGTCGCGCAGGAAGTCATGCATGGCGCGTGTGCGGCGCCCCAGCAGGGGGACCAGCTGACGCCGCTCGGCCTCGTCGAGGCCGTAGGCGTCGGCGAAGATCCGCAGCCGGTCGCCGGCATCGGTGCGCCGCCGGTCGGGATGCGCCGACAGAGGAAGGAAGCCATGCAGGGCATACGCGACATCCCACAGCCGGGACCCCGGGGCGGCCGTGTCCCAGTCGATGAAGGCCCATTCGTCCCCGTCGCCGACCACGAGGTTCCATGGAGCCAGGTCCTGGTGGGCGATGATCTCGTCTCCCTCGGCGGGGATGAGCACCTGCCAGTGCGGGTCGGGCGGTGGGGTGAAGCCCTGCACGGCATCGTGGAAGTCCCTGATCAGACGTGCCACGCGGGCCAACTGCGCAGGGGGCTCCAGCAGGGAGAACCGATCGGGCCAGACCACGTGGCCCGGCACGAAGGTCAGCACCTCACGGCCCCGATCGTCGATGCCAAGGGGGCGAGGAGCGGCTCGGAAACCTACCTCGTGCAGATGCGTGAGCAGCGCGTGCACCGCAGGGGTCCACGGCCCGACGGGGCGGCGGACGGTGTCCCCGACGCGGACGACACCACTGCTGACGTTCCCACCGGTCAACGGCTGCTCTTCCTCGCGCTGCACAGACCCAGTCTGGCCGACCACCCCAGCCACGATCACCTCCATTACGGCAACCAAGTCAAGAGCCGGACCTGGTACAGCAAGCTCAGATGATCCGAGCTGTGAGCGCAGATGGTTCCAACTGGCAGCACCGGCCACGGCTACGCACGGTCCGCGCCGAAGTGAATCAGAGGCTTGATGATGCCGCCCTCCTTCGATGCCATCATCCGGAAGGCCTCTTCGATCTCGTCGAAGCCGAATTCGTGCGTGGTCATCGGCGTGGGGTCGACCTTCCCCGTTTCCATCAACCGGAAGATCCGCCGAAGCCACCCGCGGCCTCCGCGGTTGAACCCGCCGTACACCTGCTTGTCGGACATGCCGTAACCGAACGGCTCCAGGGGGATCTTCAGGGGCTCTCGTACCTCGCCGTGGTACCCGACGTTGGAAATGCGCCCTCCGGGCTTCGTGACCCGGAAGGCCGCTTCCCAGGTCTGGGGGGCGCCGAGTGCCTCGATGGCTGCGTCGACTCCCTGACCGTCCGTCAGCTCCAGGATCCGCTCGACCGGATCGCACCGTGTGTGGTCGACGATCAGATCCGCGCCGAAGCGACGGGCGAGGTCCTGCCGAGCGGGAACCGACTCGACGGCGATGATGAGGCCGGCGCCGAGCAGCCGGCAGCCGATCGTCGCCGACAGTCCCACTGCGCCCTGCGCGAAGATCGCGACGGTCTCGCCCAGTTCGAGTTCCGCGTGTTCGGCGGCGACGAACCCGGTGGAGAGCATGTCGGTGGCGTACAGCGCCTGGTGATCGGAGAGCTGAGCGGGAATCGGCGCGAGGTTGGCCTGGGCGTTGTTGACGAGAAAGTACTGGGCCAGGGTCCCGTCGCGCTGGTTGGTGAATCTGGCACCGCCCAGCATCTGCCCGTGGCACTGCGAGGAGAAGCCGCGCTGGCAGGAATCGCACTGAAAGCAGGGCGTGATCCCGGCAGCCGCGACGCGCTGACCTTCGACCAGCCCCTCGACGGCCGAGCCGAGCGCGTGGACGACACCGACCGCCTCATGTCCCAGCGTCACATCCGGAGCGACCGGAATCACGCCCCTCATGACGTGCACATCGGTGGTGCACACCAAGGCCGCGGTGGTGCGCACGACCACGTCATTGGGGCCGGGTTCGGGGACCGGCTTCTCGATGACGCCGACCTCGCCGACCTTCCGGAGAACAAAAGCTCTCACCTTCGATTACCTGCCGTTCGATGCGGGAGTTGCGGGAGTTGCGGGAGTTGCGGGAGTACGGGAGGTCGTCAGTCGGCCCAGGCACCTTCGGCCGCCTCGGGGCGATCGATGCCGTGCTCGCCGCTCCGTCGGCGGACACGCAGCCGACGGCGCCTCACCGGGCCAGGCGCGAGCGGGCGCCCTGTGCGATCGCGGTGGTTTCGGCGGTCACCATGACCTGCTCGACAGGACCTGCCAGGTCACGCCGGCGAGGAGACCGAGGGCACCGGTGTGCCCCGCGTCCGAGTCGTGCGAGTGGCTCATGCCATCGCCCTTCCCACAGAGGAGGCCGGGCGATGGTCGTCGCGTCATCTTCCGCCCGTTCGGCCGACACGGCGCGCCCGTGCAGTGCGGTCCGGCACCGTGAGCTGCCATGTCCGTCAGCGCCCGGCCGGCTGGCGGGCCCTGAGCCACTCCGGGCAGGGCGATGTGATGGCCCGCCGTGGCCCCTTGATGCGGGGTGCCGCCGCGGCTTGATCGCGGCGGGCTAGGGCCTGTCCGATGGGTCAGGGTCGGACAGGCCCTAGCCTCCTCGGATGGGCATGGACATCACGGTTCTGGTCGTCGACTGGGCGCACCTCATGGAGATCGCGCCGGACGACCGGCTCAAGGTGTTGCAGGAGTCGGCGTACGCGGACGACGAAAGCGATGAGGTCGACGCGGGGTGGGTGTGGCCTGCCGAGCCGGACCGGTCCTGGCTGGGCCGGTACGAGTTCGGCGGCACGCTCGGTTCGTACAAGCCGCACTTCTGGGCCGGACAGGCGTGGGAGGACGTCCGTGGCGCCGCCGGGACCACGCTGCGGACGGCGCTGGACGACTTCCTGAACGGTCTGTTCTGGCCGGGTCCTGAGGTCGACAGCGACGCCGAGCACGTGGACGCCGGTGTCTTCCCCTCCGAGGACGGCCTGTGGCGGTCGGGCCCCCTTATCGCCCGCGGACCCCGGACCGTGGTCCGTCTGAACCGCTGCTGGCAGGAGGCCGCCCTCACCCTGCCGCAACTGCGTGAACCGTACGCACGCCACGCGGCACGCCCAGGGCGGTGGATCGCGGACTTCGAGGAGTTCACCGAGCTGCTCTCCGGCTGGGCCGAAGTGGTCGGTGAGGCCCAACGACGCCGATGGGGGCTGATCGGACTCCCCATCTGACACTCCATCGAACCGTTCTCGTCTTCGGAGGGCCGGTGCCCGCCGAAGACGAACGGCTTCACGGACGTACTCAAGGTCCGTAACCCTTGTTCGCGCACATAGCACGTCAAGGCGGCACGCACGTACCACGTCAAGGCGGTCATCGACCGTCATGCGGACCGCAGTGCCGAAAGCTGCGGCCGGGCTGGGGGTGGCCCCTGAAGTGGGGCTGCCCCGGCAACCTCAACCACGTGAAGTGCTGCAGGTAGCAGCGGTCGTGCGGGGCCGTTCTCGTGGAGGGCGCGGGGCCGCCCCGTGAGGGAGGAGCGACCCCACCCGCCGACCGGGCCTGACCACATCCGAACGCTGTGGCCCCGCCTGCCGGGTTCGCCGCGATCAGAAGTGCACGGTGTGGTCCCGGGTGACCGTCGGGACGGCGAGCACCGCGTCGAACGCCTCAGGGACCGGGGTGCTCAGAGTGGAGCTCTGGCTCCGGATCTTGTCGAGCAGCGGTGCCCCCTGCTCGTCGCGCGGTGCGTTGCGCAGGTCGGTCAACGTGATCCGGTCGGCGAGGCCGGCGTCGGTGAGGGCGGCCTCGACGCTGCCGGGCTCGGCAGGCTGAAGGTGCGCTTCGGCGAGGGTGAAGCCGACCGCGGCGCTCTGGTCGGGGTACATCTCCGGCACATGGTCGGCGGTGTGGACGAAGGCCACCGTGCGGTAGTCCTCGCCCAGCATTCTCTGCAGGTGCTGGCCCATGGTCAGTGCGGTGAGGCCGCCGGCAAACTCAAGTGTCGTTTTGTGGATGTGGCTGTTGTGTGCGGCGAGGACGATCCGGGTCCCCGGTTCGGAGTGATCCAGGTGCCAGCGCACCGATTCGGCCATGTAGATCTCCCGGACCGACAGGTCCGCTGTCAGGCCCCGGCCGGACAGCAGGGCGTTCATCGCCTGGAACATGTAGTCGGTGTGGCAGGCCGCTTCCACCCTGCGCCTGGCGATGTCGAAGTGGCGTTGGCTGCTGCGGGAGACATAGAGCGGTTCGGCGGCGCGCAGCCGCAGCAACAGCCGCGCCAGTGAGGCCGTCAGCTCGTTCTGCTCGGCGGCTGGCAGGCCGGCCCACGCAGGCCCGGCCGCAGCGCCGGAGCCGCAGCCCTTGAGGAACCGGTCGCTGACCTCCAGGACCGTATCGACGAGGCGGAGCGCGTCGGGGTCGACCTCGCGCAGGTAGTCGGCGACCGGCTCCAGGGCGGGCCGTAGCGCCCCGCCGGCTTCCGGAACGTCGATGCCGGCGAAGCGCAACGGATGCCCGCTGGTGCGGTTGTGGTGGCGCAGCCACTGCATGAGATCCGCGGCGCCCCACTCGGCGGCGGCCCGGCTCACCTTCGCCAGGTCGCCGTCCTCTCCTTCGCCCTGCAGCCACCGGTCGAGCGGGAAGGCTTCGCTGAAGCCGAACTCGAAGGCGAAGACAGTGAATCCGCAGCGCTCGGCGAGAAAGCGCAGCACCCGCTGGCGCGCACGGGAGAACTCTTCGACGAAGTGGGCGCCCTCACCGATCGCGACCACGCGGCTCTCGCCGATGATCTCCCTGAGCGCTTCGAGGTCGTCGAGGGGCTGCTGCGGGTCAAGGGTGGTCAGGGTGGTGGAGTGCTCGCGGAACCAGTCGGCAAGCACGCCTTGAGAAGAATGCTGAACAGGCACAGGGGGAGCTCATTTCTCGGCTCGGGGTTTCAGGACACAGCGCTCGTCCGCACACGGCGGACGCAGTGACGTGACGATGCGCAGACGCAATCGGGGCGCCGGGCCGCTGGGCCGACGGCGCGCCGGGTCTGCCGACGAATCCCCGTCAGAGGAAATTGCTGACTATTGCCATGATCGAAAGCTAGCAGCGGTGCCGTACACGCGCACGCGAATAATCCGGCGCAGCCGCAAGAGGCGACCGCGCCGCCGCGCGAGCGGCACGGCGAGCCCGGCCGCGCAGCGCCCAAGCTCCACCGGCCGTGCGGCGGCCGCGGTGAGGCACGTGTCGGGCGTCCTCACTCCTGCTCGTCCAGCGCGAAGGATCCGTACTCGGGCTTCCCGGCGCGTTCGTAGACGCAGTACTGCACACCCACGCTGGTGGCGCGGGATTCGGTGAGCGACCAGGCGGACGGGGTGGCGCCCTCGCCGAAGAGCCGCTTTCCGGTGCCGAGGATCAACGGGTTGACGAGCAGCCGGTACTCGTCGACGAGGTCGTGCTGTTGCAGGGTGTGGATGAGGTCGCCGCTGCCCTGCGTCATGATCACGCCGTCGACCTGCTCCTTGAGCCGTGCGACGGACTCTGCGGCCTCACCCTTCAGGAGATGGGAGTTGTGCCACTCCAGGCTGTCGCGGGTGCGGGAGGCGACGTACTTGGGCATGGCGTTGAGCTTCACGGCGATCGGGTCGTTCTCGTCGGTGACGCGCGGCCAGTGGGCGGCGAAGATGTCGTAGGTCTTCCGGCCGAGCAGGAGATGGTCGGCGGTCCGCTCGAAGACCCCCGTCATGAGGCTCAGGAAGTCGTCGTCGACGTACGGGACCTGCCAGCCGCCGTGCTCAAAGCCTTCGTCGACGTCCTCGCTCGGGCCGCCGGGTGCCTGCATGACGCCGTCCAGGGTGACGAACGCGGTGACGATCAGTTTGCTCATGGTGCTGCCTTTCGGGTGCGGAGACTGCCTGCACCCGTATTGACTCCCGGCCCGGCGAGAATTCATCGCCCGACGCGCGACCGGCGGGTCTTGCGCCCACTCCGAGACCAGTGTCCGGCGCCTCGCCACGTTGACCGAGGCTGAGCGAAGTCTGATCCCTTCGGACCGGTAGCACCCCAGACCCGCGGAAAGGACGGCTACGCCGGAAAGGATGGCTACGCCGGCGCTGGGGAGCGTGCCGCACCGGACCGCGACTTGTGCGATTGAGGTGCGATCAATGGAGCGATCCAACGGGTGGTGGAGGTAGGGTTCTCTTGGAGGTGGGCTCTGTGTCCCATGAGAACGAGCTGTTCAGCGCGGTCGATGCGCTGCTGGAGCAGGTTGCCCAGGATGACCTGCCGGGCCCGGCTGAGCGCAAGAGGCTGCGGGAGGCGGCAGGGCTGAGTCAGGCCCAGATCGCCACCGCGCTCAACGCGCGGCGCGAGGCAGTGGGCAACTGGGAGTCCGGCCGGACCGAGCCGCGGCCGCCGAAGCGCGCCGCCTACGCCCGGCTCCTGGAAGGCCTCGCCGCCCGCTTCCCCGCTCCCGGCGCGAGCGACCCGGCGCCGACTGAGGCGCCGGCCGGGTCCACCGTCGCGTCCACCGGCACGCCCACGGGCGCATCCGCCGGCGCATCCACCGGCGTGCCTACCGGCGCGTCTACCGCACCAGAACCGGAGGCCGTGCCCGCTGCCCCGGAAGCGGGGAATGCGTCCACCGGCCAGGTCGCCGAGCCCAACGTCGTGGTCGCTGAGCCCGACGCCACGGTCGCCGATCCCGACGTCATGGTCGCCGATCCGGACGTCATGGTCGCCGATCCGGACGTCATGACTGCTCCGGAGTCCACGAACCGGTCCGTCCCGGCCACGGCGAAGGCCCGGGCGGCCCGTTCGGTGAGCACCGGGCCGTCGACGTCGCGGCGCCTGGCCGCGAAGAAGGCCACCCACAAGCGCGCCCCGGCGCCGGTCGCTGTCGCCGAGCGGTTCGCGCACGGGCCGCTCGGCGTGCTCGACGGCGACGGCTCGCTGTACTGCGTCGGCGGACTGGTGCTGGACTGCCCCGCCAAGACGGTCCCGTCGCTGGTCGACTGGACCTTGTCGGAGGGGCAGTTGGGCGCGTCCCGGCTGCACCCGTCGGGCAAGGACGCCGACCCGCTGATCGTGCTCACCGCCGCGGCCGCCCAACGCTTCGGTCTTCCGGAGCGGTTGGAGGACCGGCGGGGGCTGCGGCTGCCGGAGGACCACAAGGTCGTCAAGCAGCTCGCCCGCGCGAAGTGGCAGCTGACCAAGCGCGGGTTCGGGCCCTGGGCCCGCATCTACCGGCCCGCCGAGGGCGGCCGGCGCCAGTGCGTACAGCTCGCGGTCCTGCCCTGGGAGGCGCTCGATGCCCGCTCGTGGGGGAGCACCGACCAGCTGGAGCCCGCCGACATCGCCCGTGTGCTCGGCACCTATGCCTCCCGTGTCATCACCCCGCGCGGCTCGACCGCCGTCTCCGGCCTGGAAGCGATGACCGCACTGCGCCCACCGACCCGCGCGGTCAAGGACGAGAAGACCGGCAGCTGGGTATCCGGCCCGATGCCCGGTTCGCTGACCGACCCGGCCGACCCGGCTCCGGTGGAGGCCCCGGACGAGCACCCGGTCGCCGCCGCCCTCCACCCCCGTGCCCACCAGCGCACCCCGTCCGAGGTCCTGGACGAGGAAGCGTATGAGTGGATCCGCGACCCGCAGCTGCTCACCGACGCCGAGTGCACCCGCGTCCACGCCGTCGGCATCGACGTCAACACCGCCTTCCTCGCCGCCGCCAACCGCCTGGTCGTCGGCCTCTCGGCGCCGGTCCACGTCAGGGCGCCGGCCTTCGACAAGAAGACGCCGGGCTCGTGGCTGGTGGACCTGTCCGGCATCGAACTCGACCCGCGCCTGCCTTCGCCGTTCACCCCGCACGGCACCCGGCCCGAGGGCCCGGCCTGGTACGCCACGCCCACCGTCGCCTACGCCCAGGAACTCATCGACAGCTACCGCCTGCCGGCCCGCGTCCGGCCGCTGGAGGCATGGATCCGCACCGACTCCGGCCCGTACCTGGACCCCTGGTACAAGCGCATCAGCGAGGCGTACAAGGCGACAATGGCCGACCTCGGCGTCACCTCCGACCTGTCGGAGGCCGACTTCCTGGAAGCCATGGCCCGCCACCAGCAGGAGGACCCGGCGCTCGCCGCGGTACTGTCCGCGATCAAGTCCACGGTCAAGGGCGGCATCGGCAAGCTCCGCGAGCGTCCGAAGAGCGTCAAGCACCAGTACGGCGAACGGTGGCCGGCGCTGGAGCGCTCGACCTGGCGGCCCGACATCCGCGCCGCCGTGATCTCCGCGGCCCGCGTCAACATGCACCGCAAGATCCTCAAGACGGCGCTGGCCACCCAGCAGGCCCCGGCTCCGGCCGGGAACCTGATGCTCAGCCAGGACGCGCTCCTCCCCATCGCCCTGCTGTCCGACTGCGCCGTCTACCTCTCCGACGGTCCCAGCCCGCTGGACTTCCTGCCGCACACCACCGACGGCAAGCCGGCCCCCGGCAGCTTCCGGCTGGGTGTCTCGCCCGGCATGGTCAAGCACGAGGGCACCCAGGAGCTGTTGTGGGCCGTGCAGATGCTCGACGAAGGCCACAACCCCGCCCGGCACATCAAGGGCACCGACGCCGCACTCGACGGAGAATAGGAGACCGACATGGGCATCCTCGGCGACAGCCTGGAGAAGGCCGCAGCCGCCACCGCCACCCGGCCGATCCCGAAGTCGGCCGGTGCGCAGATGCGGTTCCTGGTCAAGCAGCACAGGGGCTCCACCAAGGCCGTCGCGCAGCTCCTGGGCATCAGCCAGCGCACGGTGGAGCGCTACGTCAAGGCCCAGATCAAGCGGCCCCGCAAGGACCTCGCCGCGCGTATGGAGCGTGAGGTCCGCCGCCGCTGGCAGCCCAGGGTGCGCGAGAAGGCCGAGCGTCGCGCCGCACAGACCGACGGAATCACCATCGAAACCCGGGCCCGGTTCGGCTTCACCGCCGCACCTGGATCGACGGACGACGGGCGGATCCGGCTGATCACCCAGCACCTCCCACCCGCCTACGCCGCCCGGCTCTTCGACGCCCGGGCCACCGGCGCCACCGAGCAGCAGCTGCAGAACATCGCCGCCGAGGGCCTACAGGAGATCTACTTCAAGGACAGCGGCCGCCGCGCCGACGGCCTCCTGGTCGAGTTCACCGACATCGACTATGTGGAGCTGGACTTCTAGGGCCTATCCGACCCTGACCCATAGGACAGGCCCTAAGTGACAGAGGCCCGACCGCCGGGAGCCTCCGCCGCCTCCCCGGTGACGGCCGTCTTCACGCGGTAGCGCGAACGGGGGCAGGTACCAGGAGGACCCGGGGGCCTGCACCAGTGCGTCAAAGGTCGCCACACGTGACGCTGAACTGGCCTTTTCCGAGACTCACTTGGGGGAACTTGTGGCCATCTCCGCCTTACCATCGGCGCGCAGCGCAACCCCGTACCGCGTCGGCCTCCGTGTGCACGTGGCAGCCCTCTGCTGCGGCCTGCTGCTGAGCGGGCCGGCCGTTGCCACCGCCGCCACTGCGCCCGCCGCCCACGCCCAGGCGCAGGTACAGCACAAGGAGCGTGGCCGGGGCACGCTGGTCTCCGCCGAGAAGCTGTACACGCTCGCGACCCCGCAGGCCGTGGCCGCCGAGCTGGGCGCGGCCGGTTTCCCGGGCGACACCGTTCAGCACGGCGTGGTCGCATACCGACTGGTCTACCGAACCATCGATCCGCACGGACGGCCCACCACGGCGAGCGGGCTGTTCGTGCTGCCGCTCAGCAGCGAGAAACGGTTGCAGGCGGTCTCCTTCGCGCATGGCACGGGCAGTCACAAGGACGATTCCCCGTCCATGCGGCGCGGCGCGTTCGTGTCCGCGCCGGTGATCGCTCACGCGTCGGCCGGTGCCGCGGCGGTCGCGCCCGACTATCTGGGGTTGGGCAAGGGGCCCGGTTTGCATCCCTGGATGGACATCGGCTCCGAGACCACGGCATCCCTGGACATGCTGCGGGCGGCCCGCGCCTTCGCGTCACGCACCGGACATGCGCTGGAGCGCAAGGTCATGGTCACCGGCTTCTCGCAGGGCGCCTCGGCGGCGCTGGGGCTCGGCCGGGCTCTGGAGGCGGGTGAGGACCGTTGGTTCAGGCTGGGCGCGCTGGCACCGGTCAGCGGCGTGTACGACTTCGGTGGCGCGGAGTTGACCGCGTTGCTTGAGGGCAGGCTGGAACCCAAGTCCAGTGTGCTGTACGTGGCGTACACCTTGGTGGCGTTCAACCGGCTCCACCGCATCTACGACCGTCCTGGCGAGGTCTTCCGAGCCCCGTACGACAGCACTGTCGAGGCGCTCTTCGACGGCGCCCACACAGGGGAGCAGCTGATGCGAGGCACCCCAGGCACTGTGGACAAGCTGCTGACCGAGCACGGCCGCGAGCTGCTCGCGCACCCGACGGGGCCGCTGGCGGCGGCGCTGCGCACCACCGATGCCGTATGCACCGACTGGACCCCCCGTGCCCTGGTCCGGCTCTACATGGCCACCGGGGACGAGCAGGCCGGCACCGCCAACACCGAGCACTGCCAGAAGGCTCTGCTCAGGAACGGCGTGGACGCCCCGGTCGTCGATCTCGGTGCTCTCGACTACCACGGATCCCGTCACCTGGGGTCCAATGTCGTGGCCACGTCGGCAATCGTGCGCTGGTTCGGTGAGTTGCGCCAGCGGTGACTCGAACGTGGGAGCCGCAGCCCTCGACAACTGCCGTGCCTGTCCGAGCCGATGGTGACAAGCAGCGCGCTGCCCGGGTGCCAACCACCGCGTCTCGCCGCTGGCAGAACGGCAGATCGACCGCTCTCGTTGGTGACAACCAGCATGCTCCGGCACACCGATTGAGTCGGAGCACAAGAGTTGTCATCTGGGCAGGCCAGTGGTCACTGGCCGGGTGTCGGGCCGGGGCGAGGCGACTTTTTGTTGCCCTGTCGCACTGAGGCTGTCGGATTCTCAGCTTTGTTTTGGACGGCGCCTCTTCGGGCGTGAGACCTTCACTTCGGCCATGGCCGAAGCGCTCTCTTCCCCCCTCAAGGACATCCGGACCTCGCTGGAGGCCGACGACATCCGGTTCACCACCCCAGACGTCGCTATCGTCAGCCGCACCGAGACCGTCCACGACGAACGGTCCGAGGCTGAGGGCTCGTCCGAGCTGCCTCTGGTCGGTGCCATGACCTACGTCTTGACCCGCCAGGGCGACGACTGGCGCATCGCCCTGGCCCAGACGACACCGGTCCGCTGAGCGGCCACTGTGCCGATCGGAGCGCGATTTCCGCGCATGCCATGCCGGTTGAAAACCCGATCTATCAGCGTTCTCAGCCCACATGGTGACTCCGCAGGCCGAAAGCTCGTCGTCTGACAGATGCGCTGCGGCAGGACACTCTCATGCCCCCTCCGCGCTTCATGACCACGCCCATGTGGTCGGCAGGCCAGACCTGGTACGCACGGCAGCGGTACGCAGAACTAGGATCACTTACTCATCTGCAAGGGGGGAAGTATGCGCAAGATCATCAATGGGACGGCTCTGGTCCTGACTGCGGCTCTACTGACCGGTTGCGGCAGCGGCGACGGCCCGCCGACGGCCGACAAGTCTGCGAACGCGAGCGTGAAGCCGAAGCCGAAGCCGGACAGCGGGGGCGGTGAGGTCAAGCACGAGGTCACCCTCGAAGTTCTTGGCCACGGCACGTCACAGGTGTACTACAACCTCAACACCAACAAGTTTGAGAAGGTGAAGCTTCCCTGGAAGAAGACCTCGACCGTCACCTTGACGACCGACGCCGAGAAGAGGATCGGCACAACGGTCTCCGTCGTCCCCGGCTCCGTGTACAAGGCCGATGGCACACTGCGCGCGGCGGACTGCGTCATCACAGTCGACGGGAAGAAGGTCGCGGACAACAAGGGTGGCAAGTCTGACAGGATGTGCAAGTACGACCTGAAGTGAGGATTCGCGCTACGCGGATGCCCCAAGCGGCGGCGCGGCGAACGTGAATTCCGTGAAGTCCATGTCGTTTGGGAACACCATGGGCCGGCGTTCTCAGACGACATGGCACCCCAGCGAGTCAGCAGACCACTGGCTGCCGGATGAACTCCGACAGACATTTGTGTCCGGTCGTCTGGAAGTCGTCGGATGCTCACTCGTTCGCGTTCGGGGTGTCAGAACCTGATCCCCGACCTGCAAGTTCCGCCATGGCCCCGGCGAACGTCAGGGTCCCCACTACGGGAAGCGAAGCCCACCGCTCATCCCTGTTCATGATCCTCGGTACGCTCCCATCGGCCTACGCTGAAGCCAACTCCAGCCGCTCCACTACACCGACGTGCTGCTGAAGAAGCCTGATCCGTTACGGGACGCGCAGAAGGCCACGTACACCCCGCGCCAACTCATCGCGCTCGTCGCCGACATGCAGAACCGGCCCGCCCCAGGCACGGCCTGGGAGTACTCCAACACCAACTACGTCGTCCTCGGGCTGCTCGTCGAGCATGTCACCGGGCAGTCGCTCGGACACGAGATCGGCCATCGCATCGTGCAGCCCCTGCACCTGAAGGCCACTTCCTTCCCGACCACTCCACGCCTCACGGGTGCGCAACTGCACGGCTACGAGTGGCTCGACGGCAGGGGACCGGGCGCCGCGCCCACCGACCTCACCGAATTCAGCCCCGCCGCCTACTGGGCCGCCGGGACACTCATCTCCACCACGCACGACCTGAACACCTTCTACAAGGCGCTCTTCGACGGCCACCTGCTGCCGCCCCGTCTGATGAAGGAGATGCGCGATATGCGCCCCATGAACCCCGAGCGGCCCAAGCGCTTTTACGGCCTGGGGCTGGAGAGCACCGGCAACATATGCCCGTCCGACGGGCCGGTCGTCGGTCACACGGGAGAGGTCGTCGGATACCAGACTTTCAGCTTCACCTCGGCGGACGGGAAGCGGCAGGTCACCCTGTCCGTCAACACCGGTCTGACCATCCCTGACAAAGCGGCGACAGCCGCGATGAAGGTACTCTCCACCGCTTTGTGCCACGCCGAGTGACCTAGCGATGAGTTGACCCGTCCAAGCGCCGGGGTTGGCGGCGACGGCCCAGCCGTGGTGGCGGGCCTCCGGCATCGATCTCACGGAGCAGGCGTCTGCCTACCCGGGGAGGCAGGCACTGATGACCGTGGCCAGGCATGCTGACACACAAGGAGCATGGAACCTGCACGTGCAGGACCCGTGCCTCCTGCGGACCTCGGTGCGGGTCGATAGCCGGGTGCTGCTCACGGCAGCCATCGCACCGGGGTCACCCGGCGGATGTGGATGAGCACGTCGAACGCATCGGCAAGGGAAGCCACGGCGATGTGCTCGGCGGCGTCGCGGGACGGGTCATAGACCCCGCTGATCACGCGGGCCTTCGCCGGTCCGTCCCATTGGCGGCGTACCGCGTCGTGGCGCAGGTCCAGCCAGTGGGCGGGCAGATCCACCTCGCCGAGCTTCGCGTCGATCAGATCGCGGGCCGGCTCCGGGACGGTGACGACACCGAGATCTCCGTGATGGAAACCGATCGCCACGGAGACGTACTGCGCGCCGTACCACTGGCGCAGCAGACTGCCTTCGCTGGGCTGCGGACCACGCTCGGGAGCCAGCGGGCTGGTCACCGCGGCCGCCGAAGTGTGAGCGATCCCGTCCCAGTAGACCACGCGCAGACCGGTCCGACGCTGATAGTCGCCGATCGCAGCGGCCCATAGGGCGACGTCGTCCGTGGCGAAGCCTTGCCCGGCGACGCTGCCTTCATGGAAGTCCACGATCAGACGCATCCGCGCCAGGATGCCGTCGCCATGGTCGACGTCGGGCAATGACCGGATCAGCGCGAGCGCGTCGCGGGCATGGTCGGCGAACGGGCGCCCGGGGTGCATTCCCCGGGCGCGCTGCACATGCTCATCGATGCGGTGAGCAGTCCGGATCGGTTCCAGGTGGGACGCCACCTCCGCCAGCCGCTCCGGGGCCGACCCATGTACGTGATCCAGCACGGCGTCGTAGTCCTCGGGCTGCGCCCGCACGGGTTGCACACCGAAGATCCGGATGGGGTCGTCCGGGTGGTCCCGATTGAACGCCCGGATCCACTCCAGGGCCGCGGCCATCTCGGCGGTGCGCCAGGGGCGCCAGGCGCCGTCAAGCGCGGCTGCGGCATCGCCCTCGCCTGTGTGCACATACCTGTCGAGGCCGGCGGCGATTCCGGAGCTGTCTTGTATGGCCAGCGCCCGGAACCCGTGGTGCTGGACCAGCCTGCGGAAGAGTTGGTCCCGTACCCCGAAGGTTTCCCGGGAGGCCCGCGTGGACTCCCCGATGCCGACGATCGTTGTCGCGGCGGCGAACTTCTCGGCAAGCTCATCGAGTGTGGCGTCCGACAGCGGGCCGACATCGGCTTGCTGCGGATCGGACGACCCGGTGTGTGAAGGAAGGAAGCCGTGGGAAGCGGCGGTGTCGTTTTTCATGCCTCCCAGGCTGCTACCTGAAGTTCGGTTGAGGTCAAGGAGGTTGGTGTAGCCGAGTGTCCGGGTTGGCCCGCGGAGTGTCGGTGTCACGCCTGCCTGGGGCCGACCACGACGCTCCGGCGGGCCACCTCAGCCAGCGGCACGGCCGGACTCGGATCGGCGGGTGAGCTGCCCGGCAATGACCTTCGCGCTGTTCCACGCCTTCAGGGGAGCAGCCCTCTCTGTCTCCCGAGCCCACTGACTTGTTCCAACTACCGTGTCACGTAGGCCTGATGAGCCGAAGCGCGACAGGTGGCACATGGGCAGGCTTGTCGTCACGTCAAACCGGCGCTCGGCTCGCGCGTCATGTCCTGGCCTTGCCCGCCTCGCTCGCCTCGTCCGCTGCGCCCTCTTCGGCGGTTCGGCGCGTCCAGAGGGTGAGGTCGCTGCTTGTGGCGACCGCGAGGGTGTGTCCGGACGGTGAGAAGCCGGCGGCGCGGATTTCTGAGTAGTTCGAGTCGAAGATGTGCCACCAGCGCCGGCCGTGCGGTCCGCTGTGGGGCATTCCGCCGTCCGTGGAGAGCAGAACGCGGTGGTGAGGCCACTCGGGGCTGACGACTTCCAGGCTCCAGCCGCCTGGAGCGGTGGTGTGCAGGCCGCCTCCGAAGAGTCCTGCGATGCGCACTCGGGTCCCGGCGATCGGGCCGAGTCCGGGGCATGAGAGGTCGGGCACTCCGTCCGGGGTGCTGTCGTCGGGATCGGGGTCGCGGTCCCTGGCTATCTTCTCTCCGGTGACGGCGTCGAAGAGCCCATGCCCCTGGCCGGAGACCACCATGACGAGGTCGTGACCGGCGTCGGGAGCAACGGCGAAGCCGATACCGAGCAGGCCGCCTATGGGATTTTGCCGGCTCAGGACCGGGCGCCAGGGGGCCGGCGGAGGAGTCTCGGGGGCGGAGAGGAGCCGCTCACGCAGTTGCTGCTGGTAGTCCGAGATCAAGATGCTCCCTCAGGCTCTGCCGGGCCGTCGGCCGACTCAGGGTGGTGCCGGGCTCGAGCCGGATCCGCTCGAACATATCCTGCGTGATCGCGAAGGGGCTGTCGGTGTCCGCCCACCCGTTCAGACGGCCCGCTGCGAGGAGGCCGTACGGGTTGCCGCCGCCCGAGCGCTCACCCGCCGAATGTTCATGTTCGCCGGTGAGTCGGAACGCGGGAGCGCTCATTCGCGATCATCTCGACGCCGTTCTCCGCGCCTGGGGGCGATCAGGTACCGGGGCCGGCAGCGTCCGGCTCGGTAAGCCCGCCAACCGGGCGGGCTTCCGGGCCGGTACGGCATGGCGCCACGCCGAGGCGCGGTGTGCCCGGATGCTGATGGTCTCTGAACCATGCGGGAGAGACCATGGGCGACCGCCCCAACCTTCAAGAAGCCCGGCAACCGACATCCATGGGCGCGGACCATGACGCCCCCGGTCAGCCAGGAGTCATCGGCATTGCGCTCGCCGCCGTGCTGACGGCCGCACTCGCGCAGGGTTCCTGGCAGTGGTTCTCCACCTACGTCGGGGTGACGCTCCTTGCGGTGATCTTCTCCTTCTACCGACTGCCGACATGGCGGCCCGGCCTCGGATCTGCGTACGCACGGAATCTGGCTGCGTATTCACTGGTCGTCGGCCTGTGCGTAGCGATCACACTGGCCCCCATGCTGCAGCGCTGGGCGTGGCTGTTTCCGATGCCAGGCGCTCGTGGCGCGTGTCCTGAGGTGGGCAGATACGAGGCTGTTCGGGCGGAGGCCGCGCTCGCGAACCTGGCTGGTCGCAACAGCGCCGCCTTGGCTCGGGCGCAGGCAGCCCAGAGCCATGATGCTGTTGCCGACTGCCTGGCAGCTACCACGACGCTGTGGCTGCCGATGTACGGCGTCGTGGCGGCCGTACTGGTGGGGCTGGGCGCATGGTCCCTCGACCGCGCTCGGGCGAGGAAGACGGCGGCCGCCGTGGCCGACCGGAACCCTCCTCGCCAGGACTGAGCAGGTGTGTGAACGCGGCAGGACCCCGCATGGAGTGACGGTCGGGGCCGCCGTCGGCGCCTGACCGACTGCGTCAACGCCCGGCTCCCGGCTCAAGTCCCGCTCTGCGCACGCTCTTTGAGCGTCGCGCCATAGTTGCGCGCCACTCGCAGCACCTCGCAATTCAGGGCCTCGCCCGCGGCGAGAACCTCGGGCAGCAACTCCGGGTGACCGCCCGGAAGGTCATGCCCACTGTCACCCGGTGCTCCGGCCGGTGCACGATCTCGATCGGATCCCCGGCGCGGATCTCGCCGGGGACGATCACCCGCAGATAGGCCCCGGTGACCGCGTGCCGGGTAAACCGCTTGATCCAGCCTTCTTCGCCGAGCCGGCCCTGGAAGGTGACAGAGGCAATCCGTCCACTGGTGGCCTCCAGCACCAGATCGGGACCGATCCGCCAGCGCTCGCCGATCCTGGCGCCGGTGATGTCCATGCCGGATGTGGTGAGGTTCTCCCCGAACGTGCCATTGGGCAGCGGCCGCCCCAGATCGCGTTCCCAGAAGTCCAAGTCCTCCCGGGCGAAGGCGTACACCGCCTGGTCGCTGCCGCCGTGCCGACGCAGGTCGCAGACCGCGTCACCGCCCACGCCGCTGGCCCCCCGGCCCGGGGGCCCGGATCCGCCACCCGGACCGGACCGTGGGCCAGCTCCTTGGAGATCCCGGTGGTGATCCGTCCGCGCAGCACCCGACCCGATACCGGGGCACGGTGAATACGCGAACCGCGAACCGCGAACCGCGAACTGCGAACCGCGAACCTCACCCACTCGTCCTGCGCGTCGAGCGACTCGTTACTGCGGCGGGGGGCCGGCCAGCGCGTCCAGGATGGTGTTGTAACGGTCACCGAAGTCGATTCGGGTGATGTCGTCGTAGCTGAAGGACGTCGGGGCGCTGGCCCAGCGGGCTTTCGGATTGACCTCGAGCAGCTTGAGCCGCTTCTTTCCGAAGCGCACCGGTGCCCCGATGTACACCACGTCGGGGTCCAGATCCTCTTCGAAGACGGCCAGCAGGTGGTAGTCCCTGCTGACCGACTCGACCAGTGACCGGGTGTCGGTCTGCGCGAGGGCACCACGCGGACCCGGGGGAGGCCAGGGGCCCTCCCGCTGGAGCCAGCGCACCATCAGATCGCGGGATCCTCGGCGTCTGACCTCCACGATGTCGCGGGTTCTGAGCGCCACGAAACCGTCCAGCGCAAGACGGTTGCACTCCGCGATCACCGTCCATGACGGCGTCACCTCGACCACGAACCCTTCGAGCTCGTCACTACCCGGAAGCGCGCGCACGAGGTGCGTCAACTGATGCTTTTCGGCGGCCTCTTGGAGCTGCCGTCGGATTTCCTTGCTCATGGTGTCCATGCTCCACGCCGTTCGCGCTGCGCACCATTCCTTTTGCTCGCGCAGGTGCTGACTGCGGACCAGGGCCGCTGTACATGGTCGATCGGTCCACGGGGCGGTGACGATGCTCCGGAGGCGAACCGCAGTGCCAGAGCACCGACCACCGACCACCGACTACCGACTACCGACCACCGGCGCCGCATACAGCAGCGGGAACGGGAGGTGGGAGTGCCGGCGTGCCCGGACAACGGTGACGACGGCTCCGGTGAAGTACAGGATCAGGCCGGTCCCGGCGATCACGCCGATGACCGGCAGGAGCACGCCGAGCAGCAGACCGCCGTCCGGCTCTTGGGTTCCTCACCGCCCTGATGTGCCGTGGCGCAGGAATGTCACCGATGAGGGAGCATCAGCCGCCCATGACGCCGCCCATGACGCCGCCCATGACGCCGCTCAGGTCGACCGCGAGGAGAGCCTCATTGCGCACACAATCCCTTACGCTCTGCAACAACGGGTGATGCCGGAAGTCAGCGGTGTCGCAAACGGCAGAGAGGAACGCAACGATGCACGCCTCCAAAGGGGATCGCCTCGTGATGCACGGTCGAGTCGTGGGCAAGCACGATCGAGTCGTCGAGGTCGTCGAGGTTCTCGGTCCCAACGGGACGCCGCCCTTCCGCGTGAGGGCCGAAAATGGCCACGAAACCATCATGTCCCCAGGGCCGGACTGCATGGTTGACCATCGCACCACGTCCGATCCTGCCTGACCGACGAAAGGCCAGGCCCGGCTGACACGGCGAAGCTGACCAGCGGTAAGGCGAGTGCAGCCGGGATGGCCGTGGCGGCGTCGGCCTCTCCCACCTCGGACTCTGACCGTTCAGAGCCGAACGGGCCACAGGGCGACGCCGTCCGCGTCCACGCGAAGCTCCACCCAGGTGCCGTCCACGGGCTCCGGGGGCGGAGTGGCGAGGTCGAACAGAATCTGCGAGTCACCCATCTCCAGGACCGCAGCACCATCCGCGGTGAGGTCGAGCCGACCCCGCAGGACGATCCGGTCGCCGTCCTGCCACAGCCCTGGCGAGGCACGAGCCGCCGATTGCGTGTTGCGTCCCCAGGAGATGTCCTCATCCACGGTCCACTCGACGTGATGCCGACCTTCCGCTTCCAGTGGGTGACCACGCCACAGCACCACGGTTCCCACCGGTGCGCGCACTCGCACCATCGTCGGACGCGCGGCCTGCGGAACCATCTCCACTTGGACCAGCATCCCCCGATCATCCACGATGCTGCCCGGCGGAAGGGACGCCGCCAGGGCTCTCGCCCTTGCCAGGGCGGTTGGCGGGCGCCGACCAGACCCGTACGGCGGGTACATGGCCATCCTTCCGAAAACCTCTTTGAGGGGATCGAGCCCGCCCAGTACGGGGAGAGCCTGCGTGATTTCCCGGAGCTGGCGAGGGAGATCGAGCGGCACACCTCGGCGATGAGCGAGGCGGAGATCGAGGCCGGGCACCGCAAGCGCACGGCGCAGATGATCCGGCTGGCCGAGCTGCTGGCCGCAGGTACGCCGGACGACGCCGAACCGGTGCAGGCCGAGATCGATGCCCAGTACCGGGCGCTGGTCGAACTCCGGGCAGTTTCGGCCGAGGAGTATCGCGCGATCGGGCGCTCCTGCGTGGACAACGAGCAGTGGTGCGCGGAAATGACGAGGAGTAGCCCGAGAAGGTTCCCCGGGCCCGGCCGGGGCGGCGCCGTTCCCACCTGCGGTGGGCCGACGGTCTGGTCTTCGTCCGACCACCGGATGTGTCCGCGACCCGTCGGTCGGCTCGTCCTGCGCTTTCGTCGGTCGGCGGGCCAACGACCTCAGCTTCAACGAGCCCACACTGCCTGCGCCATGAGCCACCGAGATACAGGGAACCGGATCAGGGAGGATGGGCTTCCATGACGGGTGAGAGCGACAGGTTCGCGGAACTGCTGCAGCGTGCCGGGCTGGAAATCGTGGGGGACCGGCGGACCGAAGAGGTACTGCCGCCCCGGGCCGCATGGCGTCCCGTTATTGCCTTCGAAGCCGAGCCGGCCGAGACGGTGCGCCTCGACCGGCCCGGCCGGGTCGCCGAGCTCAACACCCAGTGGCACCGACTCGCGGTCAAGGAAGGGGTCATCGGCGAGGACGGCGTGTTCCTCATCGACGTCGCAGGCAACGGGACAGGCGGCGCGCGCAGGGGCTGGACCCGGGTCCGCCTCACCGGCCAATGGAACCTCGCCGGCGTGCTGGGGGAGCGGCCGGGCCAACCGGAATTCATCACGATCTCGACGGAGTGCCAGGGAGCCGGGCCGGTCGCGGTGGTAGCAGAAGAACTCCATGGCCACACTCTCTCCCACCAGGTGCCGCGCCGCCTCGTACTTGCGATCGCCCGGGCAGCGAGTGGGATGTGCGGCTCGCCACTCCCGGCGAGGGCGGGGTGTGTCAGAAGCCATGGTGCCCCCCACACCGCACCGAACGCTCAACTACCGCCTCGGACACGGCAGTCAGGACCCAGACTCTCCACCTCATTGTGTTGCCGTTGTTGGGGCTCGTAACGCGATCTTGGTGAGGCGTGCCGGCCGAGCGTGTCCGGTGTGATGTTCCGGCTTGATGCCCGGAGATAGCAGCGGTTCCAGCACCACCCGCTGAGCATCTGTCAGATTTCCCCGAGCCATGGAAAATGCTCACCGCGCAACCTTGATGCACTTCTATTGGTTCCAGAACCAGGTCTCTTCCATCCGGAACGTGGAGCTGCTGGTGTGGCGGACGCGGAATACGGACATCTGGAGGTCTGCGCGGCCCCACGGGTCGCACGGTCCGAGTGCGAGCCGGCCCAGCGCCTGCCAGTCGATTTCATCGGACTCCTCATCCAGGTCGATCTCCTCCTCGGCGAGGGTCTCAGAGCTGATGCCGAGAGCGCGCACCACGGCCTGAGGGGCGCCGGTGACCTCCAACGGTTCCACGCCAGGCCAGCCTTCGGTGTGCAGCATCAGACCGCCGGGAAGCTGGATGATGTCTTCGGTGTGGTCCTCTCCGAGGTCGACGTTGGCCGATCCGACGATCCGAGCGTCGGGGTAGCGCTCGCGGAGCGTGGTGGATGCCCCGAGCAGCGGCAGATCGCCGATGTGGTCGGCCAGGGCCGGGTCCGTTATGGAGATGATGTTGCCCCAGCAGCCCACCTTGATGATGTCCAGGTCCGCCCGCGTCTCCAGAGCCAGAGAGTCGGCTGCGGAGACGGGAGGCAGTTCTTCGAGAATCTCGTCGACGGTGTCGAAGTTCTCGGCGAAGTGGCGGGCCCGCTCCGGGGCGTGGGAGGGAAAGTTCACGCGGCCCACGGGGAAGGGGGGAAGGAGCAGGGTGAGGGTGTAGTCGTCGCCATGTCCTGGGACTCCTCGGTCGGAGGGGCAGGTCCAAAAGGTGGTGTCGGCCATGAGCGGCACCATAGCGACAGGTACTGACAGTCCGAGCTGGCCGCATGCCGGCGGGCAAGAGCTGAAACTCACTTCGAAACAGGCCCTGAATGGTGGTTTGTGCCTGCTGGGTCAGACGGTCAGTTGATCGAGAAGGCCGGCCACCTCCGCCGGCTTGAGCAGAAACCCGACGTGGCTGGTGGCCAGCGTGTGCACGTCGTACGGATTGTCGGGCGTCAAGGCGTCAAGGCGCCAAGGCGTCAAGGCGCCAAGGCGCCAAGGCGTCGGCTTCAGCGATCAGGTGGTCCTGCAGGGCGAGGTCTTGAGCGCGGCCAGCATGACCGGGTCGGCGGTGCGGTAGTTGGCCCGGCCGACGCCGAGTTCGGCGGGATCGCCGACGTTCAGCGCGCCCGGCGGTGCGAGCAGGTTGTCGCCGAACTCGGAGCCAACTCACGATGATCAACGGTGGCCGCAGCCGTCTCCTTGCCGGGAAACCGGCATCGCTGGGCGAAAACGGTGCTCCAGCCCTCCTCGTCAGCCCCGCAGGAGGCAGAAGGGATGGCCGGCCGGATCTGCGAAGATCCTCCAACCGCGGGCGTCGACGTGGAGCAGCGTGGCACCAAAGCCGAGGACCTGCTCCTGGGCCCGGTCGAGGTCGGGGACATCGAGGTCCAGATGGAACTGCTGCGGGTACGTGCTGTCCGGCCACCGCGGCGCCCGGTGATCCTTCACGCGCTGGAAGGCAAATACCAGGCCAGAGCCCGTGTGAAGGGTCGCAAAGTCGTCGCTGACTGCCCACCTGCGATCGGGTTCGTTGACCGCACCGCCGAGGAGCGATTGGTAGAACCGGGCGAGTTCAAGGACATCCGGACAGTCCAAAACCACGCACTGCAGCTTGCCGATCACGGTGATCCTCCAACAGCAGGGGCCCCTGGCTCTGGTGAGCCACGGCCCGACGCGCAGGAAGGCGCTGCGTAGGACCGCCGAGCGCGTAGACCTTAGCCGCATCTTCCGCCACTCGTCCGTCACATCATGATCTACAGCTGGAGTATTAGGGGTGGCGGAAAGAAACCCCGGAGATTAGGGGGAGGTTACGGGTGTGGTGGGTGCTCGGGGGCCGGATAGCTTTCCGGTGCGAGGGGATCGGCCTCAACTCCCCAGGGAAATGGTCGTGATGCCCTCCGCGTGATGTCTCTGCGGAACGCTGACCATCTGCCGAACTCGTTTTCGAGGACTGCCATGTCACCTCCTCCTTCCCGCCGGGCCCTGCTGGGCACCGGTCTTGTCGGCGCTGCCACCGCGCTGACCGGCACCCTGCCGGCCGGTACGGCAGCCGCCCAGCCATCGGGTACGCGGTGGAAGGAGGACGAGGGGCAGAGGTATTCCGTGCCCGGACTGAAGCGGCCGGTCCGTGTGACGGTCGATGTCTGGGGCGTGCCGCACATTTTTGCCGACAATGTCGGTGATCTTTTCCAGGCGCAGGGATTCAACGTTGCCCGGGAACGGCTTTTCCAGATCGACACCTGGCGGCGGCGCGGTCTGGGCCGTGTCAGCGAGGTGCTGGGCGCTTCCTATGTCGAACAGGACAGGGCTGCGCGGTTGTTTCTCTACCGCGGTGACATGGCGGCCGAGTGGGCGAGTTACGGTCCCGAGGCCCGTGAGGCGGCGACGCGTTTCACCGCCGGGATCAACGGTTACCTCGACTGGCTCGGTGACCATCCCGACGCTTTGCCCGCCGAATTCCAGAAGCTGGGTTACCGGCCCGCGCGCTGGAGTCCGGAGGACGTGGTGCGGATCCGCACCCACGGCATCGGGAACAACCTCGGTTCGCAGGTGGCCCGTGCCCGGCTCATGAGCGTCGGAGGGAACAAGGCGAGCGCGTACTTCCGCAAGCTGGAACCCGACCACACGGTACAGGTGGCGGAGGGGCTCGATCTGAGCCTCATTCCCGCCGATGTCCTCGGGGTCTACAGCCTGGCCACCTCCCCCATGGTGTTCACGGACGGCACGCTGCGCAGGATGTCGGACGGGCTGAACGTCCTGCGGGAGACCGCGACCGGCAGCAATGCGTGGGCGGTCGCGCCGACGCGTACGGCGACCGGCCGGCCGATCCTGGCGGGCGACCCGCACCGGGAGAATTACACGCTGCCCGCCAACCGTTATATCGCCCATCTCAGCGCTCCCGGGCTGAACATCATCGGTGCCGGTGAGCCGTGGAATCCCGGCATCAGCATGGGGCACAACGGCACGGTCGCGTTCGGCCTGACCAATCTCCCCGCGGACCAGGCGGATCTGTACGTATACGAGCTCGATCCGGACGACCACAGCAGATACCGCTACCGCGATGGCTGGGAAAAGCTGACCACCGTCACGGAAGAGATTCCGGTGGCCGGCGGAGAACCCCGCAAGGCTCAGCTGTCGTTCACCCGACACGGACCCGTCGTCAAGATCGACGAAAAGAACCACAAGGCGTACGCGGTGCGCACCGTCTGGACGGAACCGGGCACCTCGCCCTATCTCGGCAGTCTCAACTTCCAGCGCGTCAAGGACTCGCGCGAGCTCGTCGAGGCGGTCAGCACATGGAAGATCCCCGGGTCGAATCTGGTCTATGCGGACACCAAGGGCGACATCGGCTGGGTTCCCGGAGCGATCATCCCGAAGCGCAGGGGCAGAGGATATGACGGTCTGCTTCCGGTGCCCGGTGACGGTCGATTCGAGTGGGACGGGTTCTACACCAACGCGCAGCTGCCCACCTCGCGCAATCCGCGGGCGGGTTTCTTCGTGTCGGCCAATGAGCACAACTTTCCTGCCGGCTACCCGACACCTACCTACGAGTGGCAGCCGGCCTATCGGAAGGACCGGATCCACGAGGTCCTTTCGCAACAGCGACGCACCTCCATCGCTGACACCCTGGCACTGCAGAACGACGTGAAGTCGGGAGTCACCAGGCAGTTCCTGCCGTATGTGGCGAAGCTGCGCTCGACCGACCCGACGACGGCCAAGGCACTGCGGCTGCTGTCCGGTTATGACGGCGTCGCCAGTAAGGACTCGGGGGCAGCGGCCCTGTTCGAGACGTGGATGATGCGGTTCCTGTATCCCGCGTGGGCACAGCTCCTGTTGCCGAAGCCGGCGGCCGATCAGCTGGTGGGCATCAGTATCGATTTCGATCTGCGCGTCATGAACGACTCATTCGTCCGCCCTGACGACTGGTTCGGCGCCGACGGGGCGCGGAAGCGGGACCAACTGCTGCTCAGCACGCTTCCGAAGGCCTACACCGAGGTCGCGTCGAGACTCGGCGCCGACGAGAGCGCGTGGCGATGGGGCGCGATGCACATCCACGTGTTCATCCATCCGCTCGGCGGCCCGAACGTGGGCCCCACTGAGAGAGGCGGCACCTTCGACACCGTCTGCTCCTCGTACTTCCACCACCCCGAGTATCCGTACGCGGAAGTGGTCGGCCCGACCTTCAAGATGGCACTCGATGTCGGCGCGTGGGACAACTCGCGCGTCATCAACGCCCCGGGCCAGTCGGGCGATCAGCGCAGCAAGCACTACAGCGACCTGCAGGACGAGTGGAGCGCGGGGGAGTACTTCCCGCTGCTGTACAGCGAGCAGGCGATCGAGCGCAATGGCGGGACGAGGATTCTCCTCCAGCCGAAGTCGTAGCGGCAGACGTAGCCGGTGCCGGTGCCGGTGCCGGTAGTGGTGTCGGTAGTGGTAGCGGTAGCGGTGCCGATGCTGTGATCCGTGAACAGATGAAGGTGCCCGGACCCGGGCCGAAGCCCAGGGGCCGGGCACCTTCCATGTCACCGCCGGTGTTGCCGCCGCTTCCCGGCGACGACGGTGTACGGGTGTCAGCTCACCCGGTCGTGATGCCCGGCTCGGCACCGTCCCGCGCTGTCCGCCAGAAAGCCGCACGCCCACTGCCGGACTCAGCGGTCGGCTTCTACGTCGAGAGCCTCGCCCGCGAACCCGAAGCACTGCGCGCCAGCTTCGAGTACTACCGGGCCACTGATGACAACAGCGCCCAGAATCACCGGCGCAAGCTCCATCCGCTCACCCTGCCCGTCCTCAGCGTCGCCGGAGCCCACGGGCAGGGCCAACGCCTCGCCGGCCTCCTCGACCCCGTCACCGAGCGGCTCGACAGCGCCGTCCTGCCCGACTGCGGCCACTACGTTCCCGAAGAACAGCCCAACGCCCTCCTCGAACACCCCTCCCTTTCCTTCACCACTGGCTTCGGCCACCACTGGCTTCGGCCACCAATGACTTCGCCCACCACTGACCTGGCCTAGCAGGTCACCCGACTGGACGCCTGCGCCGCCCGGCCGAGTCACCCACCGGGCGCCGCGAGCCCCGGCAAGCGAGGCTGCACTGTGGAGGTGGGTCATGGAGCAGGTGACGGCGGACGTGTGCGTCGTGGGCGCCGGATTCGCGGGACTGGCGGCCGCGCGGCAGCTGGCTGGTGCCGGGCGTGAGGTCGTGGTGCTCGAGGCCAGGGACCGGGTGGGCGGCCGCGTCTGGAACCGTGAGCTGCCCGACGGCACCGTGGTCTCCGCGGGCGGCACATGGCTGGGCAAGGGCCAGGAACGGATGTTCCAGCTCTGTCGCGAGCTGGGACTTGAGGTCTATCCGCAGTACGACGAGGGCGATCACCTCCTGCGCCTCGACGGCCGCAATCATCGCCACCGCGGCATCCCCAAGACGGGCCCGGCGGCACTCGCCACACTCGGGCTGGCCTTCCTGCGCCTGAATCTGATGGCACGGCGGCTTCCGGTGGACGCCCCCTGGGAGGCACGGCGCGCACGGACCTGGGATGCCCGCACGCTCGGGCAGTGGCTCTCCCATCCGCTCAACGTGCCCTCGGCCACCGCCCACACCCTCCTCAGGTCGACGATGAATCTGCTGTTCTGCGCCGACCCGGCGGAAGTCTCACTGCTGGGCGCGCTCGTTCTGGCCCGCGGCGGCGGGGGCAGTGGCTTCGGCTATTACACCGACACCCGCAAGACGGAATCCCACCTCGTGGACGGCGGAGCCCCCGAACTGGCCCGGCGGATGGCCGCGCGCCTGGGCACGGCGGTGCACCTGTCCTGCCCGGTCCGGCGGATCGTCCAGAACACGAACGACGTAGAGGTCATCTCCGACGCGCTCGCCGTTCGGGCCCGCCGGGTCATCGTGGCCACACCGCCCGTCCTCGCCGGCCGGATCTCCTTCGACCCGCCGCTGCCCGCCGCCCACAGCCACCTGCGGCAGTGCGTGGTGCCCGGGGCGATCATCCGGGTCCACACGCAGTACCCCGAGCCGTTCTGGCGGGGTCAGCAGCTGTCGGGCCAGACGCTCGCGCCCCAGTCGCCCGTCCCGATCACCATCGATCAGACTCCGCGTTCGGGGGAGCCGGGCGTGCTGAGCAGCTATGCGTACGGGGCCGGTGCCCTACGGCTGGGACGTCTGGATCCCAAGGAGCGGCAGGAGGTCTGGCTGGACGCGCTCGCCGAGCGTTTCGGCCCGGAGGCGCGCCGACCCACCGCATACCTGGAGACCGACTGGTCCGGGCAGCCGTGGTCGCTGGGCGGGATGGTCGCCCATTTCCCGCCGGGTGCGCTGACCAATTACGGCAGCACGCTGCGCGAGCCCGTGGGCCGGATCCACTGGGCGAGCACGGAGTCGGCGACCCTGATGCACGGACTGATGGAGGGCGCGGTGCGCTCCGGCGAACGAGCCGCCCGCGAGGTCCTGACCGCGAGGTGACCGCGCTCCGTGCGCATCACCCATCGGCGGCCGACCGCCCGCGTACGGCGGCGAGTTCGTCTGCGGGTGCAGCCGGTCCCGTGCCTGCGCCGTCGCCCGGCCGTAGCAGCGGGTGTTGGTGACGGTCACGACGTCCTCGACGCCCCAGGTGAGGGGGCGGCCGCGGCCGCCCCCGCCGGGTCGCCTGGGTCAGCAGTACGGTGGCTGGTTGGTCATGGAAGCTGCCACCCGCATCCACACTCCGAACTGACGGTAGAGGCCGGGCAGAGCGCCCTGTGCCTGAACGGTCCGGAAGTCCGTGGCGGTGACCCCGGGAATTCCCTGGAGAGCGGAGGCCACCGAGGCCGACTGCCATCGGACGGTGAGGGTGACCGGTTCCCAAACCGTCGACGTGACCCTCGGTGCAACAAGGCCTGCGGCAACGGCCTTTTCGATTGCCGTACGTGCCTCCTCCGCCGGGCGTAGTTCGGCCGCGAAACGGTCGCCGGCGTACTTCACGGCCACGGTGGTGACCGAAGCGTCCCACTCCGCCATTTCCTCGCAGGCGCGGTCGTCGCCGGTGAGGACCGCCACGGGAACACCGAGAGCTGCTGAGGTGGCGTGGGCCAGGCCGATCTCTCCCACCGGCCGGCCGTCCAGCCAGATGTCCTCGATCTCATGCCCCATGAAACTGTGGCTCAGCACACCGAGGGTGCCGGCCCGGGAGTGGTAGCCGACGCAGAGCGCGGCGTCGTGGTCGGCAGTGAGACCGTCGAGCATGCCCATGTTCTTGGGTTTGCCGCGGATGAGGCGGGCCGCCGGGTGCAGGGCCTCGGGCAGGAGGTTGCGCATGGGGCCGTGTGCGTCGTTCACCGTGATGTGGGTGGCGCCTGCTGCGAGCGCGCCCCGGATGGCCGCGTTGACGTCCTCGGCCATCATCTGGCGTCCGTGCTCGTAGTCCCGGCCACCGGGCTGGACATCGTCGGCGTCGACGAGCCCGGTAATGCCTTCCATGTCCACACTGATGTAGATCCGCACTGGGGCCAACCCCTCCAAACTCGATCACATGGGACGACGTCAGCCACACCGTCGACGGTTCCCCCATCTGTCTGTAGGGGCTTTCGGGATCGACTTCGGGCAACCCAAGCCGTTCAGCAGACCACATCCGTCACTCAGGGTTGGCCACTCGGGGGCGTTGGCGCACCACAGAAGTCCCTGCCGGAGCAAAAAGAAATACCCCGGACCGAGTTGACGGCCGGGGTATTTCTCTGGGTATATTGAGGGCTTCTGTGTCTTGCAGAAATTCAAGACACAAGCTCACCTACATACCGAACTTTATCCGAGCGGAGTTGAATTGTCAAACGAGGAATGGCAGCACGAGCAGGAATTCATCGATCTGCTCTATGACCGCCTCACCGAACTGCGGGACCTGGCCGAGGGAGCGGTGCACGCCGCCGTCCAGCGGCCCGAAGGCAACCACGCCCAGATGCGACTGGAGCGCAATGTGCTGGTGGCCGAACAGTCCGGCCTGCTGGCCGCCTTCAATGCCGGAGAAAACGGCCTGTGTTTCGGTCGGCTGGCATTCCGCGACGGCCGAGACCACCACATCGGCCGGATCGGTATCCGGCGCGACGACCCGGACCGTACCCCGCTCGTCATCGACTGGCGGGCCGAGGTCGCCCGCCCGTTCTACCTCGCCACCGGGCACACCCCGATGGGGTTGTGCCGCAGGCGGCACATCACGACCGAGGGGAGGCGCGTCACCGCCCTGCACGACGAGATCATGGACCTCGCCGATGCCGTACGGACCGGGCACGAGGGCACCGACGCGGACTCGGTACTGCTGGCCGCACTGGACGCGGCGCGCACCGGACGGATGCACGAGATCGTGCAGACCATCCAGGCCGAGCAGGACGGCATCATCCGTGCCCCGCACCACGGCATCCTCGTGGTGGAGGGCGGCCCTGGCACCGGAAAGACCGTCGTCGCACTGCACCGCGCCGCCTATCTGCTCTATGCGCACCGTGAACAGCTGGCCCGCCGTGCCGTACTGATCGTCGGGCCGAACCCGGCGTTCCTCAGCTATATCGCGGAGGTGCTGCCCTCGCTCGGGGAGACGGGCGTGCTGCTCGCCTCGCCCGGCGAACTCTTCCCGGGCGTGACCGCGACCGGCACCGACACCCCCGAAGCCGCCGAGGTCAAGGGCGGTGCGGCGATGGCCGATGCGCTCGCGGCAGGCATCCGGGACCGGCAGGCCCTGCCCGACTCCGCGATCGTGATCGACCATGAGGACGGCGAACTGCGGCTGGACGCGGACATGGCGCGGGAGGCGCGGCACCGGGCACGGGAGACCAGGCTGCCGCACAATCTCGCCCGCCCCCACTTCGCCTTCCGCGTCATCGACGCGCTCACCGCGCAACTGGTCGACCGGATCGGTGCGGACCCCTTCGGCGGGCCGAATTTCCTCGGCCCGGACGACATTGCCCAGCTGGGCAAGGCGATCGCCACCAGCGCCGAAGTGCACCACGCCATCGAGGAGTTGTGGCCCGAGCTCACCCCTGAGCAGCTGGTCGCCGACTTCCTCGCCGATCCCGTCCACCTCCCGGACGCAGAGGCGGACACGATCCGACGGGTGGCCGGCGACTGGACCCCCGCAGACGTTCCGCTGCTGGACGAGGCGGCCGAACTCCTCGGCGAGGACACCTCCGCGGCCCGCGCCGCCGCCGAGGCCGAGCGCCAGGAACGGATCGACTACGCCCAGGGAGTGCTCGATCTCTCCTACGGCTCCCGCACCCAGGAGTTCGAGGAACGCGACGACGAGGACTCGGAGGTGCTGGCCGCGCACGACCTGGTGGACGCGGAACTGCTCGCCGACCGCCACGAAGAGGCCGACCACCGCAGCGCCGCCGAACGCGCTGCGGCCGACCGGACCTGGGCGTTCGGCCACATCATCGTGGACGAGGCACAAGAGCTGTCCGCCATGATGTGGCGGTTGCTGATGCGCCGTTGCCCGACCCGTTCGATGACGCTGGTCGGCGACCCGGCGCAGACCGCCGAGCCCGGTGGCTGTGGCTCATGGGAGGCGATCCTCGCGCCGTACGCGGACGACCGCTGGGACCTCGTCAGGCTCGGCGTCAACTACCGGACGCCGACCGAGATCATGGAGATCGCGGCGCAGGTGCCCCGGTCCGCGGATCCCTCCTTCACACCGCCGCGTTCGATCCGCTCCACCGGTGTACGCCCATGGGCGCACCGTACGGACGACCTCGCGCGTGTGGTGGCCGAGGAGGTGGCACGGGAGAGCCACCAGGACGGCCGGCTCGCGGTGATCGCCCCGTCCGCCCATCACGAGGCCCTGGCCTGCGCCCTCCCGGCCGCCTCCGCCGGACCGGCCCCGGATCTGACCAGTCCGGTGGTACTGCTCGGCCCGCGGCAGGCCAAGGGCCTGGAATTCGACTCCGTGATCGTGGTGGAACCGGCGGAGCTCGGTGCGAGCGATCTGTACGTCGCGCTCACCCGGGCGACCCAACGGCTGGGCGTGGTCCACACCGGGCCCCTGCCGGCCGGACTGGAGATGCTGCCGAGGCCGGACGCCGCCCCCGTGAGCCGGTGACCGCACCGTGCCGGGCGCCGCATGGCCGGATGCGGCGCCCCGGCCCCGCGCATTGCGCAGCCTCAGCACGGCCGCGCAATCTCACCACGGCCGGGGGACCCGGACCCACGCCAAACCGCGGCCGGGGGACCCGGAGGCCGGGGGACCGGACCCACGTCAACCGGCCCCCCGAACCGGCTCCCGCGCCCTCGCCGCGTCCCCGACGGAGCGAACCGGCCGGCTTCACCCTCCCTCGACGCCCCGTCGCGCTCCTGCAGAGATCCGGTACAGCACGCTCCGGCGCAGCGGGCCGTCGGGCACGTCGGGATCGTCGAAGTCGTCGGCGGGGTTGCGGGTCATGCCGAGGCGGCGCATCACCGCCTGGGAGCGGAGGTTGGTGGCAGTCGTCACCGCGAGGATCTCCGGCAGGCCGAGTGTGGTGAAGCCGAAGGCCAGGGCGGCCTCGCCGGCCTCGGTGGCGTAACCGTGCCCCCAGGCCGAACGGGCCAGCCGCCAGCCCGCCTCCACTCCGGTGAACGGCATGTCGTCAGCCACCGGGTCCAGACCGGTGAACCCGATGAACTCCCCGGTGGCGCGCACTTCGAGCGCCCACCATCCCCAGCCGCGGCGAGCGAGATCGGCCTGGAAACGGGCGACGGATGCCGCGCTCCGCTCCGGTGTCAGCACCTCCGGGAAGTACGCCCGGACCTCGGGATCGGCATTCATCGCGGCCCAGGGGCCGAGATCGGACTCCCGCCATTCGCGGAGCAGCAGGCGCTCGGTGCGCAGTTCGGACATCGCGCCAACCTAGCCCGCGCAGGCCCGGGGGACGACCGAATAACGGGGCCTCTGGGGGACGGGCAGGGCCGGGTGGAGCCTTCGGCTCGCCGCGCCCCCGCCGAGGAACGGAGCAGCGCGCGACACGATGCTGACGTGTGCCGCGCGCTGCACTCCCCTCCCCGTAGGCCCGGTCCCCCGATGCACCGGGCCGGCTATTTGACCGAACCGGCCATGATCCCCTGCACGAAGTGCCGTTGGAACGCGAAGAACACGATCAGCGGCACGATCAAGGACAGAAATGCGCCGGGCGCCAGCACCCCGATGTTGCTGCCGAACTGCCTCATCTGCGACTGGAGGGCCACGGTCAGGGGCTGCGACTGGTTGTCGGCGAAGAGAAGGGCGACCAGCATGTCGTTCCAGACCCACAGGAACTGGAAGATGGCCAGGCTGGCGATGGCGGGACGGCCCAGCGGAAGGACCAGCTGGGAGAAGATCCGCCATTCCCCGCCGCCGTCCATCCGGGCGGCCTCCAGCATCTCCTTGGGGATCTCCGCGAAGTAATTGCGCAGCAGGAAGATGGCGAACGGCAGACCGTAGGCGGTGTGGAAGAGCACCACACCAGGAATCGAGCCGAACAGCCCGAGCGCACCGAACAGCTTGGCCACCGGCAGCAGCCCGATCTGGACCGGCACCACCAGCATGGCGACCACGACCAGGAAGACCCAGTCCCGGCCCGGGAAGTCCATCCAGGCGAAGGCGTATCCGGCGAGCGCGGCGATCACCACGACGGCCAGGGTGGTGGGCACCGAGATCAGCACCGTGTTCCAGAAGGCCTGGACGATGCCGGAATCCTTCAGCAGAGACGTGTAGTTGTCGAGCGACAGCTGGCCGGGCGTGGTGAGCGCGGTCCACCAGCCGCTGCTCGCGTTCGCCTCCTCCGTACGCAGCGAGGAGAGGAAGAGCCCGGCGGCGGGGGTGAGCCAGACCAGGCCGACGATGAGCAGGAACACCTGGATCACGCCGCGGCTGAGCCACTTCGCCGGCCGTGCCCCCGCCCGCCGGCGGGACGCGGGAGTTCGGTGGACGGTGGTCATGACTGGCTCCTGCGGAAACGTCGGATGTTGAGGGCCATGGCCGGGACCACCAGGAGGAGCAGCAGGACACCCAGGGCGCTGCCGAGTCCCTGGTTGTTGCCGCCGCCGAAGGAGACCAGCCACATCTGCAGGGCCAGGACATTGGCGTCCTGCTGCACGGGACCGGGGGCGATGATGTAGACGAGGTCGAAGACCTTCATCACATTGATCACCATCGTCACGAAGACCACGCCCAGGACCGGGCCGAGCAGCGGAACGGTGATCCTGCGGAAGACCTGCCACTCATTGGCGCCGTCCATCCGGGCGGCCTCCAGGACGTCCCGCGGCATCGAGGAGAGCCCCGCACCGATGAGGACGAGCGCGAAGCCGGTCCAGATCCACATGTAGGCGCCGATGATGGCGGGGGTGATGAGGGCCGGGCCGAGCCAGGAGATGCCCTCGTACGGCGGGGCGAAGTCCTTCGCGGGGAGCTGGACGGCGTAGGAACCCGGGGCCAGGTGGGGCAGGCGGTAGGAGCCGTCCGGTCCGGTGGTCGCCGTGGCCACCACCTTGCCGTGGGAGTCGACCGCCTGGACCGAGAGCTTGGGCAGCCCGCGTTCGGCGCGGTCCACCGTGCCGGGCTTGCCGCCACCGCCGGGGGTGAAGTCGAGGTAGACCACACCGCGCAGTTCACCGTCGGCGGCCGGGGACTTGGCAGCCGGTGCGGCGGGCCGCGCCTGCGCCGGCATGTCCTTGGGCGCGACGCCGACCAGACCGAGGTTGACGGTGTTTCCGGGGCCGGTGCGGTGCGCCGTGCGGTAGGAACCGTCAGGCCCCTTGGTCAGCTGCTTGTCGCCGAGGCGCGCCTTGGCGGTGGGGAAGGAGGTGGACTTCCCCTGGACGCTGTCGTGGATGCCGACGGTGACCGCGTTGAGCACACCGCGCTGCGGATCCTGCTCGTAGGCGAGACGGAAGATGATGCCGGCGGCGAGGAAGGAGATCGCCATGGGCATGAACATCAGCAGCTTGAACGCCGTCTTCCAGCGGATCCTCTCGGTCAGGACCGCGAGGACCAGACCGAGTCCGGTCAGCAGCGCGGGGGCGAAGACGACCCAGATCGCACTGTTGCGGATGGCCCGGAGCGTGGCGGGGTCCTGGAACATCGCGGTGTAGTTGTCGGCGCCGACGAAGGTGTCGCCCGAGGCGTCGTACAGGCTGCGGATGACCGAGAACACGATGGGGTACGCGACGAGGGCGCCCAGCAGCAACAGCGCGGGGAACAGGAACACCGCGGCGATCCGCCGGCGGCGCCGGACCGCGCGCCGCACGGGGGCGCTCGCCCTGCCGGGTGTGCCGCCCGGGGGGAGGGACGCGGTGCCGCTCGACGTGGCGGGCGGCACCGCGGGAGTGGTGACAGGCATGGGATCGGGCCCTCGGTCCTTACTTTCCGTACGCCTTGGCCGCGGCGGCCTCGAGCTTGCGAGCCGTTGCCTCGGGGGCCGAGGGGTCGCGCAGGAAGTCCTGCAGCAGCTTCCATTCGCCGGCGCCCTGGGTGCCGCCGAAGGCCGCGGGGGCCTGGTCGGACATGTCGAAGCGCACGGAGTTCCCGGCCTCGGTCAGCCACTGGGCGGCCTTGCGGGTGACCTCGTCGTGGTAAGCGCCTGCGGGCACCTTCTTGTTGGGCGAGATATAGCCGCCGGCCTTGGCCCACACTCCGGACGCCTCGGGCGTGGCCAGGTACTTCACCAGCTCCATCGCGGCCTTCTTGTGCTTGCCGGCCTTGAGCACCACGGCGGCGTCACCGCCGCTGACCACCGGCGCCTTGCCGTTGTCGACCGAGGGGAAGGGGAAGAACTTGGCGTCCTTGCCGACCTGCTTGTGGAGCTCATCGGTGACCAGGGCGCTGACGAAGTCTCCCTCGTAGACCATGGCCGCCCCCGGCTCCGGGCCGAAGACCTGCTGGACGGACTCCGGGAAGTCGGTGCGCAGCGCGCCCGAACCGCCGCCGGCCACCAGGTTCTTGTCGCCGAAGAGCTTGCCCAGCGCGGTGAGCGCCTTGACCACGCTGGGGTCCGTCCACGGGATCTTGTGGTCGGCGAGCTTGTCGTACTTCTCCTGCCCGGCCTGGGAGAGGTAGATGTTCTCGAACCAGTCGGTGAGCGGCCAGCCGGCCTCGCCCGCGACGGAGAACGCCGGCACCCCCGAGTCGGAGAGCGTACGGCCCGACTTCAGCAGCTCCTGGTACGTCTTCGCGGGCTTGACTCCGGCCTGCGCGAACGCCTCCGGGTTGTACCAGACCGTCGACTTGTGCGAGGCCTTGAAGTACAGGCCGTAGTAGGTCTTGTCGACCGTGCCGTAGTCCCTCCACACCTGCGCGAAGTTCTTCTTGGCCTCGGCGCCGACCTCTGCCGAGAGGGGAGCCAGCCAGCCCTTCTTGGCGAACTGCTGGAGCACACCGACCTGAGGCACCATCACCACATCGGGGGCGTTGCCGCCCTCGACCTGGCTGCCGATCACCGTTGAGACGTTGTCGCCGGTGGAGGAGAAGGTGACCTTCGCGCCGGTCTTCTTGGAGAACGCGTCCAGCACCTTCTTGAAGTTCTGCTGTTCCACACCGGTCCAGACACCGGCCACGGTGACGTTCTCACCGCTCAGTTCCTGCTTGCCGCCCCCGGCGGAGACCCCGCCGCCGCAGGCGGTGGCGGAGAGCGCCAGGCCGAGCACGGCCGCGCCGGACAGGGCGGCTCGGGTGTGTCGTACTGAGGGTCGTCTCATCATGGGGATTCCCTTCGGGAGGAACTGCGGAAGGAGTGCGGGAGGAGTGCGGGAGGACTGCGGAAGTCGGGCTGTCGAGAGGGCTAGGGGGTTTCGGGGGCGTCCATCCACCAGGCGGCGGTGGAGCCGGGGACCGTTCCGGCGGGGCAGTCGCCGCTCGCCAGCAGGGGGACACCCGGTACGGGGGCCGGCACCGGCTCGGTGCCGAAGTTGACGGCGCAGACCAGGCCGTCGCCACGGGCGAACGCCAGGACCTGTGGCGGGGACTCCAGCCAGCGCAGGGTGCCTTCACCCAGCTGCGGAAGACTGCGGCGCAGCGCCAGCCCTTCGCGGTACAGATGCCAGAACGACCGGGTGTCGGCCAGCGCCCGGTCCGTCGCGTGGTCGGCGAACCACTCGGGCTGCGGCAGCCAGGGCCGCGCCGCGTCGGTACCGCTGGTGAAGCCGAACGGCGAGGCGTGCCCGGACCAGGGCAGCGGCACCCGGCAGCCGTCGCGGATGTGCTCCCGGCTGCCCGTGCGGTGGTAGATCGGGTCGGTGAGGACCTCGTCGGGCAGGTCGACGACCTCCGGCAGGCCCAGTTCCTCGCCCTGGTAGACGTACGCCGCGCCGGGCAGCGCCAGCATCAGCAGCGCGGCGGCACGGGCCCGCGCCGGGCCCAGCCGTCCCGCGGACTCCGTCCGGCCGGCGTCCCCGGGATCGGTCGCGTACCGGGTGACGGTCCGGACCTGGTCGTGGTTGTTGAGCACCCAGGTGACCGTGGAGCCGGTGCCCGCGATATCGGTGAGCGCCTCGGAGATGACCGTGCGGAAGGTGTCGATGTCCCAGCGCGCGGTCAGCAGGTGGAAGAAGAAGGCCTGGTGCAGTTCGTCGGGCCGGACGTACGCGGCCTGCTCGCTCGGTGTCCGTACGGAGACCTCGCCGACCAGCAGCCGGTCGCGGCCGTCGCGGGCCGTGTACTCCTCGCACAGTGCGCGCCAGTCGCGCCACACCTGGTGCACCTCGGGCTGGTTCCAGGCCAGCGGGTTGACCGAGTCGCGGGTCCGCTCGTCGGCCGACGGGTCGGGGGAGTCGGGCAGTTCGGGGTGCTTGAACAGCCCGGCGGCCACGTCGATACGGAAGCCGTCGACCCCGCGGTCCAGCCAGAAGCGCAGCACACTGTCGAAGTCGGCGCCCACGGCGGGGTTGCGCCAGTTCAGATCGGGCTGCTCAGGGGTGAACATGTGGAGGTACCACTGGCCTTCGTCGCCTGACGCCTCCGTGACCCGGGACCAGGCGGGGCCGCCGAACATGGCCCGCCAGTTGTTGGGCGGCAGCTCACCGTTCTCCCCGCGCCCGTCGGCGAAGTGGAAGAGCGACCGTGCCGTGCTGTCCGGGCCGTCCGCCAGGGCGGCGCGGAACCACGGGTGCTCGCTGGAGCAGTGGTTGGGGACGATGTCCAGGAGCAGCTTCAGCCCCAGCCGGTGGGCATCGGCCACCAGGAGGTCGAACTCGTCGAGATCGCCGTATACGGGGTCGACATCGCGGTAGTCGGCGACGTCGTAGCCGTGGTCGTGCTGGGGGGAGGGGTAGAAGGGGCTGAGCCAGATGCCGTCCACCCCGAGCTTCTTGAGGTAGGGCAACCCCGTGCGCACACCGGCCAGATCGCCGATGCCGTCGCCGGTGCTGTCGAGGAAGCTGCGGACGTAGACCTGGTAGATCACCGCGTCGCGCCACCAGCGCTGTGCCGTGTTCCGGGACGTGGGCCCGGTGGCCGGCGAGGGGGCGGCGGAGGCCGGACCGGGGTGGGAGGGGGAGGGCGCGGAGTCGGCCGGGGAGCCGTTCCCTGCCGTGGCTATGAGCATCTGCCGTGATCCCGTTCTTGCCTGGGCATGCCGTGCGGCTGCAATCGCTGTTATGCATGCATGTTAAGTAGGGATGTCTTTTCGGTGTCAACGAAATGGTCAAAACTCGCTGCGAGATGCCCGAATTTGCGGGGGAATATCTATCCAGCCTGTACCTAACAAGTAAGTAGGGGAGGGCTGGGGTGAGGTGCGGAGGGCTCCGGGGTCAGCCGCGGCCGACGATGGCCGTCAGCTCTCGCGTCAGACGCGCGACGGTGGCATCCGTGCTCCGCCGGTGGATCAGCGCGTCGTGCATGACCGCCTGCACCGCCAGGCTCACCTGGTCGTACTGCGGGCTCTTGATGCGCGGTTTGGCCGCCAGTACGCCCCGCTTGAGCGTCGGCAGGTACGGGAAGCGCCGCACCAGCTCCGGGTCCGTGTACAGATCGGCCCAGACCGGCGGCAGCGCGCCCTCGGTGAGCACCCGGCGCTGGACGGACTCGGTCGTCAGATAGGAGATCAGCTCGGTCGCCGTCTTCTGGTGCCGCGACTGTGCGTTGACCGCCAGGTTGGAGCCGCCCAGCGCGCTGGAGCCCGGTCCGTCGGGACCCGGCAGCGGCACCGCGCCGAACTTCCCCGCCACCCCGGAGGGCCGGGCATTGGCCAGCGCATAGGCGTACGGCCAGTTCCGCAGGAACAGCAGCCGGCCGTCCTGGAACGCCTTACGGGACTCTTCTTCCTTGTACGTCAGGGCCCGCTGCGGGATCCAGCCCTCGCGCACCCCGTCGAGCAGAAAGGACAGACCGCGACGGGCCGCGGGGGAGTCCACCGTCACCCGCGCCCCCTCGCCCGCGAGCACCGTGCCACCGGCCGACTGAACGGCCTCGACGACATTGGCGGTCAGCCCCTCGTACGGCAGGAACTGGCCCGCGTAGCCGTCCAGCCCGTACTTGGGCGCGACCGTCTTCGCCAGATGCGCCAACTCGGCCCAGGTGCGCGGCGGCCGCGCACCCTCCCGGTCGAGCACGTCCTTGCGGTAGTAGAGCAGCCCCGCATTGGTCACATAGGGGACCGCGTAGAGCCGCCCACGGAAGGTGGCGGTGTCCACGACGGGAGGCAGGAAGCGCTTCAGCGGGAACTGCGCACCGTTCACGGGCTTGATCCAGCCCGCGGCCGCGAACTCCGACGTCCACGCCACATCGATGTTCAGCACATCGAAGCGGTCGCTGCGGGAGCGCAGCTCGGTGACCATCTGCGCCCGCACCTCGTCGGCCGCGTCCGGCAGCTCGACCAGGGTCACCTTCTCGCGCGGATGCCGGTCGTTCCAGCCGTCGAGGACGCCCCGCAGATAGCCTGTGAGGTCTCCGCCGGTGACCAGAGTGATGGGGCCCCGCCCGTCCGCACCGCCCGCCGGTTCCCCGGCCTGTGCGCCCGCATTGCCTGCGAACAGCAGAACGCAGACCAGCAGAGCCCTGCCCGCGGCACGCTTCCACCGCATGGGCTCCTCCTTGAACCAGGCGTCGACGGGTACTGGACCGACAACCCACCCCATGTATACCTGTTAGCCATGCGGGATACTAGATGCTGCAGGAAGATGCGAAAGCGACCCGGCTCACAGCCGTATGGGGTCAGATGACCGGCAACTAGGGCTGATCCGAAAGACACCCCCAGGGCGGGGAGGGAGAGGGAGAGCGTGCGGCTGCCACTCCTGGCGCTGTTGGTCAGCGGTCCCGCACACGGCTATGAACTCAAGCAGGCCCTTGAGAACCTCCTGGGCGCCGCATACCCTCAGCCGAACGTCGGCCAGATCTACGTCACCCTGGGCAGGCTGGAGAAGGCGGGCCTGATCGAGGGAGAGGACGTCGAGCAGTCGGACCGCCCGAACAAGCGCATCTACCGGATCACCGCGGCGGGACGCGAGACGGTGGACGCCTGGTTCGAGGAATCCACCGCCGAACCACGGGTCAGGGACGAATTCTTCATGAAGCTCGCCCTGGCTCCCCACACCGGGACCGCAGACCAGATCGCCCTGATCAACAAGCAGCGCCGCCACTACCTCAACACCATGCGTGACCTGTCGAAACTCGCGGCGGTTGAGGACCGGGAGAACCGGGTGGCACAGCTGCTGATAGAGGGCGCGATGCTGCATCTGCAGGCGGATCTGGACTGGCTGGAGCGCTGTCAAGAGGAGTTGGAATGAACCGGGACGAGCCGTCCGGCCCGATAGTCCGGGCAGCCGGCCTGGTGAAGACCCACCGGCCGGAAGGCGCTGCCCCGGTCCACGCGGTGCGGGGCGTCGACCTCAGCATCGAACGCGGTGAGTTCGTCGCCCTCACCGGCCCCTCGGGAGCCGGTAAATCCACCCTGCTGCATCTCCTCGGCGGCCTCGACCGGCCCGACAGCGGTTCGATCTGGCTCGACGGCCGGCAGGTCGACGCCTACAGCGAGGCACGCTGGGCGGTGCTGCGCCGCAACCACATCGGCATCGTCTTCCAGTTCTTCAACCTCGTCTCCAACCTCACCGTCGCCGACAACGTCGAACTCCCCGCACTGCTGGCCGGCCGGTCCCCCCGGCAGGCCCGCACCGACCGGGCCGAGCTGCTCGACGAGCTGGGGCTGACCGGCAAGGAGAACAGCACCCCGGGCGAGCTGTCCGGCGGTGAACAGCAGCGCGTCGCCCTGGCCCGCGCCCTCGTCAACACCCCCAGCCTGCTGCTCGCCGACGAACCCGCCGGAAGCCTCGACAGCAAGGGCACCAGAGAGGTGCTGCGGCTGCTCGCCCGCTTCCACCAGCGCGGCCAGACGATCTTGCTGGTCACCCATGACGCCAGGATGGCCAGTGCCGCGGACCGGGTGATCAGCTTCTTCGACGGCCAGGTCGTCGACGACGCACACCTCGGCGACGGCCCGAAGCGCCCCCCGGCCGGTGTGGCCGACGTGCTCAAGCTCAAGGGCTGACCGTGCGAGCAGCGGCGCGCTGGACGCAGGCGCATCTGACGGCACACCGCCCCGCGGCGGTGCTCACCGCGCTGGCCACGGCCGGAATCACCATCTCGCTGCTGCTGGCCACCGCCCTGTTCGCCTATGCGACCGACCCCTGGCAACGGGCCTTCACCCAGTCCTCCGGCGCCCACGTATGGATCCACACCCAAGGCGGCGCCGCCGCTGGATCGCTCGCCGACCTGGACGAGGTACGGGCCACCTCCGGGCCCTTCCGCACGGTCCGCACCACCGCGAGCCTGCAGCCCGGCGACGCCAAGGCGACCCTCGAACTGCGCGGTGCGGCGAAGCGCCCTGCCACCGCCGCACCCCAGATCGTCGCGGGCCGCTGGCTGGCGGCGGGCGCCGATGGGGGCGCCACCAAGGGCATCGTCCTGGACAGCTCGGTGGCCCACGCGATGTGGGCCAAGCCGGGTGACACCATCGTGCTGAGCGGCTTCGCGGCACATCTGCGCGTGGTGGGCGTCGCGGACACCGCCGAGGTCTCCTTCCGCGCGGGCGGGACCCCGGGTGTGGCCTGGGTGCTCCCCGAGACCCTCGACGCCTCCGACGCGGGCCGTGACCAGCGCGGACGCACCATCGGCCTCCGGCTCGGCGACCCCGCGGACACCGACTATGTCGTCCAGCGGGCGGTCACCCGGCTCGGTGCCGACCAGATCACCGATGTCTCCACCTGGCGGCAGGCCAAGGCCGAAGCCGAGGGGGACAACCAGCTCCTCGGGCGGCTGCTCGGCCTGTTCGGACTCGGTGCGCTGCTCGCCGCCGCCCTGGCGGTGGGCGGCGCCATCAGCACCAGGATCCGCGGACATCTGCGGGACATCTCCATCCTCAAGGCCATCGGGTTCACACCCGGCCAAGTGGTCCGCATGTTCGTCGCCCTCCACCTCGGCCTCGCGCTGCTGGGCGTCGCCCTCGGGGCACTGCTCACCCAGGCGGTCGGGGCTCTGGTCCCCGGGCGGATCGGGGAGGCGATGGCCCTGTGGCGGCAGCTTCCCGGGCACACCTGGCTGACCTTGGTGATCTCCGGCGGTGTGGTGGCCTTCATCGGCTCGGCGACCTGCCTGGCGGCGTGGCGGGCCGGACGGGTGCCTCCGGTGCCCGTCGCCCGCGCCGCCACTGCCGCCGGTGGCCGGGCCTCCGCGCTCACCCGCCGGGCGCTCGGCCTCCGGGTCCCCCCGGCCCTGGTCCTCGGCTGGCGGGGTGCCTTTCACCGTCCGCTGCGCTCCTCGGCAGCCGTGGCCCGGCTGGCCGTCCCGCTGCTGTTGATCACCATCGCGCTGGGTGCCTGGACCACTCTGGACCGCTTCACCTCGCACCCCGAGAACGTCGGCCTGTCTGCGGCCCTCACCGCGCGCTCCGACACCCTCAACGACCCGGAGCTACGCCAACTCCTCGCCTCCCAGCGGCAGTTGACCGCCTACCCCGGTGCCGAGGTCCAGGCGCTCGTACCGGGTCAGACCGGGACGATTACCCTGCGGGGGCTCGGCACGGACGCCCGGCCGTACCCGGGCGCCGTGGTGGAAGGGCGCGCTGCCCGCGGTCCCGACGAGGCGGTCGCCGGACAGGGCCTGCTCGATCTCCTGGACGCGCGGGTCGGTGACTGGGTCCGGATGACCGTCGCCGGCCGGCCGCATGTCCTCCATATCGTCGGCCGCAGCATCGAGACATCCGACGGCGGCCGGGTCGTCTCCACCACCCTGGACACGCTGCGCGAGGGTGACACCGACGACGCGGCGCCCGAGACGTCCCACCCACCGCGCCCGGACTTCTACCAGTTGGTCCTGCGTCACGGTGCCGACCCGGACTCCGTGCGCGACACCCTGTCCAAGGCGTCCGCCGGCCGCCTCGAAGTGCGTGAGATCCCCAACCCCGCCGACCAGCTGTCCGCGGTCCGTGCCGTCAGCGTCGGGCTGATCGCGGTGCTGGTCCTGATCGGGCTCGTGGAGCTGGCGACGACGGTCGGGGCCGGGGTCCGTGACCGAAGCCGTGACCTGCTCGCCCTCCGGGCCGTCGGCCTGACGCCACGTCAGATCACCGCCGTCATCGTCTCGGCCACCTCCTTCATCACCCTGGCCGCCGCGCTCGCCGGCACGGCTCTGGGCGTCCTCGCCTCCCAGTGGCTGATCAACCTCCAGGGCCGCACCAGCGGCTGGGGGACCGGCATCGCCCAGCACCCCGCCCTCGGCACCCTCCTGCTGGTCATCGCCATCGCTGTCACCATCGCCGCGACGGCCTCGGTCCTCCCCGCCGCCCGCGCGGCGCGGCGCCGGCTCGCGGACTCGGCGACCGATCTGCTCTAGCCGGCACGGTGCCGGGCCGTTGGCCGCGGTGTGCGTCTACCGTCCGGGCCCGGGGCCACAGTGGCCCTCGGCCGGACAGCACAAGGCCCCCGACCGGAACCCGGTCGGGGACCTCATGTGCCCTGTTCGGCATGTGGGGGAGGGGGCGACGCCCTCCGCAACGGGTGGCCGCCACCCTGGCGCGCTCAGTGCTTCGCCCAGGGGCGGGGCGGGGACCGATGCCCGTTATCGCGCAGTTCCGAAGTCCTGCGTCCAGTAGTCATCGGGCTGAGCGTGGCCGACGCCGATCTCCTTGAAGGAGCAGTCGAGGATGTTGCGCTTGTGGCCGGGGCTGGACATCCAGCCCTCCATCACGCTTTCGGGCGAGGAGTAACCGTAGGCGACGTTCTCGCCGTAGGAGCTCCAGCTGTAGCCGGCCCGAGTGATCCGGTCCTCCGGAGATGACCCATTGGAGCCGGTATGCGACATGTTCTTATGGTCCGCCATGTCCTTGCTGTGATCCTGGGCAGCCTTTGTCAGTTTTGCGTTCACGGTCAGCGGTGAGCAGCCGGCCTTGCGGCGCTCGCTGTTGACGAGTTCCACGACGCGGGCGGTGGCGCCGGATGCCGTGGCGGCGGCCTTCGAAGCGCTCGGGGACGCGGCAGGTGCCGGAGATTTCTTCGCCGCGGGCTTTGCGCCCTCATGGGCTTTCGACCACCGATGATCGGCGGACGCATTCTTCCAGTGGTCCTGGTGGCGGTCGCCCGCATTCTTCCAGTGGCCCTGGTGACGGCCGCCCGCATTCTCCTGCCCGTCCAGGCAGGCCATGGCAACGGAGGGCACGCCCACGGCGCCTAGGGCGACAGCAGCGATGGTTATCTGCCGGTAGCGCCGCTTCTTGCGATGTTGACTCATGCGTGACCTCACTCGGTAATTGCGGAGCGTCCCCGGCACGGCTGGCTCTGTGCAATCCCCGTGCCTGAGCTGCGAAGACGCCTTGCGGTTCGTCATTCTTGGGGCCGCCGGAGGACAAGGCAACGCGCTTCACTACTACTGAGCTTCGTAGTGCCGGAAGGCCCTTGCCATGGATCTACGAGCGTGCTGGTCCGGATTTCGGCGCTTTCGGAAATCGCTGTTGCCCCGTCAGATGCACTGATGTGCTCAAGGCGTGGGCAAAAGCACCAAGCGGGCCGAATGGCGACTGACCCTGCGCGAGGAATTCCCGGGTCAAGACGGACAAGTCACCTATGTCGCCAGGGCGCTTTCTACTATCCAGCTTAGTTGTTGCCGCGGTTCGATATGACGGATGTCACGATGCCGCGCGGAATCCGCTGGATGTGGGCACCGCGACAAGAACGGAACGGTGCATTTCGGCTCCTGGGTGGGCGTACGCGCGGGCGCTGATGCCGTGCCGTGGGAGTTCCTCCAGCGGCGCGGTGCCGACCCGTACGGCGAGCGTGCTGAACTGCGCGCTGCGCTCGGTGGGTTCACCCGGTTCAAGGGGGGCAACGCCACCCTGCGCGGGCGTGTGTCCGCCCGGGACGCAGGGAGCGTCGAGATGAAGGCGTTCCCCAAGTGGGCCCCGTCGCGGATCGCGGCCCAGAACGCTGAACTCCAGCGGCTGCGCCGCGGGCTCGAAAGCGCGGCCGTACGGCCAGGCCGCGGCGGCAGGGAGCCTTCAGATGTGGTGTCCGGGCCGGAGCCTCAGCTGTTGGTCAGGGTGCCGTCGAGGAGGGGGAGCAGGCGGTCCCAGTGAAGCCGCAGCGCGGCGGGGTCGAAGGCGTCGGTGTCGGCCATGGTGAAGCCGTGGAGGGTGCCGGGGTAGATCTCGGAGGTGTAGTCGACGCCCGCGGTGTCCAGGGCCTGGTTGAGCTCGCCGAGGGCCTCGGGCGTCATGTCGGTTTCGGCGTGGCCGAGGTGGACCTGGGCGGTGAGGGTGGAGAGGAGGCGCTGCAGGCTGTCGGGCCCGTCGGCGCCCACGGGGCCGTGGAATCCGGCGACGGCGGCCACCTGGCCGGGGTGGGCCGCGGCAGTGTGCATCGCCAGGAGGCCGCCTATGCAGTAGCCGGTCACCGCGACCGGTCCGGCGCCGACCTCGGGCTGGGCGGTGAGGAACCTGAGGTAGGCGTCGGCGTCGCTCAGGACACGTTCGGCGGTGTGCGCCTCGATCAAGGGCATCAACTGGGCGACGACCGCGGGCCGGACCTCTTCTCCGATGTGCTCGGGAAGTTCGATCAGCGGTGCCGGGCCGTGCCGGTAGAAGACGTTGGGGACGAGCACGTAGTACCCGTGCCCGGCCAGTTCGCAGGCCATCTCCCGCAGCGCGGGCCGGATGCCGAAGGCGTCCGCGTACATCAGCACGCCCGGGTGCCGCCCACCACGGTCGGGGTAGGCGGCGAAGGCGTCGGCCTGGCCGTCCGTGGTGGGAATCTGCAGTGTCTTGGTGGGCAAGTTCTTCCTTTCTTGGGCTGATGCCGGTGCACAGCCGCTATCGGGGTGGGGGTCCACGGGAGATCAACCCGGCGATGGTCTGCGATCGCCGGGCAAAACGGCAGGAACCGGAGCGGCGATGATCAAACCCGGCCGGTACCGGGAGGCCGGTCAGGTAGCTCCCTCCGGACCGGCGCCCTCTTCATGCCGGGCTACAGCCGTAGAAAATCGCCAGGTTGACCCGAATCGTGATCATTCTCGGCGACGCCGGCTGTCCGCTGATTCCTCGACGCCGGCGTTCGCGCGGTCCGCCCCGTCAAGTAAAGTACAACGTGTATGGCAGTGAGTGCAATGGTCATTGCACTTTCCTTCGGGTGGGTACCTTGACCAGGGCGGCAGCGGCGAGAGGGAAGTCACCCATGAGGCAGCGCATGGCGGAGAAGCGGGCGGCCATCGTGCAGGGCGCGCGCAAGGTCTTCGGGCGTGACGGCTATACGCGCACGAGCATCGACTCGATCGCCAAGGAGGCCGTGGTCTCCACCCGCACGATCTACAACCATTTCCCCGGTGGCAAGGCCCAGCTCTTCCGGGCCGTGGTGGTCGAGGGCTCGGAGTCGGTCGTCGAGGCGCGTCTCGACGCGATCGACCGACGGCTGCACAAGGTGACCGCGGCCGACCTGGAGCAGGACCTCGTCGAGTTCGTACAGGCCTGGGTCGCCCCGTTGCGCCAATGCGCCGACCATTTCGCGGTCATCCGGCAGATGCGAGTCGAAAGTGCCCATGTCCCCGAGGAGTTCCTCACGGCCTGGCGGCAGAGCGGACCGCAGCGGGCGGCCGACGCGGTGGCCGAGCGGTTCGAGCGGCTGGCCGCCGACGGGCTGCTCGCCACGGGCGATCCGGCGCGGGCGGCCCGCCACTTGCTGCTGCTCACAGTGGCCGAGATCAACGAGGAGAGCTTCCACGGGGCGTTGCCGCTCTCGGAGGAGGCGGAGGGCGCGATCATCGAGTCGGGCGTACGGGCCTTCCTGCAGGGATACGCGCCGCGTTGATTCGTTTTTGCGCACAGGGTGGGTGTCGGGCCGCGTCGGCGAGGCCGACCTGGCCGGGGAGGCCGCCACCCGTCCCTCGCGCCCTGGCCAAGAGGATCGGCGTCCCGCGGCGCGTCGTCCTCGTGCGCGAACTCGCCCCCGGCCTCAGGAGTCGTGAGGCGTCGAGGCGCAGGTGGGTGGTTTGTCTCTCATTTCGCGTCGAGCATGGCGCAGCGGAACCCGGGTACCGGGCCAGGACACTCAACGTACCCATGGAGGAGGCACGTCAACTGATGACCCGTCATGACGCGACCGGCGAAGACCGCACCCCAGTGCCCCATGACCTGCCGAACCACCAGGCTGATGCCGCCAGCCCGGTCCCCGACCCCTGGGACCCCGAGCTGTCGGAGAGCGAAAGCGACGGGCCCGACGAGACCGTGCCCGACACCGACCAGGCCGGCACCGGACGGACCGGCGGGCAAAAGGCCGCGGGGTTCCGCACCGACCAGCCCATTCCGCACGAGCCGGTCGACTGACCCGGTCCGGCTGCCGGTCCGGCTGCCGGACCGGCCGGCGCGACCGGCCGGAGACGAGGCAAGGGGCGGGCCCGTCCGTGGCCGTCGGACGGGGCCCGCCCCTCGCCCGGTGAGGAGGTGTCTTCTTTGGGGCGGCCAGGTGAGCCCCGCCCGACCCGGCATGTGCTTCCGCCTTCCGTCCTGCACCGCGACGTACATTGCCGTGGGGGCCCCGGCTCACCTCACGAGATCGGAATGTGCCATGAACTGCTACGACTGCGCGCCGGACCGCGGATCCACCGCCGCGGTGGCGATCTGCCGGAACTGCGGCGCCGCGCTGTGCCACCAGCATGCCCAGTCCGCCCCGCAGACCGTGGTCCGTGTACAGGGCGTAGGCAAGAGCACCCTGCCCGAGATGGCCCGCCGCATTGTGTGCACGATCTGCCGAGGCGCCCAGCCCGTCTGAGCCGGGTCCGCAGCAGACGTCGCCGGGTTCTGTACCCGGTGGCGGAGAGTTCTTGGTGCCACTGGATCTGACAGCGGTGCGTGCCACAGGCAGGGCCGCACGTACCCGGGTCGGGGCCGGTGGCCGGCAGGAGGCGGTCCATGACGACCTTTGTGCTGATTCCCGGTGCCGCGTGCGGCTCCTGGCACTGGCATCTGCTGGAGGCGGAGCTGCGGGCCCGGGGGCGTGTGGTGGTGAGTGTGGACCTGCCGTGTGAGGACGACGCGGCGGGTCTGGAGGAGTACGCGGACGCGGTCGTCGCCGCTGTCACGGGTCATAGCCGGCTGACGCTCGTGGCGCATTCGTTCGCCGGGTTCACGGCGCCGTTGGTGTGTGCGCGGGTGCCGGTGGATTCGCTGGTGCTGCTGGCGGCGATGGTGCCGTCGCCGGGGGAGACGCCGGACGAGTGGTGGGCGGCGACGGGACACCCGGACGCACAGGTCAGACGGGCCGGGCGGGCGGCCCAGCGGGCGGGCGGCGACACGGGGGCGGGCGATGACACGTGGGCGGAGGGCGTGCCGGAGGCCGCTGTGCCGGGGTCCGCCGCGGACCCGTTCTTCCAGGATCTGCCGCCGGGGCTGGCCGCGGAGGCGGCGGCCCGGTGGCGGCGGCAGTCCGAGACCCCTGCCGCGCGGCCCTGGCCGATGCGGGCCTGGCCCGATGTGGCGACCCGGTTTCTGCTGTGCCGTCAGGACCGCCTCTTCCCGGCACCGTTCCTGCGTGCGGTGGCGGCGGAGCGCCTGGGTGTGGTGCCCGACGAGATGGCGGGCGGGCACTTCCCGATGCTGTCCCGTCCGGTCGAGCTGGCGGACCGGCTGGAGCGCTACAGCGGGGCGCCGGCACGGTGACCGCCGGCCCGGTCGGTTGTGTCCACCGGGCCGGCGGTCGGTAGCTGTAGCCGTGGTCAGGGGGCGACCAAGACAGGAGCGGAGGGCATCCGGGAGGGACGCGGACGCCCTCCGTCCGGGGCCCGCCAGATGACGCCACAGCAGACCTCACGGCTCCGCGTCGCGCCCCTGGGCCGGGCCTGGTCGGCGGGCTGAATGCCTCAATGCCCCTTGGGGTGTGCCGTGTTCCCGTAGGGCAGATGGGAGAGGGCGGCGATCAGTCGCACCGGCAGGTACGTGGGCCACCCGGGCCGGGTCACCTGGTAGGCGACGTATCCGAGGGAGCTGCCCACCTGTACCTCCTCCGCCGTCTCTGCCTCGTAGACCACCCGGCAGGGGCCCGCGGCCTTTTTGGCGCGCTTCCACAGGGCGGGGGCGGGCTTCCGCTCCGCCTCCGTCCGCGGGGTGAAGATGCGGTCGCCGAAGTCCGACCAGGCGAACGGGGTGGTGCCCGCCCAGTCCTTGTCGATCACCTTCTTCAGCTCCGCCGCACGCTCCGCGTCGGTGGAGCCCCAGGAGGGCGGCACATTGGTGATCAGGCCGACGGGAATATGGCGGGCGCGCAGTGCACGCAGATACTGGGCTGCTCCCGGCAGATACCGCACGCTCTTGTCCTCGGCCGTGTGCACCAAGGTCTCACCGAGATCGAAATACACGACGACGCACCGGCCCGCACGAGCCCCGTCCCCGGCGGTGCGCGGTGCGGCCTCGGCGGCGCCCGCGCCCGGCACGGCTAACGCCGCCATGCCGCCCAGCGCGAGCAGCATGCGCCAGGTGATTCTGCGGGGGGTGGAGTTCTCTTTCGCGGCTGTCTTCTTCATGGGGGGTAGTCCTTCGCGTAGGGGGCGTTCGATCGTATCCGCGCCATGTGCACGTCAGTACTGAGTTCGGCCGAACCGGCCGGGATCGGACGTGCCGGTCGCCAGAAGGCCGAATTGGCCCACTCCCGCGGGGCGCCATTGGATCTGTCCACCGGACCGGCGGCTGTCTAGCGTCATTGCGTCAACGCCTCTTGAACGCCCGGCCGTCCGGCCGTCGTACCTGGGAGTCCTGTGTCCCTGCGGATCCTGCCGCCGGCCGGCGCACCACGCGTCCTCGCCGCGGCCCAGCTGAGCAACTCGGTCGGCGACGGCGCCTTTTACGTCTGCTCGGCGCTCTACTTCACCCGGGTCATCGGCCTGTCGCCCACCCAGATCGGCCTGGGGCTGACCGTGGCGTGGGCCGTCGGTTCGGTCGCGGGAGTGCCGCTGGGCGCGCTCGCCGACCGCCGGGGGCCGCGCGGCACCGCGGTGCTGCTCGCCCTGGCCACCAGTATCGCCGTCGCCTCGTTCCTGTTCATCCGCTCCTTCGTGCCGTTCCTCGTCGTCGTGTGTCTGTACGCCACCGCGCAGTGCGGACTGGCCGCGGCCCGCCAGGCGCTGCTCGCGGGGCTCGTGGACCGCACGGCCCGGACCGGCGTACTGGCCCACCTCCAGTCGATGCTCAACGCCGGGCTGGCCCTCGGCGCGGCCCTCGGCGGACTGGCCCTGCAGTACGACACCCAAGAGGCCTACCTCGCGGTCTTCGCCCTGGACGCGGTGGGCTTCCTGAGCTGCACGGCGGTGCTGCTCCTGCTGCCCGCGGTGGCCCCGGTCGCGGGCCGTACGGGCGGTGAGCCGCGGTTCGCGGTGCTGCGCGACCGCCCGTACGCCGCGCTGACCTTCCTCAACGCGGTCCTGCTGCTGCGGATGCCGCTGCTCAGCCTTGCCATCCCGCTGTGGATCGTGGCGCGTACGGACGCGCCGAGCTGGCTGGTGTCGGCGCTGTTCGTCCTCAACACCCTTGGCGTCATGGCCTTCCAGGTCTGCACGGCCCGGACGGTGACCGGACTGCGCACCGCCTCGCGGGCCGTGTGGCACTCCTGCCTGATCATGCTTGCCTCGTGTCTGGTCTTCGCCTTGTCGGCCGCGGGAATGCCGCCGTGGGGGGCCGGTGTGGTGCTCGTCGTGGGCGCGGTGCTCCAGCTCGTCGGAGAGATGCTGCAGTCGGCCGGATCCTGGCAGATCAGCTTCGACCTGGCGCCGCCTCATCAAGTCGGCCAGTACCAGGGCTTCTTCGGCACGGGCGTGCCGCTGGCGCGCACGCTGGGCCCCCTGCTGCTCACCTCGCTGCTGGTCACGTGGGGGGTACCGGGCTGGTTCGTGCTGGGGGCGCTGTTCCTGGTGGCCGGGCTCGGGATGGGCGCGGTGGTGCACTGGGCGGAACGCGACCGGGCACGGCGGCCCGGTCCGTCGGCGGACGGGACGGCGGCGGGGAGCGCCGGTGACTGTTCCGCCCCGCGGCAGCCTGTCGTTCAGTGATCGTTTATAGCGCGACGGCAGCGTGGCCGGGCATGCGCCGTACGCGACGCCCCGGCCGCCCGCCCCGTGGCGGTGCCGCGCCGACCCGTACCCGATGTCTCCGAGGCTGATCCATGAAGGCCATGACCGCTCCCCGCCCACTGCCGCCGGTGCTGCTCGCGGCGGTGCTCCTCGCCCTGGCCTTGTCGGGCCTCCAGCCGTACGACCGCGCTACCTGGCTCATGGAGACCTGCTGGGTGATCGTCGGTCTGCCGGTGCTGGTCGCGGTGCGGAAACGCTTTCCGCTCAGTCCGCTCCTGTGCTGCCTGCTCGCCGCGCACGCACTGGTCCTGATCGTCGGCGGCCACTCCACCTACGCCGAGGTCCTGGTGGGGCACTGGCTGCAGGACGTGCTGGACCGATCCCGTAATCCCTACGACCGCATCGGGCATCTCATGCAGGGCTTGGTGCCCGCCATTGCAGGGCTTGGTGCCCGCCATTGCAGGGCTTTGTGCCCGCCATCCTGGTCCGCGAACTGCTGGTCCGGACTTCCCCGTTGCGTGGCAGCGCCTGGCCGGCCCCGCTGACCGTGTGCGCATGCCTGGCCTTCAGTGCGTTCTTCGAGATGATCGAGTGGTGGGCGGCGCTGGCCGGTGGCGCCGCGGCTGATGCGTTTCTCGCCACCCAGGGCGACCAGTGGGACACCCAGTGGGACATGGCCTGCGCCCTCCTCGGAGCGGTCGTCCCGCTGCTGCTCCTCAGCCGCCTCCAGGACCGCCAGCTCGCCCGGCTCGGCACCGGGGAGGCCCGGACTACCTGACGGGCCCCTGGGGCGTCGGTCAGGGAGCTCCGCCCCGCCGAGGGCGGTGCCGGGGCTGTCGTCGCGGCACCGCCGCCCACGGGCGAGGGCCGGGCGGGCGGCGGATGCGCGCGGCAGCTCGGCGCTGTCGCTCCTGACGGATGCCGACGGGCTCAGACCCGGGCGGAAAAGGGGCAGGCCCAGTCGGCCGGCTTGGGACGGCCAGAGTAGCGCCGGGCCTCGGAGAGCTTTTCGTACTCCAGGAGATTGGGGTTGATGCTGCCCTGCAGCTCGATGTCCTGCTTGCGGATCTTCTCCGCCAGCCGGTCCCACAGACCGGCGGCCTTTATCCGGTCGAACTGGTGGTGGGAGTTGAAGGCGAGCATCGGGAACGGCGGGCGGCGGCCGACCCGGCTGTGAGTCTCGTGCAGCCCGATCACGAAGAACGGGTGCCCGGCGACGCTGTAGGCGAAGGCACCGGACGACGGGTCGGGATCGTAGCCCTCGGCCCAGGAGTGCGTGCGGCTGTCGTGGTCGTGCAGCGCCTGCAGCTGCTGCCACAAATGCCGCTCGAACTCGGTCTCCGACAGGTTCAGAGGGCCGGAGAAGGTGGCCACGAAGCTTGTGAAGGGTTTGGCGGCCCAGTCCACCGCCTCCACATACGCCTGCAGATCAGCCGCCATCTGCTCGCCCGTGGTGTCATCACCGAACCATGTGTAGTGGCGGTGGGTGATGCCACCCTGTCGCCATGCTGAACGGCCGGCCAGGCAAGCAAAGGAGTCGCCGAGCAGGAACTGCCCGACTTCGGTGGCGGCGGAGACGTCAACCGTCATGTTCGTGACCTTCGGTGAGTGGGCCAATACCCCTGGTGGGGGCCCTGGCAGGGGTGGGACTCTGGCAGTCAAGATCGGGCAGGGCCAGTTCGTCAAGACTCGGCCGATTCACCCCCCTGCGACTGTCCTCACCGACAGCGTCAGGACTGCGGTTGCGGTGGCCCGTCGCCCGCCGGGACGCGACCACGCGCGGACCCGCCGGACGGCTCGTTCCCGCCCGGCGACCGCAGGTCGATCTGGATCGTTTTCGCAGCTCGGGCAGCTGATCGCCGTGGCGGACCACTGCGCCCCGACCATACAGGCGATCCGGCTGATCGCACGACTTGCGGTGTGATTCCGCCTGCGGCGGCCGCCCGCGGCCAGGCTGTTGCGCCCAGGCCGGAGACCTCTTGGCCTTCGCCGGATACCTCGCCCAGGGACGGGGTCCGGCTCGGCTCACCGTCGGCGAGGCCCACCACGAGGCTGGGGCCGTGGGGCCGACGGTGTCGCCGAGCACCGGACGACGTACCCGTCAGGCAGGGGTGGAAGCGGCCTCCTTCTGGGAAGCGGCCGCATCGGTTTCCTGCGCCTCGGCGCCGGCCACGGGGCGGGAGTAGAAGACGCTCCTGCCTTGCTTGCTGCGGTGCGCAAGGCCCTTGGCGACGAGTGAGGTCTCCAGGGTGTTGCGTACGGCGGTCTCCGGTGCGGAGTGGTCCGGGTGCTCCTGCGCCAGCAGCTTCGTCATCTCCGCCACCGTGCGCGGCTGCTCGTCAAGAAGTCCGAGAACGCGGTCGGCGCGGGTGGAGTTCCGCCGGTCGGCGCCGGTCCGGGGCGGCTTGGCCTTCCGCGTCTTCTTCTTCGCGGTCTTCGCGGTCTTCGCCACCTTGGCCGGGGGCTTCGACGCCGGCTTGGCCTTCGGCGCGGTGGCCTGCGCCCGACGCGCCGGGGGTACTGTCACCGGTTTCGTCACCGCGGGTTCGGGCTCCGCCGGCTGCGGTGCGACGGCTGCCTTCCGGGTACCGGCTCCGAAGTGCTTCTGGAGGTCCTCCAGCTTCCCCTTGAGCTTCTGCAGCTCGTCGATCTCTTTCGCGATGCTCTCCAGTTTGGCAGCTACCTGCGCAGCGAATTCCGAGTCTGACATGACACAGCCTGCTCTCTATCGCCTGATCGATCTACGGTTGGCTGGATGTTACTCACCTCTCTCCGCAATTAACCCATAGTCGCGCTCCCTTATCGTCGGGAACATGGTGCACGTGATCGGCTCAACTGCTCAACGAGCCTACTTTCATGAGGAGTTGAGGTGCTGCGCAAGCAGTCTGCGTCAGTCAAGAAATGAGCGGTGAATGAGCCATACGGGACGTGTCCGCGGCCCCTTGGACCGTGCGCCCAGGAGCTGAACTCCGTCCGGATGCCACGGACTCCGCTCGGCCGAACTCGATCTCAGAGCCCCGTCTTTACGGGATTTCCGTGGACGGGGGATGCCCAGTGATACCCAGGAGTGGGTCAGGTATGCATGCGTGCGCTGTCAGGTGTTGCGCGACCGCCTCGACGGCACGGTCACCGAACTCGTCCGCCGCGAGCAGACACTGAGCGGTGAGGAGGCACGGCAGGCGACCGATGACGTGCTGGACGCGTACATCAACTTCGTCTGCCGGTCCGCGAAAAGGTACCGCGATGGCTTCCCGGTCACCGCGCATCCCGACGCCGCCCCGGGGGAGAGCGACCCGGGAGCGCCTTCGGCCTGAGGTGCGAGTCGCGAGTCGTGAGGTGTGAGTCGTGAGGTGTGAGTCGTGAGGTGTGAGTCGTGAGGTGTGATGCCTGAAGCGTGACGTCTGAAGTGTGAGGCGTGAGGCGCGTGGGGTGAGTGGCCGGTGGGCGCTTCTGCTCACTCCGGGTAAACCCTCGGATGGCCGAGCATCATCTGCGCCGCGCCGCCACCGGTAGTAGGACGGAGACGACGGGCGTGACCGTGGGCGGTGGGAGGAGTGGCTCGGGTTGAACATCGTCGTAGATCTCAATCGCTGTCAGGGCTATGCCCAGTGCGCGTTCCTCGCCCCCGAGGTGTTCACGATGCATGGCGAGGAATCCCTGCTCTACCACCCGGTCGTGCCGGACGGGCAGCTGGAACAGGTGCGCCGGGCCATGGCGGCGTGCCCGGTGCAGGCCATCCTCATGGGCGAGGAGGCGGGCGCCCGTGCGCGGTGAACCCTACGACGGCCGGATCGTCATCGTCGGTGCGTCGCTCACGGGGCTGCGGGCCGCCGAGACGCTCCGGGAGGAGGGTTTCACCGGCTCGCTGACCCTGGTCGGCGAGGAACCGCGGCCCCCCTACGACAGGCCTCCGCTGTCCAAGCAGGTGCTGCTCGGGAGGGTTCCCGCCGGCGACACCGGGCTTCCACAGCGCCGTGACGTCGATGCGCAGTGGAAGCTCGGAGTGCGTGCCACCGGACTTGATCCGATCGGGAAACGGGTACTTCTCGCCGACGGCGGGGAAGTGCCCTTCGACCGGCTGCTGATCGCCACCGGAACCCGTGCCCGGCCCTGGCCGAACCCGGCCGAGGCCGCCTTGGACGGGGTGTTCACCCTGCGCACCAGCGACGACGCGCGCCGCCTTGCGGAGCGCCTCGACTCCGGACCGCGCCGCGTCCTGGTCATCGGCGCCGGCTTCACCGGTTCGGAGATCGCCTCCGCCTGCCGGGAGCGCGGCCTGGCGGTGACGGTCGCGGAGCGGGGCCCGGCGCCCCTCGTCGGCGCACTCGGCGGAACGCTGGGCGAGCTTGCCGCGAAGTTGCAGCGCGCGCACGGTGTCGACCTGCGCTGTGGAGTGACGGTCACTGCCCTGGAGGGCAACGGCCGGCTCACCGGCGCACAGTTCTCCGACGGCACACGGATCGATGCCGACATCGCCGTGGTCGCCCTGGGCGCGGTCCGCAACACCGAATGGCTGGCCGAATCGGGACTCGCCGCGGGCCCCCGCGGGGTGACCTGCGATGCGGGGTGCCGCGCCTTCGACATGTACGGGATCGTCACCGACGACATCTTCGCCGCCGGTGATATCGCCCGGTTCCCGCACCCGCTCTTCGAGTACCAGCTGCTCTCCCTGGAGCACTGGGGCAACGCGGTCGCACAGGCCCAGGTGGCGGCCCACAACATGGTCAATCCGGGGCCGCGCAGACTCCCGCACCTGACGGTACCGGCCTTCTGGTCCAGCCAGTTCGGCCTCAACATCAAGTCCGTGGGCGTGCCCACCTTCTCCGACCAGGTGGTCATTGCCCAGGGCTCGCTGAAGAACGCCCGGCTGGTCGCCGTCTACGGCTACCGGGGGCGGGTCACCGCGGCCGTGAGCGTGAACCAGGCCAGGTCACTGGAGTACTACCAGCGGCTGATCGAGACGGCCGCGCCGTTTCCGCCCGCGCCGGGAGCCGCCGACCAGATCGAGTCCCCGGTCCCCGTCCCCTCCGACGTGCCGGACCCGAAGATGCTCTCGCACGGTCCGACCGTCGCCCTCACCGGTCATCTGCCGGACCGACGCCTGACGGTGGTGCAACCGGCCCGCTGAGTCCACCGTCACTCCATAGCGATGAGGAGCCCCCGCGCATGGCTGCGGACACCCTGTTCCAACGGATCACCGACTACGCCCACCGTGCCGACCCCTATCCGCTGTACGCCGAACTCCGCGAGAACCGCGTGGCACGGCAGGAGGACGGCAGTTACCTGGTCGGGACCTACCACGAGATCGCAGCCCTGCTCCACGATCCGCGGGTCAGTTCGGACCGCCGCAACCGCACCGCACCGGACGAGACCGAGGCCGGCGAGGGAGGACTCCCGCCGGCCTTCATCGGGCTCGACGACCCCGAACACCACCGGCTGCGGAGCCTGGCGATGTGGTCCTTCGGCCCGCCCCACACCCCCGGCCGGATCGATGCCATGCACGGCGAAATCACCCGCATCGTCAAGGACCTCATCGCCGAACTGGAGGGCAAGGAGCGGATCGACATCGTCGACGACTTCGCCTACCCGCTCCCCGTCACCGTGATCTGCCGCCTCCTGGGCGTACCGATCGAGGACGAGCCGCAGTTCCGCCAGTGGTCGGACGCGATCGTCGCCGGCATCGACCCCAGCCCCGGGGAGGACACGGAGCGCCAACGCGCCGCCGCGGAGGCCCGGAAGACCATGGGCCTGTATCTGGGAGAGCTCGCCGGAAAGCGCCGCGACCATCCGTCCGACGACATGCTCTCCGCCTTCGCCACGGGCCACGGCACCGACGGGCAGCTCACCCAGCTCGAAATCATGACCACCTCCGTGCTGCTGCTGATCGCCGGTCACGAGACCACCGTCAACCTGATCACCAACGGCGTCCTCACTCTGCTGCGCCACCCTGACCAGCTGGCACGTCTGCGCAGCGACCCCGGCCTGATGCCCCGGGCAGTGGAGGAGCTGCTGCGCTACGAGCCCCCCGTCCAGATGCTCCCGCAGCGCACCCCACTGGCCGACATCGAGATCTCGGGACTCACCATCCCCAAGGGCGCCCCCCTCATCCTGATGCTCGCCTCCGGCAATCGTGACCCCGAACGGTTCCGTGACCCCGACTGCTTCGACCCGACCCGCGAGGACAACCAGCACCTCGGCTTCGGCAGCGGCATCCACAGCTGCTTCGGCGCCCCGCTCGCCCGTCTGGAAGCCCAGATCGCCCTGAACGCACTCCTCCAGCACCTCGACACTCCCCGCCTGGTCGAGGACCCGCCTGAGTACCGGCGCAGCCCGGTACTGCGCGGCCCCCGGCACTTGCTCGTCGAGCGCGGCCGAGGGGATGCGTAAGGCGTCCGGAGCATCAGGGAGAGTCCCGGACCGTCGCCGCAGACATCCACAGACATCCACAGACATCCGCAGATCCGTAGGCCTCCGGAGACCTCCGTACCGATCGGCGCGCTCGCGGTCACGGCCCGGTCAGGTGAGGAAGGCGGCCGGCAGCAGCCCGCCACCGAGGAACGCGGGCAGGATCAGGCGGGCCGGCCGCACCGCCCCGAAGCTGAATGGCGGCGAGCGCGAGGTCGAAATCGCCGAGCCGGCCGGCGAGTTGGGCGAGTACGGCGCGGAAGCGCGGGCGCTCGGGATCCGTCTCGATGGCACGCTCCATCCCGGACCATCGCCCGAGCGAGCTCCGCCTGGCCGGTCGCACCGCCGCTCCACGCGTACTTCGCCAGAATCCCCAAGCCGCTGGCCGGCGACCCGGGCTTCGAGCTGATGCCCGCGCTCTCCCATGACTTCGACCCGTCCGAAGTGCGCTACCGCTTCGACCTGATGACCGAGGTGCTGGGCCTCGACCGGCAGCGGGCGGCCGCATGGACGCTGGGGCGGGCCCTGCAGAACCTGCTGTGGAACATCGAGGACGAGGAGGACGAGCTGGACCAGGAGCAGCTCGCGATCGCCCGGCTGCTGCTCGGGCGGTGACCCGGCTGATGCCGCGGCCACGGGACACGCTCTCCGGGCGCCCTCCGCGGGGCAGCGGCATCCCGCCCATCCGGGCGCGGGAGTCCTGATCACGTACGCTCGACGGATGGCGAAGTATTTCGACGTGCACCCCGAGAATCCTCAGCGGCGCACCATCAGCACTGTGGCCGACAGCATCCGCTCCGGCGCGCTCATCGCATACCCGACGGACTCCTGCTTTGCACTGGGATGCCAGTTGGGCAGTCGCAGCGGCATCGACCGGATCCGGTCGATCCGCAACCTCGACGACCGTCACCACTTCACCCTCGTGTGCCAGAACTTTTCGCAGCTGGGTCAGTTCGTGCACATCGATAATGACGTGTTCCGCGCGATCAAGGCAGCCACACCCGGCAGTTACACCTTCATCCTTCCCGCGACGAAGGAGGTGCCGCGCCAGCTGCTGCACCCGAAGAAGAAGACGGTCGGCGTGCGGATCCCGGACCATGTCGTCCCGCAGGCCCTGCTCGCCGACCTCGGTGAGCCGCTGCTCTCCAGCACCCTGCTCCTGCCCGACGAGGAGGAGCCGATGACGCAGGGGTGGGAGATCAAGGAACGGCTCGACCACGTGGTGGACGCCGTGCTCGACTCGGGCGACTGCGGCACCGAGCCGACCACGGTCATCGACTTCTCCGGCGGCGATGTCGAAATCGTCCGCCGAGGGGCGGGAGACCCTTCGCGATTCGAGTGACCGGTCTCGCGCAGGGTGTCGCGCTCGTGACGGCCGGCTACTCGTGACGGTCGGCTACGGGTGGAGTGCGCCGCCCGCCTGGCCGGGCCGGGCGGGCAGGTACGAACCCGCGCGCCCGCGGCCGGCATCGTTCAGGGGCAGAGTCAGGAGTTCGGGCGGCCGGGCTGCTCGCCGCGCTCCGCGTTCTTCTCCTTGATCCGCACGGCTTCCTTGCGGACCTCGGCCTGGGTGGCGCGCTCCCGCTGCAGCCACTCGGGGCTTTCCTCCTTCAGCGCGTCAATCTGCTCCGTGGTGAGAGCCTCCGTGACACCGGCGCGGGCGAGACCGGAGATGGAGACGCCCAGCTTCGCCGCGACCACCGGCCGGGGGTGCGGGCCGTTGCGTCGCAGTTCCAGCAGCCACTCGGGCGGATCGGCCTGCAGTGCGTTCAACTCGGTGCGCGAGACGACACCCTCCTGGAACTCGGTGGGGGTGGCCTCGAGGTACACACCCAGCTTCTTCGCCGCGGTCGCGGGCTTCATCGTCTGGGGGGTCTGGTGCGACTTCATGGTGTCAAGGGTATCGAGCATGTGCGCTACCTCCGACCACGACCGGTAACCTGGCGGGCGTGACAAGCTCGGAAGCATCCCCGTCGTTCCGGCTCGCCTATGTCCCGGGAGTGACGCCCACGAAGTGGGTGCGGATCTGGAACGAGCGGCTGCCCGACGTCCCACTGACCCTGATCGCGGTGCCCGCCACCGAAGCCTGTGAGCTGTTGCGGGACGGTGGCGCCGACGCGGGCTTTGTGCGGTTGCCGGTCGACCGGACGGATCTCGCGGCGATTCCGCTCTACACCGAGACGACCGTGGTCGTGGTCCCGAAGGACCACCTCGTGACGGCGGTCGAGGAGGTGGCTGCCGAGGACCTGGCCGACGAGATCGTGCTGCACCCGCTCGACGAGACCCTCGACTGGGAGCGCCGGCCGGGACGGCCCGCGAATGAGCGCCCGGCCACGACGGCGGACGCCATCGAGCTGGTGGCGGCAGGGGTGGGGCTCCTCGTGGTCCCGCAGTCACTCGCCCGTCTGCACCACCGCAAGGACCTCACCTACCGGCCGGTTACGGACGCCCCCGCGTCGCGCATTGCGCTGTCCTGGCTGCAGGAAGAGACCACCGACCTGGTGGAGGACTTCATCGGGATCGTCCGCGGGCGGACCGTGAACAGCACACGGGGGCGCGCGCAGGCCCCGGCCCCGGCACAGCCGAAGAGCAAGCGCCCCGAGGCGGGCGGCGCCCGGCGGAAGCCCGCGGCAGGCAAGACAGCAGGCAAGACAACAGGCAAGACAGCTGGCAAACCGGCCGGCAGGAATCCGCGGAGCGGTTCCGGCGGGCCCAAGGGCGGCCGGCGCGGCAAGCCTCGCGGCCGGTCGTAGCTCCGGCACCGCGCCACCGACGCATCCGCGCGGCGCTCACCCGGCGGCCCGGCCCGCGGGAGGGGCAGGAGGAACGCTCCGGCGGCTCGGCAGGACAGCGCCGCGGCTCCGTGCGAACGGCGAAAGTCGGTGGATCGGCACGGCGGACATGGTGATCATGGGAGGGTCCGGTCCGCGCGGTGTGAGAGAAAGCTGATGCGTGATGCCTGCTGTTCCTGCTGATCCGACCGTGGTGCACCCGATGCCAGGGCAGTCGCGTGTGGTGCTGCTGAAGCCCTTGGTGACCTCGCCGCTGATCGAGGTCGGGGAGTTCTCCTACTACGACGACCCGGACGATCCGACGGCGTTCGAGACCCGCAATGTGCTCTATCACTACGGGCCGGAGAGGCTGGTCATCGGGAAGTTCTGTGCGCTGGGGGAGGGGGTGCGGTTCGTCATGAACGGTGCCAACCACCGTATGGACGGCCCCTCCACGTTCCCGTTCCCCATCATGGGCGGCTCCTGGGCCGAACACTTCGAGCTGATCACCGGCCTGCCCGGCCGGGGGGACACCGTGGTCGGCAACGATGTCTGGTTCGGATACCGCGCCATGGTGATGCCGGGGGTCCGCATCGGTCATGGCGCGGTGATCGCGTCCGGGGCCGTGGTCGTCGAGGATGTCCCGGACTACGGGATCGTCGGCGGGAACCCGGCCCGGCTGATCCGGCGCCGCTTCGACGACGCGGACATCGCCCGCCTCCTGGCGCTGGCCTGGTGGGACTGGCCGGTCGAGCACCTCACCGCGCACCTCCCGACGATCATGTCCGGCAGCGTCGACGCTCTTGCGGCCGTGGCCCCCGGGAAGAAGTAGCCTCACCGGCGCGCGGACTCCTGCTGTGTGACGTTCGGGTGGCGCGTCAGGATGTCCGAACTCCCCACGGCTGCCCGGAATTTGAGCTGTCGAGGCTCACGGTGTGGGCAGTCCGGGCCCGGTGCAGTGCACATCGGCGCGCGGCACGGTTCCGTCGGTCAGATAGGCCGCGGCGGTCTCGTCCACACAGCCGTTGCCCCGGCTGGCGAACACCCCGTGCGAGTAGTCGTCGTGGAGGGAGACCAGACGGGAGCCGGGCAGCCGCCGCTGCAGTGCCCGGGCGCCCTCGATGGGGGTGACGGGGTCGTGCTCGGAGGCGATCAGCAGGACCGGTGGCGCGTCGGGGCTGCCGAGCGGCGTACTGTGCGCGGGCCGGTGGTGCCAGTACGCGCACACCGAGGCCTCCATCCCGGTGAGCACCGGCTGCGGGTCGAGCTGCCGCATCCGCCGGATGTCGGCGACGACCCGGGCGGGCGAGGGCGCCGGTCCGTCCGCGCACTTGACCGTGCGGTTGGCGGCTTCGAACGTACGTGACGCGGCGCCGTCGAAGGGCTCTGCCGGGCGCAGCGGGCCGGTGGTGCCGTCGCGCATATAGGTGCGCAGACCGTCGGCGAGGCCCGCCCAGCGTTCGGTGCGGCCCAGCGCCCGGTACACGGCGCGGTCGAACTCCGCCGCCCCGAAGCCGTCCACGGGGCGTTCGGCGAGACCGTCCCGGACCCGCTGGTACGCGGCGCGGACCGCTGCCCCGTCCGCACCGAGGCCGAAGCGCTTCTCGTGCCGGGCCGCCCAGGCGAAGAACACCGCCCGCTGACGCACCAGCGCCCGGCTCTGGAGCAGGTCGAAGTCGTACCACTCCCCGGGGCCGACGACGCTGTCCAGCACCATCCGGCCCACCCGGTGCGGGAATTGGGCGGCGTAGGCGGCCCCGAGGTAGCTGCCGTAGGAGACACCGAGATAGCCGATCCGGCGCTCACCGAGCGCCTCCCGTATGGCGTCCATGTCGCGGGCGGTCTCGGTGGTCGACAGATGCGGCAGTGCGTCCTTGACGTGCTGGGCGCAGTCGTCCGCGGTCCGCCGCAGTCCGTCGAGGTATGCCTGCTCGGCGGTCCGCCCCGCCGGCACCGGGTCCTGCCCCGGGCTGTCGAAGAGGCCGCCCATCGGGCCGCAGTCCGCGGGCGCGCTCGCACCGGTGCCGCGCGGGTCAAAGCCGATCACGTCGTACGAACGCCGCACCCGCTCCGGCAGTTTGGCGCGCTTGGTCACCGCGTAGGGGAGGCCCGAACCGCCGGGCCCGCCCGGGTTGACCAGCAGGACGCCGCGCCGCTCGGAGGCCGGTCCGGAGGCGCGGACCCGGGACACGGCGATGTCGAGGTGCTTGCCGTGCGGGTGGCTCCGGTCGAGCGGGACGCTCAGCCGGCCGCATTCGACGCGGTCGGGTGCGGGCGGGGCCGGTACGGAGTCCGGACAGGCGCCGAAGCGGAGAGCCGGTGGCGGGGGAGCAGCGGGCGCGGGGGCGGCCGGGAGCAGGGCGGCGGTGGCCGTCAGGGCGCAGAGCAGGCCCGTGCGGCGTACGGCAGGAATCACAGGTCTCGCATTCAGGAGTGCGGCGGAGGATGCCGCAGGACTTGGTAGTGAAAATGATTATCGTTTACAGTGTGGCCCGGTCAAGCCGGACGGCCCTCGCCAAGGGGCCACCGCTCCGTCAAGTACCGCCGCAACAACGGCCGGACAATGCTGCGAAGAAGGGAAACCGTGGCTCATCTGCTGATGGTCGAGAGCTGGGTCGGAGCGATGAGCAGGCTGCTCCCGCGTGCGATCCGTGAGGGCGGACACGAGTTCACCTTTCTCACCCGCGACCTGCACCACTACCTGCGTTCCGCGCCCGAGGGCGCCGCCCACCCGCTGCTCGGCGCCCGCAATGTGCTGACCGCCGACACCAACGACCTCGAAACCCTGCTGCCGTACGTCGAGCGGCTGCACCCCGCGCTCGGCTTCGACGGCGTGATCACCTCCTGCGACTACTACCTCCCGGCCGTCGCGCGGATCGCCGGCCGCCTCGGACTGCCCGGTCCGGCGCCCGAAGCGGTCGAGAACGCCTGTCGCAAGGACACGACCCGGCAGGTGCTCGCCGCCGCCGGGCTCCCCGGTCCGCGGTTCGCGGTCTGCTCGGACCGGTCCGAAGCTGCCGCCGCGGCGGCGGAGATCGGCTATCCGCTGGTGCTCAAGCCCGTCGACCTGTGCGCGGGCATGTTCGTACGGCGCGTCGACGACGAAGCGGAGCTGGCCCGCGCCTACCGCGCCCTCGACGGCTTCCCCGTCAACGCCCGCGGCCAGCGCCGGGCGCCCGTGGTCCTCCTCGAAGAGCTGCTCCACGGCCCCGAAGTCAGCGTCGAGACCGTGACGTTCGACGGCGGCACCGAGGTGGTCGGGGTGACCGACAAGAGCATCGGCGGGGCGCCGGCCTTCATCGAGACCGGCCATATGTTCCCCGCCCCGCTCTCCGCCGCCGATACGGCAGCGGCCGGGGAGACGGCCCGCCAGGCGATCGAGGCCCTCGGGCTCGACGGCCTCGTGGCGCACACGGAGATCAAGCTGACACCCGACGGACCGCGGCTGATCGAGGTCAACCCCCGCCCCGCGGGCAACCGCATCACCGAACTGATCCGCCATGTCACCGGCGTCGACATCGCCGCTGCCGCGGTGGACCTGGCCCGAGGAGAGCGGCCCGACCTGCGCATACGGGACACCGGGCTGCGCAGCGCCGCGATCGGCTTCCTCGTCTCGCAGTCCACGGGCGTGCTGGCGGAGATCGACGGCGCAGACCTCGTGCGGAAGGCGCCGGGAGTACTCGAAGTCCAGCTCGCCGAGCCCGGCAGGACGGTCAAGGAGGCCGGCAGCAACAACGAGTACCTGGGGCATGTCATGGCCGGCGACGCCGAGGGCCCGGCCGCGCGCCGGCACGTCGAAGCGCTGCTGTCCGAGCTGCGCCCGCGGGTGGTGAGCCGATGACCACCCCCACCACCCACCTTCCCGCCCCCGCCGCTTCGTACGACGACCTCGTGGCCCGGGTCCTCAGCGGTGACTTCGGGCCCGACCCGCGTACCCAGCGGGTCGCCGTCGCCTTCAGCACCCGGCAGGCCGTACGCCACGAGGGCCGCAGCGGCGGCTACCGCAACGAAGTGCTGAGCCTGCGGCTGGCCGCGGCGGTCGGCTCGTGCGCGGTGGAGCCCGGTGAGCTGCCGGACGCCGCGATCGAGGACTGCGTCGGCGCGGACCTGGCCCGCCTCCTGGCGCATGAACTGCGCCCGGTGCGGGTGGCGGCCCTCGACACCTATCTGATGCACGTCCTCCCGCACACGCCGGCGAACGGCGCCCGGTCCTGGTCGCTGCCGGCCGGGTCGTCCCTGCGGAAGTCCCGGGCCAGGGCACGGGCCGTCGCCGGACTGGTCGACGCCGCGCCGGGCGCCCGGGTGCTCGTGATCGGCGTGGTCAACTCGCTGCTGGAGGCGCTCCGTGAGCGCGAACTGTCGTATGTGCCCTGCGACCTCAAGGGCGGCACGACGGAGTGGGGCGAGCCGGTCCGCACCGACGCGCTCGCCGAGCTGGCGCACTGCGACGCGGTGCTCGCCTCCGGGATGACGCTGGGCAACGGCAGCTTCGAGGCGCTGCGGGAGCATGCGCTGCGCTACGGCAAGCCCCTGGTGATGTTCGCCCAGACGGGCAGCGCGGTGCTGCCGCGGTTCCTCGGCTCCGGGGTGAGCGCGGTGTGTGCGGAGCCGTACCCGTTCTTCTGGCTCGACGGCGGACCGGGCATCGTCCACCGCTACGGCGGCGAGGCATCCGGAGCCGCCCGGTGACCACGGCCGTCCGGCATCGCACCGGAAACCGGGAGCTGCTCGGCCTGCTCGGCCGCACTCCGCTCGCCCGGGTCACCGCCGACCTCCCCTGTCCGCACCCCGGCTTCTGGGCCAAGCTCGAAGGGCTCGGCGCGGGCGGCATGAAGGCACGGGCCGCCGTGTCCATGCTGCTCGGTGCCAGGGAGCGCGGCCAACTGCGGCCCGGCGCCCCCGTCGTGGAGTCCACCTCCGGCACGCTCGGCATCGGTCTGGCCTTCGCGGGCCAGGCGCTCGGCCATCCGGTCGTGCTGGTCGGTGACACCGAGCTGGAGCCGTCCATGCGCCAGCTGCTGCGGACCCACGGGGTCCGGCTCGAACTCGTCGACCGGCCGGCGGCCGAGGGCGGCTGGCAGGCGGCCCGGCTGGCCCGGCTGCGGCAACTGCTCGCCGAGCTGCCCGGCGCGTACTGGCCCGACCAGTACAACAACCCCGACAATGTCGCCGGTTACGCCTCCCTCGCCGCCGAAATGGCCGCCGAACTCGACCACTTGGACGTTCTGGTGTGCAGTGTCGGCACCGGCGGCCACAGTGCGGGTGTCATCGGCCCGCTGCGCCGGCACTGGCCGCAGCTGCGGCTGATCGGGGTGGACGCCACCGGCTCGACGATCTTCGGCCAGCCCGCCAGGGCCCGGCTGATGCGGGGCCTCGGCAGCAGCATCCATCCGCGCAATGTCGCCTACGACGCCTTCGACGAGGTGCACTGGGTCGGCCCGGCCGAGTCCGCCGACGCCTGCCGCAGGCTCGCCACCGGCAACTTCGTCAGCGGCGGCTGGAGCACCGGCGCGGTCGCCCTCGTCTCCGCATGGGCCGCGAGGGTCCACCCCGGAGCCGTGGTCGCCACCGTCTTCCCTGACGGGCCGCAGCGCTACCTCAACAGCGTCTACGACGACGATTTCGCCACCGCCCACGGCCTGGACCTGGCCACGGCCGCCACCCGCCCGGTCGAGATCCCGCATCCGACGGCCGCGGAGGCGACCGGATGGACCCGCTGCGGGACGGTCGCCGACCCGCTCGCGCCCCCGGCCGCGGACGGCGCCCGCCCGCCCGGACCGGCCGCGCGCCCCCACCAGCCGCCCACCACAACCGCCTCGCACCACTCCGCCCGCCCCACCACCTGGGAAGAAGCCCCGTGAAGGTCAGCCAGCGCACCGTACGACTCGAACTCACCGAGCCGCTGCGGATATCCCGCTCCACGATGGCGGCCCGCGACGCCGTATGGCTCGCCATCGAGCACCAAGGCCGGCGTGGCTACGGAGAAGCCGTCACCAGCACCTACTACGGCCTGGACGCCGCCACCCTCGGCCGGCTGCTGCACGAGGCCGCGCGGGAACTCGCCCGCTGCGCCACCCCCGAGAGCGCCCTCGACGCCCTGCGCGCGGGCGACCTGCCCGCGCCCGGCACGCCCCCGGCGGTGACCGCGGCCGTGGAGTCCGCACTGCTCGACCTCGTCGGGAAGCGCGCCGGCCTCCCCGTGCACCGGCTGCTCGGCGCAGCGGAAGCGCCGAGCGCCGCCACCGCCCGCACCATCGGCATCACCTCGTGCCGTGCGGCCGCGGAGCAGGCGCGCCGGCTGACCCGGCTCGGTTTCTCCGTCATCAAGATCAAGGCCGGTGCCCCGGACCCAGAGGACGACCTCGACCGCGTACTGGCGGTACGCAACGCCGCACCGCACGCCCGGCTGCTGCTCGACCCCAACGGCGCCTGGAGCCCCGTCCTGGCCGACACCCTGCTGCCCCGCTATGCCGGCCTCGGCGTCGAGGCGGTGGAGCAGCCGCTCGCCCCCGGCGACCCCGAGACACTGGCCGCACTCGCCGAACGCTCCCCGCTACCGGTCATCGCCGACGAGGACGCGGTCGGCTTCGAGGACGCCCGGCGGCTGGCCGGGCGGGTGCACGGCATCAATGTCAAGCTCGCCAAGTGCGGCGGGGTCACCGCGGCGCTGCGCATCGCCGACCTGCTCGCCGGCAGCGGCACCGCGCTGATGCTCGGCTGCCTCACCGCCAGCACCCTCGGCCTCGCCCCGGCCGTCCACCTCGCCGACCGCGCCCGATGGACGGACCTGGACGGCCACCTGCTGCTCGCCCACGACCCCTGGACCGGAATCGGCGGCACGGACGGCACCGTACGCGCAGGCGGGGAACCGGGCCTCGGCGTACGGCCGGGTCACGGCGTACAGCCACCGGGGGAGGAGGGCGCGGGCCAGGAGACGCCCGAGCCGGTCAGCGACGGGGAGGCGAACCGGTGAAGACCTGGCACGAGATGCGCCAATTCCCGTTCGCCATCCGACTGCTGCTGATCAACCAGCTCGGCGTCAACACCGGCTTCTATCTGCTCATTCCGTACCTCGCCGTGCACCTCGGCGTAGACCTGGGAATGTCCGCGGCGGTCGTCGGGATCGTCCTCGGCATCCGCAACCTCAGCCAGCAGGGACTGTTCCTCATCGGCGGCTCGGCCGCCGACCGGCTGGGCGCCCGCGGTGTCATCATCGCCGGCTGCGCACTGCGGACCGTGGGCTTCGGCCTCTTCGCGCTCGGCGACGGCCTGGCCGTACTCATCGCGGCGTCCGTACTCTCCGGGCTGGCCGGAGCGCTGTTCAACCCCGCCGTACGGGCCTACCTCGCGCAGGAGGCGGGCGGGCGCAAGGCCGAGGCGTTCGCCCTCTTCAACGTCTTCGCGACCACCGGCGCCCTGATCGGTCCGCTGCTCGGCAGCGCCCTGCTGCTGGTCGACTTCCGGGTCTCCGCACTCACCGCCGCCGCGATCTTCGCACTGCTCACCGTGGCCCAGGCCGTGGTGCTGCCCGCCTCCAAGGTCGCCCCGGCGACCAACAGCGTCCTCGGCGACTGGCGCGAGGTCCTCGGCAACCGCGTCTTCCTCGCCTTCGCGCTGGCCATGGTCGGCATGTTCACCATGCAGAACCAGCTGTATCTGCTGCTGCCCGACGGCGCCCGGCGGGCCACCGGCTGGGACGGCGCGGCCGGTCTGGTGTTCCTCATCGGCACCGTCGCCAACCTCGCGCTGCAGATGCGGATCACCCGCGCACTCAAGGAGCGCGGGGACCGGGCCCGGTGGATCAGCGCCGGACTCGGCCTGATGGGCCTCGGCTTCGTGCCGCCGATGGCCGTCGCCGGCCTGGGACCGTCCTCCGGCGGACTCGGCGACGCCGCGCTGCGCGCACTGCCCGTACTGGCCGGAGCACTGCTGCTCTACCTCGGTGTCATGGTCGCCCAGCCGTTCGTGATGGAGCTGATCCCCGCCTTCGGACGCGCCGAGCTCACCGGCACCTACTTCGGACTCTTCTACGTGGTCTCCGGGATCGCCGCGGCGGTGGGCAACTACGTCGTCGGCTGGGCCATGGACACCGGCGAACTCGCCCGTGCTCAGTGGCTGCCGTGGGCGTGCTGCCTGTGCTTCGGCCTCCTGTCCGCGGCCGGTGTCGCCTGGCTGCACCGGCTGCGCGGCCTGCCGGGGCAGGCAACCGAGGCGGTACCGGCCACGGCGGCGCCCACCACGGCGGAAAAGGCCTGACCACACCCATGGAAACGGATATGAACAGCGAAAACCTGCTGACCGACCACCCGGAGCTCTACGAGGCCCGCTTCCCCGACGCCGAACGGCTCGCCGGCCGCTGGGCCGAGGACTGCCTGCGCCGGCACCGGTCGGGAAGCCGCGTCCTGGACCTCGGCTGCGGCACCGGACGCGACGCCGCCTATCTGCACGGTGCGGGCCGCACCGTCGTCGGCGCTGACCTCTCCGCCGCGATGCTGGCACACGCCCGCACACAGCACCCCGGACCGGACTACGTACAAGCCGACCTGCGCGACTTCGACCTCCACGAAGGCCCCTTCGACGCCATCGTCTGCCTGGACAGCGCCCTGCTCTACTGCCACACCAACGCCGAACTCGACGGCTTCCTCGCCTCCTGCCGGCGCGGCCTGGCTCCCGGCGGGCTGCTCGTGGCCGAGATGCGCAACGGCGCCTTCTTCCTCGGCCGGACGGAACTGCTCGACGCCCCCGCCGTCAACGACTTCATCTGGCGCGGCACCGCCTACACCTCCACCACCACGCTGTACGTCGACCGCGCCGCCCAACTCCTGCGCCGCACCCGCATCTGGACCACCGACGACGGCACCCCGCCACACGAGCAGCGGTCCGCCTGGCGGCTGCTCTTCCCCCAGGAGCTGCGCTACGCCCTCGCCGCGCACGGCTTCGAGGTCCTCGATCTGCACGACGGGCCGGGGCCGCGGACGGACCCGGCCTGGCACGAGGGCGCCGGGCCGGGCGAGTCCGCCGACGGGGACCGGCTCCACCTCGTCGCCCGGCTGACCCGGCACAACTGACGCCCGCCCGACCTCCCCTCCGCCCACCCGCGCACAGCAAGGAAACCCGCCATGTACGAAGGTCCCGTCACCGACCCCCGCTTCCCCGGCCTGCGCCGCCGCGGCTTCCTCGCCGCGGCCGGCGGGGTGGCCGGCCTCGGCGCGCTCGCGCTCGCCGGCTGCGCGGGCCCCTCCGGGGACGCCGCTGACGGCGGCGGCAAGCCCCGGCGCGGTGGGAAGCTGCGTGCCGCCTTCGCCGGCGGCGGCGCGAGCGAGACCCTCGACCCGCACCTGGCCAATCTCTTCGCCGACGCCGCCCGCGCCAAGGCCCTCTTCGACAAACTCGCCGACTTCGGCGCCGATCTCTCCGCCGAGCCGCGGCTGGCCGCCTCCTGGGAGCCGAACTCCGCCCTGGACCGCTGGACGGTGAAGCTGCGCAAGGCGTCCTTCCACAACGGCAAGCCGGTCACCGCCCGCGATGTCCTCTACAGCTTCCGCCGCATCGCCGACCCCGAGAAGGCGTACCGCGCCAAGGCCTCGCTGGAGCCCCTCGACCTCAAGGCGAGCCGGGCCGTCGACGCGCGCACCGTCGAGTTCGCGCTGAAGCGCCCGACCGCCGAATTCCCCAACCTCCTGGCCGCGTTCGGCGCCTATATCGTCCCCGACGGCGCGACGGACTTCGACACGAAGCCGGTCGGCAGCGGCCCCTTCCGCTTCGTCTCCTTCACCCCCGGACGCTCCGCCGTCTTCCGGCGCAACGACGACTACTGGGACGGTGCGCCCTACCTTGACCAGCTGGAATTCCTGGTCGCCAACGAGGAGTCCGCACGCGTCAACTCCCTGCTGGGCGGCCAGGTCGAGTACGCCCACGAGCTGACGCCGACGACCGCCCGCGCACACGAGGGCAAGGGGCAGATCGAGATCGTCCGGCTGCGCAACAGTGCGATGCAGGCATTCGCGATGAAGACCGACCGGGCGCCGTTCGACGACCAGCGGGTGCGTGAGGCGTTCTTCCTCCTCGCCGACCGCAAGGAACTCGTCGACGGCGCGCTCTCCGGCGCCGGCGAGGTCGGCAACGACCTGTTCGGCAAGGGGTACGAGTACTACGCGGACGGTCTGCCGCAGCGCGAGCAGGACCTGGACCGGGCCCGCCACCTGCTGAAGAAGGCCGGCGCCGACGGGCTGCGGGTCACCCTGGACACCTCGGCCGTCGCCGCCGGGTTCACCGAGGCCGCAGCCATCTTCCGTGACCAGGCCGCCAAGGCCGGAGTGCACGTGAAGGTGGCGATGGGCAGCAAGGACAGCTACTGGCAGGACACCCTCGACTCCGGAACGCTGTGCTGCTACCGCTCCGGCGCGATGCCCATCGAGTCGCACTTCTCCCAGCGGCTGCTGTCCGGCTCCACCACCAACGCCACCATGTGGCACCACAAGGACTTCGACGCGCTCTACCAGCAGGCCCAGTCCACCAAGGACAAGCAGGACCGGGCCGCCGTGTACACACGCATGCAGCGCCGGCTGTACGCCGAGGGCGGCTTCCTGGTCTGGGGCTTCGCCGACTGGATCCTGGGCACCGCCCGCAACGTCCGCGGGGTGGCGCACAAGGCGCCCGCCAACACGCTCGACTGGGCCCGCTTCGACAAGGTGTGGCTCGCGTGAACGGTCTGCGGTCCTGGCTGGCCCGGCGGCTGCTGCTCGGCGCCGGGCAGACCGTCGCCGTCGTCCTGCTCGTTTTCGCCCTCACCGAGGCGCTGCCCGGCGACGCCGCGGTGGTGCTCGCCGGCGACCAGCCCGACCCCGGGCGGATCGCGGCCATCCGGGAGACCATGCACCTGGACCGGCCCGCCCACGAACGCCTCGTGGCGTGGGCGGCCGGGCTGCTGCACGGCGACCTCGGCAGTTCGCTGGCCTCGGGCCGGCCGGTCAGCTCCTACCTCGCCGACGGCTTCGGGCCGACCCTGCTGCTCGCCGCGCTCACCCTGCTCCTGCTGGTGCCGCTGGCGGGCGGCCTCGGCGTCCTGGCCGCCCGCCACGAAGGACGGCTGGTAGACCGCCTCATCAGCTCGGTGACGCTGGGGGTGTACGCGGTACCGGAGTTCGCCTTCGGGGTGCTGCTGGTGACGGTCTTCGCGCTGCGCCTGGGCTGGCTGCCGCCGACCGCCGTGGGCTACGGCGACGATCTGCTCGCCCACCCCGCGGCGCTGGTGCTGCCCGTACTGGTGCTGCTGTCCCGTCCGGTGTGTTCGCTGGCCCGGCTGGTCCGCGCGGGGATGATTGACGCGCTGGCCTCGCCGTATGTCGCGCAGGCCCGCCGCTATGGCATCCCCGGCGCGCGCATCCGCTGTGCGCACGCCCTTCCCAACGCCCTTGCGCCCGCCGCCCAGCAGCTCGCCCGCACGGTCGACTGGCTGCTGTGCGGTGTCATCGTCGTGGAGGCTCTCTTCGTGATTCCCGGACTCGGAACGGTCCTGATCAACGCCGTGGCGGAACGCGATGTCCCCGTCATCCAGGGGCTGGCGGTCGTCTTCGGCTGCGCCGCCGTCGTCCTCAACCTCGGTGCGGACCTGGCCACTTACCGTCTGGTGCCCCGAGCGGGGGTGGCGGCATGAGCCCCCGTACGGCATCCGCAGCGGGCCGGTTCACCTTCGCGCTGCTGATCATCACCGTCCCGCTGCTCCTCGCCCTGCTCGGGCCGCTGTTCGCCGGGGAGCCCGGACCACGGGCCCCCTCGTTCACCGTCGGCGGCGGGCACTGGGCGGGTACCGACTTCGTCGGCCGGGACGTCTGGCAGCAGGTGCTGCTCGGCGGCCGCCCCGTGGTCCTGGCCGCCCTCGCGGCGACGGCGCTGGCCTACGCGGTGGCGCTCCCGCTGGGCCTCATCGGTGCGCTGACCCACCGCCGCTGGCTGGAAGAGCTGTTGATGCGGCCGCTGGACGTGCTGCTCGCCGTGCCGTCGCTGCTGATCATTCTGCTGGTGGCGGCGGTCCTGACGCCCGGTGCCGGCGGACTCGCGCTGCTGGTGGCACTGGTCAACATCCCGGACGCCGTGCGCGCCGTCCGGGCCGCCACCGCCGAAGCGGCCGCACGGCCCGCGGTCGAGGCACTGCGGATGCAGGGCGAGACATGGTGGCGGACGGCCGTGGGCTACGTCGGCCGGTCGGCCCTGCGCACCCTCGCCGCCGACGCCGGGGTCCGGCTCACCGGTGTGCTGTACCTGGTCGCCACGGCCGCCTTCCTCGGCGTCGGCGCCGAACCGGACGCCGCCGACTGGGCGGTGATGGTCGACCGCAACCGGACGGGCATGTTCGTCCAGCCCTGGGCCGTCGTGCTGCCCGCCGTGCTGATCATGGCGTTGACCATGGGCACCAACCTGCTCTTCGACGCCGCCCTCACCCGCCGCGACCGAAGGCCGGAACGGGACCGCGCACCGCGGCCCGTCCGCACCCCTGCAGCCCTGCCCACCGACAGCACGCCCCCCGGGACCGGGCGAGACGAGAAGAGCGATCCGTGCACATGAACCAGGCCCCTGAGGCCCAGGACCAGGCCGCTCGGGTCCAGGACCTACGCGTCGAAATCGACGGCCGCGCCCTCGTCGACGGAGTGAGTCTGCGGGTGCCACCCGGCCGGATCACCGCCCTGATCGGCGCCTCCGGCAGTGGCAAGACCACCACCGGCCTCGCCCTGCTCCACGAGTACCCGCCCGGCGCCAGGGTGACCGGCGAGGTGCACGTCCCCGACACCCTCGTCGGCTACGTACCGCAGCACCCCGCCACCGTGCTCAACCCCGCCCGGCCGGTCGCCGCCCTCCTCCAGGACATCGCACGCACCCAGGTACGCCATCTGCCCCGCCGCGCCCGCCGGCCCGAGATCCGGCAACGTATCCTGCGCGCGCTCGCGCAGGCCCAGCTCCACGACGGCGAAACCCTGCTGCACCGCTACCCCCACCAGCTCTCCGGCGGCCAGCAGCAACGCGTGGTCCTGGCCCAGGCCCTGCTGACCGGCGCCCGCACCGTCGTCGCGGACGAACCGACCACCGGCCAGGACGCACTGACGAAGCAGCAGATAGCCGGCCAGCTGGCCGCCGTGGCCCGCGAGGGCATCGCGGTGCTGCTCCTGAGCCACGACCTGGATGTCGTCCGGGCCCTGGCCGACGAGGTCCATGTCATGCGCGCCGGCCGCATCGTGGAATCCGGCGCACCGGAACAGCTCTGGAGCCGCCCTCAGCACTCCTGGACCCGGGAACTCCTCACCCCTGCTGCCTCCGCCGAGCCGTCGGACGGCCCGCTCGCGCCGAGCACGGATGCCGGGACACCGGCCGGCGAAACCACCTCCGGGCCGGCTGCCGCCAAGGATGCGGTACTCCAGGTGCGGAGCCTCACCGCCCGCCACGGCAGGTCCACCGCCCTGCACACCCCCGAACTGCTTCTCCCGCCCGGCTGTTCGGCCGTCGTGGGCCGCTCCGGCAGCGGCAAGACCACCCTCGCCCGCTGTCTGGCCGGACTCCACCGGAGCTACGACGGCGAGGTCCTGCTGGACGGCACCGCCCTGCCCCGCAGCCTCCGCGACCGCACACGCGAGCAACTGGCCGCGGTCCAGTACGTCTTCCAGGATGCCCGGGCCGCGTTCGACGAACACCGCCCGGTCCTCGGCCAGGTGATGCGCAGCGCCATCCGTCTGCGCGCCGTTCCGCGGCCCGCGGCCCTGGCCGAGGCCGAGCTCACCCTGAGCACCCTCGGGCTGTCCGGTGACCTCGTACGCCGCCGGCCCGCGGAGCTCTCCGGCGGTGAACTCCAGCGCGCCGCGCTGGCCCGCGCCCTGCTGGCCCGCCCCCGGGTCCTGATCTGCGATGAGATCACCTCCGGCCAGGACACCGTCACCCGCCGCAAGCTCCGCACGCTCCTCGCGGAACTTGTGCGGACCCACCCGGAGATGTCCCTGGTCCTCATCACCCACGACCGCGACACCGCGACCCTGGCCACCCGGATCGCCGTGCTCGACGGCGGCCACCTCGTCGAACAAGGCCCGGCCGGCCACCTGCTCACCACCCCCCAACACCCCCTCACCGCGGCATTGCTGCAGCAGGCACCCGACGTCACGGCCATGTCCCCGCACTGATCTCGGGCCGTCACCGTGGGCGTACGGGGATGATCCGACAACGCGGCGAGGCGCGGTGCCAGGCGCCACAGACCCACGGAGATCAGGAGATGCCCCCTACGCCCCGGGCGGCACGTCCACCAGTCGCAGCGGCAGCGACTTCAGACCATGGATGAAGTTCGACACGAGCCGCTGCGGCGGACCGGCGACCGCCAGGGCAGGGAGCAGGCCGCAGGTCTCCTCGTACAGCACCCGCAGTTGCAGCCGGGCGAGATGCGCCCCCAGACAGACATGCGGACCGTCGCCGAACGAGACATGGGGATTGGCGGACCGGGCGAGGTCCAGCCGGTGCGGGGCGGCGAAGACCCGCTCGTCGTAATTTGCCGAACCGTGGAACACCACCACCTTTTCGCCGGCGCGAAGGTGGCGGCCGGCCAATTCGGTGTCGTGGGCCGCGGTACGGCGGAAGCTGACCACCGGCGGATGCCAGCGCAGCAGCTCTTCCACAGCTGCCGCCGTCCCCACGGCGCCCGTGCGCAGCAGGAGGTACGCCTCCGGGTGCCGGGCCAGTGCCAGCAGTCCGCCGGGGGCCGCGCTGCGTACGGTGTCATTGCCCGCGATGGTCAGCAGGAAGAAGAACATCTCCAGCTCGGGCGTGGCCAGTTCGGAGTCCGAGGCGAGCACCGTCATCACATCGTCGCCCGGATACCGCCGTTTGTGGGCCGCCAGCTCCCGTGCGAAGCCGAACATGTCCTGCAGCATCGCCGGGGAGCGTGGGTCGGCGGGCCGCCCGTCCGGGCCGGATGCGGGCGGACCTGATTCGTCCGGGTCCTGGTAGCCGATGACCCGCCGGGTCCAGTCCAGGAGCAGCCCGCGCTCGGCGGCCGGCACACCGAGCAGATCGGCGAGGTTGAGCAGCGCGAAGTCGTCGGTGACCGCGGTGACGAGGTCACTCACCCCGTTCCCGGCGCGTGCCGTGGCGACCGCCGCCGTCAGCAGGTCACGGGCCCGCTCGCGTACGGCGGTGCCGAAACGGCCGATCTGGCGAGGGGTGAAGGTACGGCTGACCGAACGGCGCAGCCGCCCGTGGTCCGGGGGATCCTGATTGAGCATCATGCGGCGGATGAACGGCAGGTCGGCAGGGTCGGGATCCCGGATCTGGGTGGCGCCCAGGTGGGAGGAGAAGGTGCGGGCGTCCTTCAGGACCCGTACGACGTCCTCGTGGCGGGTGACCGCCCAGAAGCCCGGCCCGGCGGGCCAGCCGAGCACCTCGTGCTCCTCCTGCCAGGCCACCGGATACCGATCGCGCAGGAGCCGGTACGCCGCATGCGGCAGCCCGTCGGCGTAGCCGCGCGGGTCGAAGACGTCCGGCACCTCACGGTCCGCGGCACCGGCTGCGGGCACGGTCATCCGGCTGCCGTTCCGTCATCGTCGGCACGCAGGAAGTCCTCCACGGCCCGGATGAGTTCCAGCGGCGTCTCGTCCATCGCGTAATGCCCTGCCGAGGGCAGCTCGACCAGCTCACTGCGGGTGTACCACTGCATCCAGGTCTGACGGGTCAGCTCGGCGTTCAGCGCGGGATCCAGCGTGCCGGTCACCGCCAGCGCGGGCACCGCCGAGCCCTCGACCTCGGCCGCGAACCCCTCCCCGGACCAGGAGTCCAGCCAGGAACGGAACGCCTTCGGATCGCTGCACTCCAGTGACCGCCGCACCATCCGGTCCAGCCAGGCGGCGGGGCGCTGCCCGCCCGTGGTGAGGTCGATGATGGCGCGCCGGTTCTCCGGGGTGTGGGCTGCGGAGGAGAACAACTCCCACTCCTGCGGCGGCAGTGGCAGACCGGAGGCGGGGACCGGCGAGATGCCGACCATCCGCCGTACCCGGCGCGGCGCCGCGGCCAGCACCCGTTGGACGACGCTCGCGCCCATCGAATGGCCGATCACCGAGAACCGGTCCCAGCCCAGACGGTTGGCGAGCGCCAGCACATCCGCCGCCCCCTCGCCGGTGGTGTACGCGCCGACCGCGCCCTTCGCCTCTCCGTAGCCACGGAGATCGACCAGCGCGTACTGGAAGGCGTCCCGGTCGAGGTCCGGCCGCACCGGGTCGAAGGCGGACCGGTCGGCGAACCACCCGTGCACGGCGATGACCTTGTGCGATCCCGCGCCGTGCAGGACATGAGGCAGTACGAAGGAAGCCACGCTCACTCCAACCGTGTGACGGCACCTGCCGACGGTGACGGCCAAGGGCCCTGTGCGACCACAGTGGCCGTCACCTCCCTGCCCCGCAAGGGCGCCACGGGCCCGGTGCGCCACGGGGAGCAGGTTCACCATGAACCGTGGACCGAAGTGCAGTCGCCGAACCGATCCACCGCGGTGACGGGCCGGCCCGGTAGCGGACCACCGGCTCCGTGGAGGGACGGTCCGGCGTCGGGTGCCGGGGGGCTCAGCGGCGTGGATCGGTCCCCTCGTCCGCAGTGGGCGAGGGCGGTTCCTCGGTGGGGAACAGAATCGGGCTGAGCAGGTGCCTGGTGCGGTCCGGTGCGGGTTCATTTCCCATCCGGGACACGATCGCGCTGCGCATCTCACCGATCATCTCGATGAGTTCGTCCTGACTGAGCCAGAGCGTGTGCTGGCGGTAGCCGACCAGGTCAGCGCTCGGGTCGGCGCCGTCCCGGTCGAGGTAGGTGTGGAACTCGGCCAGCAGGGTGGCCATGGCCGCGGCGAACGCCCGCCGGTGGTCCTCCGCCGACAGTGCCGCGGCGGTGTCGGCGTCGATCACCGCCCGCGCGCGCTGCAGCCGGTACCGGCGTTCGACGGCGCCACGCACCCGTTGTTCGCCGGCCACCTCAAGGAGGCCGGCGTCGGCGAGCAGACCCACATGCCGGTACACGGTGGCCTTCGAGGTGTCGGGCAGCAGGGCGCACAACTGCGAGGTCGTGAGCGTCCGTCCGCCGGACATGGCGTGCACGATGCGGAGCCGCACCGGGTGCAGGAGCAGGTCGACCGTGTCCATGGACATACGATCTCACATCAGATACCTTTCTCAAAGTTAAGAACAGTGAGTCGAAGGAGCGGAACATGTCACACCAAGCGCCGTTAACCCAGCCCGAAGCGGCCGTCGCCCCCGCACCCCCGCTCGGGCGTCTGCAGGACGTCGGGGGACGGAAACTGATGGTGCATCGCAGCGGCACCGGGGGCCCGGCCGTGGTGTTCCTCCCGGGAGCCGGCCTGGTCGGTCTGCATTACCTGAACGTCCACGACCGCATCGCCGAAGTGACCACCAGCGTGCTCTATGACCGCGCGGGCACCGGCTGGAGCGAACCCGTCGCGCTGCCCCGCACCGCCGCCGCGGTCACCGACGAACTCCGCGACCTGCTGCGCGCCGCCGGCGTACCGGCGCCCTATGTGCTGGTCGGCCACTCCCTGGGCGGCGCCTACGCGCGCCACTACGCCCAGCGCTTCCCCGACGAGGTGGCCGGTCTGCTCCTCCTGGACCCCTTCCATGAGGACCTCCTCGACCATGTACCTCAGCAGTTGCAGGAGCGGCAGGAACAGCTGAACAGCCAGGACCTGCCGGACCTGACAGCGGACCAGCTCCAGCAGTTCCGCGCCGCACTCACCCAGCTCCTGGCGAAGTGGCCGGACCCGGTCCGCCGGCCGCTCCTCGAACACCAACTGGCCGCGTGGCGGACCGGATGGTACGAGGGCCGGAACCTCCACGGCGAGGTCGCCGACGAAATCCGGCGGGGGCCGGCCCTCCCCGATGTGCCGATGATCGTGCTCACCGCCCTGGGGTACGACGTCACCCAGGCCCACCTGTGTTCCGAAGAAGAGATCCGTGCGATCAACGCCGCCAAACACGACCTGCATGCGCAACTGGCCGCATCGGCCGGCCGCGGCGAGCACCGCGTCCTGAACGATGCCGGACACGGCTTCCTCCACGAGGACCGCCCGGACGCCGTCCTCCAGGCGATCAGCGAACTGCTCGGCGAGGCGGGCAGCTGAGTTCCCGCACAACGGGGGTGATCAGGCTCAGCGCGGGGCTCACAAAGGCGGTGCCCCTCTCTTCGGTAACGCACACCCAAGGAGCGTGTTGTGAAGATCTTCATCTCCTCCGACATGGAGGGCACCGCAGGCATCGTGGACTGGTCCCAGTGCCGCCCCGCGGAGCCTGAATACGCCTACTACCGGGGCCTGTTGCAGGAGGAAATGAACGCCGCCATCGAGGGGGCGATGGCCGGCGGCGCGACCGAGTTCCTGGTCAATGACTCACACTCGACGATGGCCAATCTGCGTCCCGACGCCCTCGCCGGCCGGGCCCGCTACCTCTCCGGACGGCACAAACCGCTCTACATGATGCAGGGCCTGGACGCTTCGTTCGACGCTGTCTTCTTCGTCTCCTACCACGGCTCGATGTCGGGCGCCCCGGCCACGCTGTCGCACACCTACAATCCGCGGGCCATCAGCGAGGTGCGGCTGGACGGGGTGATCGTCGGGGAGAGCGGCATCAACTCCCTGGTGGCACTGGGCCACGGTGTGCCGGTGGTTCTGATCACCGGCGATGAGACGACCGCCGACGAGATCACCCCCTTCTGCCCCGGAATCCGCAGTGCCGTGGTCAAGTCCTCGGTGTCCCGGTTCGCCGCGGACAGCTGCCATCCGGTGGAAGCCCGAGAACTCATCCACGAGACCGCACGGGAGGCCGTACAGACGCTGCCGCGGGCCAACCCGCCACGCATCGCCCTGCCTGCCACGCTGACCATCCGGTTCCGCAATCCGGACCTCGCCGAGATGGCTACCTGGATCATCGGCGTCGCCCGTGTCGACGCCGTCACCGTCCGGCTGACCGACGAGGACCCGATCCGTCTCTACCGCACGTTCGTCACCGTCGTGGTGCTCACCCGGGGCATCGCGGAGTGAAGTGCCCGGGCGGCCTGACCCCGACCGACTCCCGCTCCCCGGCGCAGCGGACCCGGGCCGGCCGGCGGGGGAGCGGCCGCCGTGTATGTATCGGATGATCGACCGGGTATGCCACCGGCGCATTCAGAGCGATGCGGCGCGCGCCCGGCCGGAGGGAGGAATCTGCCCCTTAAACCTCCACTTCGCATGTCGCGTTTTGCCTCACGGCTCGTTGTCGCTCACGTGATTCCCTGCAGCAGCCCGACCTCGGGCATCAACAGCACCAAGAGACCGCAGAGCGTCAGCTGGGCCGGACGTATCGCCCTGATCGAGCCCGCCCCCAGATGGGTCCGCTACGCCCGCTATCTCGCGCCTCATTGGAAGGGCATGGCGCGCCTCGACAGCGGAAACGGCATCGGCGCCCTCCCTGCCGCGCTCCTCCTTCTGCTCGTCGGCGCCCTGCTGTTCGGCGCCGGCGGAGCAGGAGCGGCCCTGGCGGTACGAGCCGCCAGCGGCGAGCCCCATCTGCTCGGATTCTGGCTGGCCTTCGACACCGCCACCGCTTTCGTCCTGACCACTTCCTACTGGCTGGTGAGCCGCTATGGCCTGCGGTTCTACGACACCGAACCCGCCGACAACGAGATCTGGCGCCTGGTGACTGTCGCCAACACGGCCTGGCGCGCCCTTCCCCGCTCCCACCGCCGTATCCACCAGCCCCGGCTGCGCGCCGCCAACACCGCCGCACGTCTTCTGCTCACCGACCACACCGATACCCGCACCCGCCAGGCACTGGCCGCCCACACCGAACTACTGCGCCAACTGTCCGTCGCCGTGCTGCCGGACACCCCACCGCACGACCAGGCGGAGGAAGCCCTCACCGCCGCCCTCGCGCACCTGACGGACGATTGCCAGAGCCTCCGGGACGCCTCCACCCCCACCCCACCCACCCCCCTCCCGTCGCTCACCGCCGCTCCGGCATAGCGGTCCCGCACCGCCGGCCTCGCCCGGTAGCCACTGCCCCTCCTCACGGCGCGCCCGCTCTGCCCTCCCACCACTGAGCAGCAGCGCTGCCGGGTCACACCGTGCCGTGGGGCGGCCGGCCTCGGTGCACTGGCTCCGCCGCCGTGCCAGCCGCGTTTCCGCTGCCGCTCCGACTGCGGTATCCGTCGCCGTGCCGACTGCGGTAGGTGTCGAGCAGTCCGCCGGAGCGACCGCCGGCGCCCGCGAGGTGGCTGCTTCCTGAGCGGCGTCGGGGCGGCGCAAAAAGCAGGTGCATACGGTCTCCGGCACTGTGAGGATGCGCCGGTGAACCGTGAAGAGATCTCCAGGATCGCCCATGCCCATCACCCGATAAAGTCCCCGCTCGACGACGAGTCGGTGCGCCTCCTGCTGGATCGCGGCATCTCGCGCGGTGACGAGCGCGTACTCGACTTCGGTTGCGGCAGCGGGGAGTGGCTCCTGCGCGCCCTGTCTGCCCATCCGGGCCTGCACGCCGAGGGCGTCGACATCTCCGAGGCCGCCCTGGCCGATGCCCGTGCGGGCGCGACCGAGCTAGGGGTGGAGGAACGCCTGGCGCTCCACCACCGGTCGGCTGCCGACTTCGTCTCCCCGCACTCGTTCGACCTGGTGCTGAGTTTCGGGGCCACACATGCCTTCGGCGGCCTGCTCCCCACCCTTGCGGCGGCACGCGAGCACCTGGCACCCGGCGGACGTGTGGTGATCGGTGAAGGGTTCTGGGACCGCGAGCCCTCCCAGGAGGCCGTCGACATGCTCGGGGACTTCACCGACCTGGCGACGACCATGGACCGCGTCATCGCCGACGGCTGGACCCCTGTCCATGGGCACGTCAGCACCCGCCAGGAGCTGGACGACTACGAATGGGCCTGTTGGGGGTCGCTGGCCTCCTGGGCCCTGGAGCACCCCGCCCATCCGGACAGCCCGGAGGCGCTCGCCCTGTCCGTCACCCGCCGCTCCGAATGGCTGCGCGTCTACCGCGACACCTGGGGTTTCGTCAGCCTGGTCCTGCGTCAGACTCCTCGCTGACCTTGGGGAGTCTGACGTTTCGTCGGAAGCGCGGGGCGGCCTCGGGCGGCCTCGGATGGCCTCGGGCAGCCTCGGGCGGCCGAGAAGGCAGTGGCCCCCCGCCGCCCCGCAGACCGCACGCTACGCGGTCCTCGTCAGTCTCCGGAAAGTGCCTGAAGGCTGCGCCGCAGGAAGTGGCGTTCGGCCGTGTTGTCGGTGCGGGTGAGGGCCTTCTCGTAGGCCTCGGCCGCCTCGGCCTTGCGGTGGAGGCGGCGGAGCAGGTCGGCGCGGATGGCGTGGAAGACGTGGTAGCGGTCGAGGGGGAGGCTGTCGACGAGAGCGAGCGCCGCCTCCGGTCCCTCGACCTCGGCCACCGCGACGGCGCGGTTCAGGGCCACGACCGGGCTCGGGTCAAGGGCGAGCAACTGGTCGTACAGCTGAAGGATCTGCCGCCAGTCGGTGGCGGCCGCGGTCGGTGCGTCAAGGTGGACCGCGTTGATGGCCGCCTGAATTTGATAGGGGCCGGGCTGGTTGCGTCGCAGGCACCGCCGGACGAGGGCTTGGCCTTCGGCGACCAGAGCGCGGTCCCAGCGGCTGCGGTCCTGGTCGGCCAGCAGTACGAGGTCGCCGTCCGGGCCGGTACGGGCGGCACGCCGCGATTCGGTCAGCAGCATCAGCGCGAGCAGCCCCACGGCCTCGGGCTCGTCGGGCATGAGCTCGGCGAGCAGCCGCCCGAGCCGGATCGCCTCCCGGCAGAGGTCCTCGCGGACCAGCGACTCACCCGAGCTGGCCGTGTGGCCCTCGTTGAAGATGAGGTAGACAACGGCCAGTACGGCCCGAAGCCGGTCCGGGAGGTCGGCGTCGGTCGGGAGGCGATAGGGGATCCGGGCGTCGCGGATCTTGCCCTTGGCCCGGACGAGCCGTTGCGCCATCGTCGGCTCGGTGACCAGGAAGGCGCGGGCGATCTCCGCGGTGGTGAGCCCGCCGAGAAGCCGGAGCGTCAGCGCGACCCGGGTGGCGGGGGCGAGCGCGGGATGGCAGCAGGTGAAGATCAGGCGGAGCCGGTCGTCGCGCACGGGTCCCTCCTCGGCCGGCTCGCCGCCGGCGTGCAGCAGCGCGGCTTGTGCGTGTCTGTCGTCGCGGGACGCTTCCCGGCGCAACCGGTCGACCGCACGGTTACGGGCAGTGGTGATGATCCACCCCGCCGGGCTCGGGGGCAGCCCGGCGGACGGCCAGCGCTCGACCGCTGCGGAAAAGGCGTCCTGGACCGCTTCCTCGGCGACGTCGATGTCACCGAAGACGCGGACCAGGACGGCGACCGCACGCCCGTACTCCTCGCGGAACACGCGCCCGACCTCGGCTGCGGTCGCCTCCGGCATGCCGGACGTCACCCGCAGGATCCGTGCTGCAGCGGCCTGACCTCGATGGGGAGCGTGGTGGCGCGGGCGAGCTTGCGGCCCCATTCGAGCGCGGCGTCGAGGTCGGCGGCCTCGATGACGCTGAACCCTCCGATGTGCTCCTTGCCCTCGATGTACGGGCCGTCGGTCGTGAGCATCTCGTTGTCCTTCTGCCGCACCACGGTCGCCGTGCTCGGCGGGTGCAGGCCCCCGGCGAACACCCAGGCGCCGGCCGCTCTCAGCTCGGCGTTCAGGGCCTCCACGTCCCGCATGATCGGCTCCAGGAACTCCGGCGGCGGCGGAGGCCCGTCGGGCTGGTAGATGCTGAGCAGGTAATGCGTCATGGTGTGCCTCCTCGGCGGATCGCCGGGCCGGCGCTGTGCCGGCCTCTCACCCTCTATACGAACGGCCCCCTCCCGAATCGACACCGTGACACGACCGGCCGCAGATTTCCTTGCCCGCTTCTGCAGCGGGGCCGCGGAGCCGCCGTGGGTGAGTGCGCCGAACGGTCTGCTCCATTGGGGGAATGGATGCCCGGACACGTTCGAAGAGCGCTCCGCGGTGATACCACCTCTGGGTATGCGCCGAGGGCGGGCACCAGCCTCGCGCGCGGCAGTCGTCCCCCTTCCGGCGCTGGCCACGGGAGGGGCGGGAGGCGGTGGCGGCCAAGTGCGGAACCGATCCGGCGGGGAGCGCGAGCGTTCTCCCGACGCCCACGGGACCGGGCCCCGGCGGCCCAGGGGCACTGCGCGGCGTACAGCCCGAAGGGTGCGGGCCATGGGGGTGCGCCGGGCGAGGGGACGTGCGCCGGACCGCGGCCCGGGGGAGGGCGCCGAGGTCTCTCCGACGCTGCGGGTGGCGGCGGGGTACGCATGGCGCCTGATCATCGTGGGGGCGGCCGCCTACGCGATCTTCGCGGCGCTGGGCCGCTTCCATCTGGTGACGCTGGCGGTCTTCCTGGCCTTGGTGCTGACGGCCCTCCTGGAGCCGGCGGTCAGTCTGCTGAACCGCTGGATGCCACGGTCGGCGGCGGTCACGGTCGGCCTGCTGGTCGGCATCCTGCTCCTCTTCACCGTCCTGAGCCTGATCGGAGCGACCGTCGCCGGTGAGTGGGACGGACTGCGCCGGGAGTTCGTCGGCGGCGTGGCGAGAATCGAGCGGTGGTTCGAAGGGCCGCCGGTCCATCTGCGTCCGGGGACGCTCTCCGATGTGCAGGCCCGGCTGTCGCGGTTCGTGACGAGCCATCGCGCCACACTGATCAGCACCGCGCTCAGCGGCGTCGGCCAGGTCGTGGCCGTCCTGACGGTGGGGGTGCTGGCGCTGTTCTGCTCGATCTTCTTTCTGCATTCGGGCGACCGGATGTGGAAATGGTTCGGCGGCCAGCTGCCGGTACGCGGGCGTCGTCCCGTGCATGCCGCCGGGTGCGCCGCATGGATCACCTTCACCGGCTACACCCGCGGCATCGTGGTGGTGGCCGCCATCAACGCCGTTCTCGTGGGAGCGGGACTTTTCGCCCTGGGGATTCCCCTCGCCCTTCCGCTGGCCGTGCTGGAATTCTTCGCCGCATTCATCCCGCTGGTGGGCTCGCCCGTGGCGCTGGCCGTGGCCGCCGTGGTGGCGCTGGCCGCGAAGGGGCCGCTGGTGGCCGTCGTCGTCGTGCTGATGATCGTGGTCATCGGACAGATTGAAGGCCATCTGCTGCACCCCCTCGTGATGAGCAAGGCGGTCCGGCTGCATCCGGTGGTGGTGGCCCTCACGGTCATCTGCGGCAGCGTCACCGCGGGCGTACTCGGAGCGGTCGTCGCCGTCCCGATGGTCTCGGTGGCCTGGTCCGTCTACGGCGTACTGCGTGTGCCACCCTCCAAGGCTTCCCTGGGCAGCTGAACGCGCCCTGATCGGCCGTGAGGCGAGCCGCTGCGACCTGCCGTCACACGGCACTCGACGGCCGGACGGACGGGACAGTGCCCCGGGCCGGGCGGGTTCCTCACACACGGGACAGTGCCCCGGGCCGGGCCGGTTCCCCACGCACGGGACAGTGCCCCATGCCGGGCCGGTTCCCCGCCGCCACCGGCGGGCGCGGGAACCGGCCCGGGAGCCGCAACACCCGTCAGGCGACAGCGCCCTCGGTCCAGGCCCGGCCGAGGATCTCGTCGACCGTCTCGTCCACCGTCTGCTTCGAGGTGTCCAGCCACAGCCCGATGTCCCGGGGCGTGTCGGCCCGCATCAGCTTGTCCAGGTCCCGCACGGTCCAGTCGGGCCCGTACGCCGTCTTGGGGCGGGACACCTCGCGCGCCTCGACCGCCGCCGGGTCGGGGAGCAGCACGACGACCGCGAGCGGCCTGGTCCTGATGAACCCGGTCATCTCCGCGAGGTACTCGCCGATGAGGATGTCCTGCGCGATGACGGTGAAGCCGGCCCGCGCATACTCGTCGGCGCAGTGCGCCGTCAGCCGGTAGCGCAGTTTGAGCTGGGCGACGGCGTGCTTCTCCGCGTCGGGCGTCATATTGATCTGGCCCCGGACGATGTTGCGTCGGAAGGTGTCACCGCGCAGGTGGACGGAGCGGGGCAAGCGCTCGGCGAGCGCCTGGGCCACCGTGGACTTGCCGGCTGCCTGGATTCCGGTAATCACCACGACGCCGCCGTCGTTCCACGGCCCCTGCGGTGTCACTCGTCCGGGAGCGTTTGCGGTCATAGTGCGGACTCTGCCTTTCTGCTGTGGGGCGGGGTGGGGTGGGGTGGGGTGGGGTGGTCCGGTGCGGAACCGGCCGTGCCACCTCAAGCGCGCTCCAGGACCAGCAGGTCCATGGACGCCGGACGGGCCGTCGAACTGCTCCAGGCCGAGCTGTGGGTGGATGAAGTGCGTCCCTCAGGAACGCCTGAAGGCGAAAGCGGTATGTCCTTCCCGCACTCGCTCAGCGACCATATCGCCCACCAAGTACGCCGTCGCACAGCATTTGTCGCCAGAATCCTGTGCGTGATTTCTCCGGCCGCAGCCCGGGCGCCGACGCTCCGCCCGCCCGGCTCCGCCCGCCCGGCTCCGCCCGCCCGGCTCCGTCCGCCCGGCCTCGCACGCCCCCGCCTCGTACGGCCTGCCGGTGATCGCCCGGTCGGCCGCACGGATTGTTGTTGCGGGGCTGCTGCGGGTACCTGGTCCTGGGGCTGGTCCTCCGGATCAGTCCGGGTCCACGAGCGCGGGCTCACGAACCGGCGAACAGACGACCCCGCAAACCAGACGACCCGAGAACCAGACGACCCGAGAACCCGGAATCCGAGGGAGCCGCTGTGAAGTTCGGTGTGTCGACCTTCATCACCGACCAGGGCATCGCGCCCGCCGCGCTCGGGCGCGCCGTCGAGGAGCGAGGGCTTGACTCCCTGCTCATCGCCGAGCACACCCACATCCCGGTGGACCGCCGCTCGCCCTACCCGGGCGGCGGCGAGCTTCCGGAGATCTACTACCGCACCCTCGACCCCTTCGTCGCGCTCAGCGCGGCGGCCGCGGTGACCGAGCGGATCCTGCTGGGCACCGGAATCGCCCTGGTGGCCCAGCGGGACCCGATCATCACGGCCAAGGAGGTGTCCTCCCTGGACCTCGTCTCCGGCGGGCGGGCCGTCTTCGGGGTCGGTGTCGGCTGGAACCGGGAGGAGATGGAGAACCACGGCACCGACCCACGCACCCGGGGCCGTCTCGTGGACGAGCGGCTGCGGGCGATGCGCGAGCTGTGGACGCGGGAAAAGGCCGAGTTCCACGGGGAGTTCGTCGACTTCGACCCGGTGTACTCCTGGCCGAAGCCGGTCCGGCGTCCGCACCCGCCGATCTACGTGGGCGGTGGCGAGGCGGCCTTCGACCGGGTGGCCGCCCTGGGCGACGCCTGGCTCGCCAACAGCCTGCCGCCCCAGGAGCTGGGGCCGAAGATCGACCGGCTGCGCAGCATCGCGGGCCGCACTGTACCGGTGACCGTCTACGCGGTGGCGAACGAGCCCGAGATCATCGAGCAGTACACACAGCTCGACGTGGAGCGTCTGCTGTTCTACCTCCCGACGTTGCCGGAGCCCGAGTCCCTGTCGTACCTGGACCGGCTCTCCGGCGCCGCGGAGCGCTTCCGGTGAGCGGTCGGGTGCCGCCGTGCCGAGGATGACCGGCGACCGGGCCCGGGAGTGCTTCACCCGGGCCCGGATCGCCCGCCTCGCGACCGTCGACGACGCCGGCCGCCCGCACCTGGTTCCCGCGGTTTTCGCCCTGACCGGTGACACCGTGGTCTTCGCCGTGGACCACAAACCGAAGCGTTCGGCCCACCTCAAGCGGCTGGCCAACATCCTCGCCCACCCGGAGGTCTGCCTCCTCGTCGACGGCTACGACGAGGACTGGGACCGCCTGTGGTGGGCGCGCGCGGACGGCACGGCCGCCGTGCTGCCACCGGCCGAGCGGTCGGCAGCGGCCGCGCGATACGTCAACCTGCTGACGCGCAAGTACCGGCAGCAGTACGCCGACCGCCCCCCGCAAGGCCCCGTGGTGGAGATCACGGTCGCTCGCTGGTCCGGCTGGCACGCCACCTGACTCCCCCCGACCAGGAGCTCCATGGCGTCGTGATCGGCCCGGCGCAGCGGTCCGGGTGCCGCCGGAACGGCCGCACAGCGCGACCGTGTGAGGGGCGGCCGCACAGTGCGGCCGCCCCTCACGAACCCCGCGTCCATAAGAAACGACGTTTCAGTGCACGGTCACGTCAGTGCTCGATCACACCGGACTTCGCGATGACGATGGCGGCCTTGGTGGCGCCGGTGTGCGAACCGAGGGATTCGATCTTCCTGACGAGCTCCATGCCTTCGACGACCTCGCCGAAGACGACATGCTTGTTGTCGAGCCAGTCGGTGACGATGGTGGTGATGAAGAACTGCGAGCCGTTGGTGTTCGGCCCGGCGTTGGCCATGGAGAGCTGACCGGGCTTGGTGTGCTTGAGCTTGAAGTTCTCGTCGGCGAACTTCTCGCCGTAGATGCTCTTGCCACCGGTCCCGTTGCCGGCGGTGAAGTCGCCTCCCTGGAGCATGAAGTCGGGGATCACGCGGTGGAAGCCGGATCCTTCGTAGCCGAATCCGTGCTGGCCGGTAGCGAGCTCGCGGAAGTTCTGCGCGGTCTTGGGAACCACGTCGTCGAAGAGGGTGAAGACGATCCGGCCGGCCGGGTCGCCGTTGATGGTGATGTCGAAGTACACGTCGTTACTCATGCCGGCAATCCTCACATCCGCCGTTGTCGGGTCGGCACGCGGCCCCGGCAATGGGGGGGAGAGGGGGTGCGTGGGTGCGCTCCGGTAGGCGAACCAGGGCAGGAAGAACTGAGTGACCGGGCCGACCGCGAGGGCGTACAGCACGGTGCCCACGCCCAAGCTCCCACCGAGCAGCCCGCCCACCGCGAGCACGGCGACCTCGAGCACGGTGCGGACCAGCCGAATGGAGCGGCCGGTCACGGCGGACGCACCGGTCATCAGCCCGTCCCGGGGCCCGGGGCCGAAGCGCGCGCCGACGTAGACGGCGACGGACAGCCCATTCAGGAGGACGCCGCCGACGAGCAGACCGGCCCGGGCAGGGAGCCCGAGATGCTGGGGGACGAGGAAGAGACCGAGATCGGACGAGTACGCCAGGACGACGATATTGGCGAGGGTGCCGAGCGTCGGCTTCTGCCTGAGAGGGATCCACAACAGCAGCACGAGCACACCCACGACGGCGCTGATCGTGCCGAAGCTCAGAGCGGTGTGGCTCTCCAGTCCCTCGTACAGGACGCTCCAGGGATTGACGCCCAACGAGGCCCTGACTATGACCGAGAGACTGAACCCGTACAGGGCGAGACCGAGGAGCAGTTGGGGAAGGCGTCGCAGCGGACGCTCACCGACACGGACATAGGTGAGGGGAGGCGGTGACGGGCTCGTACGGGACATCAGCCGCCTGGTCCCGGCGCCCCCGTCGGGCGGAGCACTCGCGAGGCGTTCCTCGCGACGGCGCTGATGCTCGCGCTCGCAGTGTTCCGTTGTGCTGTCCTGCTGCATCCCCAGTCGCCTCCACCGGTGCGCTCCGAGCGCTCTCTGTGCTGTTTGTGCCTCAAGGCCAATACGGCGAGTCTGTACAGTGATTGGTCTGGGTGACACGGCCAATCCTGGGAGAGTGGTATGGCGGACCCGAATCCGTTCCGGCCCGTGGACAGGGTGGACCGCACCCATCGGACCCTGGGGAGCCGTCAGCTCGCCGCGATGCTGCCCGACCCGTCGGGAACCCGGCCCGCCTACCGCCACCTGGCCCGGGCGATCAGCACGCTCATCCTGGACGGCCGCATCGCGTTGCACGTCAGACTCCCCGCCGAACGGGAACTGGCCGCCGCGCTCCACACCAGCAGGGCCACCATCACCGCCGTGTACGACCTGCTGCGCGAGAGCGGCCACGCCCACAGCCGCCAGGGCTCCGGTACGTGGACGGCCCTGCCGGACGGCCGGGTTCCCAGCGGCATCACCCGTCTCCTCGGACCCCAGGACACCGCGATCGACCTGGCCAGGGCCGCCCCGGGACTGCCGGAGCAGACGCTCACCGACGCTCTCGCCCAGATCGCCCCGCAACTGGCCGAGCACGCACACACTCCCGGCTACCACCCCTACGGCCTTCCGGAACTGCGCGCCGCCATCGCCGAGCGCTTCACCCGGCGGGGACTGGCCACCGTGCCCGAACAGATCCTGGTGACCTCCGGCGCCCAGCACGCGCTCACCCTCGTCCTGGGGCTGCTGTGCCGGCCCGGAGACCGGGTCATGGCCGAGAATCCGTCCTACCCGAACGCCCTGGAAGCCATGCGCCGCGGCCGGCTGCGCACGGTGTCGGTCCCGGTGACCGACACCGGCTGGGACATCGAGATCATCGAATCGACCCTGCGTCAGGTGGTGCCTCAACTGGCCTATCTGATCCCCGACTTCCACAACCCCACCGGCCTCCTCATGCCCGAGCACGAACGCGTCCGCCTCCTGCGCGCCGCGCAACGCTCCGGCACCTGGCTGGTCATCGACGAGACCCTGGCCGACCTCGCCCTCGACGTCCCCGCCCCGCCGCCCTTCGCCTCCCACCCCACACCCGGTGGAACCGGCCAGGTCATCACCGTCGGCTCGATGAGCAAGACCCACTGGGGCGGCCTGCGCATCGGCTGGCTGCGTGCCCCCGCTCGGCTCGTCACCGAACTCGCCGGCCAGCGGGTCGCCACCGACATGGGCGGCTCGGTCCTGGACCAACTGCTGGCCCTCGCCCTGCTGGCACGGGCCGGGGACCTGTTGCCGCCCCGCCTGGCACAGCTGCGCCGGCAGCGCACCGCCCTGGCCGCAGCACTCGCCGAGCACGCCCCGCAGTGGACCTGGCAACTGCCGCCCGGCGGCCTGTCGCTGTGGGTCGACCTCGGCGACCCCATCGCCTCTGCGCTGGCCGAACGGGCACTGGATTACGGGGTGCGCATCGAGGGCGGCGCCTACTTCGCCACCGACCCGGGCATCTTCGAACAGCGCCTCCGCATCCCCTACACCACGCCGCCGGACACCCTGCGCGAGGCCGTGCACCGCATGGCCACCGCCCTCGCCGACGGCCTCTCACCAACGTCCACCACCCGACAACCGCACTGGGTCGCCTGAGAGGGACCTCCCTGCCACTCGCTTTCACGGCCTCCGCAGGAGCGTCGATTCCCGGCCCTCACAGGAGCGTCACTTCCCGGCACACGCCGCCACACCACAGCTGCACCCGGTCCCGGCCCCAAGTCCCTTTCGTGCAGGAGGGATACGCCCCGGAGTACCTGCGCTCAGCACTCCGCTTCGACCGACGAAAGGCAAGCAGTAACGCCGATGGGGACCTATATTTCGATCGTGGACGCGGGGTTCAGTGACACTGACATCTCCAGCAGGCGTGCATGACCGCCCGCCCAACGACTTCCCTCCGCCGCAAGCCGTTGAATGCGGCAGAGGGGCCCTTCTTGATGTCCCTCTCCGATGTCTTCTCCTTGCATCAAGGCAGGGCGGTCATGTGGACCGGTGCCATCGAGCGCGGGACGGTGCGCAAGGGTGACGAGGTGGAAAGCGTCGGCCTGGGCGGTGGTGGGCGCGCCATCGTGACGGATATCGATGCGGTGGGAACACGCGTCGACCAGGCCACTGTGGGGATGAACGTGGGCCTGGTCATGCCCGGGGCAAGGGTGCACGCCATCAGACGAGGACACGTGCTGGCCGCGCCGGGCTCGGTGAGTGCCTACGCGCACGTCACGGCGGAAATCAAGCTGCTGCCCGAAGAAGAGGGCGGTCGGGACATCGTGTCCGGTCACCGTTTGCTCTTCCATGTGCACACCGCAGCTGTCTGGGGTGCCGTGACGCTACCGCAGGGCCTCGACACGGTCCCTCCGAACGGGAACGCCACGGTAACGGTCACACTCGACGAGCCCCTCGCCCTCGAAGAAGGCCGGCGATTCGCCTTCCGCCACCACGGTCGTGCCGCCGGCTCCGGCACCGTGACCCGGCTCGTGGCGCAGTGACCCGGCTCGTGGCACCGTGACCCGGCTCGTGGCGCAGTGACCACGCGCGGATACCAGGCCCAGCCGCGGCAGGCTCAGCGAGGGGCATGGTGGACGCTCCGCAATCGCCGCCCTATCACCACGGCTTGCCCCTCCCGTAACGGGAGGGCCTACGGTCCGAGCCATGAAGATTGTTGTTCATGACACGGCGTCCGCCATGCTCGATCTCCTGCAGCATCAAACACGCCGAGACCGTGCACGTCGTCCTGGTGCTCGGCGACCCCGACGACGACCACCTGACGGTCCGCAGCGCCGGCTACTTCGGTCTGGGCGGGTTCCCGGGTGCGATCCATCTGACGATGTGGCCCACCGACACGAGCCTGAAGAAGATCGGCCACGCCGCCGCGCACGAGCTCCACCACAACGTGCGCTACGCGAATGTGGCCTGGAACCCGATGACTGTCACGTTGGGGGAGTATGTCGTCGCCGAGGGACTGGCCGAGGCGTTCGTCCGGGAACTCGCCGGCCAGCAGGCCATGGGCCCGTGGTCGCAGGCAGTGACCGGCGCCGGACTGGACAGCGCCTACGAAAAGATCACAGCCGACATCGATGTGGCCGGGATGCAGAACCTGACCGCGTATGTGCTGGGCGACGCCACCGCCCAGCACATGGGACAACCGCCCGTGGGCCTGCCGGACTTCGCCGGGTACGCGGCTGGACTGCGCATCGTGGACGCGCACTTGGCGGCCTCCGGCCTCACCGCCGCCCAGAGCACGGCCCTGTCGGCGCGCGAGATTCTCGGCAACGCGGGCGTGCAGACCAGCGCGTGACGCCCGGCACGTGCAGACTATTGCGTGACGCCCGGCACGTGCAGACCAGCGGGTGACGCCCGCAACTTCCCACCCAGAACAACGCAGTGACCGGGCAGCCCTTGCCGATGCCACAGGTACCCGGAAGCCGCAGAGCATCGGGGGGTGCCCCTATGTCTTGGTCAAGGGAAACGGGGGTGCGTTGGGTCGGGGAGCCGGGCAGCATGGTGGGGTGGCCGATCTGCTGTGGGATGACGTGAGCTGTTTCTTCGACCCGGACTTGATGGGGTCGCTGCCAGACGTGCGTGTCCCAGATGCCTCGGTGGAGGACTGGCAGGCGGTCCTCGACCTTGCCGCGGAGAGAGGCTGGAAGCGCCAGTACTCCGAAGGTGCGGCGGTGCTTCCGGTGCCCAGGGCGGAGGCCGTGCTGTCCCGCCCGGCGGATGCCGAGTGCCCAATTGTGCGCGTCTGGCCGACCGCCGATGTGTTGGCGATCTTTCGTTTCCCTGCTGACAATGAAGTCGACTTCGACGTCGACCTGCGGGAGTTGCAGGGCCAGGAGCGACTTGATGTGTTCTGTGGCTTCCTTCGGGAGATCGGGCGACGGTTGGGCAAGCCGGTGCTGATGCATCCGGAGGGCGACGATGGCCATCCGGTCCTCGGCTTCGATGTCGAGGCTGATCGAGTCGTCCTCCTCGCTGAGCCCCGGGGCAGGTGACTGCGGCCGACGGCCTGCCTCGACGGAATCGTGGGAGGGGCAGGCAGATGGACAACGACCTGCGGCATGCAGCTGTCGTGGCACTGGGCGAGCTCGGGCGAAGCCATGACTACCGTGACCGGGCGGATGCCGGTCACGGCCTGGCCGCGTTCGCCGAGATGCAGGAGGCCCGCGGACCACTGCTGGAGCTTGTGCTCAACCCAGGTGACACCTTCGTCACCCGGCGGACCGCGGAAGCATTGCTTCAGCGGAAGGACAGGGTCGGGATGACGATAGTCGCGTCCGCACTGGCAGTCGCCAACTCGAATCACAGCGATTGGATCCACACCGCAGTCGTCGATGTATTCGGCGTCTTCTCCGACGACCGCGACAATGCGATACGCCTGTGCGAGGAGATGTCGCGGGACACCGACGACCGTGTTGCGCTGGGAGCCCGTCAGCTGCACGAGGTCCTGGCAGAGATCGAGCCCATTCTTCGTCCCATATAGGGCTGGGCACCAAGCTCCACCTGTGCGCGGACGACCGCTCCCGCCCGCTGTCGGACGCGCGTGTCAGACATCTGAGAATGGACCTGGACCACCACCCAACGGCACACCGGACCAACGAACAGATGATCCAAACGAGGCTGCCCAGCCGCCCAGCAGCCGCTCCGTGCGCCCCCGTAGTCTCCGTGCTTCCTCGACGGCGAAGCCGGGACCGCAGGGGCTCAGCGCCTCGCCCTGCACAAAGGCGCTGAGTGGCGTGGTGGGTGGGTTGTCCAGTACGTCGAGGACCGGCGCTAAGGCCTCGTCCATCGACAGGGCGGACCGGCGCATGGCTTCGATCTGCGCCATGACGTCGGGCGTGTACTGGCCGGAGAAGCTGGTGTTGACCGTTCCCGGGTTGATCAGTACATACCGCACTTTCGTACCGGGCCGGGCGTCCGCGAAGCCGGCGCCGAGCAGATCGTTGAGCCGTCCGCCCTGCGCGAGCGCCCGTTGTCCGTCGTACCCCTGTGCCAGCTGAAGGTCCTCCCAGTGAATCTCCCCTCCGCCGCCGGGTCCGGCGACATTGAGGATGACCGGCTCGTCGGCGGCTTCGAGGAGGTGGGCCAGCTCATGGCTCAGCACGAAACGGCTCAGGTAGAAGTGCGCGAAGGTATTCTCGAAACCCTCGGGCGTGACCAGGCGGCTGGTCCGGAAATGCCGGGCGCAGAGCACCAGGGCATCGATCTTCGCAAAGGACGACCGGATGCTGCCGATCACTGCTTCGGTCTCGGCCATCAGGCTCAGGTCGGCATGGGTGAAGTGTGCCCGCCCGGCCGCACCTCGCTGTCGCGCGGTGTCGAGCCATGCCGCGCCCTTCTCCGCGTTGCGCCCGACGACCACCACTTCGTGCCCCCTTTCCAGGTATGTGAGGGCGAGCGCCTTGCCGATGCCGTCCGTGCCACCCGTGATGACGTAGGTCTTCATCGCCTTCCCCTTTCGCTGTTCGTCCTGGCTCACAGGAAGCGGGCCGCGACCTTCTCGGGAGTGACGTGGACGGTGACGAGTTCCGGGAGGGTGGCGTAGGACTCCGGGTGGTGTTCGGCGTACGTCATGCCCGTGTACTTGACGGCCAGTTGGTCCATCCGTTCTTGGCTGCCCGCGCTCTGGAACCGTGCCGTGCCGCTGATCACCGCGTACCCGTACGGGGCGTCCGGCGGGTTGACCGTCACGCTGAGCCGCGGATCGCGCCGCAGATTGCGGATCTTGAGCTTGTCGACACCGGTCACGAAGAACAGGTCGTTCCCGTGCCGCCCCACCCAGACCACGGACTGATGCGGGCTGCCGTCGGGCTGAAGAGTTGCCACAGTGACGAAGACCCTGGAATCGAGGGCGTCTTTCAACTTGTCGGACAGGGGGACCGGCTTCACGTATGGCTCCTGGAATGAGGGAGGTCGCGGCGATGGCACACACCAGATGAATCAAGTGCCACAATCATGTGACAGTTAGGCGTGGAAGCGCAATAGTGCTGTGGTGTCTCTTGGCTCAACAGCCCCGGCTCTGTATGCTCCGCTCACGATGAGAGCTGATGCGGCACGCAACCTCGACGCGGTCCTGCAGACCGGAGCGCGGCTTCTGGCGCTCGACCCCGGCACGAGCATTGCGGCAATCGCGGAGGCGGCGGGCGTCGACCGGCGCACCGTCTACCGCCGCTTCACGACCCGCGAGGCGCTGATGGCCGCGGTTTACACGGCGAAGCTCGACGCCTGCGAGAAGGTTCTCGCCCAGGCCCGGCTGGAGGAAGCACCCGTGGCCGTCGCCCTGCACAGGTACGCCGAGGGCATCATCACCGTCAGCAGGCGGTGGCCGGTGGACCTGCAGCAGGTGCAGGAGGCAGCGGCAAGTGACCGCCTCCGCCGGCTCATCGAGCAGCTCGATGCCTTCATGGCCCGTGCGGTGCGTGACGGTGCCGTCCGCCCAGGGCTGCCGGATCGATGGGCCCGCTCCCTGCTCGTCCATCTCACGCACATCGCGTCGCACGAGATGCCGGAGCTGACCCCCGCCCAGGGAGCCGACATGGTGACCCAGTCCCTGTTCACCGGACTCGGCCCCACCTGACCCGGGCTGACCGGCCTTCCTCTCCCCGACGCCGGTCCAGGGCGTCCCGCCATGCCCTTGAATCCGCATTCGGCATGTCCGGCCCCCCGGTGGGGTTACCGGACGGAAACCTCAGATCTCGCGCAAACCTTGCAGTTCATCGTTGATCCGCTGAACGAGCGGTGCCAGGGTTTCGGAATTCGCTCGCAACCACACAGTGAAGAGCTGGAGGCCATATGGCTGTCCGTCGTGCCGCTGTCGCCGCCGCGTCTGCGGCTACGCTCAGTCTTTCCCTGCTGGCCACCTCCTGCAGCGTCAACGACGCCGCGTCCGCCACCGAATCCAAGCCCCGGCCGCCGGCGAAGCAGGCCGTGGCCACCGGTAGCGGCGGCGCGGTGTCCAGCGTCAATCCGTACGCCTCCCGGGCCGGGATCGAGGTGCTGCGCAAGGGAGGCAACGCCGTGGACGCGGCGGTGGCAACTGCCGCCGCGCTCGGCGTGGTCGAGCCCTACTCCGCGGGCGTGGGGGGCGGCGGCTACATGGTCTCTTACGACGCCAAGGCCAAGAAGGTACGCACCATCGACGGCCGGGAGACCGCGCCGCACCGCATGCGCTCGGACTCCTTCCTCGACCCCTCGACCGGCAAGCCCCTCCCCACCGAGGAAGCGATCAACTCGGGCCTGTCGGTCGGTGTCCCGGGTACACCGGCGACGTGGGAGACGGCGCTCAAGGACTGGGGCACGGTCTCGCTGGCGAAGGCCCTGCGCCCGGCCACCCGGATCGCCGGTGACGGCTTCGTGGTCAACGACGAGTTCCGGGCACAGACGGCCATGAACGAGAAGCGCTTCCGCGACTTCAAGTCCACCACCGACCTGTTCCTGCCCAAGGGCAAACTCCCGGTGGTCGGCTCGCGCTTCCGCAATCCCGATCTCGCCCGGACCTATCGGCAGCTCGCCCGTGAAGGTGTCGACGCGCTCTACCACGGGGAGGTCGGGCGGGACGTGGTGCGGACCGTCCAGAAGCCGCCCATGGCTCCCGGCTCGGCACACAAGGCCCGCCCCGGCCTCATGAAGGCGAACGATCTCGCCGACTACAAGCCTGTACGCAGGGATCCGACCCGGACCACGTACCACGGGCTGGACGTCTACTCCATGGCACCGTCCTCGTCCGGCGGCACCACGGTGGGGGAGGCGCTGAACATCCTGGAGAAGTTCCACCTCTCGAAGGCTGACAAGGCGCAGGCCCTGCACCACTACCTGGAGGCCAGCCGGATCTCCTTCGCCGACCGCAACCGCTGGGTGGGCGACCCGGCGTTCTCGGATGTGCCCACCAAGCCGCTGCTCTCCAAGGAGTTTGCCAAGGCGCGGGCCTGTCTGATCCGTTCTGACAAGGCGCTGACCAGCCCGCTGGCCCCCGCCGACCCACGCCACCCGGGTTCGGGCTGCGATCGCAAGACCGGCAGCAAGCAGCCGCACGAAGGGCCCTCGACCACTCACCTGGTGACCGCGGACCGCTGGGGCAATGTCGTCTCCTACACCCTGACGATCGAGCAGACCGGTGGCTCCGCCATCACCGTGCCCGGACGCGGCTTCCTGCTCAACAATGAGCTGACCGACTTCGACTTCGCCCCCCTCACCAAGGGGACGCCGGACCCGAACCTGCCGGGCCCCGGCAAGCGTCCGCGCAGCAGCATGTCGCCGACGATCGTCATGCGGGACGGCAAGCCGATGATCGCGGTCGGTTCACCGGGCGGCGCCACGATCATCACCACTGTGCTGCAGACCCTGGTCAACCGTCTGGATCTTGGCATGAGGCTGCCGGCGGCGGTCGCCGCACCGCGTCTCTCACAGCGGAACCAGACCGCGACGGAGGCCGAACCGGCCTTCCTCGCCTCTCCCGAACGGAAGAAGCTGGAGGGCATGGGCCACCGGTTCGTCCTGGCCCCGAAGGCCTTCACTCCGTCACCGGAGATCGGGGCGGTGGCCGCCCTGGAGTTCCTGCCGCACGGCAAGGTCTCGGCGGTGGCCGAACCCAGGCGGCGTGGCGGCGGATCGGCCATGGTGCTCAAGGAATCCCGCTGAAGCCATCCCCGTGAAGGCCGCTCTGTGAAGCCCGTCCCGTGAAGCCAGACGCGTGAAGCCAGACGCGTGAAGCCAGACACGTAAAGCCACCCCCTCCGGGCCACGTTCCGGAGGGGGTGGCTTCACGAGGCGGGCGTCACGGGGCCGGGGCCGACCTCACCCAGCAGCCGATGCCCGTGCACGCGTGCGGTGGCGCGCAGCCGCCACCGCGGTCCTTCTCGGCCGGACCGGATCAGAAGGGCCTGGTCGGCAGGTACTTGCCGTCCAGGGTGATCACCGCACGGTCGCCGCCCTCGGGATCGGCGACCTTCTGCACGTCCAGCCTGAAGTTGATCGCGCTGATGATGCCGTCGCCGAACTGCTCGTGGACCAGGGCCTTGAGGGTGGTGCCGTAGACCTGGAGCATCTCGTAAAAGCGGTAGATGGTCGGGTCGGTGGGGATGCCGCCGTCGATGGAGCCGCGGGTCGGGATGGTCTGCAGCAGCGTCGCGGCGTTGTCGTCCAGCCCGAGGACCTCGGCGACGGCCTTGGCGGCTGCCTCGGGCAGCGGGTGCTGGCCGAGTACGGCAGCGGTGACGAAGGCGGTCGACAGTCCGGCGGCGTCGGCGATCTGCTGCCAGGACAGGTCCTTGCGCACCTTCGCCTCGACGGCGGTGGCGGCCAGGGCCTGGCGGGCGGCGGGGTCGAACTGGGCGTGGATCATACGAGGCGTTCCCTTCGGTGTGTGCCGTTCGCCGAGCAGGGGAGAACGGCGGGCTCTGGGTGGTACCGGGTGGTGGAACCGGGCGGTGGGGTGGTCCGGGTGTCGGACGGTGGCCGGGACCAGGTGGTGGGGCGGTGCTCAGGGTGTGGGGGAGGCCGGGCGGCCGGCGGGGGCGAGTTCTTCGACGGTGCCGGTGGGGGTGAGTTCTTCGACGGTGCCGGTGGGGATGTCGTAGACCCAGCCGTGCAGCGTGAGGCTGCTGGCGGCGCTGGCGCGGGCCACCGACGGGTGGGTGACGAGGTTCGCCAGCTGGGCGAGCACATTGCCGCGTACCAGGGTGTCCACGGTCGGTGTGCCGTCGGCACCTGCGGCGGTACGCGCCCGGGAGGCATCCGCGTGGCGCAGCCAGTCGGCGATCGCCGGCGCGGACGTGAGGTCGTGGTTCTCGGCGAGGGCGGTCATGGCGCCGCAGGCGGAGTGGCCGCATACGACGATGCCGGACACGCCCAGCACGGCGACGGCGTACTCGATGCTCGCCGCCACCCCGTCCGGGCCGGGGGCGTAGGGGGGAACCAGGTTGCCGGCGGTGCGGATGACGAACAGCTCACCCGGCTCGCTGCCGGTGATCAGTTCCGGCACCACGCGGGCGTCGGAGCAGCTGATGAACAGCGTGTCCGGCCGGTGGCTGGCGGCGAGGCCGGCGAAGAGCTCCGCCTTGGCCGGGAAGACGTGCTGCTGGAAACGCTGCACGCCCGCTGCGAGATCGTGCATGGTCACTCCCTTCGGTGCGTCGGCCCCGTGTGGCTGACGAACCCCACCCTGCACGGCCTGCATCTATAGAGTCCAAGACTTGCTATGCATGGCAGCTATAGGTCACATCTATAGTGTTGCCCCATGTCATCCCTGGAACTACGTCATCTGCGCTATCTGCTCGCCGTCGCCGACCACGGCAATTTCACCCGCGCCGCCGAGGCCCTGCACATCTCCCAGCCCACCCTGTCCCAGCAGATCAAGCAGCTGGAGCGCACCGTGGGCGCCCAGCTTCTGGACCGCACCGGACGCACCGTGCGGCTCACCGACGCAGGGGAGACCTATGTGCACCACGCCCGCCGGGCCCTGCGGGAGCTGGCGGCGGCCGAGCGTGCCGTGCTGGACGTGGCCGACCTCTCCCGTGGCCACCTGCGCCTGGCCCTCACCCCCACATTCACCTCCTACCTCATCGGGCCCCTGGTGGCGGAACTCCATGCCCGCCATCCCCACATCACCCTGAACGTCCGGGAGATGGCGCAGGACCACATCGAATCCGGCCTGCTGGCCGACGACATCGACCTGGGCATCGCCTTCCACGGTCCCCACCTGCCCGGCATCACCGCGACCGCCCTCTTCACCGAAACCCTCAGCCTCGTCACCGGCGCCCGCCGGACGGACAGCCGCGAGGAACCGTTCTCCTCCCGGGGCCGGACGGACAGCCGCGCGGAGCCACTGTCCGTCCAGGACCGGACCGGCAGCCGTACGGAGCCACTATCCGTCCGAGAACTGATGCATCGCCAACTCGCCCTGCTCAGCGGTGACTTCGCCACCCGCGGCCATATCGACGCCTACTTCGCCGCCCACCGGGTGCAACCGTGCATCGCGGTGGAGGCCAACTCCATCCAGGCGCTGACCGAATTCGTCCAGCGCACCAGGGTGGCTACCGTCCTTCCGGACGCCATCGCCGACGACCACCCCCACCTCGAAACGGTGCCCCTGGAGCCGGCCCTGCCGCCCCGCACCGTCACTCTGCTGCGCCGGGAAGACGCCTACCAAAGCGCCGCCACCCGCGCCTTCACCGAGCTCACCCGGCAACTCGTCCGCACCCGCGGCTACACCCCCGCCTGAGAAAAGCTCCACCCGCACCACGACTGACAGGAGCACCGCCGTGCGGAACACCAGGACACTCCTCCATGCCTGGCACATCGACGACCGGGAATACCGGTGCCAGGAGGAACGCCGCGGCCGCCGATTCGCCTACACGAGTTTCGCGCCCACCCGCACCGCGCTGGTCGTGGTCGACATGGTGCCGTTCTTCGTCGACGCCAACCCCTACGCCCGCGGCATCGTCCCGAACATCCAGCACCTCGCCGACCGTCTTCGGGCTGCCGGCGGAACCGTCGCCTGGGTCCTGCCGGCCCGCACGGAACGCACCCCGGCCGGCGACGAATTCCACGGCCCCGAAGCCGCCGAGATGTTCCGGAACTCCGGCGGCAGCGGCCCGCTCCCCGGCCGGCTGTGGCAGGGGTTCACCCTCGGCACCGATGACATTCTCGTCGAGAAGTCCGCGCCGAGCGCCTTCTTCCCGGGCCGCTGCCCGCTCCCCGAACTCCTGCGGGAGCGCGGGACCGACACCGTCCTGATCACCGGCACGGTCACCAACGTGTGCTGCGAGTCCTCAGCCCGCGACGCCTGCACCCTCGGCCACCGGGTCATCATGATCGCGGATGCCAACGCCACCGGCCGCGACCGCGACCACAATGCCACCCTGCACACCGTCTACCGGTCCTTCGGCGACGTACGGCCCACCGCGGACATACTGGCCATGATTGACGAACAGACAACAGCGTGACGGAACCAGCGCCGCAGCACCCTCTGCCCGCCCCCAGGCAACCGAGATGCACGAGAATTGATTGGCTCTGGCTCAACTTCTCTGGCCGGCTCACCGCATGAAGCCGGCGGTGGAACCTCGATGTCCGCGCCCGGCTGGATGAAGCCGCTCTCAGAGCTCCCTGGTCATGAACGTACTGTTCGGGTCGGGCCGGTAATCCGCGAAGGGGCCGTAGGAGTGGAACCCGAACTTCTCGTACAACCTTCGGGCAGGCAGGAAGAATTCAGCGGCGCCGGTCTCCAGGCTCAGCCGTGCGAACCCCATGAGTTGAGCCTCGGCAATGATGTGCTGCAACAGCTGCGAGGCGACTCCACTCCTCTGCCGCGTCGGCCTGGTACGCATCGACTTCAGCTCCGCGTGGCCCGCGTCCAGTCTCTTGATCGCGCCGCAGCCCACCAGGCTGTCACCGTCCGACGCTGACCAGAACGTGATGTCGGGCTTCCGGAGGCTGCCGAGGTCCAGGGCGTGCTTGCTCTCCAGAGGTGTGAGGGACCGCATTTGCTGGACGTGTTCGTCGAGGAACCCGGCGATCTCCGGGCCGGAGAGGTCGTCCACCACGATCTTCAACGTGCTCACCTTTCTTCGGCTCCCGTTGTCGCGCGGTGCTGCGTCGTCATGTCGGCTGTCAGATGTGTGTGCGGGCGCGCTGCATACCGACACTATGTTGAACTTGACGGCCAGACCAGAGCTGACCAAGGGGTGGTCTCCCGAAGAACCTGTGACCGCAGAGATGGACGGCTGGGCCCTCTTCGACGCTGTGGCTGCCCGTCGTGGCGCATCGCCGCCCGCATGACCTTGGAGCGCTGTCCGACCGTGGTCGGCGCCGAGAGCGTCGAGCCGGAATCATCCAGCCGGACTGACTGACAGTCAGAGTTCGCACAGCACCCACTCAGCCGCTTCCTGGGTTTGAGGGGTGGGCCGCGTCTGAACCGCTCATTCGCCGGACTGCGGACTGCGGACTGCGGACTGCTGCCTGCTTGCTGCTGACTGCTTGCTGCTTCAGTGCTGTTCGCCATCGGCAGGCGGCTGAGGCCGAGTTCAGCGGAGCATTGCACGGCGTGTCGTCTTGCCGTCCCCGGCTTGAGGGCTGCACCGGCGTCATGGGTGGAGTCAGGGGCCGATTACTTAGCCCACCTGGCCCCCAAGGGGCGGTGGTGAGGGCATGGACTCCACTTTGCCGTGCTTCCATCTCGTCATGGAGGTGCTCACATGATGGCCGCCGAATCACAGCAAGACAGCTGTCCGCATATGGCTGCGCCGCGGCGGCGGGTACTGGCCGCGGCTGCCCTGGCTCCGATGCTGGCCGGTGCCGCCGCTCCCGCCCCCGCTCGTGCCCTGTCCACCAGGACGGGCGAGGCGAAGAGCCGCGGGCTGGTCGAGCCGGTCCCCACTGCATTGCCCGACTGGGAGGAGGTGGCCAACGCGCTCGGGCGAAAAGGCGATATGAAGCGCAAATTGATGTATCACACTGCGCTCCCGCGCCGTGACCTGCGGGTGCACTCGCACCGCATCGCCGTCAAACCGGCGCTCGCTCTCGGCTCGCATGTGTCCTTCGTCCGGTACGCCGACAAGAGCACGCTGTTGATGGGTGACGTGGTGGTCACCGAGCAGGAAATGCAGCCTTTCACCGATGTCCTGCACAAGCACAAGATCGGGCAGACCGCGATCCACAAGCACTTGCTCTCCCAGACTCCCGACCTCTGGTGGATCCACGTCCATGCACACGGTCACCACCCCGTGGCCCTGGCCCGCGGCCTGCGCGCGGCGTTCGACCGCACCGGCACCCCGCCCCCGCTGCCGCCCTCCCGGCGGAAGCCCGTCGACCTGGACACCGCCGGTATCGATGCCGCACTGGGTGTCAAAGGTTCGGTCGACGACGGCATCTACAAGTCCATCTTCGTCCGTCGCGAGACCATCGCCGACGGTCATCTGGTACTGCCTGCGGGCCTCGGATCGACGAGCGCCTTCAACTTCCAGCCGTTGGGGGACGGGCGGGCCGCCATCAGCGGCGACTGCGCCATGATCGCCGGTGAAGTTCAAGACGTCCTGGTGGCGCTGCGGTGTGCCGGGGCCGATCTCGTCGAGCTGCACAATCACGGCTTGACGGACGAACCCCGCCTGTTCTTCGTCCACTTCTGGGCCGTGGGTGACGGCGTCAGACTCGCCCGGGCCCTGCGCCCCGCGGTGGACGCCACCAACGTCGTGCCGGCCGGCTGACCCCGCGTGGGCAGCGCGCCCGCCCCGTGGACCACAGGAGTGCGCACACTCAGCACACCTCACCGACAGGTCCACCCACGGGTCCATCCACGGGTCGACCCGTGGGTCGACCCACAGCGCCCGTCTTCTTCCGACAAAGCCTGCCGACGGCTGACGCCTGACGCCCTCCCCTGATGCCGCAGCTCGTCTCAAGACTCTTGCTTCATCTCCTCGGCCAGTTCGTACTCTTCTTCCAGCGCTTCGGTGACCTTCTCCCACAAGACGGACTCCACGAGCGGGTCCAGCTCCTCGATCGCCGCGCGGAATTCCGCCAGCGCGCTCAGCGGCTCCGTCCCCTCGAAGCGCTGAGCGAACTGCGCGGCCAGCCCCAGGGCACCCGCCAGCGCCTGGAGCGAGGAGTGCGCCTCGCCTGCGGAGCCCGCCGCGTGGTCCCAGCCGTTGGGGTCGTACAGATCGACGCATCCCACCTCGCCGTCCACCATCAAGGAGAACTCCTGGCACTTGCCGAACTCGAATGCATACTTCAAGGGCGGGGAGTCGTCGTCGGGAGTCCGCCGCCCGAACAGCTCGTCCGGATCTTCCGCCCACGGGCCCTCGGTCTTCAGGTTGCTCGAGTCGAAGTCGATGAATTCGAGAAACCCGTCGATCCGCACTGAGGGGAAGCCGACCGTGGTGAGGAACTTCCTTGTCCCCTCGTGCTCCAGCAGCTCGGGCAGCTCCGCCTCTGCAGGACGCCACAGCGACCCCACTCCGAAACAGGACTCCAGCCACTCCGTCGTAGGGTTCTTGGCCGCCGCCATCAACTCATCCATACTCATGTGGTCTCCCGGCCGTTCTGCTGATGTGTGACACCCACAGTGAACCCCAGGGCACTGACATCAGGGCCTGCCGGGCCCCTCCTCACCTCCGCCTGTGCGCAACGTCTCGGGTGACGTACGGAGACAGCACCCGCCGGGTGGACACCAGGCGGCGACGGTGACGTTCCTGTACGAACAAAGCCGACTCGCCTTCCGTCAAAGGCCGGCTCATGGCTGTGGGCGTTTCCCCTCCGACGGCTCGCTGCCCGCACAGCGGCGCGCATCTCCATCGAGCCTCAGGAGAAACCGTCTCGATGAACATCAACTGCCGCTCAGCGGGCGTCAGGCGCTTGGAGAGGGGTGCGCCTGCAGGCGCCAGATCACGTCAACGCCCGTCTCTCGCGGGGCCGCCGGGCCTTCCGGTCGTAGGCCCGGCCATCTCCGTCATCGCGCGGCCACCGACCTGCCGTCATTTCTCGCGGCGCCCAGTGGCCGGACGATGGAGTCGGAGCGCGCGCTTCAGCCGGTGGACGCTTCGGTGTCGCGCAGACCTACGCAGTCCAGCGCCCAGAAGGTGTCGGAGTAGACGAGGGTGCCGGTCATCCAGGGTTCGTGCGCTGCGAGCCGGGCAACTTGGAAGGCCGGTGGCGGGATACGCAGTGATGGTGAGCGGAAACCGATCTTGTCGGCGCGTTCGAAGCCGCGCTTTGCGTAGTAGTGCGGCGAGCCTTCGAGGAAGACCAGCGGCGCGCGACGGGCATCGGCCGCTGCGAGGGCGTGCTCGACGAGTCGGGTGCCGATTCCCTGGTTCTGGAAGTGCGGGAGCACTCCCAGCGGTGACAGGACCAGGACGTCCACGATCCGGCGCGGGGCGTCGAGCCGGCCGGCGCTCAGCAGGACGTGCCCCACCACCTGTCCCCCGATCGTGGCGACGAACGACATCGGTGCCAGGGGCGCTGCCGCGCCGCGAAGGGCGTCCGCGAGAGCCGGCACATGCTCATCGCCCTCGAACGCGGCCAGATGGAGCGCGTGTACTGCCGGATGGTCGTCACTGTGCTCCTGCCGGATCGACAATCCTGCACTGTGTGGATCTGCTGCGGCGTCGTCTGTGGTCACGGCCGCGAGAGTAGAGGGCACCGCACTACCCGTGCCATCCGATTTCGGACCGCAATTCAACTCCCCACCTGCCCATCCAGGAAGGAGGAGGCTCGCACCCCCGTCGTGTCGAGCCGGAGTCATGGAAGTGATCGGCACCTGTGAAGAGGGCCGGTGCGCTCACGACGGTGCACCGCGCTGACTGTGGCGTTCGGCGGCAGTGCGGCGGCAGTGCGGCGGCGGGCGAGCAGGATCTGCCCGAGGACGGGGGCCTCCTCGACGTCCCACCGGCGTGCCCACTTCGACGTCGTCGCCGGGCAGTTCTGCGTGCCTTTGCCTTCAGTCAGCTGCCCGGAGCCGGGGGCAATTGGCGGGAGACGGTGGCCAGTCTGCGGAGTTCGATGACGACGCTGTCCCACGCGCATTCCGGGAATTCGTGGCCGACGCGAGGCAGGAGCACCAGGCGCGAGTTATGGATCCGGGAGGCGATCGCCCTGCCTGCACTGGGCTTGATGAGCGGGTCGTCCTCCCCGTGGAGGACGAGCGTGGGCCGGGTGATGGCGCTGATCGGCGGGCCGTGCCAGTGGGCTCCGATCTGACGGCTCTGTGCCTGCTGGTCGTGCATGCCGCGGTCGGCGTTGCGCTCGGCGGCTTCTCGGGCGGCCGGCTCGTCGAAGGGGCGGTTGGGCGAGGCGAGGAGACGGGAGACGGCAAGCCCGGCCGCGACGGCCCCGTCGGGGGTGTCGGGGAAACTCAGGCGGGCGAACTTCGCCAGGGTCCTCATCCGTATGTACCGCATGGTCCGCAGTCCCGACGTGTCTCCGGGGACGGCGGCCACGGAGGTGAGGGTTCGGACGCGGCCCGGGTGCCGCAGCGCCACGCGCTGTGCGACGGCTCCACCGAGGGAGGCGCCCAGCAGGTGTGCCGACCGCCACCCCAGAGCGTTCATGACGGCGACGGCGTCATCAGCCATGTCCTCGGCCGTGTATGCCTCTTCGCGCTTGGCGAAGAGTGCGGAGATGGGGTTGCGGGTGGGGGTGGGCGGCAGGTGGGTCGACTCCCCGCCGTCGCGCTGGTCGTATCGGGCCACAGCGAACCCCTGCGCGGCCAGCATCCGGCACAGCCCGTCCGGAATCCACAGCCGGTTGACGCCCAGCCCCGTGGCCAGCAGAAGCGGCTCACCGTCGGCCCCTTCGGTCAGCGAGTCGAAGGCCAGCCGCACCGCGCCGTTTTCTGCATGGCGGACCGGGCTCCACAAGTGTTTCGGGGTAGCGGGCACGAAAACCTCCCAAATAGCTGCGACCGATAACTGCGACCGTTGTTCGCAGTTTTAGGGTAGGGGATACGCCAGGAGAACGGAGGAGGCAGGTGGACGAGTGGCTCAGGAACCCGTGACGGTCTGGGCGCGGGCCGGACGCGGTGCCCGCGGGCCCGTGGCTGCGCACAGCCACGCGGAGCTGACCGCTGTGGCCGTCGAGGTGGCGGACCGCGACGGCCTGTCGGCGGTCTCCATGCGCCAGGTGGCCAAGGGGCTGGGCACCGGACAGGCATCCCTCTACCGCTACGTCTCCGGCCGTGAGGACCTGCTCGACCTGATGACGGACGCGGTGACGGGGGAGATCGACCTCGACGTTCCGCTCCACGGTGATCCCGTTGAGGACCTGGTCGCCCTGGCGGCCCGGGCCAAGGCCGTCCATCTGCGGCATCCCTGGCTGCCCGATGTCCCGCCGGAACCTCTGCGGCTGGGGCCCCGGAGCGTGGACTACCTGGAATATGCGCTGCGGGCGATGGCGTCCGTCCGGCTGCCGGGCCGGACCAAGATGGAAATCGTCGCTCTGATGAGCGCCTTGGTCGCGCAGTTCGCCCGAGCGGAGATCCAGGGCAACCGCGCGACCACCGACCGCCAGGCGGCGCAGGCCGCCTACCTGAGCACGACGGCCTCCCAAGGAGATCACCCACATGTTGCGGCCGCCATGGCCGATCACGCCGATCATGCCGATCACGCCGGAGCGGTCCGGGCAGAGGATCCACAGCTGCTGTTCGAGCGGACGATGCACCGCGTGCTCAGCGGGCTTGTCGTCGTCGACGGCACTGCGGCCGACGAAGGGACCGAAACGGAGGCTGGAGGGCCGAAGGGGCCCGGCGGCCGTCGCTACGTGGCCTTCGAGGCCGGCCTCGACTGAAGACGGCCGGCCGCTCGGCTTCGCAGTCGCCGGGACCGGTCACCCTGCGCTCCCGGTCTTGTCCTCACAGGAACCGAAGGTGTCAGGTGCAGCCGTGCCTGTGCGGGGGACGCACGGCCGCCCGGGCCGGACCGGGCTGGGCCGGGCGGGCAGGCGAGCCGGCCGGCACTGTGGCGTTTCTTGACGCTGTTCCGGCCCGGATGACCATTGGCGGTGTCGGCTGTTTGGCTGCGGCGGAGGTGTCGTCACGGACAGTTCCGTTGTCGGGGGCGTGCCGAGAGGCATGATGGTCTGATGAGGGTGTTGCCGGTGTGGTCACGGGTACGCCGTTGGGTTCCGGCCGTGGTGATCGCCCTTGCGGCGTTGGTGGATCTGCTGACGCCTACCTCGGTGTCGTCAGCCCCCCTGTTGGCCGTGGCGCCGGTGACGGCAGTTTCGCTGTTCGGCCCGGTGGGGATCATCGGTGTCGGCCTTACGGCCATGGTGGTGCAGGCGGGGCTGGCGTTCGTCGACGGAACGTACGGCTGGCAGGGCGACGCGGCTGTTCAGATCACGCTGGCGTCCGTCACCGCGCTGGCGGTCGGCTTGAACCGTTCCCTGCGCATGCAGCACGCGAGCGCGAGCCGGGCGCGCTACGCCGCGGAGGTGGCCCAGCGGGCCGTGCTGCCCAGCCCTCCGAGCCGGCTGGGGGACCTGCGGATCGCCGCCCGCTACGTGCCGGCCGAAGACATGGCGCTGATCGGCGGCGATCTCTACGTGATGCAGGAGACTCCGTTCGGGGTGCGCGCCATGGTCGGCGACGTGAGGGGGAAAGGCCTGTCCGCCGTCACGGCGGTCAGCGTCGATATCGGGGTCTTCCGCTATGCCGCCGACCATGAACCTGACCTGCCTGCCCTGGTGGGGTGCATGGAAGAGGCCCTGTTGCGCGAGAGCCAGCGCCGGGAGGGCCTGGATGCGACGGAGGGGTTCACCACTGCCCTGATCGCTCAGTTCGATGACGATCTGAGCCAGGTCCATATCGTCAACCGCGGCCATCCCGCCCCTGTGCTGCTGCACGCGGACGGCCGGGCGCGCGTGCTGGAGCCGGAGGAGGCGGCGCCGCCCCTGGGCATCGCCGGGCTGGGGGCCTGGGCATCACCGGTGGCGACGTACCCCTTCCCGCCCGGGGCGATGCTGCTGTGCTTCACCGACGGCGTCACCGAGGCGCGCGATCCTGCCGGTGTCTTCTATGACCCCGCGGACCGGGTTCCGCGCATGGTGCAGTCCTACCTGCGCCAGACGGGCCATTTCCCGGATCCTTCGACCGTCCTCGACCTGCTGGCCCGCGACGTCAGCCGCCACAGTGGCGGTGCACCCCAGGACGATCAGGCCCTCCTCGCGCTGCACCGGCCGCTGCCGCAAACGGACCTTCTCGCCCGGCCCCGGTAACGGTGGCCACCGGCGGCCGGGCGCCCCGTCCTGACCTCTCCTCCGCCCTTCCTGACCTCGCCGCCGGGACCAGGTGTCGCCGGCGGCGCTGGAGACAGCGGCGGCGCTGGAGACAGCGGCGGCGCTGGGTTTGCCGGACCCGGCGACCCTGGCCAGGGGCGCGAAGGGCAAGGTCACCGTCCCCTCGCCGCACACAAGATCTCTATGCTGACGACATGTTGGACATACCTCTTTCGGCACTTGAAGTCGCGATGGTCCAAACCGGCACCCGCGCCGTGGATACCCTGCGCGACACCACGGCCTTCGCCCAGGGACTGGAACGGCTGGGCTACCACCGGATCTGGTACGCCGAGCATCATCATTCGCCCGCGATCGGCGCGTTCCCGCCCGTGGTGTTGACCGCGCACGCGGCCGCTTCGACCTCGGTCATCCGTCTTGGTTCGGGCGGAGTACTGGCGCCGAACCACGCTCCGATCATGCTGGCGGAGCAGTTCGGAACGCTGGCTGCCTTGCACCCGGACCGTATCGATCTGGGTATCGGCCGCGGCCCTGGCACCTTTGACGAGGCCATCGCGCGGGCGCTGCGCCGCGGTGCCGGACCGGCGACGGATGCGGAGTACGCGGGCGACGTGGCCGCGATCCTGTCCTTTCTGGTCGACGAGGTCGCGCTCGGCACGCTGCCGGAGCCGTGGCTGCTGGCCTCCAGCACCGCAGGTGCCGCTCTCGCCGCGGGACTTGGTCTGCCGGTCGCCGTCGCACACCACATCCGGCCGGACAACACCCAAGCGGTGCTGGAGCGTTACCGGGCGGCGTTCACCCCGTCGCGTTGGTGCGAGCGGCCCCGGGTGCTGTTGTGTGTGGAGGCGGTGTGTGCCGAGACGGAAGAGGAAGCCGCGTGGCGCGTCGGACCGATGGACGTCGTCAAAGCCGGGCTTCTCAAGGGACTGAGTGAGATCCCCTTCCCCACGCCCGCGGACGCTGCCGCCCACCCCTTCACGGCAGAGGAGCGGCAGGCACTGGCCGGCTTCCGCGCACAGCAAGCAGTCGGGACACCCGAGACCGTCGTACACCGGCTCACGCAACTGGCCGCTGAGACCGGAGCGGACGAACTGATGCTGACCACACCCGTCTACGACCTCAGCGACCGCATTCGCTCCTACGAACTCATCAAGAAGTACTCCGAGGCCACGGCAGCACCGCAAGGCTAGCTACAGGTGGCTCAGCCTCTGTGATGACCGGGCCGACTCTGCCACCCCGCGGTGTGGTGACGCGCAGAGACATGACCGATGCGCTCTTCCTCGTACCAGCCGCGGCCCACAACAACTGCTCATCGACAGGGTGTCCAGGCCGGCCGGACGGCCCGCGCCGGCCGGCCTGGACGTCATGCTCAGGTGAGGTCGAACCGGTCCAGGTTCATCACCTTGTTCCATGCCGCGACGAAGTCGTTGACGAACTTCTCCTTGGCGTCATCGGCTGCGTAGACCTCTGCGAGTGCGCGCAGTTCGGAGTTCGAGCCGAAGACGAGGTCGGCGCGGGTGCCGGTCCACTTGACGTCGCCTGTGGAGCCGTCGCGGCCCTCGAAGGTGTGCTGGTTCTGGGATGTTGCCTTCCATGTCGTGTTCAGATCGAGGAGGTTGACGAAGAAGTCGTTGGTCAGAGTCCCGGGGGTGGTGGTGAACACACCGAGCGAGGAGTGCTGGTGGTTGGCGTCCAGGACGCGGAGGCCGCCGACGAGGACGGTCATTTCGGGGGCGCTGAGGGTGAGCAGGTTGGCCTTGTCGAGCAGGAGGTGTTCGGCCGGCAGGCGGTTGCCCTTGCCGTGGTAGTTACGGAATGCGTCCGCGTCCGGCTCCAGGGCGGCGAACGACTCCACGTCGGTCTGTTCCTGGGAGGCGTCGGAGCGGCCGGGGGTGAAGGGGACCTGGATGTCGAAGCCGGCGTTCTTGGCGGCCTGCTCGATCGCTGCGCCACCGGCGAGGACGATCAGGTCGGCGAGGGAGATCTGCTTGCCGCCGGTGTGGGAGGCGTTGAAGGCCTGCTGGATGCCTTCCAGGGTGCGCAGGACCGTTGCCAGCTGGTCGGGGTCGTTGGCCTCCCATCCGCTTTGCGGCTGGAGGCGGATGCGTGCGCCGTTGGCGCCGCCGCGCTTGTCGCTGCCGCGGAAGGTCGAGGCCGATGCCCAGGCGGTGGACACCAGCTGGGAGACCGGCAGGTCCTGGCTGAGGATCTGGCTCTTGAGGGTGGCGATGTCCTGGGCGTCGACGAGTTCGTGCGTCACTGCGGGCAGGGGGTCCTGCCAGAGCAGCGTCTGGGCCGGGACCTCCGGCCCCAGGTACAGAGACTTCGGGCCCATGTCGCGGTGGGTCAGCTTGTACCAGGCGCGGGCAAAGGCGTCCGCGAATTCGCCGGGGTTCTCCAGGAAGCGACGCGAGATCTGCTCGTAGGCAGGGTCGGTGCGCAGCGCGAGGTCGGTTGTCAGCATGGTGGGGGCGTGGTTCTTGGACGGGTTGTGGGCGTCGGGGACGGTGCCGGCCCCGGCGCCGTCCTTCGGCCGCCACTGGTGCGCACCGGCGGGGCTCTTGAACAGCTCCCACTCGTAGCCGAAGAGGATCTCGAAGAAGCTGTTGTCCCAGGCCGTCGGGGTGTTCGTCCACGTCCCCTCGAGACCGCTGGTGATCGTGTCGCCGCCCTTGCCGGTGCCGTAGGCGTTCCTCCAGCCCAGGCCCTGCTCCTCGAGCGTGGCGGCCTCGGGGTCGGGGCCCACGTGGTCCGCCGGGCCTGCGCCGTGGGTCTTGCCGAAGGTGTGGCCGCCGGCGACCAGGGCGACGGTCTCCTCGTCGTTCATCGCCATCCGGCGGAACGTCTCACGGATGTCGCGGGCCGCGGCGAGCGGGTCCGGGGTGCCGTTCGGGCCCTCCGGGTTGACGTAGATCAGGCCCATCTGGACCGCGCCGAGGGGGTTTTCCAGCTCCCGGTCGCCGGTGTAGCGCTCGTCGTCGAGCCAGGTGGTCTCAGGGCCCCAGTAGACGTCCTCCTCCGGCTCCCAGACGTCCTCGCGGCCGCCGCCGAAACCGAAGGTCGTAAAGCCCATCGTCTCCAGCGCGACGTTGCCGGCCAGGATCATCAGGTCGGCCCAGGACAGGCTCTGGCCGTACTTCTTCTTGACCGGCCACAGCAGACGGCGGGCCTTGTCGAGGTTGGCGTTGTCCGGCCAGCTGTTGAGCGGGGCGAAGCGCTGCTGGCCGGCACCGGCGCCGCCGCGGCCGTCGCTGATCCGGTAGGTGCCCGCGCTGTGCCACGCCATCCGGATGATGAACGGGCCGTAGTGACCGAAGTCGGCCGGCCACCAGCCCTGCGAGGTGGTCAGTACCTCGGCGATGTCCTGTTTCACGGCCGGCAGGTCGAGGTTCTTGAACGCCTCGGCGTAGTCGAACTCCTCGCCCAGGGGGTTCGCCACAGCCGTGTTCTTGGCGAGGATCTTGAGGTTGAGCCGCTCCGGCCACCACTGGCGGTTTCCACCGCCCTGGGTCGGGTGGAGGGCGCGGCCGTGCGCGACCGGGCAGCCACCTGCCTCCTGGGGCTTGGGGTCCGTGACGATTGCGTCGTGGTTCTCAGACATGGGAATCCTTCCGAACTGGGCCGATCACGGTGCTCAGGAACTGTGGGTGGTCGATAGCCGGGGAACGGGCCCCGCCAGGTGACCCGGCCTCGTCGACCGGGCCGTAGGGGGCGTCGAGCGTGGTCAGGCAGAGCTCCAGGCCGGCCGCGCAGCCGACGTCACGCCGGGACTGCACGACCGGCACATGACGTGGTGGTGGCCGCCGCGGACGCGTCCCCCGACCCGCGCCGGGCCGCCGACCGGTCCGGTGCCGGGGCACGTCCTGCCGCGGTGAGCATGCAGCGAGCCTCAGGCACTGCACGCACGGCTTGGTAGAGGGCCTCATGCGCGACGCTCGTGACATACATGACATACATGGCATGCGTGGAGTATGTGGCGTACACGGCATACAAGGTATATGCGACTTGATGGGGGATGGGGTCTATGCGGCTGCGCCTCCCGTGGGCGGTCCCCGACGTCGAGGTGGTCACCGACCGGGCGCCGACGTCGCGCGCGTGGGCGGTGCGCTCGCGCTCGTGGACGGTGTACTCGCCCTTGTGGTCGGGGCGGGCGGGTGTCTCCAGCAGGAACTGGTCCTGGATCGGTGCCGGGCCGCCGAGCCCCGACTGCTCGCTGCTCTGGCTGTCCGCGACCGGGGCACCGGATTCGGTGGTGAGCGGACCCGTCTCCTGAACCGTCACGGGCTTGTCCCTGCTGTCGTTCTGTCCCTTGGCTGTCGCCGGAACCGATCCTACGATCGACTAAGTCCAAGTCAATACAACAACCAGGTCCGTACGGATTCATTTGTCAGACGATGCACAGTTAGGCTGGTGGGCATGAGTGACCTGCTGGACCGGCTTCGTGGACGCGGCTGGCGGATGACCGCCCAGCGCCGGGTGGTCGCCGAGGTACTCGACGGCGAGCACATCCACCTCACCGCGGACGAGGTGCTCGCACACGCCACCACACGGCTGCCGGAGATCTCGCGCGCGACCGTCTACAACACCCTCGGCGAACTGGTCTCGCTCGGCGAGGTCATCGAGGTGGCCACCGACGGCCGCGCCAAGCGCTACGACCCCAACGCGCACCGCCCCCACCAGCACCTGGTGTGCTCGGGCTGCGGCGCCATCCGCGACGTTCACCCCGGCGGCGACCCCTTGGCCGACCTGCCCGCCTCCGAACGGTTCGGCTTCACCGTCTCCGGGGCCGAGGTGACCTACCGGGGCCTGTGCCCCGACTGCGCCCGCGCCTGAATCGGCCCGCGAACCCCGTTCCGCCCAGCACCCCCTGGGCGCCGATGCGGGTACCGATGCAGGCAGCAGGCAGCAGGCAGCAGGCAGCAGGCCCGCCGAGGTCTGCCGCGCGGTCTGTCGAGGTCCGCCGAGGTCTGCCGCGTGGGCTGTCGAGGTCTGCCGCCAGGGCCGCTCACGGATGCGCGGTCAGAGCGGAGTTTCCCTCATCGGAGTGGTTTCGACCTGGTCGCCGGGCGGTCGCCGGTGATCTTCCGGTTGCCTCTCCGACATCACGCATGGTGCGGGCCGGCAGACCATGCGCCGACACGCGAGGAGGGGCACCATGACCGACGGGACGGTTCTGTTCGCGGTACGCGAGTTCCCAGAGAGCGGAGGTACCAGGGCCGAGCAACTGCGCAGAATCCGCACGGAGCTGGAGACCCGAGGCTTTGAAGTGCGCTGGGCCACCACAGCCGACGATGCCCAGGCGGTACTGCGTACCGAGGCGGGCCTGGCCGCCGCCGTGGTGGACTGGGATCTTCCGAAGGACGGCAAAGCCGGCGGCGAACCGGGCGGCGCCGACGTCCTGCGCCTTGTCGGCCGGCGTTTCCAGAGCCTCCCGGTCTTCCTGGTCACAGCCGGCGAAGACCTGGAGCACCTGCCGCTGTGGGTGGCCGAGACGGTGATCGGCTACATCTGGCCGCTGGAGGACACCGCACCCTTCATCGCCGGACGGATCGCCGGCGCCGCCCGCGGCTACCAGCAGGACCTGCTGCCGCCGTTCTTCAAGGCGCTGCGCCGCTTCGACCACGCGCACGAGTACTCCTGGCACACCCCTGCCCACTCCGGCGGTGTCGCCTTCCTCAAGTCCCCGGTCGGCCGGGCCTTCCACGACTACTTCGGGGAACGACTGCTGCGCAGCGACCTGTCGATCTCCGTCGAGGAACTCGGCTCCCTCTTCGAGCACACCGGCCCGATCGGTGCGGCGGAGCGCAACGCCGCCCGCGTCTTCGGCGCCGACCGCACCTACTTCGTACTCCACGGCGACTCCACCTGCGATCGGATGGTCGGTCACTTCAGCGTTACCCAGGACGAGATCGCGCTGGTGGACCGCAACTGCCACAAGTCGGTGCTGCACGGCCTGGCCCTCTCCGGAGCCCGGCCGGTCTATCTGGTCCCCACCCGCAACGGCTACGGACTGGCAGGCCCCCTGCCGCCCTTCGAGATCCAGGCGCAGTCGGTCGCCTCCCGGATCCGCCGCAATCCGCTGGCCCAGGCTGCCGTCTCGCCCGAGGCCCAGTACGCGGTGCTGACCAACTCCACCTACGACGGCCTGTGTTACGACGCCCTCCAGGTCGCCCAGGCCCTCGCGCCCAGCACCCCCCGGCTCCACTTCGACGAAGCCTGGTTCGCCTACGCCCGCTTCCACCCCCTCTACGCCGGGCGCTACGGCATGGCGGTGGGCCCCGACACCTTCCCCGGCCCCGAACGCCCCACCGTCTTCTCCACCCAGTCCACCCACAAACTGCTGGCCGCGCTGTCGCAGAGCGCCATGGTGCACGTCAAACCCGCACCGCGGGCGCCGGTGGAGCACGAGCGGTTCAACGAGGCGTTCATGATGCACGGCACCACCTCACCGCTGTATCCGATGATCGCCTCCCTCGACGTGGCCACCGCGATGATGGACGGACCCCAGGGCCGCTGGCTCATCGACGAGGCGGTGACCGAGGCCATCCGCTTCCGTCAGACGGTCGTACGCGTCGGCCGGCGCATCGCAGCCGCCGGCGACCGGCCCGGCTGGTTCTTCGGCGTCTGGCAGCCCGAGACCGTGACCGACCCGGCCACTGGCGAGCGTCTCGCCTTCGCCGACGCACCGACCGAACTGCTGCGCACCGAACCGTCCTGCTGGCAGCTGGAGCCCGACGCCGACTGGCACGGCTTCACCGGCCTGACCGACGGCTACTGCCTGCTCGACCCCCTCAAGGTCACCCTCACCTGCCCCGGCATCGACGCCACCGGGCACATGACCGACTGGGGCATCCCCGCCCGCGTCCTCACCGCCTACCTGGCCACCAGGAACATCGTGGTGGAGAAGACCGACAGCTACACCACACTCATCCTGTTCTCCATGGGCATCACCAAGGGCAAGTGGGGGACCCTGATGGACGCCTTGATGGACTTCAAGGCGCTCTACGACCAAAACGCGCCGCTGGAGCACCTGTTGCCCGAGCTGGTCGCCACCCACCCCGACCGCTACACCGGCCAGACCCTGCGCGAACTGTGCCAGGAGATGCACGACCACCTACGCGACGCCCGCCTGGTGGAGCTGCTCGACACCGCCTTCCAGGACCTGCCCGAGCCCGTCACCCCGCCCCAGCACTGCTACCAGCGCCTCATCCGCGGCGGCACCGAGCGCGTACGCCTGGCCGACGCGGCCGACCGGGTGGCCGCCGCCATGGTCACCGTCACCCCGCCCGGCATCCCCGTCCTGATGCCCGGCGAGAACACCGGCACCCCCGACGGTCCGCTGCTGCGCTACCTGACCGCTTTGGAATCCTTCGACCGTCGCTTCCCCGGCTTCCGCAGCGAGACCCACGGCGTCACCCTCGACCCGGAAACCGGCGACTACCTCATCGAATGTGTACGCCGGATCCCGACCCAGCAAGCCGGACGCACAGCCGGAGAGCATCACCAGAAGCGGACGCCGACGCTGACGCCGAAGCCCGGGCCTTGATGCGGCCAGCCTCCCGGTTCCTCGGCATTCACGCATCGACACTGACGCCTCCTCAGATCAGGTGGCTCGAAGGGGACCTGGGTCAACTCCTGCTCGACCGTGCTGAACGCGGCCGCAGGACGCGGCCCACCCCCTCCGGCAGAAAGGTGGCTGCCGCCACCATGTGTCTCACCGGCCCAGGTGGGCGGCCTTGACCGCACGTCGCGCGAAGACATCCTCACGATGGTCTGCCATCTGCCGCAGCGCATCCTTACGGTCCCGCTTGGACAGTCGGTCGAGATAGGTATGACCGAAGAGGTGGTCGGACTCGTGCTGCAGACACCGCGCGAAGTAACCCGTGCCCTCGATGGCAAGGGAGTTGCCGCCCTTGTCGAGCCCGCGAACAACGGCACGATCTGTACGGAGGACCGCCATGGTGGCACCGGGCACGGACAAGCAGCCCTCGAATTCGTCAACGAGTCGCCGGCTACCTGGATCAGGCAGGTCCAGGATCGGGTTGATGATGTGGCCGACATGCCGGATCCCATAGTCGTCCGGGCAGTCATATACGAACAGCCTCAGGTCGACGCCGATCTGATTGGCGGCCAGGCCGGCACCGTCGGCCACATGCATCGTCAGGAACATGTCGTCGATTAACGCCGACAACTCGGGGGAGCCGAAGTCGGTCACCTCCTGGCACGGACGGCTCAGGATCCCCTCACCCACCACCGTGATCCGGCGCACCGACCCTCGCTCCGCCTCCGGTGGCAGAGCGGGGTACGAGTCGACGGGTTTGCCCTGCACACGAACGCGCCGGTCTACGGAATGGGACCGGTCGTGACGAACAGACATCGCTGTCTCCCTTTCTGCGCACGCCGCGGGACGCCGCGGACGTCACCGCGGCCTGATGTCTACGGGCAGGACCGCTTGCCAACTCCTTTGCAAAGTAGCAGACTTTGCAAAGTGACTGAAGATGACCTCAACTCTCGTCCCGAGCAGACGCGGGACACCGGCGACGAACTGCGTGAGCACGAGGTCCGCACGGCCCTGCTGGACCTGCTGGCCGAAGTCGGCACTGTCACAGCGACCGAAGCCGCCGTGCGACTGGGCTACAGCTCTGGGCTCTGCTCATTTCACCTTCGGCAGCTCGCACGCCACGGACACATCGAGGAAGCCCCGCACCGCGGGGGTCGCGCACGCCCCTGGCGCCTGAGGCAGCGCAACTCGACTGCCAGTGCACCTACGGATGAGCGGTTCGGCGACTTGGCCCGTGGGCTGGAGGACGAGAGCTGGCAGCGGTGGCTCGCTCAACGCGACCAAGCGCCGACCGAATGGCGCCACGACGAGGCCTTCAGCGTCGTCGCCTACCTGACGCCCGACGAGATGAGCCGGGTCGCGGACACTATCCGGCGGGCGCTCGCCCCCTACCAAGACCGTGAACAACGACCCCTGGCCCGACCTGAAGGCGCCCGACCGGTGGCCCTCATCACCCGGCTGTTTCCCTTGCTTCCCCACGCGACGGACGAGGCGGACCAGGAGCGAGAGTGAGAAGTCCGAGGCGGGCCGGAGTGAGGAGTGAGGTGTGAGAAGTGAGGAGTTGGGGACTGCGCAACGGCTCGTCCGGGGTGGCGCGTGAGCACGGATAGTGCGCAGGGTCGCTCTTTGCCCCACCGGCACAACTGTAGGACTGCGGGGATGTCACCGCTGTAGTGCCCACTCCAGCCACACCACCAAGATGATCGGGACCGCTACGGTCACCGTGCCCAGCGCGACTCCGGCCCGTGCGCGACGACGGTCGGCTCCCTCATCGCCCCGCATTCGGTGCAGAGTGCAGGCTCCGAAAACGATCGCGCAGATCCCGAGGGGCAGGGTGAGGTAAAGCGGGAAATTGCGGATCAACGGCGGCAGGAAGGAGAGAAACGGACTCCCGTACATCGCGACAGCGGCCACGCCCAGTGCCAGCGAAACCACGCCCGTCTCCCCGTGACTGACCTGGGCTTCCTCTACTGGCTGATCGGGTTTCATGAGCTGAGGCTAGGTGGCATGCGGCCGACGCTGCATGAGCGCGATGACTCAAATCGGCGTAAGTACCGCCACCACGAGTCCGCCTTCCGCTCGGCCCGTTCGGCAGGAGTGGCCGGGTCCGACTCAAGGCCGCGGCGCAGGTTCTGCCACCACACCTGTGGGAGTTCCGCTCCGCGTGCACCACCGGCTCCCGGCACAGGCGGGTGCGTGGAGGAGTTCCGCCCACTCTGTGCGGAAGTCTGCGTCCCGACGCCGTTCCCCGAAATCCCCGGCTCTGCTCCGCTCTGCTCGTGGTCCCCAATTGCTCCGGATTCCCAGCGGAGTTGGGCTCAGTGAACGGAGAACCCGCCGTCGACGAAGATCGCCTGCCCGGTGATGTAGCCGGAGGCGCGGCCGGCCAGGAACACCGCCGCTCCGGCGAAGTCCTCGGCCAGGCCGTTGCGCCCGACCATCGTGCGTGCGGCCAGCGCCGCCACCTTCTCCGGGTCGGACGACAACCGCTCATTGAGCGGGGTCATGACGAAGCCGGGCACCAGCGTGTTGCAGGTGACGCCGTGGGGCGACCACGCCTCGGCCTGAGAGCGGGCCAGCGACTCCAGCGCCCCTTTGGAGACCCCGTAGGCGCCGCTCTGGGCGAACGCCCGGTGTGCCTGCTGGGAGGTGATGTGGATGATCCGACCGAAGCCCCGCTCGGCCATGCCGGGCCCGAACCGCCGGCCCAACAAGTAGGGCGCCTCCAGGTTCACTGCCATCGTGGTGTCCCACACGTCCTCGTCCAGCTCGCCCATCGGTGGACGCAGGTTGATCCCGGCGCAGTTGACGAGAATGTCGGGCTCGCCGAACGCCTCGGCTGCCTGTTCCGCCGCCGCGCGCACCCCGTGGCGGGTGCTCAGGTCGGCGCTCACCCAGGCCGCCCGACAGCCGTACCCAGCCAACTCGTCGACCGTGGCGGCCAGTTCCGGCTCCTTGCGCGCCACGATCACCACGCTCGCCCCCGCTCGCGCGAGGGCCCCGGCGATGGCTCGGCCGATGCCGGAACTGCCGCCCGTCACGACGGCGACCCGGCCGTCCAGCGAGAACAGTTCGGAGAGGTAGCTGTGCGAGTTCATGCCCGCACCCTAGACGGCGCCTCCATGGCGACAGTGCCAGAGGTGGAGTGTATGGCGCGGGGAGGGTCAACTGGGCAGGTTTGGCCAGATCGTGAGCCCCAGGTGGGAAGCGACAAATAGCGCCATCACGAGGCACTTGAAGGGTGTAGCCCCCTTCGCCGCACGCAACCGGCCCTCCGGTTGGGCCCGTTGAGCCAGTTGATCCAGTTGTTCCAGTTCGGCCGACGTGGCGGATCCGAGGGGCGTGGTCGTGCACGGCGGTTCATCCGCGGCTGCCGCTGGTGAGAGCGTCGAGCAGCCGGCCCAGGCGTCCTCACCCGATAGCGGAGCACGGCGGGGGAGTCATCCACGTCAGCGGTACCGCTGAACGCGCCTTCCATTTGCCATTCCTAGGACCCCTAGGTTAAAACTAGAGCCCCTAGGGTGATGCGGAGGGCGTATGGCGAGGGCAGGGCTGACGGCGGAGCGGGTGACGATCGCGGGCGCCGAGTTGGCGGACGAGGTCGGGCTCGACCAGGTGACCATGTCGCAGGTGGCGCGACGGCTCGGCGTGAAGGATGCGAGTCTCTACACGCACGTCCGTGGCCTGGAGGATCTGCGCGGACGAATCGCGCTGCTCGCGGCGGACGAGAAGACCATCCGTATCGCGGAGGCGACCGCCGGACGCTCGGGCAAGGACGCGCTGGTCGCGTTCGCCAACGCCTGGCGGGAGTACGCCCACCGGCATCCGGGCCGCTACATGGCAACGCAGACCCCGATCCAGATCGACCCGGAGCTGGCCGCCAACGCACCCGGACCGCGGCGCGCGGTCGAGCTGACCTACGGCATGCTGCGCGGCTACGGACTGGCCGAGCCGGACCTGACCGACGCCGTCCGGTTGCTGCGCAGCACGTTCCACGGGTTCGTCGCCCTGGAGTCCGCGGGCGGGTTCGCACACCGGCGTTCGCCGCAGCAGTCCTGGCTCCGCGCCCTCGACGCCCTGCACTCCCTCCTGGAGCACTGGCCCCCGTCCCGAGAAGGAGACTCCTCATGACCGACCCGACCGCCGGCAGCCTGCGCGTGAACGGCGCGACTCTGCACTACGAAGTGCGGGGCCACGGCCCGCTCCTGCTGCTGATCCCCGGAGGGTCAGGCGGCGCGGCCTCTTTCGGTGATGTCGCCGACGACCTTGCGTCCGAATACACGGTTGCCACCTATGACCCGCGCGGCATGTCGCGAAGCGCGCTGGACGACCCCGAGGCCGAGCAGCGCGTGGCCGAACACGCCGACGACGCGTTGCGAATACTGGACCTGCTGTCACCCGGTGAGCCCGCCCGGGTGTTCGGCGTCAGCTCGGGCGCGATCGCCGCCCTGCACCTGCTCACCGCGCATCCCGAGCGTGTCGAACGTGTCGTGGCGCATGAGCCTCCGGCGGTCCTGGTCCTGCCGGACGCCGCCGACCATCGCGATCTCATCGCGCGTGTGCAGGAGACATTCCGTACACAAGGGCTCGTGCCGGCGATGGCGGTGTTCGCCGAGGGGCTGAAGAAGGACGGCGACACCGCCGAGCCGAAGGCCGGGACCGAGCTTCCGCCGCAGGCGGCGGCGAGGGCCGAACAGACGATGGCCAACCTGCCGTACTTCGTCGGGCGCATTGTTCCCAGCTTCATGTCCTACATCCCGGACACAAACCGACTGGAGGCGCTGTCGGATCAGCTCGTTCTCGCCGGCGGCCAGGACTCACATGGCGAGCTGGCCTACCGTTCGGCCGCGCTCCTGGCCGAGCGTCTCGGCATGGAACTCCTGCATTTCCCCGGCGGGCACACCGGCCTGACCACGCATCCCGCCCAGTTCGGCGAACGCCTTCGCAAAGCTTTCCGCGTCTAGACCCCCATCCGATGCGCCCTGGTCAACCGCACCGGAGCTGGTCGAAGGTCGCGATGAGGAAGCCGAAGGTAGCGGCGTTGTCGGAGTCGGCGAGGGAGTAGGGGCGGCGAGCGAGTCAGGGGGCGGATGACGTCTCGCTCTCCGTATCGACTCTGATCAAGGTGAGCACTCCCCATGTGACCAGTACCGCTCCGACGCACTCCGGGATCAGCCACCAACCGGCGCGGACCCGGTCCCCGTACACCAGGATGCCGAGAACCACGCTGACCAGTGCCTCGCCCAAGGTGAGGGCGGGCTGGGAGGCCACCAGGGGGCCGGACTCCATGGCGTTGGCCAGCAGGAACAGGGAGCAGGCGCCGGCTGCGACGAAGGCATAGGTCTGCCAGCCGGTGAGGAAGGCGCCCGCGCCATGCTGGTCGAATGTGTCGGTTGCGGATTCCATGAGGGTGGCGGTCAGGGCGTAGCCGATGGCCGAGGCGGAGCTGAACAGGGCCGCGCGTGCCTTTCCCCGCGGTTGGCGAAGGGCGGCCACTACGCAGAGCGAGATGACGAGCGTGGTGGTGAGCAGGGTCAGTACCCATGTGCCGGGCGGCACCACCGAGTTGCTGCCCGACGGCGCGGCCGCGGCCAGGGTGAGAGCGAGCCCGCCGGCGACCGTGACGGAGGCGATCCAACCGGCCGCGGGCAGCCGCCGCCGGGAGAACGCACAGGCGATCAGGAGGGTGAAGGGCAGTTCGGTCACCAGAATGGGCTGTACCAGCGACAGGGGACCGAACGTCAGGGCCAGTGCCTGGCACGCAGCGGCGCCGACCACCACGGCGATCCCACCGAGCCACGTCGGGTGGTGCAGCAGGTGACGGACCAGCCGGATGCTGAAGGCGTCGCCCGGGGGAACGCTCCGCGCGCCAACGCGTTGAAGCACCGTTCCGGTGGCATTGCCCACGGCCGCCAGCAGGGCGAACAGTGCGGAAAGCACGGCTGCCACAGGGCGGTCCCTCCGGTCTGCGCGTCGGTTACTGACTGACCGCCACGGTGGCAGAGGAGCCAGGTGCGCCGGGAGCGCACCACCGCACGGGGGAGACCATCACACGATCGGCGGGGATCAAAGCCTTGGCCGCTCCAGGTGCCGCCAGGCATGGCGGGAACTCGGGCGTACCGTCGCACCGAGTCCTGTCAGCGCCGCGGCGAGCAACGCGAACCACACACCCACCAGCAGCAGGTGCGCCCGCTGTGGGATGCCGTGCCAGCCCGGGTGGCCGAACAACGGGCCGACGGTGCTCACCGAGGTCGTCACCGCGGCAGCCAGCACGCGCACGCCCCAGCGGCGAATCATCGCAGGCCGGGGGCGTTCGCCCGCGCCTGCCACGCAGAAGAACACCATGGAGGCGAAGAGGAAGAAATGCGCCAGTGCGCTGGTGGCTGTGTGCCACGGATGCACGGCTTCGCAACTCCACTCCACGGAAGGCGCGCAGCGTATGGGCAGGGTGACGTCGCCCAACGAGGACATGCCGAGGGCAAGGACCGATGCCCAGCCTGCGCGGGCCCACGATCCGCTGGCGGAGCTGCCTGCCAGGAGTGCTCCCGTCATCACCAGCACGGCGCAGGCAGCCTCGATGCCTCCGAACAGCAGACGGAACGGCTGGTCGGCTGCGTAGAGCTCACTTACGTAGGAGTGCCTGGGGTCCAGTCCAGTAGGCAGGAAGAACTCAAGAACCCAGCTGTTGTACAGCACGGCTGCCGTCGCCAGCAGAAGCGCTGCCCAGCCCTCCCGCGACGCGCCACGCTGCCCGAGGCTTGTGCGGGCCGGGCTGGAGTGATGGGGCACGGCTTGTCCTGTTCGTGTGGCGTCGTGAGTTCGCCTTCACTCTTCACCATCCGTCACTCATCATTGGGCATTCCGCAGTTCGAGGTCAGGTCCTCCGTGGCTCAACGGGGGAGGGTTACGGACGGCGTCCCCACGCGGAGATCATCGGGGCGGTGGCCAGGTCGAGGGCGCCCGGTGGCGACGTTCGTCCGGTGGCGGTCACCGTTGCCGCGGGGCCGACTCGCTCGGCCAGCCCGAGGGGTACGGACGGACCACCGGCGCCGACCTCCCAGTACCGCATGCCGGCCGCGATCCCGAGCAGCCCTGCCGACTCCGACGCTCACCCGCGATCTGAAGCGCTCAGTCACCTGCGGAGTCAGGTTCACCCGTGCGTGTGCTGTGCCGAAGGTCGAACACGTGATGCAATTCAGGGGTGATGTCCTACGCCTTCCCCGACGACCTCCTGAGCCACCCAGCAGAGCAGCCGGCCGGGCAGCCGGCCGTCGAGGCTGCTCTCCGTCGCATAATCGATGTCCATGCGAGACACGAGGCTGTCGGAGCCGCCGGAGCCGCCGGAGCCGCCGGAACCGACCGAGCACTACATCTTCAACGACAGCCAGACGATCGTGCTGGAGCGCGGATTCCAGTGGGAATTCGCGCCCGACCAGAATCCGATCGAGCTGGAGCGGATGACCGCTCACCGTGCTGTCCGAGCGCTGACCGAGCTGTGCGAGGGGCTCGTCAGACCCATGACGTTCGGTGTGACCAGTAACTGGGTGGACGAGTACAGCTGGCCGGCCGACGGCAAGCCGCCGCGAGGCAACTGGTTTCTGACCACTCCGAAGTCACCACCTGATGCCCACTCAACCTATATGGACCCGCAGGTCATGGAGACAGCAACACTGGACGAGCGGTCGATGCTCACTGCTGTCGACCGCGTGCTTGACGACCCGTGTGAGGCACCCGAAGGCAGGCGCCTGGCGTGGGAGGAGATACGCGTGGACCACACCTGGGCCCGGCTGCCCGAACCCGACCGGCACATCGCGAACAATGACCTGCGCATCGATGACCACGACAACAAGCTGCGTCGCGTTCTGGTCCCTCGTGAACATGCACACGGCCGCATATGGGTGACCGTGCCCCAACCCAGTGTGTGGTATCCGTTCCTGCTGAGGGTGAGCAAGTCCTTCGGCACGGTTTATCCCGACGGACTCGAGTACGACGAGTTCATCGAGATGACGATTGACGTCAACTGGTCATTTTGGTGGCATCCGGGAGAGGGCCGAGCCATGCTCGATCAAGCAGTGGACCGTCTTCTTCAGCAAGGGTGGCGCCACGCAAACCCATCACCCAGGAGCCGCACCCAGTGACCGTCGCCTGCCCCTGATCAACCATCATCCGCATACCGCCCTGTGCGCCGCTGCGGGTGTTCCGCCGGGATCACGCGGCTGGCCTGGGCAAACGCGTCCTGATGCGCCAGCCACTCCGACCCCGACCGCATGGGACAAGTGGAGCAAGTGGAGCAAGCGGAGCCGGTCAAGGCCTCGGGTGAAACGGCGCGGGGCGCACCCGCTCAGCCGCGTGTGCGCCCGCAGATCAGGTCCGGACCGAGGTGGCGGCGCAGTACGGCATCGAGGGGCGGGCAGGGGCCGTCGTCGCCGAGCTTGAATCCAGTGGAGACGAAGGTGCGCACGGGGTGGAAGGGCCCGCTGGGGGTGTCGGTGGTGTCGGCGCTCAGCGGACGCTCTTGCTGGCGGGCCAGGGCGAAGCAGGCGAGCAGGATGCGGTGATCGGTACGCCAGTAGTGGCGCTCGATCACCGGATGGGTGAAGTCCAGGCTGTGAAAGACCAGCCCGATGTCCTGCTCACCGTACGGCGCCGAGGCGAGAGCCGCCGCCAGCGTGTCGGCACTGTCGCCTTGAGCGAGGGCCGTTGCCGATTCCTTGGCCCGACCCCACGGGGGCGGATCATCGTCCTCGTCCTCGTCCGCCCAGGGCGGACGCTTGCTCGCCAGGTGAGTCCCCACCGAGGGATCTTGCCAACGGGCTTGCCACAGGACGCTGACGTAGGGGAGTACGGCGTTGGCGCACAGATCGCCCGCGGCCAGCAGCCATGGAGTGCGCACCACACGGCTGCGTACCAGATCCACGGCCATCGCAGCGAACGATTCGGCTGTGAGCAGCACCGGCTCAGCCGGCGCGACGAACTCGTCGGTCCAGATCCCCATGCGGCAGGTATAGCCGAGGCTGACCGCAGGGCGCACACGAATTCCGATCATGGTGCACCAGCCCGCGGGGCACCTGCTGCCGGGCAGCAGGCCGCCAGCACCGCAGCCTCACGGCCAACCAACCTCTTCCTGGTGTGACCCGGCATCTCGGGCCAAACGCCAAGCCGGCACGAAGCGTTAGGGGCGACGGGCACAGGACGTCCCCTCTCCCGAAAGGGATTTGTGAGAAGTCGCGTCGCTGGGTCAGTTGGTGGGCGAGTCTGGACTGCTCACCGTGCCGTACCGCTGTCGCCTGACATCGCGAGCGTGGATCATGGTGGCTGTGTCTGCCCGGGTGCTGTCGACCGTCACGTCAGTGAGAGACGGTGCGGTCGGACGGCCAACGGCAGAGCAGGCGCATGGCCCCGCCTCGTCCGTGATGAGTGCCTGCAGACAGCCCCCACATCGCAGCAGCCTTGGGAGAGCAGCACATTGCCCCGTACGACACCACCACGACCCATCGACGTCACCGCCGTACTGCCCGAACTGGCCGCCCACTCCAGGGAGACGACCCGGCTGCACCCGAGACCCGGCGCTCCGGACATCGCCGAAAGCTCGATAGGCGGTCCGCTGCTCTGGCCCGACAATGAGCCGTGGCCCACGTGTACCGCGCCCCATATGGTGCAGCGCAGTGAGCCGATAGCCCCCGCGCTCGTCGTCGCGTTGCAGCAGGCGCAGGCCAAGCGGGAGGCGCAGCAGGGGGCGAGGCGCGGCGGCCGGCGCAGCCCGGAGGAGTTCGCTCTGCTCGACGAAGCGTCCGGCCGCCGCGGCGCGTCCATCGACCTCATCCGCTACACCACCCACTGGTACGAGCCCGAGGCGCACGAGGAGCCGAACCCCCTGGTGGCCGTCGCCCAGCTGCACGCCCGCGACATCCCGACCGTTGACTTCCCCTCAGGGACCGACCTCCTCCAGGTGCTGTGGTGCCCCACCCATCACCAGGATCTGCCCGGCCAGCCCCGCTTTTACTGGGGCCCATCCGCACACCTCGTCTGGCGGCGCGCGTCCGTCTCCTCCGCTCCCGGCAGCGCGCCGCCGCAGCCCCGGGATACACACAACTCCTACCTGCCCACCCCGTGCGTGCTGCACCCGGAGCAGGTGACCGAGTATCAGTACGCGGGTCTGCTGCCCGACGCGCTCTGCGAGCGCCTCGACGCGCAGGAGGAACGGTGGCTGGAAGAGACTGATGTCGCTTACCAGCACGACCTGTCCATCGCCCCCGGCTGCAAGGCCGGTGGCTGGGCAACCTGGCATCTGACCGATCCGGCCCCCGTCATCTGCCGGTGCGGAGCGCCGATGGACCTACTGCTCAGCTTCGACAGCAGCGAATGGGACGGTGGTTCCAAGAGCTGGCGCCCCCTCGAGGATTCCGAGGCAAACCAAGTGGGCGCCTGCGGGCCAACCGGATTGTCTCCTGGCCGATGGGGCGCACTACGGATCTTCATCTGCCCCCTCGACCCGACCCACCCCCACTTGCTGAACATCCAGTAGGGGCCCGCCCGCCGCACCTCGTGCATCTCCGTATGGAGCCCCCTTCTCCCGCGCCCTCCGCCGTCCCATCGGCGGGGCCGACTCCGCCACTTCGCCATGCGGCCGCCGTTCGCGACCGGCCGTGACGTCATGGGAGTCGAGCATGCCGAGGTCGACGGTGACGCGGGCCCGGCGCGTTGTACGGGAGGGGCTTGTGGCGGCGAGCTGGAGACCACCCAGCCGCGGATGACCCCCGCGCGAGCGGGGAGCAGCCCCCGAGGTGGTTTCCGGCGCCTGCTCTCGGCTCACCTACGCCGGCGCGAAGAGCACTTCCGGTACACAGCATGCTTGGCACCGGTTGGCTGCAAGAGCGGGTGTCGGCAGGGAAGGTCCCAAAATCGATCGCGCAGCAGCTCGATCTCCGCTAGACAGACGCGGTGACCGATCCCTACACACTCCGTGCTGTTGCCGAAGACGAGTTCTACGACTGGGCCAGGATGATCGCCGATACTTACGGCGTCGATCGGACCGACGAGGAGATCGCCAACCAGCGTGCGGCAACCGCATTGCAGCGCACCATCGCCGCGTTCGACGGGGGCGCTCCGGTAGGTGGCGCCTCTCTCTACAGTCGGTTGTTGACGGTTCCTGGGGCGGCCGTCATGCCGGTGGCAGGGGTCGCCTCGGTCGGTGTGACTCCCACTCATCGGCGCCGCGGGATCCTCACCTCCATGATGCGTCGGCAGCTGACCGATCTGCATGAGCACGGCGCCGAGCCGATCGCAGTGCTGCGTCCCTCCGAGGCCGCGGTCTACGGCCGCTTCGGCTATGGGCCCGCCACACAGGGGAACCAACTGCGGTGCGACAAACGAGGCATGCTCTTTCGACCCCGGACGGAATTCGGTCACGGGATGGTTCGGCTCATGGACCGCGCCCAGGCTCACCCTCTTGTGGAGAAGATCTACGACCAGGTTCGGCGCAGCTCGGTCGGCTGGCCCGACCGGGGTGCCAGTCATTGGAAAGTCCGCTTGTTCGACGAGCCGCACTCGCGCGGTGGCGCGACGGCGCTGCGCTTTGCCGTGCATCAGGAGCCAGACGGCCAGGCCACCGGATACGCCCTCTACCGGCACAAGAGCGCACGCGATGCTGTGGGCAACGACAGCAGCGCGGTGCAGGTCGTAGAACTGACCGCAGCTTCCCGGCAGGCGTATGCCGCACTGTGGCGCTACCTGGTGGGGATCGACCTGGTGCCGTGGATCGAATACGAAGGTGCGGTGGATGAACCGCTCCCACATCTGCTGATGGATCCGCGCGCGGCGCGCTCGGCCGTGGTGGACCGGTTGTGGGTGCGGCTGGTCGACGTCGACCGGGCGCTGGCGGGACGCCGGTATTCAGCTTCACTGGACCTGGTCCTGGACGTCGAGGACGCATTCTGCCCGTGGAATACCGGCCGCTATCGCCTGCAGGCTGATGCGAGTGCGGTGACCTGCGAGCGTACGAAGGCTCCCGCCGATCTGCGGCTGAGTTCAACTGAGCTGGGTGCGGCCTTCCTCGGGGGGACGACGCTGGCATCCCTTGCGGCCGCGGGCCTGGTCCAGGAATTGCGGCCGGGCGCGCTGGCCCCCGCCAGCCTCGCCTTCCGCGGCGACCGGGAGCCCTTCTACCCCGGTGGCTGGGCGTTCCCCCTCTACTGAGTCCCGGGCGCTGCACGGCTGCCTTCCCACGTGCGGGCGCCGGACGGAGCCGAGGCGACAACGGCGAACGCTGGCAAGGGCGGTGATTGCTGCGAGCCAGAGAACCTTCGGCCAACACCGGTGGTCAGCAGGGCACTGGTACGGTCCTCAGGTGATCACCAGAGGGGGACGCGTGAGCGAAGACTCAGTAGACCTGCCGGCCGAGCGGAAGCGGAAGGCCGTATGGCTATTGGGCGGGACGGCGATACCGGCCGCGGCGTTTGCGGCAATATGGCTGGCATTTCTGAGCGATCGCCCGCTCAGCAACCTGCTATGGTGCGCTTTGTCGACGGGCGTGGTGTTCGGTTTCCTGCCCATGCTGACGGTCGTGCGCTTGGCACCACTGCGCATCGATGCGCTTGGGATCACAGCCGGAAGCCGGAAGGTTCCCTGGAGCGACATCGGCTTCGCGACTGTTCTCCATGACACGGCGCTCGCAGTGTGGCTTCATCCGAAGACATCCGGCTCCTCGGAGGAAGACAAGGCGACGTTGCACTACCTCCACTACGAAATGCGGTGGCTCGGCAGAGCCCGCCGCGCCGAGCGCTCCCAGATCATCGCCTCCGCCATCGAGCGGTTCGCGCCCGGCACGTACGTCACCGACGCAGCGGAAATGCGGCAACGTTCCGGCCTCTGATCACGTGCCTTTCGCGCCGAGGCAGCTGCGCGGCGACGGCGGGGGCGTCCCGCCCCTGCCGAAGCGACTGGACCGGCAACCTGCACCGGCGCCGGCGCCGGCGCCGGCGGCTTCCTGTGCGGCCGTGACGCACTGGTGCCCGTTCCCTCTGCATCTGGCGCCTGATGTTCGCCCCTGGCCACGGCCGGGTGATCAGAAGAACAACCTGCCCCTTGTTTCGATCAGCTGCGGCTCACGGTCCTCTGCTACACAATTCAGTGCTTCTCGCACAGCGAGGGCGCCGAGACGGACGAACACCAGCTCGCAGGTGTCGACATAGTGCCATGCCATGGCGCGCACGACGACCCGGGCGTTCACGGGGGTCCCTCGGCGGGCTTCGGGGTCTTCGGTGTCTGTGGCGGACAGTTCCCGCATCACACCCCGGGCGAGGAAATCATCGAACTCCGGGGGTGCTGGTTCGGGCGAGGCGGTACAAGCGAACTCGATGGACGAGGCGACCCCTGCGGGCAATGGCTCGAAGTCGAGCTCGACCCTTCCGTACGTCGGCACGCAGGCGCCGAGCGTCTGTCGGGAGTGCACTTTCACTCCCCGTACGGGGCGGGGGAGTGCGGCGGTCGGCGTGGCAGCCATAACGAGCACCGTACGAGCGGCGGCGTTGCCGCGCCACCGGCTTTCGCCGCCGTGGTACTCGGGCCTGTCCGATGGGTCAGGGCCGGGCGGAGATCATGTGAGCGTTCTGTGGCCGGATCGTTGATGCGGGCATGGGGCGGGGTGATGTGGCTGACGCGGAGTGGGAGCGGCCGCCAGCCGGACAGGTGGAGGTTACGGCCGATTCCGCATAGCTGGTCAGCGCCATGGGGGGCGAGACGGCGGCGCTGCGGGCAGAGACGGGGGTGGGGCTCAACGGGGCGTGGTTGGGGGCCCGTTCAGAGCTTCATTGTCAGTGCCCGTGTCTAGGGTCGGGCTCCATGGATGTCTACACGGGGAACCCACATGGATGACCGCATGGATGACCACATGGATGGCTGCCTGGTGGACGACGTCTACATGGAGGGCAGGCACGCTCCGGAGGGCTCGCCCGCCCACCGGCTGTACCTCTGGATCGAGTCCCTGCATGAACTCATGGGCCGGTTCATCGACCAGTTCATGCACGAAGATTGGGAGCACGGCTACAGCGCCCGTGAACTGACGGGGCTGGAGGAGCATCTGCTCGACTTCTGCAGAGGTGACGACGGCAGCGACGACTCGATCGCGATGTTCATCGAATCCGTGGCGGCTTATCTGGGCGAGACGCTGATCGAGGAAGCCGGCGGTCGCTGGGACTGGGACGAGAGCGCGGGAACCGACGGGCTGCCCGTGGTGTGTCCGGACCCTGTCCTCGGCCTGGAGCCGGTCGCTCCGCTGCTCGTCGTCGGTCAGGCGCTCAAGGAGGGGACGGGGAGGGCCTTCGCCACGGCGGCGCGCCTGCTGCGCAAGGCGGTCAGGGACCGGCAGCGGGAGCACCCGGAGTGGTGGCCGAAGAGGGTGCCCACGCCGTGGGTTCGCTACGGGGAAGTGATCACGACCGCCAACACGGCTTACCGATGGCAGAACGAGCGCATGATCGACTACCTCGACTGGTGGGCCGAGGAAGCCGGCGGCCGCACGCATTGGCTCTTCACCCCCAAGTCCTTGGACGCCTTGGAGGCGCTGCTGCGCAAGAACTTCCCGACGGTCGAGGACTACTACCGGGCCGCCGACGAGCCCTTCTGGGGCATGGCCGCCTGGTACGTGGGCAAGTACGTCGTCGAGAACAAGGGCGCCCTGTGGCAGTACCACGGGGTCAATCCCGCCGCACCGCCCGGCACGTGGCACGCGGAGGACAGTTACTGGGCCGGCGCCGTATTCGTCAACCAGCGGCTCCGCTATGAGGGGCACGCCGAGCTTCTCCCGGCCATGCTGCGTGACGTCGTCGCCGGTGAAAGTCTGCGCGAGGTGGTGGACCGCTTTCCGGACCGTTTGCCGGAGGGCGATTACGTGTGGGGGGAGCCGGCTTGGCCAGAGGTGCTGTGGGTATTGGCCCGCCCGGAACATGTGGAGACGCCGGTCCTGCCGTCCCTCTCGGAGGCGGAGCTGAAGGAGCTGGAGGAGACGGACGACCTGGGAGGGCCGGACTGGACGGACAACTATCGCCTGAACACCTGGCTTGCTGAACGGCGGGAAGCCTTCCCCCTGTGGGCCAAGGAAGCGGGCGGCGGAAGGGCCGAGTGGGACTTTTCCCCCGAGTCCCTCGACCGGCTCGAAGACCTGTTGCGTGGGGTGTTCCGCACCTACGAGGAAGTCAAGGCCGCGCAGGACGAACCGTTCCTGGTGGGTGCGGCCTGGTACTTCGGGGAGGTCCAGGTCAGGCAGTGTGGCGCCGTGTGGAGGTGGCACCCGCAGCCCTCCGAGGAACCCGACCACTGGCACGACTTTCCGATGGTGCAGGGCCCTAGATCCGGACCAGACGAAGACGACGACGAAGACGACGACGAAGACGACGACGAAGACGACGACGAAGACGAGTACGACTACGAGCCCGATGGGGATGAGGACGACCATCTCCACATCTGCGACCCAATGAGCAGTCTGCATGGGCTGTACCTGCGCGGGCCGGGCGAGGAGGAAAGGCTACGGAGCGCCTTGGAGGCATACGCCTAAGGACCGTCCGGCGGGTCATGAGCGAAGCCAGAGGCGAATGGCAGCAACGGTCACGGTGCCGTTGAAGACGTACGCCCTCTTCTCGAAGCGGGTGGCTACAGCACGGAAGCCCTTAAGCGCGTTGATCGTTCGCTCGACTTCATTGCGGGGCTTGCAGATTTCCTTGTCAAAGCCGGTGGGCCGACCGCCCGCGCTACCGCGGCGCCGGCGGTTGGCCCGCCGGTCGCTGCGCTCAGGAATGGTGTGCTTGATCTGCCGATGCCGCAGACCGGCGATTCCGGCGCGACGAGTACGCCTGATCTGAACGGTGTTGAACAGGCTGGCCGCGTCGTCCAGGGGTGCTGGCAGACAGCAGTCAGGGGTGCACGCAGATGGCTGAGTTGTCCTGTCAACGCTTCTTCCGTCGGCCGGTCGCATTGCCGTCCAGCTCCGCCGGAAAATGACCGCCAGCTGCACCGAGGGTTCCGAAGCCCTCGCAGGCCGGCCCGGTCCTGGGCTCATTTCGTGGGCTCATTTCTTGGGGTTTGACTCGAGGTATTCGAAGGACCGCTCGTCCATGGCCTGCTCCCGTGCGTCCCACGAGTAGACCCGGCGGATGTCATAACCCTTGTCGGCCGGCTCCCGCACGATCACCTCACGGCCCGACAGTTCCACCGAAAGGGGGCGCGTAGCCTGATCCAGGATCAGGTTGGCCTGGCCATTTTTGACCGTAAAGCCCCACAGGAACAGGAAATAACGCCCCGATGTGATGCCGAGCAGCAGTTCGTCCTTACCGTCGCCGTTCATGTCCCGGTACTGCGGCGTCTGGACGGGGCACGGTTTTTGCCCGGCGGTCTTGCAGTCCTTGATCTTCTTTTCCGTGCCCTCTTCGTCGAGGGGGCTGGTCATCGTGGTCAAACGGGCCTTGGCGATGGTGAGCGCCGAGACCTGGTGGATGTCGCCGGACGGCACGCGTGGCACCCCGCGTACTGGTGACGGCACACCGTCCGAGATCTTCGCATTGGGCTCAGCCAGTGGTGGCGGGGGCGTGCTGGGCTTCCACAGCTGCCTGGGGGCCGAAGCGGCCGGCGTGCGGCCGGCGCTCTTGGGCTCACCGCCTCCGGTGCAACCGGTCAGCAGCAACAAGGCAGACGCCATGGCGAAGGCGAGCACCGGCAGCGCCGCCCGGGTGCGCCCCTCGGGGGCCGGCAGAGGGCGAAGCACCGGCACGTCATTTCCGGTCACGGCGGCAGACGGGTCCACATCGCACATGATGCTGTCTGTTCTGCATCGCGGCAATCCGTTGGTGATCTAGCGGCGTACGGTCGAAACAGCGGCAGGCCATGACGGAGCGCCGCCGACGCACCAAAAGCCCTGCGCAAGCGCTTCGAGACCCTCGCCGGCGCCCAGACGGAACTGCTACAGCGGCCGACGCGGTGGAGTGTGCTGTCCGCGCGTCGTTGGCCGCCGCCGCGCGGCTGTATGGCCGTGCGGCCATATGGAGAGGCGGCCCGAGGCCAAGTGTCCGGGCTGGCTCCCAGCCGTACGAGAGCAGCGGGCGAGCCGTGCCGGACGTCATTACAGGCCCACAGCCGAGCCCCGTGCAGGCCCACAGCCGAGCCCGGCGCGGTGTCATTGGCCGCCGGTATCGTGTCCGCCGTGATGGTGGGTACCGAAGAAACCCGGCTGGTCGTGCTGCGCGGCAACAGCGCCTCGGGCAAGTCGTCCGTCGCGGCCGGCCTCCGCGAGGCGTTCGGCCGCGGACTCGCCCTGGTCGGTCAGGACAACCTCCGCCGCGTCGTGCTGCGCGAGCGTGACCGGCCGGGAGCCGCGAACATCGGGCTGATCGACAGCGTCGCCCGCTACGCCCTGGACGCCGGATATCACGTGGTTGTCGAAGGCATCCTGTACGCCGACCACTACGGCGACATGCTTGCCCAGCTGCGTGCCGACCACCGTGGCCCCACCCACGGCTACTACCTGGATGTGCCGTTCGCCGAAACCCTCGCCCGGAACGCCACGAAGCCCCAGGTGGGCGAGTACGGAGAGGCGGAGATGCGCGACTGGTACCGAGCCCTCGATCTGCTGCCCGGCAGCATCGAGACCGTCATCGGCGCCGACAGCGCCCTGGCCGAGACCGTCGACCAGATCCTGCTCGACACCGGCCTGGCCGGCCTTCCCGCGCTGGAGCGCTGACAGCACGAGACCCAGGGACGTAACGCCCGGTCTGTCTGTGCTCTGGTGTGTCCGGCCAGAATGCGGTGATGGCGTCGTGAAAGTGCAGCAGTGGCCCCCGCCGGCCTCCTTCACTCCGACTTTCAGGGCGGCATGAACAGCAGCTTCTGCAAAGCCGAGCGGATGCTGGACCGAGATCCCTACCAGATTCTGATCAGCGGCTGGCGGCCGCTCACGGAGGGGCGCTGCGGGAATTCTCCTCAGGGCCTCCTCCCTTCCCGCTCCCCGGGTAGCCTCGTACGCGTGACCACATCGTCTGTCATGTTCGTCAGCGAAGGCATCTTCGGTGTCTCGGACGACGCCCAAGTACCCGTGGAAACGGTGCGATGGTCGAACAGCCTCGCTGCTGCGATGGACTACGGAGCGTGGATCCTCACCGGCATCAACACCGGCGTTGTGAGCGTAAGGGCCCAGTGCCTCGATGCCGCACCGCCCGTCGAGGCGACCGACTGGGAAGAGATCGTGGAGGTCAGCGTGCGATCGGTCGCAGGTGATCTGTACATCAACTCCGGTTACGACATCACCCCCGACGACCTGCCCGTGCTCAACCCCCAAGGGCCAGGCTGGTATCGCATGCGCGTCCACGCCTCGGGGCGTTCGGTCAACCTCGACGGGGTCAGCGACGAGCCGGTCGAGGACTACCTCATTGCCGTCTGGCCGCAGGAGCCGACGGAGTCCGTCGTCATCCGCTCCAGCAAGATGATCGACGAGGCACTGCTGGCCAACGCCGACACAACACTCGAAGAGCATTCTCCCTCCACCGCGGCACCGGACGGCACAGCCGAAGAGGACCGAAGGGCCGACGTACGATCACGACTTCAGCGGTCGCTGCAGGACGACTGAGCCACATGCGACGCCTTCCTCACCGGCTCACCGGCTCACCGGCTCACCGTCAACGGCACCATCTTGGAGACGGGAGCGGATTTCTCTCGCCTGGCCCGCCCCGGGCACGTGCTGAGGAGCCCGTCAGGCCCGGTCTGAGTGCCCGGCACTCAGGGATCTTGAACCACGGTTCCTTGGTGGTAGAGAATCATCCAGCCGACGGCGCCCTGGTGTCAGACCGTTGCCCGCCGTGTTCTCCGTCCGTTGAGGACCAAGGTGTACGTCAGCAAATAGACAGCCTCGGCCAGTTCCTGACAGTGGAAGTCGGACGTCTCCCACTCCTCGGCCGGCGGAGCCTTATGGCGCTCTTAGGCACTGTTTCTCGGATCATGTTCGGAGCCAGATCATGAGGGTCGCGACCGTGACGGTTCCGAGGTAGACGTAGGCGCGTTTCTCGTAGCGGGTGGCGACGGCCCGGAAGCCCTTGAGGCGGTTGATGGCTCGCTCGACGGTGTTGCGTTTCTTGTAGCGTTCGGTGTCGAATCCGGTGGGCCGGCCGCCGTCGGAGCCGCGGTTGTGCCGGTGTCGTTGCTGGTCGAGGCGTTCGGGGATGGTGTGCCGGATTCCGCGTCGTCGCAGGTAACGGCGGTTCTTGCGGGAGGTGTAGGCCTTGTCCGCCAGGACGTGGTCGGGTCGGCTGCGTGGCCGTCCGACTCCGGTGCGGGGCACGGAAACCTGCTCCAGCACCCGGTCGAGCTGGGGTCCGTCACCGTAGTGCCCGGGTGTCAGAACGAGCGCGAGGGGTCGGCATTGTCCCTCGGCGGCGAGGTGGATTTTGGTGGTGAAGCCGCCGCGGGAGCGTCCCAGGCATTCGCCGATCTGATCACCTCCTCCAATCGGACGACCAGTTTCCGCAGCACCGGATCGACCCGGTTCGTCCCCTGCCCGTCCCCCTTTTGAGGAACCGCGGCTGGGGGCACCTTCCTCGCGTCGGCGGCGTGCTGGTGAGCCCGCACCGCGGTGGAGTCCACTGACACGTCCCAGTCGATTCGGCTCTCAGCGTCCTCGGCGGCCTGGACACGGGACAGCAGCATCGCCCACGTGCCGTCCGCTGACCAGCGGCGATGACGTTTGTAGACCGTCTCCCACGGCCCGAACCGCTCGGGAAGATCCCGCCACTGCACACCCGTCCGCACCCGGTACAGCACCCCGTTAATCACCCGCCGATGATCACTCCACCGACCCCCACGCGCACCACCACGAGGCAAGAACGACTCCAGTCGATGCCACTCCGCATTCGTTAAATCCCCACGACCCATGGAACCAGCCTGACCCCAACACCCCACCCACGTCCGGAGATCCGAGAAACACTGCCTAGGACTCACGAACCACGTCGAGATCGGCTGGGCGGTCAATACGGTGTGCGCGCATCAGCCAACGATACGAGTCCGCCGCGCGGGCCGATGAGGTGCTGTGCAGGAACGGGGGAAGACCTGTACCCGGTCTTGGTGCTCATGCCAGGACCGCCGGCTTCAGGACCTCTTCACACCATTCGCGGAAGGTTGTCGGGCTCGCGGTCTGAGGGGTGCGCTGCACTCCGTCGTCGAGGCCGTCGTCCTTGGCACGCATCATGTCCACGTAGCCTTCGGCGATCGCGTTCCCGACCCCGCGTCCGGTGAGTGCGGCGCGGAAGTCGTCGAGCGACTGCCGCTCGTAGCGGACCGGGCGGCCGAGCACGTCGGAAATGGTGCGCGCCATGTCGTTCGCCGAAAGGTCCTCGGGGCCCAGCACCGGGACCTCGCCCGTCCCCGTCCATGAGCGGTCGAGCAGCAGGCCGGCGGCGGCTGCGGCGATGTCCCGGGTGGCGGCCGTCGGTGCTTTGCGGCCGGCGGTGACGGTGTCGGTGAACACGCCGTGGTCGCGGATCGGCGCCACCTGCCGCAGCAGGTTGTCCATGAAGGTCGGGTTCGCGAGCGCCCGATAGGCCACGCCTGTACTCGCGATGAGGTCGTCCATGGCCAGCGACGCTGTCACCAGCCCGGCGCGGCCGGCGACAGGGGTGCCGCGGCCGAGCGCCGAGACGCCGACGACGTGTGCCACGCCGTGGGTCTTGAACGCCTCTGCGGCGGCGCGAGTGAACCTGGAGTACACCGCGTCCAGGCTCGGCGCCCGCAGGTTTGGCGGGACGAGCCAGAAGACGGCGTCCGCGCCGGCGAAGGCCCGGTCGACGACCTCGGCGTCGCCGTGGGAGCCGGTGACGACGTCGACGCGGGCGCGGGCCGCGGCGTGGAGTCTTCCGGGGTCGCGCATGATGACGCGCAGTTCTTCATCGCGCGTGGGGGCCTCGTTGAGCAGGATGTCCAGGAGCCGGCTGCCGATCTGGCCGGTGGGAGCGGTGATGACGATCATGTTTTGAGTTTCGGCGCGTGCCATCTGTGGCGTCCAATACCCTTCCCGGCAATTGATACCTTGACGGCATGGATCTCGATCTGCGCAAGCTCCGGTACTTCGTCGCGGTGGCCGAGCACCGGCACTTCGGCCGGGCGGCGGAACAGCTCTACATCACCCAGCCGGTGCTCAGCCGTCAGATCAGGGCCTTCGAGCAGGAGTTGGCATGCACTCTGCTGGTGCGGACCACCCGCAGCGTGGAGCTGACCGCCGCCGGGAAGCAGCTCTACGAGGAGGCACAGGGCATCCTCGCGGCCGTCGCGGCGGCGGTGCGACGCGTGCACGACGTCGACCACAGCGTCCAACGGCTCGTTGTCGCTTTCTCCCCCGGGCTACACGTGTCGGACGCGATCCGGGCTTTCACACTGCGCCACCCCCATGTCGAGACCGACGTCGTCCCGGCCCGCTGGTGGGAACAGGACGCGCCGCTCCGGGACGGCCGGGCCCAAGTGGGGTACCTGCGGCGGCCGTTCGACGACTCGGGGCTGCACACCATCCCTATCGGCCACGAGCCCAGGGTCGCCTGCATGCCCGCGGCGCACCCGCTGGCGCGCCGTGCCGACCTCACCTCCGCCGACCTCGACGGCGAGCGGATGCTCGACACACCGACGCGGCGGACGTCTTCACTTGAGGAGAAGGTCGAGCTCATCGCCTCGGGGCACGGCATCGCGCTCATCCCGCTGAGCGTCGCGCGCTCCTACTCCCGCCCCGACCTCGCCCACCTCCCCGTCACGGACGCCCCCCGGATCGAGACATGCCTGGCCGTCCTCGCGGACCGGCGCGAGAAGCTGCTGCGCGACTTCCAGGAGATCGCCACCGCGACGCTGCGGCGCACCTGAGCGATCAGCGGCCGGGCCACGGACGGGCGAGATGATCGCAGTGGAGGACGTCGAGCACATCCAGGATGTGCTGGGTGCCGCGCACGAGGCGGAACATCTCGGAGATGTGCCCGTGTGCGGGTCACGCAGCTGCCGCAGGCCCGGCGCGGTCGGCCGGGTGAAGGCGTAGCGGCCGCGGAAGTTGATGTGGCCGTACTGGAGCGGGGAGAGCCGGGCGACAGCTCCTTCAGCAGGCAGCCAGTGAGATCTGGACGGAGTCCGGAAACGGACCCTTCAACCGCTACATCTTCGGTCGGCTCTGGCCGGATCAGGCCGGGGCGAAGGCGCCGTGGGCTGCTCGCATGATCCGTGCAGTGGCGTTCGATGTCGGCGAGACGCTGATCAGCGATGACCGCGGGTGTGGCGCGTGGGCCGACTGGCTCGGGTTCACACCGGCCGTCTGTATCGCCGGGGGTGGGCACCGATGACCGCCTGCACCCGCTGCGACTGCGGCAGCACGCTGAACCTGAGGGACGGGGAAATCGACTCGGCGACCGGTGGCCGCGACAATCTGCCCGGCCACGCGAAAGCTGAGCGTCGTCGTGGCCGAGGTTGGACGATTTTGTTTCCCCAAGCTGTGAGGCTTCTGAGAGACGCCCGGTGGCTGATTCGGCGTGGCACATTGTGTCCATGACTTCCTCTCCACCCTCCGCTTCCGTCGATCTGAGGAGAGAGCCTGTCGAGGAAGTCCTCGATCGCGTCGAGCGGTCCCTCGGTGTGCATCTGGACCGGGAGACCCTGGTGCGCAAGCGCTGCTCGGTCGGAGCACGGACGGCTCGTTGGGGGAAACGACGATCGTCACGGCGGCCTATTCGGGGCCGTTGAACCAGATCCTGCAGCTCCGCTCCCCGAACGCGCAGGTGCAAGGGCGCATGTCCTCCTTGGGGACGAGCCCGCACACGGGGTGAGTGAGATGCTCGATGAGCGTGTCGTGGTCCGTCCAGTGCGATTCCGCGAAGGTCAGCCGAAATCCGTAGGTGCTCACGTGCTTGGTGAAGCCGGCCATGTCCAGCCAGTCGGCGCCGGAGCGACGGCGGGCTGACGCCGCAGAAGGCGACGCCGAGGATGCAGGTCGCGGTGTGGTGGCGGTGTGCGGCCGGGCACGAGTGGGAGGAGCGGATCTCCGCACCGCGATGCCGAAGTGGAAGAACGGCGATGTCCCACCGCCTGCCGCGAGTGCGTCGGCTACCGGGTCTCCCGCACCTTCCCCGTGTGCGGGCACACCGTGAGGGTGCGGCGCTCGCGCCCTTCGGGCAGGAGCGACGGAGCCGACAGGCGACCGGTCGGTGTAGCCGCCGAGGTCCGCTAGGCGGTGCTCGGGCTGGTCGACGAGGTGATCAGCGTGCGCGCAGGCGTACCGGCACAGCGCGGTCAGTGAACCGCTGACTCTCTGAGTGCGGCGTTACGAAACCAGCGATGGATGCCGTGTGACAGGCAGGCCCGACTGATCCTCGACGGTTCGCTCCGCCTGGCTGATCTCGGCCCAGACGGCGTCGAGAGACAAGCCGAGGGTGTCGGCGATCGCTGCGATGGTCGGGAAGGCGGGGGTGGCCACACGGCCGGATTCGATCTTCCGAAGAGTTTCCGGGGAGATGTGCGAAGCGAGCGCCACGTCCAGCATCGAGCGGCAGCCCCGGGCTCGGCGGAGCAGGGCGCCAAGGCGCTGTCCGCGTTCTACCTCGGCGGGGGTGAGCGGCAACCTGACCATGACCCCATTCTAATACCGGTATAGTTAGACCGGGATAGTTATTGGACATACATGAGAGGTCCCCCATGATTGAGATCCTGAACTCCGCGCGGCTTGAGCGGGCGAGGGACACCGGCGCCCTGGTCGGAAACATCCTGCACACGCTGAAGCAGCGCAGTACTGTCGGGACGAACCTGCTGGACATCGACCAGTGGGCCAAGGAGATGATCACCGAGGCGGGAGCGCAGTCCTGCTACGTCGACTACGCGCCTTCCTTCGGGCGAGGCCCGTTCGGGCACTACATCTGCACGGCCGTCAACGACGGAGTGCTCCATGGGCGGCCTCACAACTACACGCTGGCAGACGGGGATCTGCTGACTCTCGACCTCGCCGTAGCCAGGGGCGGGGTGGCCGCGGATGCCGCGATCAGCTTTCTGGTGGGCAAGGCCAGGCCGGCGGAGAGCGTCGCGATGATCGAGACGACCGAACGTGCACTCGCCGCCGGCATCGCCGCCGCCAAGCCTGGAGCGCGCATCGGCGACCTCTCCCACGCCATCGGCACGGTCCTCAGCAAGGCGGGCTACCCGATCAACACCGAGTTCGGAGGCCACGGCATCGGCTCGACCATGCACCAGGACCCACACATCGCGAACACCGGACGGCCCGGCCGCGGATACAAGCTGCGCCCCGGACTGCTGCTCGCCCTGGAGCCCTGGGTCATGGCCGACACTGCCACCCTCGTCACCGACGCCGACGGTTGGACGCTGCGCAGCGCGACAGGCTGCCGGACCGCGCACAGCGAGCACACCATCGCCATCACCGACAGCGGAGCCGAAATTCTCACCCGACCGTAAGGGGGGGTAGCGCCGAGTCCGCCAGATGCGGCTTGAGCTGGAACTGCCGCCAGATCCGGCCCACGGTCGACTTCGACAGGCCACTGTGCAGCGCCATCGACGTTCGCGACCAGTAGGTGGCGTTTTTCGGCAGCTGTTCCAGCGTGGTGACCACCACCACCTCCACCTGATCAACGCTGATGGTGGGCGGCCGGCCCGGCCGGGGCTCGTCGACCAGTCCGTCCAGCCGCTCGGCAAGGAAGCGTCACCGCCACTTGCGGACGGTGTCCGCGGTCAACCGCAGATCCCGGGCAACCGCGACACTCGGCGGTACTTCCGCCCCGCACACGCCAGCACGATCCGGCGCCCGCAGAGCCAGGGCCTGGGCCGATGTCACCCGACGCGTCCACCGCTCCCACTCAGCCCGCTCGTCATCAGACAGCAGCAACGGCTCCCACTTCGGGCCCCAGGCGGCCTGCGGCCCCTGCGCGCCCTGGGCGCCACCGACGACTGATGACCGGGCGCCGAGGCGGTCCGCGGATGGCGGAAATCGTGGCGCGGCCGTTCTGAACGTACTGCCGGGCGGCCGGTGTTCGTCAGGATGTCTTCGGGTGGGGGGCGTCTGCTGCCCTGCTGTGTGCTGTGCCGGTGAGTTCAGTCTGTGAGAGTGCGGCGAGGAGTTGCAGCTTCTCGTCGCTGTCGCTGTCCTTGTCGGGGTAGTAGACGACGAGGATGACGTCGTCGATGGGGAGTTTGTCGCGGTGGAGGCGTAGTTCACCGACGACGGGGTGGTGGACGGTGGTGGTGCCTCCGTCGAGACTGCGGACGTCGTGTCGGGCCCACAGGATGCGGAACCGCTGACTGGACAGTGCGAGTTCCCCGACGAGTTCGACGAACCGTGGGTTGTCGGTGTCGTCCCCGATGGTGGTGCGAAGAGCGGCGACGAAGCTGGCGGCGGCTTTGGCCCAGTCCTGGTGAAAGGCTTTGTTCCTCGGGATCGAGAAAGCGGGAACGAAGCCGGTTCTGGCCAGGCCGCAGGCGCGGGGAGAGCGCGACGGCCATGGGGTTGGAGGCCAGGACGTCGAAAGCGCGCCCTTCGACGAACGCGGGGATCTGGAGGTGGGCGAGGAGCTGGTGCACCCGTGCCGGTACGTGCTCGGGCCGCTTGCGGCGCGGTGCCCTGGGGCGTGCTGCCGTGAGGCCGAGCAGATACGTCCGCTCGATGTCGTCGAGACCCAGGACGCGCGCGAGTGATTCGAGGACCTGCGGTGAGGGATTCTTGTCGCGGCCGCGTTCCAGTCGCAGGTAGTAGTCGGGGCTGATTCCGGCGAGCAGGGCGACTTCCTCACGGCGCAGACCGGGCACGCGGCGGTTACCGCCAGGCGGGATCCCTGCCTGCGCCGGGGAGACCAGCTCACGCCGGGCGCGAAGGTAGCTGCCGAGCCGGTTGCCGGATTCCTCATCCTTCATACCGACACCGTGATGCGGTGCGCGTGTCTCAGAGGGGGCCCTGGCAGGACCAGGGAAGACGGGGGCCCTGCCACACCCGGCGAATGCCGTCAAGACTGCGATAGCACTGTTTTGAATGAGACAGAGAGCATCACTGTCTGCGCCGCGGGCCTGAACGCCGGCGGCGCCCTGGGCTGAAGGGAAGACCTCGTGGATCTCTCCAACCGCACCGTTCTCATCGTCGGCGGGACCTCAGGTATCGGGCGAGAGCTGGCCCGGCGGTTCGCCGCGGCGGGCAGCACCGTGGCCGTTGGCGGTCGCAGCCCGGAGGCACTCGTGGAACTCGCCGGAGAGGGCTTCGGCACAATCAACATCGATGTCACCGACGTTGCCTCCGTCGCATCTGCCCGTGACGCCGTGCTCGCCCGGTACCCCGAGCTGGACACCGTGGTGACGATGTCGGGCGTCATGCTCCTGGAGGACCTGCGCGACCCCGCGCACTTCGAGGCGGCAGCAACGACGATCGACACCAACCTGCTCGGTACCATCCGGGTCATCGACGCCTTCACCCCGCACCTGATCCGGCGGGGTGCCGGCACCTTTATCACCGTCACCTCCGGCATCGCCTTCCTGCCGTTCCCGCCCATGCCCAGCTACGCCGCATCGAAGGCCGCGGTGCACGCCTACTCCGAGGCACTGCGCGCCCAGCTCGACGGCACCGGTGTCCGTGTCGTCGAGCTCGTCCCCCCGGCCGTCGCCACGGCAGGACAGGAAAAGGTGAACCCGCACGCGCTGCCGCTCGACGACTTCGCCACCGAGGTCATGCACCTGCTCTCGCAGGACCCCACCCCCCCCACGAGATCCTCGTGAAGGGCGTCCTCGTGCACCGCTGGGCCGAACGCGACGGCACCTACGACGACCTCGTCGCACAGCGCTCCCAGGCCCTGGCCATGCTCCCCAGCCGCCAAGACTGACACCCTCCCCCCGATCGGCGGCCTCCTGGGGTAGAGCCGAGGTAAGCGAATCACAGGGCACGGAGGGCCGGAGGTTCTTGAGCTGACGGAGGTCGCCGTCCCTGCCCCGCGGGCGGGAGAGGTACTGGTCCAGGTCAGCGCGCTAGCCCTGAACAACACCGACCTGTGGACTCGGGAGGGCGCCTACGGCCGTCCGGGAGACCCGAAGGCGCTGTCGAGCCGGCGCGGCACGATCGACTTCCCGCGCATCCAGGGCGCCGACGTGGCTGGCCGTGTCGTGGCCGTCGGTACCGGAGGGGAGGGGAGCCTCGTCGGACGCCGAGTGGTTGTCGACCCCGCGATCTACGACACCGAAGGGCCGGACGCCCACCCGGTGGGCCTGATGGGGAGTGAACGCGACGGGGGATACGCCGAGTACGTGACGGCGCCGGTGGAGCGTGTACATGACGTGACCAAATCCCCACTCACGGACGACCAGCTCGCGACGTTGCCGACCGCCTACGGCACGGCGCTGGGGATGATCGAGCATCCACCGGTTCTGACACAGCTTCTCACTCCCGAAGGATGCGAGGACGCCCCGATCCTGGGCAGGGAACGCGTCGTCAGCGTCCTGCGCCGCTGAAGGCACGCCACCAGGTGGGCACCCTGCTGGTTCAGGCTGCCTGGCCGAGGCCGGCGGCGGTCAGGTCCTGGTCGCGGAGCTGGGTGAAGTCGACGTCGACCTTGGGGTCGTACGCTTCGGGCTGGATGCCGAGTTCGTGGGTGGAGTACTCGCCGAACCGTTTGATGTGCTCGGTCAGGTACGGCGAGATGTGCGCCAGGTCCTCCGGGTCGATCTCCCAGCCCTCCTCCAGGAGCTGGCGGACGATCTCCGCGAGGTCCAGGGCGTTGTGGAAGATCACCGCTTCTCTGAACTCATACGGTGCGCTTCCGGACGGTCATCGGCCAGCCGCTGGCGTCGGGCCTGCCACTCGTCCAGCGGGATGGCTCCGAGGCTTCAGCACCCTGTGAAAGCGGGGGCCCAGGCGAGGAGGATCCCGCTGGCCTCAGCGAGTGAGGTCCACCTGGGGTCGGCTGGCTGCTTCTCCAGCACCAGAACAGGACGTACTCGACCGAACGTCCTTGCCAGTTGGAGCTGATGGGCATAGTCGAGAACCTGTCCGATCCGATCCCCAGTCGAATCTGCTGATCCTCACTTGCGCCGGTCAAGCTCTTCACCTCGGCGTGAAGACGTCGTCATCACGCGACCAGCCCGCATCGAATCGAGGAGCATTGCGAGCGTGCCCGCGGGGTTCGATGTTCTGGCCGGACAGGTGGTCGATGAGTGCCGCGATCTCGTCTTTGCGACCAACGAAGTCCAGCGATGACGGACGATCACGCGTCCACGATCACGCTCCCGATCAGCACGAGCACCGCCACCCGAACATCACACCAGCCCCGCTGACCAGCAAAGACCACGATGGCGGTCTCTCACTGGACGTCCAGCAGCGCCTTCCCTTGCGCGCGGCGCTCGTCGAGTTCGAGCAGAGCCTGCGATGCCTGCTCAAGCGGGAAGCGCCGCCCCATCACGGGCTGACGCGGACAAGCTCGTCGAGAACACTACGCAGTCGCTCGTCCGTCACGAGATCAGGTTCCATCCTGACTACCTAACACGGCCGCAACCGGCCTGGCACCCAATTTGGTGTCCCCCAATCTGGTATTCCCAACGGATAGGGCGCGCCCGGCAGTTCAATAATGGGCTCTGGCCGGCCTCTGCCGTCGCCGAGCGGTTTCCGCTGGTGGATCTGTCGGTGCGGGATCCGGGCATGGCACCGGAGCCGCGGGCACCGGGAAGACCACCGCGATCACCCAACTCGGCAAGAACTGCGAACTCCTTGCCCGGCGCATACGGAGACCCCTCCGTCCCTCACCGTTCCGGATCGAATTTGCGACCTACCCCGAGACCGTCAAGCTCACGGCCTCGCCTCACGGCGTGTGATGTCGACCGAATAGTCGGCCGGGCACCGGCATCGCAAAAGCAACAGTACTTATATAAGCACTGATATGATGCGCTCATGGCTGACTCCCATGCACTCGACCCGACCCAGCAGAGCCTCTGGCGGCCCCTACGCCTGCTCCAGGCGTCGATGGACGCCGACATCGCCCGGATCTACTCCGAGCAGCAGATCTACGGGCTCAAGCCCAGCTTCGTCATGGAGCTGCTCCAGCTCCACGCCTGGGGACCCATGACCATCGCGGAACTGGCCGAGTCGGTCCACCGCACGCATTCGGCACTCAGTCAGAAAGTCGCCGCCATGCGCACAGCTGGCTGGGTGCAGACCGTCGTGGGCGAGGACGCGCGCACCAGGAAGGTGACGCTCACTGACAAAGCCCGCCGCGTCGTCGGTCGTCTGGCGGTGGAATGGCGGGCCACCGAGGCCGCCCTCGCAGACCTTGAAGCCGAGATTCCCTACCCGCTCTCCCAGGTCGTCACCGATATCGAGCAGGCTCTTGAGCGCAAGAGCTTCCACGACCGGATCGCCGAGAAGCTGGCTGAGGATCCCACATGGGGATGAGACACACGCTGATCGACGTGACTCCGCTACGGTCGTCACCACCGTTCCGGCGGTTATGGATCGGCCAGACCCTGTCCGGTTTCGGCAGCCAGATGACACTCGTCGCCGTCATGTTCCAGGTCTGGCAGATGACGAAGAGTCCCACGTGGACGGGAGCCGTGGGGCTGGCGCAGGCGATTCCGCTCATCGCGCTCGGATTGTTCGCCGGATCGCTCGTCGACCGACTGGACCGCCGGAAGTTCTACCTGCTCACGACCAGCGGACAAGCCGTCTGTTCGCTCCTCCTCGCACTCCAGGGCTTTCTCGGACACTTTCCTGCCGCCGGTGTTCTGGGGCTGGTCGCACTCCAGTCCTGCTTCGTCGCAGGCGGCGGCCCGGCCTCGCGCACCTTCATTCCGCACCTTCTGCCCAAGCACCAACTGGCAGCGGGACTGGCGCTTAGACGCATCGCCTTCCAGGGCGCCATGCTGCTCGGTCCCGCGCTGGGCGGACTGATCGTGGGCGGACTCGGAGTCGGCGCCTGTTACCTGATCGACGCCTTCACATTCGTCGCCGCGCTCTACGGTGCGTTCGGCTTGCCGCGGATGAACCCCGGAGAGGAGCCTGCACGGCCTGGCCTGCGCGGAGTGCTGGACGGTTTGGCCTTCGTGGGCCGCACTCCCGTCATTCGCGGGGCCCTGCTCACAGACCTGGCCACCACCGTGTTGTCGATGCCCATCAGCCTGTTCCCCTTGGTCAACGCCGAACGATTTGGCGGCAATCCGCGGACACTTGGACTGTTCCTCACCGCCATAGCCGTCGGCGGCGTCGCAGCATCCCTTTTCTCCGGGACCTTCATCCGGCTGCCCCGCCCCGGCCTGGTCATGCTTGGCGGATCCGCCACCTGGGGCGTGGCGTTGACGCTGTTCGGCATGTCACCCAGCCCCTGGGTCGGTTTGGCCTTCCTCGTCATCGCCGGCGCCGCCGACACCGTCTCCGTCGTCTCCCGGAGCACCGTCGTCCAGATGCACACCCCCCACGAACTACTCGGCCGCGTCAGCGCTGCTGAACAAATCGTCGGTCAAGCCGGTCCCGACATCGGCAACATGCGCGGTGGCCTCATCGCAGACGCCACCTCGGGAGCATCAGCCCTCGTCAGCGGTGGCCTGCTCTGCCTCGGTGCCGTCGCCGTGGTGGGTGCCACCACGGCAGACCTGCGCAGCTCCTCCGCAACGTCCCCTCCCCACACGGCCTCAGCCAGCCCATGAGCCGGGCTCGCGTTCCAGAAACTGCCGAGTTCGGCGAGAAAGACACCAGACCAGTCTCAGCGCGACTGACAAACCACAGCTCAGCGAACCGACCCTCACCAGGCTCGATGACCCACCAGCGCAAGCTGATCACCCCGCACGACACATGACACTCCAGCAAACGGAGCCGTGTCACGCCAAGATGACAACTCCCAGCTCGGAGACCTCCAGCCGGCGAACCTCGATGAGAACGGACAGCGGTGGTCAAACGCCCGGGAACATGCCATCAGCGCCCGGGGTTATGCCTGCCGGCTATCAGCTACCGGCTATCGGCTGCCGCAGCCAGGGAAGGGTGCGCAGGTGCACCAGCATCTTGCCGAAGGCCGCCACCGCAGCCGCGTAGTGCCAAGGGCGGCGGACCGGGGCGCCGGCGTCATTGTTACGGTCGCTGGATGGAGACCTGGGACGAGGGCACCGTACGCGCTGGGATACGGGAGATGGCAGCACGGGACCCAAAGCGGGAACGCTTCGGAGCGGATACGCACCGGTACGAGCTGGCGCCCGCGCTACCGGAGGCGGAGATCAGGGCGTTCGAGGAAGTCCACGGTGTCGGTCTTCCGGCGCAGTACCGGTCCTTCGTCGCAACGGTGGGCAACGGCCCCGCCGGTCCCGGCCACGGGTTGATGCCGTTGACCGTCCCCCGACCGGAGGCCGGTGAGGAATGGGCCGTGGACGACGAGTGGGAAGAGGACCGGCTGCCGGGCCGGCTCGCCGCGCCGTTTCCCCTCACCGGACCCCTGCCCGGCCGGATCGACGTGCGGACGACCGGTGAACTGACCCAGGGCACGCTCGTGTTGGCCGAAGAGGGCTGCGGCATCTTCCTCCGGCTGATCCTGACCGGCCCGCGCGCGGGCGAGGTCTGGCGGATCGACCCGGACTGGGGCGGTTTCGTCCCGGCGAGCCCGGGCTTTCGCACCTGGTACACCGAGTGGCTGCAGCGCCCGTGAACCCGCCCCCCGCCGTCCGGGGGGGGGGCGACCCGCCGGCGCCTCCGACGCAGGGCATCCCAGGAGCAAGCAACTCAGGCCGCTCAAACTTGGGTTGCACTCGCTTCACTTTCGCCGGCACGGGACAGCGGGAGGGCGCCCGGCGCGAGAGCTTCATCCGTGCCTTGTCTGCGTCGATCTCGCCCCGTCCTAAGTGACCTGGGCTGTTTCGTCCTTGACGGGCGAGTGTGGTCGCAGCGGTAGCAGCCGTTCAGGAGGCTCATCCCGAGGCCATGGCCGCCCCGAGCAGGATGGCGTAGAGCAGGGGGAACATGGCCAGGCCGAGCGCGGTGCCCGCGGCAGCCATGCGCAGACCGCGCACGGAACGGCGGTGGGGGAGGAGCCAGGAACCGGCAAGCAGCACCAGGGCGATCACGATCGCCATCTCGATCCCGCTGGTATAGCCGTCGGCCCCGAACGTCATGTACTCCCACACAAGCGTGGGCAGACCAGGAAGAGACGCGATCAAAGGCGCCTTCCACCAGGTGGCGTGGATTTGGGGCTGGACGTCATCAATGACCATCTGCCCACTCCAGCAGTAGCGGAAGGGGGAACGCATCAGGTCTTGTACTCATTCCTCTGGGGAAAAGTACCCAACGCCATCCACCGACGGGGAAACAAGGCGGCTCAACGTTGATCACCTGGCGGTGTGGTCGTGCCACGGTCGGACCCGGTTGGCCACCGGCCGGACCCGTTTGCCCCCTGGCCGCACCCGTTTGCACACTGGCCGCAGCGGCTCCAGCATGGCCCACTCTGCGTCCGTCTGACCGCCTCTCAGACCGCCTCTCAGACCTCCTCTCAGACCTCCTCTGCTGATCACGTCACCGGACAACGAGCTGCCTGGCCGAAGAAGAGCCGAAGAGAAGTGGCTCAGAGACTGCGGGGCGGCAGCGGAAGCGGCAGTCCGGGCAGGCCGTCGATGCTCGCGGCGATGTGCTCCTTTTTCTCGAAGTAGCGGGCCAGTGATTCGTCGTCCTCGCGCGCGAAGCGCTTGCGATGCAGATCGCGGTCTGCTTCATAGGCCATGAACGGTACGGCGTAACCGCAGGTGTCACGGATGAGTTCGGCCGTCACCACAATGACGGCGCGCAGTCCGTGTGGGGTCGGGTCGATGTCCGGGAAGTGCGTGAGCAGTTGACCGAAGCGCGGGTCGTTCCGGAAGACCGCCTCACCACGACCGTGCACGCGGACGATGTTCGGCGGGCCCTGGAACGCGCACCACATCAGGGTGATACGGCCGTTCTCGCGTAGATGCGCGACGGTCTCGGCGTTGCTGCCGGCGAAGTCGAGGTAAGCCACCGTCTGTTCATCGAGTACCGCGAACGAGCCGGTGAGGCCCTTAGGGGAGAGGTTTACCGTGCCATCGCCGGACAACGGCGCCGTCGCGGTGAAGAAGATGGGCTGTGACTCGATGAAGGCGCGCAGCCTGCCGTCTATTCGCTCGTACGTTTTTCCCATGCCTCTGATTCTCGACCACACCCTGCCGGGGCGTCTCCACGTCGACACCCCGAGGTTGGAGGATCTCGCAGATCCGGCGGGCCCATCCCGTCTGCCTCCTACGGGGCTGACGAGGAGGGCTGGTGGCCTGCTCCCGCTCCGGCGACCCCTGTGATACCGAGGCCGCCGCCTGCGTGACGTGGTCCAGCGGTTCGCCCAAGAATCCACTCACGGCTGGCCGCGCCCTGGCGGAGTTCTGTGGGCAGGAAGATCTCTCGGCAGAGGACGAAGGCCGCGCGGCGCTGCGTGCCGCAGAACGCGGCACGCAGCGGCAGGCGGTCAGGGCTCGACCGTGACCGGCTTCTCGGCGCGAAGGTCGCTGACGAAGCCGCCGTTGACCACGCGCATCCAGTAGGCGTGCGTGCGGTCAGTGGGGGGAACGCCGGGGCTACGCTCCAGTTTGCGGTCCATCGAGGTGGCGCCGCTCTGGACGTTCCGTTGGAACGTGTAGGGATGCCACAGGCCGAGCTCGCTGGAGTAGAAGGGCTTGCGCTCCATCAGGATGACCTGGTTCGGGTTGCCCTGCGCAGGCTTCCAGGTCACGCGGACGGTGGCCGCGTCGAGGCGGTCGATGGACGTCAGGGCCGGTGCCTTCGGTATCACCGAGGAGGCGGCGGGCTTGAGGTCGTTGCTGTGGATCGTCCGCGGGACGGACGGATCGTAGTGCTCCGGGTGGTCCAGCTTCCCGGTGACGCGGAGCGCGGTGGGCGCCTGGCCCTGCCCGCCCGCGCACGTGTCGACCTGGACGACCTTGCTCCAGTCGTCGGAGAGCCTCACATAGTCCTCCTTCTGGACCGTCAGCTCGCGGGCACCACCGCCAAAGACCCCGCTCACGGAGTAGACGTAGCGGGAGTCGTGGGAGCGGACCACCTGGTAGCTGCACCGGTCCACGGCCGCGGCGCGCGCGTCGATCGCCGTCCGGAGCGACGGTGAGTCGCCGGCAGCTCCGGTGGTGGGGGCCGACGGGGCCGCTGTGGCGACGGCTGTGCCCGAGGCGAGGGCCCCGAGGCTCAGCGCGCATGTGGCGATGGCGGCAGCGATACGAGATGGCATGCATCCTCCGGTGATATCCAACGGCTCACGGGAGCCGGTGAGTAGATGACGTGCTGAGCCGAACCCCGGCCGCCTGCGTGGCCCGGGCACGGGTGCGTCTGTGGCGCGGGACGCCTCGGACGTTGGTCGGCCCTGTTCGGGAGGACCGACCAGGACTGGACGCTACCGGCAATTTACGGTCAAGAAAAAGTCAAAAATCAGCAAAGTAGTGGCTTTAAGTCGCCTGTCGTCAGTTGATGCTGCTCGCTGCCGAGGTGATGGCTGGCTGTGCGGCAGTGTTTGGTCCGCCGGCTGGTGTCCGGAGGAAGCGAATGCCGGATTCTGCCGGCCATGCGGGGAGTGGCCACGACCTTCGGGTCAGCCGACTTCGCCGCTGACGCACGTAGGGTGCCCGCACTGACCATTCGTCATGAAAGGGCTGAAGGTGACCTCTCGTCTCAATCCGTACATCAGCTTCTCCGGTGAAGCGAAACAAGCCATGGAGTTCTACAAGGAGGTGTTCGGCGGCAACCTGGTGGTCCACACGTATGGTGGCTTCGGCTCCGAGGCGCCCCCCGGGTACGCCGAGAAGATCATGCACAGCATGCTCGAGACCGCCAGTGGATTCACGCTGATGGGCTCCGACAATCCGCCTGGGATGCCGCACAACCCCGGGAACAACATCGCGGTGAGTCTGAGCGGCGACGACGCGGACGAACTGCGCGGCTACTGGGACAAGCTGTCCGACGGCGCCACAGTGTCCGTCCCTCTGGAGAAACAAATGTGGGGCGACGTGTTCGGCATGTGCACGGACACATTCGGTGTCACGTGGATGGTCAACGTCAGCGAACAGCAGACCTGATCCGGCGTCGACGCGTCGGCGACCCAATGGGGCCGCCGACGCGTGTCAGTTCAGGTCTCGCCCGTGCGCACCCGACGAGCCCGTCACCCGGCCTGTCGGACCGGCCTCAGCGCCTCAGGCGGGCCGCGCGTGCCTGGAGGTAGCGCCGTTCCGGCAGGCTCAGGGTCTGGGCGGCCGCCGATTCGTACGCGGCTCGGGCCGCCTCGGTCTCGCCGGTGCGTTCCAGGAGGTGGCCGCGGACCGCGTCCAGCCGATGTCCCTTCAACTCGCCCTCCAGCAAGCCCAGTTCGGCCAGTCCGGCGCGCGGGCCGTGGACCATGGCGACGGCGACGGCCCGGTTGAGGCGTTCGACGGGGCCGGGGACCAGACGTACGAGGAGGTCGTACAGCCCCAGGATCTCCCGCCAGTCCGTGGCCTCGGCTGACGGCGCCTCGTCGTGCACGGCGGCGATCGCGGCGCGTAGCTGGTAGGGGCCGGGGCGGCCCCGGGACAGGGCGCTGGTGACCAGAGCGACGCCCTCCTCGATTGCGGCCTTGTCCCAGCGGCCGCGGTCTTGTTCGTCGAGCGGGACGAGGTCGCCATGAGGGCCGGTGCGCGCGTCGCGGCGCGCGTCGGTGAGCAGCATCAGGGCGAGCAGACCGGTCACCTCGCAGTCGTCGGGCAGCAGCCGGTGGACCCGGCGGGTCAGCCGAATGGCCTCGCCCGCCAGGTCACGCCGTTGGACGGCAGTGCCGGAGGTGGCCGTGTAGCCCTCGTTGAAGATCAGGTACAGGGTGTGCAGCACGGCCGGGAGGCGCTCCTCCCAGTTCTCCGGACGCCTGAACCGCACGCCCCGTACCTTCTGCTTGGTCCGGCTGATGCGCTGCGCCATGGTCGCCTCCGGAACCAGGTACGCGCGGGCGATCTCCGCCGTCGTCAGACCGCCGACCGCACGCAGGGTGAGCGCGATCTGAGCGGCCGGCGTCAGGCCGGGATGGCAGCAGAGGAACAGCAGCAGGAGGGTGTCGTCCTCGCGCGGCGCCCGGTCAGCACCCGGCGGCGGGGCCGTGAAGGCGTCCCGCGGAGTGAGCGCCGCCGCCCTTTCCTCGCGCTGACGGCGCGCCTCCTCACTGCGCAGGGCATCCGTCAGCCGCCGTGCGGCGACCTTGATCAGCCAGCCGCGCGGGTTGTCCGGGACACCGGTTCGCGGCCACTGCCCGGCCGCCGCGAGCAGCGCCTCCTGTACGGCGTCCTCGGCGGCGTCGAAGTGCCCGTAGCGCCTGACCAGCGCGCCGAGAACCTGCGGCGCGTGCCGGCGCAGCAGGTCCTCGATTCCGGTGCTCGCTCCCATGGACCCTCAGCAGGTGTCCCCGGCGCCGTCCATGATGGGCCGGATCACCACCGGGTACTCGGGTGCCCCGGCGGGCTGGGGACACCGGGCGACCCGCTCGGCGATCGCCGTGACCCGCTCCAGGCTCGCGCAGTCCAGCACCCAGTAGCCGGCCAGCAGCTCCTTGGTCTCGCCGTACGGACCGTCGGTGATGACGGGCTTGCCGTCCGCACTCAGGGAGACATGCCGGGTCCGGTCCGGATCGGCCAGTCCCTGGCCGTCGACGAGCTCGCCGCTCTCGGAGAGGTCGTCGTTGATCGCGGCCATGTAGGCGTACATGGCCTGCAGCTCCTGCTCGCCCCAGGCGGGGGAGTGCTCGGACGCCTTGCCTCGCATGGCGTCGTAGTCCGCCTGCGTGCCCTGCACCATGACCAGGTATTTCATCAGTCCGCTCCTTCGGTGTGTGTCGGCTCGGCCGCCCCGCGGTGGGCGACTCTCACAGGGGACGTCGGAGCCGGGCAGGGATTCTCGACATGGCTTCGGGGCGGGGCCGAGATTCTTCCGTGGCGGATGTGCCGCGCTGCTCCTCGCGTCGGCGCCCCCCTTGACGTACGCCTCGGGGGGCCGCCCTGGGGACGGCCACCTACTTCGGCCTTCACGCGCCCAGCGTCCTGCACCGCCGGACGGACCGTTTCGGCGGGCTGTCCGCAGACAAGAGAGACGTGCTCTTCGCTGCCCATGCCCTCAGGGTAGGCCGGGGTGAGCAAGTAGGAGAGGCGCGATGTACGTGTGCGCACCGTGCCCACACGCTCCTCACGGGTCTCGTTCGAAGAGGGGCAGGCCCATGTTGGCGGGCAGGATCCACGGTGCGCCGAGGATCCGCCGCGGCACACCGCGTCGTAGCCCAGGCCGAGGACGACAGCGGGCGCGAGGTGCTTGCCGATGCTGTTCAGGCTCGCCGTCGCCGACTTCTGGGACCGGGTGCGGTGCCCCGCCAATGCGGTGATTCTGTTCGCCGCTGGGGCGGATGTCCCCGGGTTGATGAACGGCGGCGGCTGGTTCCACCACCGGCACCCGCGCGCCGAAGCCCGCCGCGATGCGGTCGTCGGGCAGCCGCGCACCGGCGGGACCCGTAGTGGGGCAGCGCTTCTGGTCGTCGTCCACATTGGGCAGCATCAGCGCACCGCGGCTGCGGGTCCACCCGCCCCGGGAGACGGCAGCCGTCTCATACTTTCGGCGGGCCGGCCCGCACCTTCCGCAGCCACGACCCGAGCACGTCACGGCCGGGGGCTGCTCTTGCACGGGAACGCCGCGATGGCCGCGGTGCCGAGGGGAGGAGAAGGAGCGGGGGAGGAGAAGGGGCAGGGGAGGAGAAGTGTCGGGGGAGAGAGAAGTGCAGCGCGCGGGGAGTAAGGGAGTCGAAGGGAGCCGGAGGGAGCCGTGACACAGCGTCAGTCCGCTGTGTCACGGATTTAGTCGGAGCGGCAGTTGCCCTTCGCGCCCGCGGTGTCGAGGCGGCAGAAGCATGACGCCTCGACGGGGACGTCGGCGAGTGCCGTGGCCACGGTGAGTTGCTGGGCGACGATGCGGGCTTCTCCCGTCCTGCCGAGCTGCAGGAGGCATTCGTGGAAGCCGTGGAGGGCCCAGACGTTTCCTGGATGCTGCGAGGACCTGGGCAGGGTGTCGTCGAGTCCGAGGTCGGCCCGGTAGACGGCCTCGGCCTCTTCGATGCGGCCCTGCTCCAGCAGGAGCGCCCCGTAGGCGTGGCGGGTCGGCTGCATCCAGCCCCACGGTTCGTCGTAGGGCAGGTTGTCGTCGAGCTCGATGGAGCGCTCCAGGGAGGCAAACGCCACGTCGTACTCGCCCTTGCGGTATGCGAGCTCGCCGTCGAGCATGGCGGAGGCGATCGCCAGGATGTCCCGGCACGTGTTGTTGAACAGCATCCGCGTCTCGGGCACCTTTTCGGCCGTGTGGCGGAACAGTTCTCGTTCGGCCTCGGCCTCGGCGGTCGCCCCGCGCGCGGAGTACGCCACTCCGCGCGCGTAGTGCAGCATCGCCGTGGTGACGCAGTACAGCTCCGGGTCGGCGGGCATCGGCAGCGCGAGGATGTCCGTCCACCGGCCGAAGCGGATCAGTACATGCACCCGCATGGCGAGGAAGCCCTCCAGCCAGTCGGCCATGGGCGGGCTCTGCACGCGCAGCAGCTCCTCGGGGATGGACGCCTCAAGTTGCGCGGCCGTCTCCAGTGCCGTCCCGGACTGGCCGAGGAACATCGCGCCGTAGATCTTGAAGTGGTAGTTGTGCGAGCGGTACAGCGTGTAGAAGTTCATCGCGCCGGCTCGCCGCAGGTACTTCTCGTCGGCCCTGATCGCGTCGCTGTTGCCCGACACGACCCGTCGGTAGTCCCCGCACAGCACGTCGAGATGCGAGGGCATGTGGTGCAGGTGGCCCGCGTCCGGGACCAGTCCTCGAAGCCGGTCGGCGAGTGAAAGAGCCTTCTCCGGCGTCGGCGACATCTCCATCAGGTGGATGTACATGTGCAGGGTGCCCGGGTGAACGGTGCCGGTCGCGGTCAGCAACGCGCGGTCGAGGACGGCCTTCGCCTCCAGCGTGCGCGCGCCGACGGCGGGCTCGCCCGTGCCCAGGTCCCACAGCTGCCACGGGGTGAGGTTCATCAACGCGTCCGCGTAGAGGGTGGCGACGTCCAGGTCGGCGGGTGCGCGTTCGTATGCGGCGCGCATGGCCTCGGCATAGGGCTCGTTCCAGATGGAACAGTCCTCCGCGGCGTGCGAGGCGGGGTACCGCTCGCGCAGCGCCTCGATGAGCGCACGCTCGGTCGGCGTGGCCCCCTCGCACAGTGCGTGTGCCCGTTCGACGGCGGCGTGCGCGCGTTCCACCGTGCGCTGCAGATCGGCGTCGTCGAAGAAGTCCCAGGGCTTGTTGTAGTTGGGGCCCAGGGCGTACGCGATGCCCCAGTACGCCATGGCGCAGCCGGGGTCCGCTGCCGCCGCCGATTCGAAGCAGGTGACCGCCTCTTCGTGGTGGAAGGCGTAGCTCCAGACGAGGCCACGGTCAAACCAGCGCTGTGCTTCCGGCGAACGAGTCGATACGGGCCGGGTGAGGGTCCCCAGGTCGAAGTAGTCCATGAGATCTCCTGCAAAGGGATGCGACTCGACGACAGTCGGTGCTCAGTGCTCAGTGCTCAGTGCTCAGTGCTCAGTGCTCAGTGATTGGTGCGCAGTGCCGCAGCGCTCAGTGCGCAGGCTCCGACCGAGGCTTTGCGGTGGGCCTCCGCGTTGACGAGCAGAGCAGGCCCGTAGCGGCTTCTCCCTGCTCACAAGTGTGGCCCCGTCGATGGTCCCGCCACGAGCGAGCGACGCTGACCAGGAACGCGACCGGTATGCACCGCCGGAGCGCGGAGGGCCTCTCCGGCACACGCCGCGTGATCGGGACGACTCCGGGCACGAACCCACCGGCGTCGGCGCACCGGGTGATCACGTCCGGCTTCCTGGCGCAGGGACGTTCCGGGAAGCGGACCGGGAGGTTGGCGAAGGAGGAGAGGCGCACCGCGTGGATGCGGACCGGGAGGCCGGCGACGGAGGGGAGGCGCACCGTGTGGATGCCGAGCACACTGTTGTCGATCTTGTACACGCGAGACATGGCACTCCTTCCCCTCCGTTGCGCCGCCTCGGTCAGCGCCGCCTTCGTTCCCGTGGGCTGCTTCAGCGTGGTGACCATGCCCACCGGGCGGACCAAGGTGTCCCGGATGGACGAACGCCGCGCCGGTCGCGCCGCCGCGCTGCTGCACCGTCTCGAAGAGGTCCGCCTGCTCCTGGCGGACCGCTCCCGGAGAGTTCCGTTCGACTGTAACCCGGCTGTGGCCGGCGTCCGGATACTGCTCGGGTGCCACGCCGAGGAGCGCCGCCAGAGCGCAACCGGCCTCCGGCCTGCGGCCGGGGCGCCGAAAGCCGCGAGCACGCGACCCCGGGTTCATGACGACCCGGGGTCTGCGTGTACGGGTGTGTTCGGCCGGCTCGACCGCCATCCGCGGCTACTGGGCAGCCCAGCGCTCCGATGCGACATCGAAACCGTTGTAGCGCCGCCGGCCCACATTCGGCACGGCGGGCATCAGGACGGTCCGTACGCCGCTCATCCCGTGCTCATCCCGTGCACATCCCAGTCGTTCTCCTGGCCCTTGCAGTCCATCTCAGGCCACAGGTCTTGCGGGAATACAGGCATGGTCGCGCTTTGAGCCGTCCACGACCCACGCGATGACGGGAAGGGTCCAGACCGCCTGCGGCACGTTCACGTGCCGGACCCGGCAGTGTCAGCCCTTCATGGCCGCCCAGAACTCCTCGAAGGACATCTGGCGATCGCCGTTGGTGTCGAGCGAGTCGATCAGCTCCTGGGCCTCCGACTCGGTGATCTCCGAGCCCTCCAACTCCGCCACGACCTTCCGGTATTCGGCCGCGGTGACCAGGCCGTCCCCGTCGACGTCGTAGCGCTCGAAGACCTTCCGCGCCGCCGTCTCCATGATGTCTGCCATGTGCTCCGCCCTTCTACGATCTTCGTTGACGGGCCCAGGCTATCCGTCCCCCCGGAGCAACACGGGCGCTGCCCCACCCTCCCAGCGGTTGCGGGCCGAGCTCGTTCCAAGGCCCATGCCTCCACCCCGACCGTGACGCAGGGGCTCGCTGATGAGAACCCACACAGCGCAGACGTCGTCTCCCCGCTGGTGCAAGCAATGCGGAAGAACCCTGCAAGGACGTCGACTCACCCCACCCGTACGGGCATGGCCGCGACCGTCATGCCCCTGCATGCCGAGTTCGGCAAGGTGGCGCGTTGCCTGTCGAGCAGGGTTCGCGGTGGTGGTCGAGTTCGCTGGGCACGGTCCGGATGAGTGATCGGCAAGCTGTTCCGGAGGTATGCCCTGTGCTCGGGTCAGGGCACGAGCTGCGACATCACGCCAAGCGGTAGTGAGGGGTTGGATGCCGCCGCTTCCACCACTTGGCAGTCGTCGTCAGCGAGCAGGTCGACCACCACCTGTGGCGGCAGGGCCGGGTGTCCGGCCGCAATGCGCCTCGCCCGCTTGTTGGCCAAGCAGGCGAGCAGCGACGAGGGAGTTGCCCCGCGATGCCCAGCCACCTCTCGGAACGCCCTTTGGACCGGCGGTTCGTGCCGTGCCAGGTCCTCCAGCAGTGCTGGCGACGCGTCCGGATTGGCCGCCACCTTGGCGACAACCTGGACGCCGTGCCTGTCGACCATGGCGCGCAGCTGAGCCTCGGAGAGGCCGGCGTGCCCCGCGATGGACTTGACCACTTTCGCGTCGGGGTCGGCCGCCAACGCGTCGCGGATCTCGTCCGGCAGATCGCGCCGTTCGGCCAGGAGCATCCGCACGACCGGATCCGGCGACGTGGCCAGCTCCTTGACCTCGGCAGGGGAAGCAGCGGCGATCCGGGGCAGAAGGGTCGAGCCGATCTTGGTGACACCCGCCAAATAGGTGAGTACGTCGAGCGGTACACGAGGGTTGAGCGCGAGACTGCGTCGCACCTCAGGATCGCGATCCGTGGCCAGCACGCGCATCACTGCCTCACCGGTCGCGGGATTCTCCGCGAGATCGGCCCGGACGCCAGGAGAGGGATCACCGGCGAGCCCGTCGCAGATCTGAGGCGGCAGGTCGGGGCGGGCAGCGAGCTGCCACCGCAGGAGCATCGAAGAGTGGTCGGCGAAGCCGACGACGGCTTCGGTCGGCGTGGCCGGATTACGCAGCGCCCTCACATGCAGCTCGTGAAGGGTGGACTGGTGGCAGCCGTCGCACGCGGCACCCGGCCGCAGATCGCAGTTGGACCGCGGGCAGTGCGGATCGTGTACGAAGGGCGTCACCTCTCGGTCGCAGACCAGGCACCGCTGCGCCGGTGGCAGCCCCTCACCCGTGATCAGCATCGCCAGCACGACCGGTGGTGTCGTCTCGTTGGCCGCCACCGCGCTACGGACTTCGGCATGCGGGTGCCGCGCGAGCCTGGCCGCCATGTCCGGCGTTGTCCACAGTGCAAGCTCGGCGACGACTCGTACGTCCGGGTCGGCGGCGAGAGTCTCCACCACATCAGGCGGTAGGCCGGGGCAGGCGGCCAGCCTCTCACGGTGTTCCACGACCGGATCCGTGGCGAGGAGACGTGCCCACTCCGGGCGGCCGGCGCCCTCATCGAGCAAGGCGAGCGCGGCACGAGGCTGTGTCACCGGATCGATATCAGCAACGGTCAGCTTGCGCTCATAAGCCAACTGCACAGCTGCCTCCGCAACGCGCGCAGCCAGTGCAACCGCCTGCGCATGACTGAGGTCCTCGCGACTGGCGACAACGGCGGCGAGTTCGGAGTCTGCGACCTCGATCAGCCGGTCGACCAACTCCGATGGCAGGGCTGGATTGGCGGCGAGCCCGCACAGAACATGAGTCACCGAAATATTCTGCCCGGACCGTGATCGAACAGCTCACGGATTTCAACGCCGAGGACTAACTGGCTGACCTCGCTCGCGCGGCAGGACTTCCGCTGGAGCCATCCGATGACGGCTGGAGAGGTCATGGACATGGTCGCCTCTCGCAGCTATGTGATCACTCTGGAGCCCGCAACACGGCAGGAACTGCTGGGGCGGGTCCGCGCGCTGCTGGACGCAAAGCGGCCGAGGGAGATGCCCTACGTGACGGAGTGCTATCGAGCTGAGCTCGGAGCGTGGTGAACTCGAAGGGAGGCAGCCCCGCCAGTCGGACTGGCGGGGCCGCTCAGGCGTCAGAGCATCAGCAGTAGCCGTGTGTGCGGAACCAGCTTTCGGTTGACGCTGGTGCTCTGCACGAAGATCGTGAATTCGTCGTTGTGGTCCGGCTTGACGCGAACTTCCGTGTCCGGCAGGCCGAGCAGGGCTCGGGCCTCCGGCCCCGCGTACACCCGGTCCGTCTTTTTCTCCAGCACTGCAATCTGCTTCCGCGCCTGGATCTTCTCTGACTTACTCAGCTGATAGAACGCACAACCGGTACGGAAAGTGTGCCCGCATTCGATGACCCAGTCCCGGATTACCGCATCGCGAGCCACCGGAATCAGCTGGTACTCGGACGGATTCACGGGGGTGAGACCGGCTGCCTCTATGGTGTCCTTGTTGACAGTCTCGGCACCCGTAGAGAACACCGCCCGTGACCCCCGGATGCCCTGGGCGCGGCCCACCATAAAGTTCTCGGTTGCCTGCTGGATGACCTGCCCGGCCTCCTCCAGGCCCTGTGTGCTCGTGGCGTCCCAGATGGCGATGTTGTCCTTCGGGAAACCGCACTGCATGGCCTCGCGCTTGCCCATCTGGTCCGGCACAAGGACGGCCAGCGTCCAGTTGTCCTCCTGTGTCTCGGTCATCTTGGCCACGGCCTGCACCAGTTTCCGCGGATCCTTGGCAGGGGCGTCCGGGCAGCGATGACTTGCGTTCTCCTGTCCGTCGGTCAGTACGAACGTCAGGAAGCTGTGGTCGCCGTAAAGTTGAGCGGTCTGCGCCAGCTCCCGCTGCGACTGCAGCGTGGCCGCCAGCAGAGCCGTCATTCCACCAACCCGATACAGCTGTTTCAGGGACGGCATTCGCAGCACGTCCTTGTCGTAGATGACGCACTCCACCTTGTTGGCGAAGACGTACACCGTGACGCGGGTCTCCTGGTCCAGTTCCTTCGATCGGCGGGCCAGATAGGCAATCTGCTGGTCGGCGACTTCGACGACCTTGCCGCTCAGGTGTGACATGGACGAACTGGCATCCAACACAAGAGCAACGTGATTGATGTAGTTCTGGGTTCCGGACATGTTCGCTCCCCCTTTTCCGACTCGATGCACTCACCTTCTCACCCACCACTGACAATCGACCTTGAAGACCAGGTGGGATGCAGACGCGCAACGCCCTGACCTGCCACGAGGAAGGATCCGGGCCTGGTGCCCGTCACCCGTGCCGCATCAGCGAGCCGTCCGGGAGAGAGCCGACCAGCCTGAACCGGGGGTGCATGGAGGCATACAACGAGGGTTGCACTGCCGTCGAGTGACGATGCCTCAGGAAGCAGGTGTGGCCCCGTGGTACGCATCCCCCGCGTTGCCGACAACCCCTCTCTTGCGCCTGGTGGTGGGTGGGGAGTGGGTGCGGGCTCGTGATGTACGCGGCCAGAAGCTGGCTCGATTACCTGGGCGACCGACGGAGACGATGCCTCCCGGGTCTTGACTGGACAGAGCCGAGCCGCAACTAGAAAGATCGTCGCGAAGTTGCGCAGGTGTCGTCCGGGGGTGGGCCAGTCAAGCTTGTTTTCCTCCGAGTCACGCTGCATCGTCCCCACTGACACATCGGAGAAAAACCACAGATGAGCTTCGGCGACCCGAACAATCCCTACGGCCAGCCACCGCCGCAGGCCCCGTACGGAGCTCCGCAGCAGCCGGCCCAGTACGGCTACCCGCAGCCGCCGCAGCCGCCGCAGCCCCAGCAGGCGTACGGGGCTCCGCAGCAGCCCGCCCGGTACGCCTCTCCTCAGCAGGCCGCGCAGGGCCACGGCTACCCGCAGCAGCCCGTAATGCCTGTCGGGCCCGGGGCGTACGCGAGTTGGGGCAGCCGTTTCGGTGCCTTCCTGATCGACTTCCTGGTCGCCGGTCTGGTGCCGGTCATTGCGGTCATCATCGCGCTCGTCCTTGAGAAGACCTTGTATTCGGGCTGCCTCATGGAGCATGAGTGCCATGTGGCCCGGGAGAAGGTAAGAGTCCCCATCATCATCGGCCTGTTGGTGGTCGCCGTCCTGTGGGGCTTCGCCGCCAACATCTTCATCCTCGTCAAGGAGGGCAAGGGCGCTTCGCCGGGCAAGAAGGCCATGAAGATCCGGCTCATACGCGAGGACACCGGCCGGCCGCTCGGCTTCGGTCTGGCCCTGCTGCGCAGGATCTGCCACGGGCTGGACAGCGCGGCATGCAGCATCGGCTACCTGTGGCCGGCGTGGGACGCGAAGGGCCAGACCTTCGCGGACAAGGTCATGCGCACGGTGGTCGTCAGCACCGAGTAGGCCGACGCCGAGCCGGCCGCGGGTCGGCGCCCCTTCCGCCCGAAGGCCCCCTCGCATCCGCGCGAGTGGGGCCTTCGCGCCGCTCGGCCCGGACGTCGCGGCCCAGTTGGTGGTGTCCCAGTTGGTGTCCCAGTGCGCTGTCGGCAGGAAGCCGTCGCTGCTGCTGCCGTACTCGGTGGCATCGGCCGGACTGAAGCAGCTGATCGGTCCGGTCCCGCTGCTCGTCCGTACGGTTACGCCCATCGCATCCCGAGCGCGGAGAGCTGCTCCAGCGCTCGGGTGTCAGTGTCGCGGCGCGGGACCGTTGGTTGCTGACCATGCTCCGAGCCGGACGCCCCCCCTGCCCGGGACGGAACGTCAGGGCCGGGTGTGGGCGGACAGGGTGGCCAGGCCCCGGGCCAGGTCCTCCTTGAGATCGTCGAGGGCTTCGAAGCCGGCGTGCACGCGCAGCAGGGGGCCGCGGCCCGTCCAGGTGCCGGGGAGGCGGTGGGTGACCGGATCGGCCGGCACGATCAGGCTCTCGTAGCCGCCGTAGCTGTGGCCGAGGCCGAACAGCCGCAGCTCGCCGAGGAGCGCGTCCACGGCGGGCTTGCCGGGACCGGGTTCGAGTTCGAGGCCGAACAGGCCCGCGGCGCCGGTGAAGTCGCGGCACCACAGTTCGTGCCCCGGGTCGCCCGGCAGCGCCGGGTGCAGCACGGCGCGCACCCCGTCCTGTTCGCGCAACCAGGAGGCGAGAGCGACGGCTTGCTGATGGTGCTGCCGCATCCGGACGCCCAGCGTGCGGAGCCCGCGCAGGCCCAGATAGACATCGTCAGCGCCGGCGCACTGGCCGAGCCGGATCGCCGTGGCGCGCACCGCGGGGTAGGTGTCCTCGGTGCACACGATGGCCCCGAGAATGCTGTCGGCGTGACCGGTGAGGTACTTCGTCGCCGAGTGCACGACGACATCGGCGCCCAGCTCCAGGGGGCGGTGGAAGGCGGGGGTGGCCCAGGTGTTGTCGATGAGGGTGACCACGTCGTGGGTGCGGCACACGCTCGTGACGGCCGGGACGTCCTGTACCTCGAAGGTCGTGGAGCCGGGTGACTCCAGACAGACGAGGCGCGTGGTGGGGCGGATCAGGTCCTCGATGGACTTGTCCACGCCGGGGTCGTAGTACTCCGCCTCCACGCCGAGATCAGCCAGCGAGTTGCAGAACTTGCGGGTGGGCAGATAGACGGAGTCGCTGACGAGGATGTGGTCGCCGGCCCGGACGAACGACAGGATCGCCGTGGTGATCGCCGCGAGCCCCGAGCAGGTGGCGACGGCGGCGTGCCCGCCTTCCAGATCGGTCAGTGCCGTCTCGAAGGCGCGGCCGGTGGGTGTGCCGAAGCGGCCGTAGACCGGCATCCGGCGTTTGAGGGGGTCGGCCTGCGAGGCGTCCAACGCGGCCACGTCCTCGTAGAGCACCGTCGAGGCGCGGTGGACCGGCGGGTTGACGTAGCCGTGCTGCTGCCGGGGGTCGGATCCGGCGTGCACGAACCGGGTCTCCATCGAGGGTTTGCCGGTCATGACACCACTTCCAGATCCGCCGTCTTGTCATGTGGTGCGGCCGCCGCGGTCCGGCGGCCGCCGAGTACCAGGGCGATGACTGCCGCGACGGCGCACTGCACGGCGACGGCGGTCCAGAACATGCCCAGGGCGTGTGCGCTTTCGTAGTGGGCGAAGAGGAGGCCGCCCACTACGCCGGCGAGGAGGCCGCCGACCCCCGCCGTCAGCCGCTGGACGCCGAAGGCGAAGGCCGGATTGCTGGGTATGCGGTCGACCATCTCCAGGTCACAGCGCAGGAAGAGGAAGACCTCGCCGAGGCTGAAGAGCACGGTGCCGCTCAGCAGGGCAGCGGTGTGTCCCAGCGACATCACGGCCGTCCCGGCGGCCATCAGGGCGAACGATCCGGCGACCAGGCGGCGGTAGTCGGCCCGCGCGATCCAGCCCGACAGCGGCGGCTGGAGCGCCACCATCATGGCGCAGTTGATGAGCATGGCCCAGCCGAGGATCTGGATGTTGTGGACGCCCGCGGCGTACAGGCCCAGGAAGCTCTGGAAGAAGAAATAGAGGTAGAAGGCGAGGGCCGTGAAGAGCACCGGCCGCAGGGCGCCGCGCAGTGCCTGGAGCTTCCCGGCAGGGGCGGGCCGGTCGGCCCTGCCGCCGCTCCGCGGGGTGTCCTGGCGGCGTGCGAGGGGCCGCATGGTGAGCTGGTGGGCCAGGGTGATCAGGCCGAACAGCGCCGCGGCACTGAGGAGCAGCATCACCGGATCGGCGTCTATCAGGACGGCGGCCAGCAGCGGCCCCAGCCCCATCCCGGCGTTGAGGGCCGCGCTGCTGACCCCGAGGAACAGCGGCCGCAGCTCGTCGGAGACGCAGGTGACGATGTACGCCTTGTTCGCCGGGAGGTAGAGCGCCGGCCCGGCGGCGACGAAGACCACCGCGGGGTAGGCGACCCAGGGGACCTGCACGGCCAGCCCCAGCAGGAGCAGACCCGTGGTCCGCAGGGCGAGGGAGCCGACCATCGTCCGCTTGAGGCCGAGCCGGTCCACGACCAGACCACCCAGGATGCTGCCGCCGAACTGGATGAACGTGGCGACGGCCACCAGTACACCGGCCAGTCGGACGTCCAGGCCCACCGCTTGGACCATCAGGACGCCGATGAACGGGGTGACCATGTAACTGCCGAGTGCGACCACGAAGGACAGCACGATCAGCGACTTGAGGCTCGACGACAGCCCCCTGAACGTCCGCCACTTGGCCGAGAGCGAGGACATCACGGCAGCGGCCCTCCACTCTGCGGACCGGTGACGGCCGGCCGGTCCGCGCGGGGCAGACCCCATTCGCTCCAGGACCCGTCGTACACGGCCAGGTCGTCGTATCCGGCCAGCTCGGCCCCCAGCGCCAGGATGCAGGCGGTGACGCCGGAACCGCAGCTGAAGAGCAGACGCCGACGCTCCCCGGCGAGCGGGGCGAACGCGTCGCGCAGCTGCGACGCGGAACGCATCCGGCCGTCCCGTTGCAGCTCGCCGAACGGCAGGTTGAGCGCTCCGGGCATATGGCCGGGACGCAGCCCCGGGCGGGGCTCGGCGACCGCACCGGCGAAGCGCTCGCGGGTGCGGGCGTCGAGGACTGCCGAGGCCGGATCGGTCAGGGCCGCGGCGACCTCGTCGCTGCCGACGATCAGGCCGGGACGCGGTCGTGCGGTGAAGTCGCCGGGCCGCGCGGGGGGCGCAGGTGCGCCGGTTTCCAGGGGCAGACCGGCTTCGCGCCAGGCGGGCAGGCCGCCGTCGAGCACGGCCACCCGGTCGAGGCCCATGGCCCGCAGCATCCACCATGCGCGGGCACTGGAGTAGAGGCCCGCCCTGTCGTAGACGACGACGGTGTCGCCGCCGTCCACGCCGAGCGCCCGCAGTTCCCGGGTGAAGTGCTCGGCACCGGGCATCGTGTGCGGCAGCGGACCGGAGTGGTCCGAGAGCGCGCCGTCGATGTCGAAGGGCCGCGCCCCCGGGATCCGTTCGCCGGCGTCGCGGTGCCCGCCGATCGAGGCGTCGAGCACCACCAGCCCGGGGGCGCCCAGACGCGGCGCCACCCAGTCCGTACCGACCAGCGGGCCCGGCAGGGCGCCGGGCACCGGCCCGCTCATCGCGTGCCTCCCGCGGGAGCGGGGGACCACTCGGCGCGGTCGGCGAACCAGGACGCCACGTTCTCCAGATTGACTGCCACGTCCTCCTCGGTGTCGCCGTCGACGACGTAACCGGCAAGGAAGAGCCCGGACTTGACCCCACCGTGGAACTCCTGGCCGACCGTGCCCGTGAGCGCGACCTCCTTGACGCACGACGGTTCGTCACCGGTGGGCAGATGGGTCAGTACGCCGTCCGACGGCGGGATGCACAGGGCGCCGGCGGGCCGGTACGCGGGGGTTCCCAGGGTGCTGGGGAGGCCGCATTCGGCAAACAGCCATTCCTTGTCGAGATCGATGCCGAAGGAGTGCCGGACCATGGCGCTGATCATCCCGCCGCCGGTCCGGCTGGCGATCTCGCAGAACACTGTCCGGTCGTCGGGGGTGATCCACAGCTCCGCGTGGAAGGCGGTGTGCGGTGGCGTGGGCAGCTCCGCCAGCACCGCCCTGGCCGCCTTGAGCAGCCGGTCGTGGACCGGGTCCTGGGGTGTCAGCGGGAGGTTGGCCACCCAGTCGTTCGCCCGGAAGGACAGGCAGTCGTTGAGGTAGCGGAAAGGGTGTGCGAACACCACCTCGCCGCCCACGACCAGCCCGTCCACGTGGTACATCTGCCCCGGTACGAACACCTCGATCTCGCTCGCACCGCGCCACGGGCGGGCGAGGTAGGCGTCCAGCTCCACCTCGTCACGGATGATGGCCGCTCCCAGAGAGCCGGACTCCGAGAGCGGCTTGATGACCACGGGATAGCCGTGCTCGGCGACGAACTCCAGGGCGGTGTAGGCCGAATCCAGGGGCCGGTAAGCGGGAATCTCCACCGGTCCGCCGACGAGATGGTGCTTCATGACCACCTTGTCGCGGAAGGCCAGGGCGCTCGCGGTCCGCTGGCCCGGCAGGTCCAGCAGATCGCGCAGCTGGGCGGCGCGCACCACGTCCGCCTCGGCGCGGGCGAAGACCGCCGTGACGGCGTGCTCGCGGGCCAGGCGCAGCGCCGTCTTCTCGACGAGCTGATTGGTGTCGTAGTCGTCGAAGGCGTGCACATGGGGCAAGTGGCCGTAGCCGGCCGCGAATTCGGTGGTGGTGAGGATGACCGGCACGATGCCGGAGCCGGCCAGCCAGCGGTCGTAAGGGGTCTTGGCATAGGGCGTCTTGGCGAAGACGAGGACGTGCGGCATGTGCGTGTTCTCCTTCAGCCCGTCGTCTCGACGAGAGGGAGCCGGCGGCGCGCGGGGACCCGGGAGACCAGCTCCTGCTCCTGGGCGAGTTCGCGGGCGAAGCAGCCGTCCTTGTAGGCGCCGGAGAGGCGCTTGGTGGTGAACGCCTCGATGGCCGCGTGGTCGAACTCCAGGTCGTAGCGGACGTCCTCGCCCCCGTCGGCGACCGTGCGGACGAGGATGCCCAGGTGCGGCTCGAAGGTGTTGACGCAGCCGACGATGTCACCGATCTTCTCGCGGCGGCCGTCCGCCGACTCCGACAGCACGCTTTCCTCGGTGGGGATGGCGGCGAACAGCTGGCGGCCGGCCCGGCACCAGCCGACATGGCCGGGGAACCCCATCGCCTTGATCCCGAAGGTCCCGAAGTCCTCACTCACGCCCAGCTGGAAGCCCAGCTCGACGTTCTCGTGCAGCCACTTGAAGTCGCGGTAGGCCTGCTCGATCTCCTCGTAGCTGAGCTGCAGTTCGGGGTGCCGGCCGCCGTGGTCGGAGAAGTTGTTGAAGCGGACCGTGTCGACGCCCAGCTGGTTGAAGTAGTGGGCGTAGCGCTCCAGGGACTGGCGGCCGTGGTTGTGCCGGCCGATGGTGACGCCGATGTTGACCCGGAAGGCATCCGACCGGTCGGCGTCCGCGGGAAGCGTGCTGCGGTAGTGGTCGTTGTAGTGGTCGATCCGGCGCAGCACCTCCTCGGTGTTCGCCCCGCTGAAGACGCCCTTGATCGGGTAGCTGCCGTCGTCGATGACGGCCAGGTTCTCGTCGATGACGCCGTGATAGGTGATGGAGATGGTGCCGTAGCCGTTGACCCGGGCGAGGTCGAGAAGCTCCAGGTAGTTGTCGGCGAGCAGCGGGCGGCCGCTGGTCCAGGCGTCGCCCTTCTCCATCGTCTCGGTGGGCTTGTGGTCGGATTCCTGTCTGAACTCACGGTTGTTGGCGGGGCCGTAGATGCGCATGAACTCGCCGTCGTACGCGAAGCTGTCCACGTACCGCGGGTAGACCTGATAGCCGTGCGACTGGAGGCCGGAGAGGATCCGCGGGCCCTCCTCCATGGCGAACGACTTGTCGTAGACCTTCTCGTAGTTGACGAACCAACAGTGCGTACATTTCTGTCCGCAGGTGTTCTTTCCGACCTTGGTGTCCAGGTCGAGGTAGATGTGGATCTCCTCGGGCTTGATCTCCTGGAACGGTGTCGTGAACGGCTCATCTCCGTGGAAGTCGTAGGAAATCGGCGTGTTGTCGACGGACATGGTTCCCCCAGGGCGTGGTCGAGTCGTGTGATGAGCGATGAACGATGAGCGAGGAGAAAGGTACGGCGGTGCTCGGCACCGGGGCGCCCTGCGGCAGGGCGGCCCCGGACCGGAGTGTGTGGGTGGTGGTGCGTCTTACGCGACGGGCGCGGGCTGTGCGGCGGTGTTCGGCGGGGCCGTGCTGCCGGGCGGAGCGGCCTCGGGCTGTACGGTGCAGCGGGCGTCCACGGCGGTGCGCGCCGCCGGCACGGTGACATCGGGTTGTGTGGTGACGATGGGCAGCGCCGTCAGCTCGGCCACCGCCGCCACGCACGCCACTGCGTCCGCGGCGGTGACGACGGCCGTGCCCAGGCGGTCGGTGGAGGACCTGAGCGGACGGACCGGATCGCCCGGCTCCACGGTGACCTCCCACTCCACGATCGTTCCGTGGACCAGTGATGGTGGTGGGGCGACGGCGGTGACCGTGCCGGGCGGTGCGGTGAAGAAGACGGTCGCGGCCGTGGCGGCCTCGGCCTGCCCACGCGGCACTCCCGCGCCGACCGCCCATCCGAGCGCGGCGACCCGCCAGTCGATGCCCGTGGTGAGCCGCACCAGATCGGCGATGCCGTCGCCACCGAGGCGGTTGTGCGTCTCGATCACGATGACACGGTCGCCGTCCACCTTGACCTCGGTGTGGCTCGGCCCGTCCGCCAGCCCGAGGGCGTCGAGCAGCTGCCCGACCGCCTCCTCGACCCGTGCCCGCCCGCGGGCGTCCAGCGCCGGCGGCGGCATCATGTGGCTGACCTCGACGAAGCCGCCCGTCGTCCCCTTCTGCGCGATGCCCACGACGGTGTGCCGGCCGCCGGTGGACAGCGTCTCCACGCTGAACTCCAGCCCGCCGACGAAGGCTTCGAGCAGAGTGCCGGCGGTCCGGCGGTCCACCGGCAGCTCCGCCGCACGGTTCACCAGCGCCACGGCATTGCTGCCGACGCCGCTGACGGGTTTGGCCACCACGGGGCTGTGCCCGGCGAACAGCAGGGCCACCTCCTCCGGGTCGCCGCCGGACGCGAAGGCCGGGTTCAGATGCGGCGCCTTCCGTTCGAGGATCCGTCGCATCTCCAGCTTGTCGCGGGTGCGCCGGACGACTGCGGGGGAGACCCCGCGCACGCCGAGCCGCTCCGCCGCCACGGCCGCCGGCTCCAGACCGAGCTCGGTGAGCGAGACGACGGCGGTGGGCGACAACGGCTTGAGCACCTCGTCGACGAACGCGAGGAAGGCCGGGCCGTCGTGGAAGTCGACGGTGTGCACCAGTTGTGTGTCCGGCGTCCGCCCGCCGTTCCGGTCGAGGGCCGGAGCCCCGGGCAGCTGTACATGAAGGAGATCACCGGGGAGAGCCTCAGCCGCTCGCGCGACCGTCGGATTGGCACCGATGACCACCAGGGTCACGACAAGGTCTTTCTGGTTTGCGTGCTGCGATACACGTCTGGCCCCCCGTTTTCTTCAGGTCCGGGAACACGTCCGCCGACGGCACCGGGACCACATGAACCGAGCCAACGCCAAAACGGGGGCCGCAGCGCACGACCGACCGTTCGAGTGGCGAGGCGATGACAAGGTCGCAGCGGTACTCCACCGCTGTCAACAGGCTTGCGTAAAGCTTGACTTGCCGGGAAGTCCGCTCTGACCTGCATCAAGTCCCATGCTTCACAGAATTGACTGAAAGCATGCGATGCCCGTCCCATATCCGCCCCTGACGTCTTCCAGCCGATTCCACCCCCCACCCCAACCCGCCCGGAATCGAGCGGCAGCACCTGGCGCAAGGCGCACTGCGCCAGGTCAGCACGCTGGGTGCGAAGGGCACCCGATGCCCCCTCCCGAGGGCTGCTTTCAGACAGGGCGTGACAGCCCCCTTGACGGCAGCCATCCGTCACTCCTTGGACGGTCACGACTTCAGGAACCGGAGAAGCTACGCAAAAGCACATGCCTGCGGTTCGCGAGGAGACGCAGTCCCTGTACGGCGAACGAGGGGCGGCGCCACCGTTGCGGACGACGGCAGCCTGGAGTTCCACGAGGCCGGGACGGGGCACCTGCGGACGGGCCCTGCTGCAACACCCATGGCGTTGCAGCTTGTTCTTGCAATGCCGGGCACGACATACGAACAACTGGCGCTTCAACTGGGCTTTTGGCGTTCGATTCATACGTGCAGTGAGAAGGCAACGCTGCGTGGCTCCCGCAACGGCTTCGCAACGCCTTCGCAACGGCTCATCAGCCGCCATGCTGGGCTCGCCGGCAGAGCACCGGCACAGCACCGCTGCACGCGGTCATAGCCAAAGGGGCCCGATGTGAAACCGTCGTTGCTGTCGCTGAGAGCAGTCGTGCTGCTCTTCCTCGGCTTGGTGGGCGGTGTCGTGACCGTGGCCTTATCGCTCCTGGCCGGTCACGCAATAGCTGAGAGCCTGCTGGGCGGAGTGGCCGGCACGGGCGGGGTGATCATCTTCCTCGATCGCATTGTCGCGACCGATGCGAACTGCACCCCTCAAGGCGCCCTGCCTCAAGCCGACGGGTCCGAAGAGGTTCACCGCCATGTCTGAGATGAACCCGCTCCCAGAAGAGCTGAGCGACGAAGCACGGGCTCTGGCCACCGCACTGCGGGAGCTCTTCCAAGGGCTGAACGTCTCCCTGCGCCGCTATTCCAGCAGACGGCATCGCAACGCGGCCACCTTCTCGCGCTACTTCAGCGGCAGAGCCGTCCCTCCCTGGGACGTGGTCATGGACCTGCTCGCCGACCTCGCCGAACACCGCGGCAAGCCGGCCACACAAGAGGCAATGGACCTGCTGCGCCGCTTGCATCAGGCAGCCATCGCCACCGCATCCTCCCCCAAGCACGCGGTGGAGATCCTCGAAAAGCAACTCGCGGACGCGGACCGCACAGCCCGCAGCACCACTGCGCACAGCGACGTCATCGGCGAAGCGCTGCTGGACCGTCAGCACCGCATCGCCGATCTCGAGGTCCGCCTCACACACCTGGAGTCCGCGTGGAGCGAGGAACGCGCACGAGCTGACGCTCTGGAGGCCCACGCCCCCGATATCGCCAACCTGCTGCGTGAACGTGACGCCCTGAGCTCCGAAGTCACCAGGCTCACGAACGAGCTGGAAGCGGTCCAGTTTCGGCACAGCCAGGCGGAGGAACGCTGCAAACTGTTGGAACGGCAGATCGACACCATCGAGGAACAGCGACAGGCCCCCCTCGAAACCACCGCTGGTGAACCCAACACGCCCTGCCTTCCCAAAGTGCTGGTGGTCGACGATCAGCCGGAGAACTTGCTTGCCATGACGGCAGTGCTGGACGGCTTGGACCAGGAGATCGTCGCTGTCTCCAGTGGCCGGGAGGCACTTAAAGCGCTCCTCGATCACGACGATTTCGCCGTTCTTCTTCTGGATGTCCAAATGCCCGAGATGGATGGCTACGAGACCGCAGCCCAGATCAAACGGCGCGCCCGTCACAGGGACCTGCCCATTATCTTCCTCACCGCGATGAGCATCGACGCCGAACACTCTGCCCGCGCTTATTCCGCAGGGGCCGTGGATTACATCGCCAAGCCGTTCGACCCCTGGGCCCTACGCGCCAAGGTCGCCGTCTTCACGGAAATCTTTCACGAACGACGCCAACGGGAACGTTGATCCCTGGGCGCAGTCAGCGAGGCGACTGTGACTGTGACTGCGACTGCTGTGGCCAATGGGCCGGTCGGGTCGCCGTGGTCGGCCGGCCGCCCCCGGGCAACCGCAACGACCGGGCTCCCGCTCTCCCCCCGTGCCTTTCCCACCCCAGAGACAGGGCGTGGGAATCCCTTACCGAGATGTCAACCACGGGTTGACGCGCGCTCGACTGTCAACCTAGGGTTGCCTCATGGTGGAACCAACTCAGATGAATAATCCCGTCCGCCTCGACGACCTCATCGAGGCGATCAAAAAGGTGCACGGCGACGCCCTCGAACAGCTCCAGAGCGCGGTCGTCGCCGCTGACCATCTCGGCGAAGTGGCCGACCACCTCATCGGCCACTTCGTCGACCAAGCCCGCCGCTCCGGCGCCTCATGGACCGAGATCGGCAAGTCCATGGGCGTCACCCGGCAGGCCGCCCAGAAGCGGTTCGTGACGAAGGACGAGCCGGCGTCCGACATGAGCCAGGACTTCGGCAGGTTCACCCCCCGGGCCAGGAGCGTTGTCGTCGCGTCCCAGAACAAGGCCCGCGAAGGTGGTCACGCGCAGATCGGCACAGGGCATCTCGTGCTCGGTCTGCTCGACGACCCGGAGGGGCTGGCCGCACGGGTGCTCGTCGCCCAGGGCATACAGCTGGAGGCGGTCGCAGAGGCGGTGGCCGAGGCGCTGCCGGAGCCCTCCAGTGACCCGTTGCCCGCCCTCGTGCCCTTCGATGCCCGCGCGAAGAAGGTCCTTGAGCTCACCTTCCGCGAGGCGCTGCGGCTGGGCCACAACTACGTCGGCACGGAGCACCTGTTGCTGGCGCTGCTGGAGCAGGAGAACGGCGAGGGCGTGCTCAGCGGGCTCGGCCTCGACAAGACGCACACGGAGGAGTACGTGTCGGCCGCCCTGACGGAGATCCGGGAGAAGCTCCAGGAGTAGCAGTGGCGCATCGGCCCGCCCGTCCCCGGCGGGCGGGCCTCCCAGCAGTGAAGGGCCCGCCCGCCAGTCCCTCGACCTGCGTCTCCAGCCGCAAGCGCCCTTTGTGATCAATGTCGTCCGGGTTGGTGGAGAGATCGCGGTCACCGTCACCGGGATCGACCGAGAGCGACGGAGGCTTGTCCTCTCCCGACGGCAGAGCTCATCCGGCCGGCAATAGGCCATGGTTGCGGCCGACCGGCAGGCCCCTTGAGCCCGCAATGAGATGTTGCAGCAGCCGGCCCCCTCGCCGGACCACATGTCCTGAGTCGGCGGTGCTGCCGCCGGCCGTCTACAACCATTGGCCCATGTGGTGTGTCGTGTGTGGCGAGTGATGCCGGCATCGACGCCGGCGAGGGACGGCTGTGGCCGAGCACATGGCGAAGCTGGCCATCTCACCTTTCGGATCAGGGAGTTCCGTTGCACAGAACCGCTGCGTTATCCGCCGTGCTCACCACGGTCGCCGCTGCCGTCTTGGTCTCAGGTCCGGCATCGGCAGCCGCGCCTTACAAGGGTGCGAATACAGCGGCGGTGCAGGAAGACTTCAATGGCGACGGATACCGCGATCTGGCCGTGGGGGCACCGGGTGCGGCCAACGGCGCGGTGGAAGAGGCCGGCGCGGTGGTGGTGCTCTACGGGTCCGCCTCCTCGGTGAGTCCCGCCCGGCGCGCCGTGATCACTCAGGAAAGTCGGGGGGTGCCGGGTGAGCCGGAAGCGTTCGACGGTTTCGGCGCGTCGGTGGCGAGTGCGGACATCGACCGCGACGGCTATGCGGACCTGCTGATCGGTGCGCCTCACGAGGCCGTGGACGGCAAAGACGCCCGCGGTTCGGTGACCGTGGTGTGGGGTGGGCCATCCGGGCTGACGGGTGGTGCGACGATCAATCCGGTCGCACGGTTCGGCCAGAGCCAGACCCACTGCGGCTTCGGAATGGGCCTGGCCACAGGAGACATGAACGGTGACGGAACCCCGGAAGTGACCGTCGCATCGCGCTGCGAAGGCGCCTCCTACTCAGGGCCCTTCAGCCGTACCGGTCAGGCCGCCTCGCAGTACCGCGAATGGCGCTTCGGCGCACGCGGGGTGGTCATGGGCGATGTCAACGGCGATGGCCGGGCGGAGCGGTTCTGGCTGCCCGGACCGACCGACGGCGACTACCGCGGCCCTGTCCTCCTCGATCGTGGCCCGGTGGTCTCCTCCGACCCCACCAAGAACTGGCCGGTCAAGCTGCCCTCTGCCGACGGTCACACCGGCCGGATCGGGGATGTCAACGGCGATGGCTACGGCGACTTGATCACCGGCATCGCGGAGGACGGAACCGTCGACGGGGAGCGTGGCGCCCACAAGGGAGGCGAGATTGAGGTCCTTTACGGCAGCGCCCACGGCATCACCGTCGATCAGCAACCCCGCGTCTTCCACCAGGACACCCCCGGCATCCCCGGCGCCGCGGAATTCGCTGACCGCTTCGGGCAGTCACTGAGCACCGGCGACATCAATGCCGATGGTTACGACGACGTCCTGGTCGGCGTGCCCGGCGAGGCCATCGGCGACCGCGCCTTCGCCGGCGGCGCCGTCGTCCTGTACGGCTCCGCTGCCGGCCTGACCACAGACAAGTCCACCGCCTACTCCCAAGACACCCCCGGCATCTCCGGAAATGCCGAAGCGGACGACGTATTCGGCAGCGCCGTTCACCTCGTCGACCTCAACAAGGACGGCAAGGCGGAATCCGTCGTGGGCACTCCCGCCGAAAACAACGACGGCTGCATCTGGATCGCCCGCGGCACCCCAAGCGGCCCCGCCACCAACGGATCGTCCAGCCTCTGCGGCACAGCCACCGGCCTCACTCTCCGCGGCCCGCACGGCCTCTTCGGCGCCGCCCTACCCGGCGCCCAGGTCACCTTCTGAGAACATGTCCTGGTGACCTGTGTCGGAGATTCGTCGGCAGTAGCGACTTGTCGAGGACCTCGTCGGCGGACTTGGCCCAGATGACGGGGCGGGGGCGCTCGTTGCAGTCGGCGAGCCAGGTCCGGATGTCGCGTTCGAGTGCCCCTCGGCGCCCCGCAGGCCCGCCAGGTGGCCGATCGCTGGCACCTGTGGCACAACTTCGGCCAAACAGCAGAAACGGTGTGTCTCCCAGCACCGCACGTGTCTGCGCGCGGCCCCGCCGACGGCAGAACCTGTGGAGGAGCCGCCGGCCGAGGAGAGCCCTGCTTCACCATGGCCCACCGACAACGCCTCCCTCAACGCGTTGATCCTGGACACGGTGGTCGCCCAGCATTTCCGGTCGAGAGGAGTCGGAGCCGCGCTCATCGCAACTGCGGCCGAAGAAGCCCGCGCCGCGAAGTGCGAGTGGCTTCACGTCGACTTCGAGGAGCACCTGCGCTCGTAGGCGCGGGCCGGGCGCCGCGAAGAGCCCGAGGAAACCCCCCAGCGAAGGCCTTGAGGAAGACCCAGGCGAAGACCCTGGGGAATCCCACGGCGATGACGCCGGGGAAGCCCTTGAAGCGGGAAGCCCCGCCAACTCCCGTGAACCCCTGGGAACTTCACCCACCCGCCAGTAGCATCCGGCCGGCCAGTAGCACGCTGCCCAAGCAGCCTCCCTCGAAAGGGGCTCCTGCATGCGCTTGACCTCCCGCGTCGCCCCCGCCGCCCTCGCCGTGGCCGCCCTCCTGCTCGGCGTCCTCCCCGCGCAGGCCCAGGCCGACCCCAACCGCGCCCCCGACCGCTTCACCGACCGGGTCACGGTCGGTGACCGCACCTTCATCGCCGACGGCCAAGGCCGCGCGCTCCAGTGGCGCGGCTTCAACCTCGCCGACAAGAACAGCCGAGGCGCCAACGCGTTCGCCGACATCCACGAGAGCGACCTCAAGGACATGGCCGCCCGGGGCTTCAACCTCGCGCGCCTCGCGTTCTTCTGGGACGACCTCGAACCCACCCCCGGGCACTACGACCGCGGCTACCTCACCAAGATGCGCCGCATCCTCGACTGGGCCAACCGCTACCACATCAAGGTCATCCTCGACGCCCACCAGGACGTATACGGCCCCCACTTCGGCTCCCGCGGCGTCCCCGACTGGGCCACCCGCGACGAGGGGTTGCCGTTCTGGCCGATACCCGACGACTGGTTCTCCGAGTACTTCGAGCCATCCGTACAGACCGCCTTTGACCACCTGTACAAGGACGCCGACCTCCGTACCGCGCACGCTCGCATGTGGCTGACGGTCGCCTCCGCCCTGGGCAGGCACCCGGCACTACTCGGCTACGACCTGATGAATGAGCCGTTCGCGAAGTTCCTCGAAGGCGAAGACCTCCCCGCCGCCGCGGCCCGCTTCGAGGCCACCGAGCTCACCGAGCTGTGGAACCGCCTTGCCCAGGCGATCCGCCTGGTCGACCACAGGTCGTGGGTATTCGTCGAACCAACCGTCATCGTCGGTCTCGGCGTGCCCACCCAGCTGGGCCACATCGACGACCCGCACGCCGGCTACGCGCCGCACTTCTACGAGACCGGGATGGAAACGGGCGCCGACTACGACCCCAACGGCACCTTCATCCCCGCCTTCGAGGCCGCGATCAGCGACTACCCGATCCGTCACCGTATGCCGGTGATCGTGGGGGAGTGGGGCGGCAACCCCTACGTTCCGCACGCAAGCCAGTTCGTCACCGACATGACGGCCTCCCTGGACCGCTTCTCCAGTGGCTGGACGTGGTGGCAGTGGTGCCGGGGCGGCGGCTACTGCTTCCTCGACCAGACGGGCGCCGCGAAGCCCAACGCCCAGCTGCTCGTCCAGCCGTACGCGCGGGCCGTCGCGGGCGACCCGCTCAAGTTCGCGTACGACCCGGCCACACGCACCTACACGCTCACCTTCCGCACCCGCGACAACGCAGAGGGACCCACCCGGATCACCGTGCCCAGGGACACGTACCCAGGCGGCTACCGCATCGATATCCAAGGCAGCAAGGCCAGTTGGGACGGCCACGGCCAGACCGTCACCGTGAGCACCCACGGCAGGTCCGGAGCCACCTACAGGGTCACGATCAGCCCGAGGTAGCCCACCCGATGCGCTCGGGGGCTGCGGCCCGCGGCCCCCCATCACTGAAGAAACGCCTTCTCCACCAGTGACCGGGCGCCCGGCGTCATGGGTCACCTCACCGCCGGCGGAGCGGGCCAGGCGTCGCGCCAGCGGCAGCCCCAGGCCCGCTCCGCCGTGTCCGTCCTCGGGGTCGGCGCGCTGACCCGGCTGGAAGAGGCGCGCGGTGAAGGCGGCCGGGACGCCGGGCCCGTCGTCGACGACCGCCACGCGGATGCCGTCGTCCGCCGGCGAGACCCGGACGGCGACCCGGAAACGGGCGTAGCGCAGGGCATTGTCGAGGAGCGGGGCGACGATGCGCTCCAGCAGTGCGGCGGGCACCCCGGTCACCAGGGTGTCCGGACCGGACACCGTGAGCGTGGTCTTCCCCGGGGTGTCGAGCCGGGCGGCGAGCCGGCGCAGCACGGACATGACGTCCGCCGTGCCGGGGACGGTGTGTGCGCCGGCCCGCGTCGTCGAGGACGGTCTCGCAGATGGTGCGCATGGAGGTGGCAGCATCGGCGATGGAGACGTGCGTGGCGCGGGTTTCGGCGGGGGAGCGGGGGCGGGCCTGCCACCAGTCGAGTTCGGCGGTGATCCGCGCCAGGGGGTTGCGCAGCTCCTGGGAGAGCTCCCGGGTGAGCTGCTGTTCGTGGCGCAGCACGGCACGGATCCGGTCCAGGAGTTCGTCCAGCGAGGCCCCGAGCCGGGTGAGTTCGGCGGGGCGGTCCCCGGCGCCGAAGCGCTGTTCGGAGGCGACCACGCTCCACCGGGTGGCCTGCTCCGTCATCGCCCGCACGGGCCGCAGGGCACGTCCCACCGCCAGCCGGGTCAGGACGTAGGTGCAGGCCAGGACGGTGGCATCGAGGGCGAGGGAGGCGATGAGCAGGGTGTCGGCCGAGTCGCGGTAGGGCGCGAGGTCCATGGCGGTAACGACGACGGCTGCGGGCCCGGGGCCCTGGGCCGTGCGCAGTTCGTCGTCCGCCTGCTGTTGGAGGCGATGGCGAACGACCGTGTTGAAGACGACGGTGAGGATCACCATCACCAGAGCGGCAGTGGTCAGCGCGATCAGGGACAGGCGGCCCCGCAGCGTACGGGGGCGGCAGTGGGCGGCCAGAGCGGCGAGGAGGCCGGGGACGGTACTCATGACAGCCGGTGTCCGATCCCGCGGATGGTACTGATCGTCAGGCCGCTGCCCGCACCCCGGATCTTGCGGCGCAGCCGGCTCAGGTACTGGTCGAGGGTGTTGTCGCTGACCTGCGCGCCCTCCGGCCAGCCGGCCCGGACCAGCTCCTTTCTGGGTACCACCGCCCCCAGGCCGGCCATCAGCCTGGCCAGCAGACGGAACTCGGTGGGCGTCAGCGCCACCTCGGCGTCCCGTACGCACAGGCTGTGGTGCACCGGGTCGAGGACCAGGTCCCCGGCGGTCGTCGGAGCGGCGGCCCCGGAGCGCTTGAGGGCAGCACGCAGTCGGGCCGCGAGTTCGGCGAGGTGGAAGGGCTTGGGGAGATAGTCGTCACCCCCGGCGGAGAACCCGCTGAGGCGGTCGTGGAGTTGGTGGTGTGCGGTCAGGAAGACGACCGGGCTGAAGAACCCCTTCGCTCGCAATGCTTGGCACACGTCCCGGCCGTCCGCGTCCGGAAGCCCCACGTCCAGCACCACTGCATCCACGCCGTCGCCGGCCAGCCGCAGGGCGGTGGCACCGTCCTGGGCGGCCAGCGTTTCGAAGCCCTCGTCGCGCAGTCCGCGCACCAGCACGTCCCGCACGGCGTGGTCGTCCTCGACGACCAGGATGGTGAGACGCAACATATTCACCTCACTGGTTCAGGCGCTCGTCCCGGGGTGCAGCGCGGGTCAGCAGTGCGCCGGCAGGCCGACAGCCGACGGCAGCGGCCTACAGCGCCCGTGGCGGACACGGCGTGGACGTCCGGATCCCGCGGCTTCCCCCAGACCGACTGTGGACAGGTCGGTGTTGTTGTGGTCGCGCTGCGGGGGCGGCCGGGTGACCACGCCTCCAAGCGACTACAACCGGGTAGACCGTCTACTGCACTGTAGACGAACACCTGATACAGAGACACCGGCCACCGCGGCCCAGAGTGTGGCCAGCACGCTCGCTTCCAGTTCTCCGGGCGGGCGGCGATCGCCGCGCTCCTCAGTCATGGAATGACATCTCATGGCAGCGTCTACAGTTGTGTAGACAGACTGCATTGCTGTAGACCGTCTTCGGTGGTCCGCTGTCCCACGCTCTCTGGAAGGAGTCTGGCGTGCCCTTGTACCCGCAATTCTGCGCCGTGCCGCACCTGGCCGGCTCGCGGTCAACGCCCTGGACGCCGGGTCGCTGCTGACCGCCTTCGGCGCGCTGGGTGTGGCCGCCGTCCTCTTCGCCGAGACCGGTCTGCTCGTCGGCTTCTTCCTGCCCGGCGACTCCCTGCTGTTCACTGCGGGCCTGCTGTGAGTGCCCGGCGGAGCGGGGGTGCACCTTTCGCTTTGGCAGGTTCTCCTCGCGGCGGTCGGCGGGGCGCTGGCCGGAGCTCAGGTGGGGTACTGGATCGGCCGCCGGGGAGGCCGGGCGATCCTTGCCCGCAGTCGGTCCCGGCATCTGCACGAGGGAGCCGAACGCGCCGAGGTGTTGCTGGCGCGGTACGGGCACGCCAAGGCCATCGTCCTGGCCCGCTTCGTCCCTGTCGTCCGCACCGTTCTCAACCCCCTGGCCGGCGCGCTCGATGTCCCGGCGCGGGTCTTCATCCGCTGGCAGGCCATCGGCGGCCTCGTGTGGACCGTGGGCCTGGTGCTCGCCGGGTGCGGACTCGGATCCTCCATCCCCAACGTCGACCGCTACTTGCTGCCCCTGGGCTCCCTCATCGTCCTCGTCTCCCTTCTCCCCCTTGTGCGAGAGGTCCTGCGGAGCCGCCGCTCCCGCCGTGACCGGAGCGTCGCCAGCGGAGATGCGCGATGAGTCGCCTGCCCCCTTCCGCAGCCCCGGGCTTCTCTGACAACGGTCTCTACACCGGCGTGACACGCCTCGCTCACCACACATCGCCGCGATGGACTCGGTGATCTCCGTGTGGTCCGCATACGGACTCGGGCTGTTCGCCCTCCTCATGATCGTCGCGTGGTGGCGGGCGCGCACGGCCGGACGACCGCAACTGCCCGTGCTGGCAGTGCCGGCTGTGGTCGTGCTTGCCCTTCCTGGCCGGTGACGTCGTCAAGGGCTGGGTGAACGAGCAGCGGCCCTGTCAGGTTTTGCCCGTCGCGCCGCTGGATGCCTGCCCGGCACCGGGTGACTGGTCGTTCCCCAGCAGCTACGCGGTGATCGCCGCAGCGGCGGCTGCCGCCCTGTGGAGTGTCGACCGCCTGCTGGGGTGGATTGCCGCTCCGGCCGCTCTGCTCATGGCTGCTTCCAGAGTCTGGATCGGCGCACATTACCCGCACGATGTCCTTGCCGGTCTCCTGGCCGGTGCCGTTCTCGGCGCCTTGCTCACCCACGTGACCAAGCGGATTGCCGCCCGTAACGCGCTGGGCCGTGGTCCCCGACGGGTGCTGATGCGCTCGATTGCGCCGTGCGGCCGATGAGCTTTTCCGGGTCTCGGCCGGACGGGTGGATCAGCGCAGTCCGGCGAAGAGATCGTTCTCGGGTACGGCCGCGCCGGTGGCGTCCTTGACACGTACGAAGGTCTCCATTCCCATCAGCTCGCCGAACTTCTCCTTGCCCATCTTGAGGAAGAAGATGTTCTCGCCCTGACTGGCGTGTGCCGCCAGCGCATCGAACTTCTGACCGCTGAATGCGGTGGTGTCCACCCACGTGGTGATCTCATCGTCGGGAAGGCCGATTTCGGCTATCGCGGCGGCCTCGGCAGGATCCGGCTCCGGCATGTCCTCATGAAACTCGCGCATGGTCTCCCCGAACCGCTGCATCGTCGAGCGGGGCATCGTCGTCCAGTACACCTTCGGTGTCAGCGCGGTCATCTCCAGCGCCGCCATCGTGATGCGGTGGGCCTGGATGTGGTCGGGGTGGCCGTAGAAGCCGTTCTCGTCGTAGGTGACGACCACATCGGGTCGGTAGTGCCGCATGAGTTCCGCAAGTCGGGCGGCGCCTTCCTCCACGGGGGTCTGCCAGAAGGATCCGGGGGCGTCGTTGCTCGGCCAGCCGATCATCCCGGAGTCGGCGTAGTCCAGCGTTTCCAGATCGCTGATCTTCAGGGCTTCACAGCTCGCCTGGAGTTCTTGACGGCGCATCAGGGCGACGGCCGCCGGATCGTGCCCGGGATCGCCCGGCTTGACACCCCCCGGTCCGTCACCGCAACCGCCGTCGGTACACGTCACGAGAACCGTGCGGATGCCCTCCGCCGCGTAGCGCGCCAGGACCCCTCCGGTTCCGGTGGCCTCGTCGTCGGGGTGGGCGTGTACTGCCATGAGCGTCAAGGGCCGGTCAGTCATGAAACAGTCCTCCTGCAGAAATACGTCTTGTTCCGAGATCGCGGCGGGCGTACCGCGAACCTGGGCCCGGATCCTGGTGGGGCGGACGGCCTTGTGGTCTCCGTGTTCCCCGCCCGTGCGGCGCCGGTCCCTCGGTCGATGCAACCGTGCCGGCCGGCCGGCTGTTCCCGGCGCGGACGTGGCCTTCCAGGCTTCGGGTTTCAACGCGCACGAGGTACCGGCGCGACCTGCCGTCCTGCCGCACTGCGTCTGGCGTGTGGTGGGTTGCTGACCAGCGCGGTTGCCAGGCCGTTGAGACCGACTGTGACCAGCGTTTTCAAACGACCTGGCTTTCGCGGACGTCTCGTTCGCGATGGATCACTGGAGCGCCGCCAAAATCGCCAACAGTACCCGCCGGAGATCGCCGTTCTCCATGATGCTGCGATGTGAAAAGCCCCGAACTCGCCCTCACCGCCTCGGATCTGCACGTGGTGAGGTGCTGTGCAAGGTGCATCTTTACCTGTACGCGGTGCTGAGCTGCACTGTTGATGGGGAGTCGAACGCCCGGGTTGCTGAACGGGGCCGGCCGCGCCCGGTACGCAGCAGAGGGCCGGTACGGCAGCAGGGCCCGGACCGCGCGTCGCGGTCCGGGCCCTGCCCCGTGCGGTGCCGCCCTGCGGCGGCGCGTCAGGCGTCAGCTCTGTGCAGTGTCGCCGTCGCCCGTCTGCCCGGCGCCCTCAGCTGCGCCTGCCTTCTCGCGCATCTTGCGCACCAGCTCCGCCTTCTGGTCGGCGGCACCCTGGCGGTCGAGGTTGCGGTGCGGACCGTTGTTCTGCCGTTCGGCGCGGGACAGCCTCTTGCGCTGGCCGCCGCCCATGCCCACGGGGTTGTTGATGTTCTTGCTCACGGGTTCTCCCGGAATGATGTGAAGTGATCTACGGATTCATCGGTGGGGATGGGCGCGGCGACGTCGAAGGACGTCAGCAGGGGCCCATCACGCTCTCACTCGTGAATCGGCGTCTGGAAGAACATGACAAAGAGATTACCCGGTTCCGTCGGCCCCGCACACCAAGTTTTTCGCCGCCCCTGGCGGCACTCCCCGCGTCCGCAGCCGGCGCCCGGATCGGATACGCCCGGCTATCCACCAAGGGCCAGCTGCTCGATCGGCAGATCGCTGCCCTGGAGGCTGCCGGATGTGCGCGGATCTTCGCCGACAAGAAGTCCGGCAAGAACGCGGAGCGCGAGGAGCTGTGGGCCGCGCTGGACTACTTGCGCCCCGGGGACACCCCCGTCGTCCCGGCCCTGGACAGGCTCGGTCGCTCGATCCAGGACCTGATCTCCCTCGTCGGCGGGCTTCGGAACGAGAGATCGGCTTTCAGAGCGTGCACGAAGCGCTGCCGCCTCGACAGTCGACGCGTTCTCATCACGCTCGGCACGGCCGTTGGTGATTCTGACCCGCAACCTGGCCAAAGACGTCTACCGTCATCGATTCACTGTTGCCCACGAACTCGGTCACCCGATGCTGCACGGCGATGCCACCGGCGACAGCAGGCAGGAGCGCGAAGCGGACACATTCACGGCGAGCAGAACCTACCAACGCCCCCGCGCGCTCGACGGGCAACCCGGATTCGCCCCCGAGCCCGTCAGCAGCTACACAGGCGAGCAGCCCACTCTGCTTGCCCAGGCATTCGACCTGGCGGTGCAGGAGACTGGCTTGAGCACCCCGGACCGCCTTGACTCAGCCCAGCGCGTCCATCAGGGCGGTGACGTAGGCATCCAGCCGCTCCTCCACGGCTCGCGTCGTCAGCTCTTTCCTCCCCGCCTCCCGCCATGGCTGCGCCACCAATTGCACTTCTTCTGAGAACGCCAGCCCGTCCCGCACCCGCCAGTACAGCCGCTCGCTCGCGGCCGCGGCCAGCACCCCGCCGGCCTCCTCATACGCCTCAGCGAACCGCAGACCCCACGCCGGGCCGTGCAGCAGCGCGAGATTGGTGGAGCAGTGCGCCACATCGAGGTCCGCCGGGCCCCAGGAGCTCTGTGCCCAGTCGACGACGCCGGTGATCCGGGCACCTGCCGGGCTTGGGGGCGGCACGTCGAACAGCACGTTGCCGGGTTGGAAGTCCCGGTGCAGGAATCGCCCTTCATAGGGCGGCGCGGGCCTGCGGATCACGTCGATCGCCGCGGCCCATGCCGCCGCGTCGGCACCCTTCGGAGTCACGACGGTGTCGGCGGTCGTCCACTCCACATACTGCCGGGGCCGCTCGGCGGGTCGCAACGCATGGATCGCCACGAGTTGACAGGCCAGCAGAGGAATGCGCGTCTCCAGTCCCTCATCGGCGAGGACCGTCCGGCCCGCCAGGTGCGTCATCAGGAGCGACGGATACTCGCAATGCGCGCCGGTCGGATCAACCGCGACCAGTCCAGGAGCCGGCACGCCGGTCCCCGTGAGCAGGGTCAAGGCGCCGGCCTCCCTGTTCAGCCAGTCTTCGGCGTGCTCCACGTTGACGAAGGTCCGCAGCACCAAGTCGCGGGTACCTCCGCCCCGCGTGCCGACAGTCAGCCGCCGCATTTCGGCGGTGATGCCGCCCTGCAGCGCCTCGGTTCTGACGATCCGTTCGCCGACCTCCAGGTGCCGGCTCACCCAAGCCAGGGTCAACGGTCGGACAGCCGCCGCATCATCGTGGTTGGTCACCGCGCCACCCCATCATCCGGACGACGGCGCGCGCAAAAGCTTTCGTTGGAGGCGATGGCACATGGCACAGAGTTCGGGCATGCCCTGAGGCATGCCCCGCTTGTGACTGCAGTGGTAAGCACCCCGCTGCTGATGGGTGTTGAGGACTGCCGGCACGTCATGCCCCCTGCTGCGCGTCCTACCGTTTCCCCTACCGCCCCCCCCTCTACGCCGCCCTCCCGAGACTCAGGGGATAAATGGCAGGTCAGAGTGCCTGGCAAGCGGTCTCAGGCACTTCGGCAACCCTCCTTCCCCTCTCCTTGTCAGTGGTTGGTGTTAGTGAGTTGGGGGTGGGGTGTCGGGTCCGGGTCGGGCTCGTGGCCGCAGGGCCGAGCGGACGCACCGGGCGTGACCGGAGCAGTGGAGAAGGGGGGACAGTGGGCGGGACGAAGCGTCGGCCGTACGGCTCGACGGCCAAGACGCGGCAGGTGGTCCTCGCCGCGCTGGGCGTGGTGAAGGTGGCGACCGCCGAGCAGCTCCGTCAGCTGATGTGTCCGGGCACGGCCGGCCCGCAGACCGTCCGCAACGGCTGCCTCGATCTCGGGCGCGACGGCCTGGTGGAATCCCTGGCTCGGGCATCCACACCAACGCCGCGGGCAACCTGGTCAGCGAGAAGCTGTGGAACCTGACCGGTCCCGGTCTGGAGGCCGCGGCCACGGTGCTGGACCGGCCGGTGCGGGAGCTCGGCGGCACCGCCCGCGGAGCCGCACGCCCCGGCGCCAAGCACGCGGTGAAGGCCACCGACACCATCACCGCGTTCCTGCAGACCCCACCCGAGCCGACCCGCCCCGCAACGCTCGTCTGCTGCCGCCGCCTCACCAAATGAATCGACGTCTAAGAACCGGCACGGATCCTTCACCACGTGAAAAGTCGCAACCGCCCGGTGACTGTGACCGTCTGGCAAGAAGAGGCCGGACGTCATCAAGAATTGAGTAGTTATGGTTGATTCCCCGAGGCCGCAGGCGGACCCGTCCTGCGGAGACAGCTCCCCGCCCTCTCACACGGTGGCAGGCTCTCGCGGGGGCCCGGCGGAGCCGGACTTCCCCGGACCGTCTGATGCCCGTCCCAGGCCACGCCGTAACGGCAACGGTCTCGGTACTGCAGCCGTCACCCTCGCCGCTCTCGGCCTCTTCATCCTGGCGTTTCTCGGCGTCGTCGGATCGACCGGACCCGCCCGGGTCCTGTTTTGGGCGGCGGGGATCCTCGTCGCCACCGCTCTGGCCCTGGGAATACTCGGGGCCCGACAGGTGAAACAGGGTTACGCCGGCAATCGGGGCAGGTGCCTGATCGGCGCGGTCCTTGGGGGACTGGCCACCGTGTGGTGCCTCAACGGCGCCGTGGCCGCCACCAATCTCTTCCACCACGTCTCGTGCCAGGCAGACCAGGTGCAGACGAAATCCGCATCGGAGGCCAAGCCCGGCACCTCGCCATCCCCGACGACGGGGTTTCACACCACCTGGTGCTTCAAGAATGGGGTGCAGGCGACGGTCTCAGCACCCACGCCGTACACCCCCCGCAAACTGAAGGACGGCTCACAAAGCGGCACCCCAGGGGATAAGCGGACACTGGCCGCGCAGGTCACGATCCGCAACGGCTCGACCAACATCGTGAACCTTGAGGAGTTCCTCGGCATCGGCGCCAAGGACGCCAACGGGAAGATGGCCGACCCCGTCTTCGACGGTGAAGAACATTCCAGCAGCGTAGGTAAAACGCTGCTGCTACCCGGAATGACAAAGGTGATCACGCAGGGGTTCGCCCTGCCCCCGAGCGCGGCGAAAAGCATGGCGGTAGAGGTGACTCTCAACCTGCCCGCAGACAGAAAGGGACTGTGGAGCGGTCCGGAAGAAAGCGCATGGTGGAACGGCCGCGTGCGCTGAACCAGCGCGGCACACCACGCTGATCGTTCCTTACGCTGATCGTTCCTTGACTATCCAACGACGGAACCTACACACGCCCATATCCATGCGTGGAAGGCGTGGGTAGGCGCACCGAGTGCACCGGCGCCGTTGCCGATGTAACCATCGCTGCAACGCAGTGGGTGCACCTGTCGGTGAAGTACGGCAACCGCGACCACTGTCAGCTCGACACATCCGGCTCCGGAATCACCCCGACGTGCCGCGCCCACCGCCACGTCGTGACCGGCACTTTCAGCCGCCTCGGCGCCTGGTTCTCGTCGTACTCGTCTTGCCGTGCCATCACACGTCCCTTCCTCATCGCCGCCCCGAACCGGACGGATGAAACCTGAAAGAACCAGCGCAGAATGTGTCAACGATGCCCGGGATGCGGTGAGTTGGTTCGTCGCGACGAGGACCGCGCCCGCGTACGCGAGATATATCCACCCCTTGGGCGGCCCCTGCTGCCCCCGGTCGGGTAGCCAGCGGCCGTCTACCTACGCCCGGTCGCCGGCATTGCTGGATGCAGCTGATGGATTTCGTTGCTGGTGGGGCTGGAGTGCCCTGGGGCACGCGGCGCACGGCGCCTGCGGGCTGGTCCACCGGTTTGAACACTGGCTTCGCGCCCGTTCGGTGAATCCGGTGGTGGGGTCCGTCGGGGCTGCGGCATTGTCGTCTCCGGGCCCGGTCGGGGCGCCAAGGGTATGGGCAGAGCAGCTGGAGGGCTGTCATGGGTGAGAGGGAGACGTGGACGACGGAGGAGTTCGGCTCTTCCCACGAGGGTGCGGTCGACGTGCTCCTGGCCGACGGCACCGTCCCAGCCCCCGTCTTCTTCGATCCGGGCTCCGGTGCGGCGGCCAGTCGGCGTCGGAGTGGAGCGTCTATGACGGAGGGACCGCGCACGGGCCGCGGGCGGCCGCACTGCGCGCGACCGACGTACCGGACGGTGCACATCTGCACCGCGAACCCCAGCTGGTGCGCCGCGGTACGGCGCAGCACGATCAGGTCCCGGTCCACGTCGTCCAGGAAGTAGAACCGCTCCAGCTCCGCCGCGTCGGCTCCTCCACGAACCGTCCGTACGCCGCCGCCTGGTCATATTCTGCGCGCTCAGCATGTCTCATGAGACATCCCCGTTTAGGCCGCTTCTGACCGATCATCTGATGCAGCTGTTCTTTCAGCAGGGTCCCAAGGGCAAGACCACCACGTACTGCCCACCTGGACGTATGCGCCGCAAGAGGCCTGCACGGCGACGCGGGCGGATGGCCGCCCACGAAGCGGAGTGCGTGCGCCTCGTCGGCCTTGGCACCACCCGCTTGCGCCGGGACGGGTCGGCGTCTGTTACCAGCGCGGGCTACGGGGTGGCGGCCGATCCGGAGGAAAGCGGGTTCTGCTTGAACTCGGCGATGGGGAACTTCACCCGGTGAGGTCTTCGGAGACGGCCCACAGCCGCTGCTGGACGGCTGCCTCGTACGACTGCGGGCTGGAGGTGACCAGCCTGGGGTGGCCCTTGACCTCGTTGCGTCCGCCGGGGCCGTAGTACTGGCCGCCGAGCGCGGCGGGGTCGGTGGCGGCGCGCAGGGTCGGCAGCGCGCCCATCGCCGGCGTCTGGGTGATCAGTGGCGCGAGCCAGGTGAGCGGAAGGCGGAGGGTCGCGAGGCTATTGCGGGTGAGCTCGGTGCTGGACATGCCGGGGTGTGCGGCCACCGCGATGGTGGTGCCGTGCGTAGCGAGCCGTTGCTGCAGCTCGTAGGTGAACATGAGGTTGGCCAGTTTGGGCTGACCGTAGGCGGCGGCCCGGCTGTAGGACCGCTCCCAGTGCAGGTCGTCGAAGTGGATCGCGGCCCGGATGCGGTGGCCGGTGCTGCTGACCGTCACCACGCGCGAGCCGGGCATCGGCAGGATCAGGTCCAGCAGCAGCCCGGTGAGCGCGAAGTGGCCGAGGTGGTTGGTGCCGAACTGCATCTCGAAGCCGTCCCGGGTGGTCTGCTTCGGGGTGTACATCACGCCGGCGTTGTTGATCAGCAGGTCGATCCGGTCGAGCCGGGACCGCAGCGCCGCCGCCGCGGTCCGGACGGAGTCGAGCGAGGTCAGGTCCAGCGCCTGTACGGTCACATCGCCGGTCATGCGCGCTGCGGCCTGCTCGCCCTTCTCGACGTTGCGCACGGCGAGCACCACGGAGGCCCCGCGCTCGGCGAGCGCCTTGGCTGTCTCGTACCCCAGGCCGGTGTTGGCCCCGGTCACCAGGGCAGGCGGCACGGACCAGGGCACGCTTCTCCTTCCGCGTGAACTCGTCTCGTTCCGTCGACTCGCCGGCGCCGATGAGCACGGGGCGGCGGCCCAGGCGGGCCAGCGCGGGGGCCCGATGTCCACCTGCGCCGCCCCCGCGGGCTCCCCCTGCCGGACCGGCAAGGGCAAAGTGGCCATCCAGTACCACACCACCCGCTTCCGCCTCGTGCCCCAACTCGCCAAGGCGCTCAGTGTGCCGACCCCCGCCGTACGCAAGCCGGGGTCGGTCTGGACCGCGCTGCCCCGGCCGGTGAGCGCCGGCGCCGAGCCGGTCGGGCACGTCCGCCTCGGCTACGCCCGCGCCTCGACCGCCCGGCAGTCCCTCGACGCACAGCTCGACTCCCTTGCCGAGGCCGGGGTGACGCGGGTCTTCTCGGAGAAGATCTCCACCCGCGCCACCCGGCGCCCCGAGCTGGAGGCCGCCGTGAAGCTCGCCGGGGAGATCCGTTCCTGCGGCGTCGCCGTCACCCTCGTCGTCCACGAACACAAACGACTCGGCCGCGGCATCGAACTCGCCATGCTCGCCGAGGAGCTGAAGGCGAGCGACGTCGGCCTGCAGTTCCTTTCCGGGGAGCTCAAGGGCTCGCACGCCCCCTCCGGGATCGTGTTCACGGTGCTCGCCGCGATGTCCGGCATGGAGCGCGAGTACATCCGCGACCGCACCCTCGAAGGCCACGAGTCCGCCGGTAAGCGTGGCAAGACCATCGGCGGCGCGGGGGTCACCGACCAGTCCATGCTGTCCATGGCCCTTCACCTGCGCGACCAGGAGGTGAGCCTGCACGACATCGCCAAGCGGCTCGTCACCACCACGGGCGTGAAGAAGGGCCAGCACCCCTCGCCCGCCACCGTCATGCGGATGCTGCGGGAACACGACGAACAGGCCACCACGGCGGCGAGCGCGTGATCACCCGGCTAGTTTGCGGCTGGTGTCTGAGCTAGGACTCCAGGGCCTCCTTGGGTATCTCAACCTGCAATCCACCCAGGGCTACGTCGCGGTCTTCGCCGAGGACGTCGTCGGCCACTTCCAGCGCTACCTCGACCACCGGCGTTCCTAGCGGCCCGAGGGCGAATACGGCGACGTTACCGCCGAGGAATGGGCCGAGTTCGAAGAACACTTCGACAAACGGAAGGTCGAGCTCGGCAACTGTGCTCGCCCCTACGGGACACCCTGCTGCCATGAGCACGCCTGCATCCGCTGCCCCGTCCTCCAGGTCAACCCGAAGATGCTGCCCAGGCTCGCGGAGATCGAGAAGGACCTGGTCCTCCGCCGCAAACGCGCCGAGGAAGAACAGTGGCTCGGCGAGATCGAAGGGATCGACCTGACCCTGGCTTTCGTCCGGGCCAAGCAGGCTGACGCCGCGCGACTCGTCCAGCGGTCCCCCGCCGCGCTCGGCATCCCGACAACCCGCCCCGGTGCAAGTGACTGGTCAACTACCGGCGAACGCCAGCGGTGATCACTAAACCGAGGTCACGCTTGGGAGAGGACCTCCGAGCGAAGACGCTCGTATTCAGCGCCAGCAGTTGGCTCGCCGTCGAAGTAGTCCTCCCAGAAGCCTGGGCGCTGCCACTCCTTGGGCGCGAGCGTCACCTGGCCGTCTTCCAGCCCTGCGACCCAACAGTCCGGCACCCGACTGCTGACCACGGTGAACATGGCGGCATCCCACAGCCCAGGGGTGTCTCGCTCCACCAGGAGGTCGGGCTGCTCAGGGAGCCGGAGGTGGACCCGGCCTGCGGTCGTGATGACCTCCAGGACCGGATACTCAGCACCAATCCGGATCCCTGGGTGATCCCTCACCACTTTACCGCTCGCCGGGCTGATGATCTGGAAACACTGAACGATCATGCGGGCACCCTACGCAAACTCCTGCAGTGCCCATGCATCGGCTTGACTTCGTGCAGAGAAGCTGGGCAGGTCGCGCACCGTCCGACTTCTTTGTGCGGGCAGGACAGGGCAACGGTGGTTGTGGGGCCGGGGACACGCCGCCGGGTCGAGCTGGAGCGCGACAAGCAGCGCAACGACGAGGAGAGCGAGCACCTCAAGGACCCGAGCGACGCGGCGACTGGCTCCGGCTGGCCGCCAACCAGACTGCCGGCCCTGAAGCGGGCCGGGAAGCTGTAGCCCGTCCGCCGTACGGCGCGGCGCACCTCGGGGGCCGGACGCTCGTCCGGTCCCGTCGTCGTGCGCGGGCGAGCGAGCCGAACTGGCTGGTCATGCCGTTGCGCGGCGTGCCCCGGAGCCTGTAGAGCGCGCGCGAGAAGAGGACTGGCGCGGCTGAGGCGGCGGTGAGGTAGGGCCGCGAGCCTTAGCGACGGGGCCGGGGTGATTCAAGCGGTCGCGAAAATCCGGTCCGTAGTGGCGTCGTGCGGCGCATTCAAGGGCCTGTGCCGCAAAGTCGCAGGTCAGATGCCATGAATGGGCGTGGCGAGCACGAGAGGATTCGAGTCACCGCAGCGGCTCCGGCGAATTCGCGAGAACTCGGATCGGGCGTCGGCGCGGTGCAGTCTCCTTCGTGTCCGCGGGCGCCACCGGACACCAGCAGACGGACTTGCGCGGCTAACTGCCCGCCGGTCCATGGTCAGCAACACCCATTCACTTCGTGCCTCTGCACACCCAACGGCAGGAGCAGTCATGTCCGCAACAGCATGTCGAAAACCAGGTCCTTGCCTTCCCTGAAAGGATCCGCTCTGCGAGCCTGCACGGATCGTGCACCGGTTGCCACGGGTACTGGCGCTCCCGACATCCCTGTCGTCTGGTGGACCGCAGCACCTTCTCACCGAAGACGGTCGGTCGGTGCAGCGACGCATGTAAGCGGGCGTGCCGCCCAGTTGGGTTGTGCTTCACCGCAGGGCGTTGGGGGAGGGCCCGGTTCGGCAGAGGCCGCCCGGATCTTGGTGTTGAGGGCAGTCGGGCGCTGAGCAGCCGTTGGCTTACCAGACCGAAGACCGCAGCACCATCAAGGAGGCGACCGAACTATGCATGAGGGAGCCGTAAGGGGGCGGGCATCACGCTGGGCATTTCGGGTATGGCTCCTCTTTTCCCCCTGCGCCTCCCGAGAAATGTGACTTGCCATCGGAATGCGCGAGGATGAGGGTGCTCGTCGAGAGGCGAGAGCTAAAGCCGGAGTGATGGAGCCAAGATATATGACCGAGCTCACGTTTGAAGTCTCACGGCACGCGGTTGCGAGGGAGTTCGCCGCACTGCCGGGGTGTGAAGCATGGGGGATCCTGTACCCGGTTGCAGGGAAGACGGAAACTGGCCCTGTGCTAGCTCGGGTTCATCGCGACCTCGCCAGTTTCGAGGAACAGCCTGCCTTCACCCTTACTACCGCGGCAGAGCCAACGCATACCCTGTGCACCGTCGTCCCCCAGCCTGGCGCTGCTCGCCAGCCGATTGCCTATGCGGTGCATGACGCGCATGGCCGATTGGTCGGTCAGATCACCCATGAACGATCCCCGCGAGGAGTGCGTCAGGCGTGGCGCATAGATGACTCCGGTAAGCAGTGCAGCGTGGTCGGCTACAAGGGAAATATTCGCGGCTGGGTAATGTATTGGGCGCTCTCGCCGTTTTGGGTGCTTTTTGGATTGTTGGGGTTCCTCTACGACGGCGGACGCCCCAGCAGCGTGACGTGGGGCAAGCCCGACCGCGTCAGCTGGCGCAGTCGGGGAGGCGGATCGAGGAAGGCCGCCCTCGCCTTCAAATCGGGCCGGTACCGCGGAGACACAGGGCTGCTGAACGCGAACCTCATCTACGCACAGGCCGCGCTGTACTTCGGGTAGCGAGCGGACCGTCCTCGTCGGGCCGGCTGCCTGAGGCGCAAGCTGAGACCAGGTACCGGCCGGCCCGGCGCTTCCGCGAGGAGGCCCTCGCGCCGGAACCATGGGCCCGCCGATGTGCCGAAGCGCCGGACGCTCATAACGAGGACACGCGGACTTATCGGGTTCTCTCCAGTCGTGACGCACGATGTACGCGCATAGGTGACGCCTTAGTAAAGAAACGCCGATGTCGGGCCGCGCGGCCCTGCAAGGAGTGAGAGCCCCCACTCCTTGCAGGCGGGCGTAACTCGGCGCGGCATGGGGTCGGTTGGTGTGAGGGGAAGCGCGGCCCCCCAGGTGCATCCAGCGCCCGAGAATGAGGCCAAGCGAAGCCCTTGATGGGGGCTTCACCGTTCCGCTGAACCGCCCCTCATCTTATGGATGTCGGGGCATTGGCTTCGTTTTGAGTAGAGTACTGCGCATGGTTGGCAAGAAATGACATCTTGTCATTGGTGCATATTGCCCAGCTGGGGTCGAATGCCTGGTGTGTCCTTTCGTGGCGGAGCTGCCGCCCACACCGGGCGAAGTTGATCAAGCTGATAGGGTCTTCAAAGACTGCACGCCAAACAGGGGACGAGGTACGGCTAGTGGCGGGCCAGGACTTCCGCATAGACGTCGACCGTATGAAGGGCTTGCTGCGCAAGTTGGGTGAATGCGATGAGCGCATGCGAGAAGCCAGCAAGAGACTTAAAAGCGTCGGCCCGAAGGGTTTGGGCACCGATGGACTTGACGACTCCTGTGATGAGTTCCAGTCGCAGTGGGAGGACGGGATCACGCGCATTGCCAAATCCTCCAAGAATATCCATGAGCAGCTGTCGCTGACGCTCGAGGCATACACGGCCACAGATGACGGAAACGCCAAGAGCTTCGGCCGGAAATAGGCAACACAAGAACGACAAGGGGGCGGACCGCGTGTCCTGGAAGAGCATGTTCATCGCGGACGATGATGCCTGGCCGGGCCTCACGTTCAATCCGGCCAAGGGGGACCTCCACACCATCCAGTCCCTTGCCTTCGACGTGAAGACGGTGGGCGACGAACTCGACGAACTGCACGACCTGCTCAGGAGCGTCGGCAAGGCCGACGGCGTATGGGAAGGCGAGGCAGCGGAAAAGTTCAGGGCCAAGCTGGACAAGCTGCCCAAGTACCTTCAGCAGGGCTCGGAGTCGATGCGTGACTGCGCCAGGGCGCTGCATACATGGGAGAGCCGGCTCGGCTCCATGCAGAGTCGCGCAAAGGGCCTGGAAGCCGACGCGGTCGAGGCGCGCAGCCGCGCAGACCACTCGCGCAAGCACTACAACGCACTGCGCGACAAGGCCGAGGCCCAAATGGGCGCGGTCATGGACTCGTCGGACAAGGACGTCTTGAGTGACAAGGCCCTCGGTGACGCGTATGAGGCCGCCGAGAACGCCCAGGTCCAGCTCGACGACATCATCGAGAAGGCCGAGGAGCTGCGCTCGCGGTGGAACAACCAGGCGGGCGAGGCCGAACGCGCGATCCTGAAGGCTTCCGAGAACCACCCCCCGGACCTTCACTGGTGGGACCATGCGCTTGACGGCCTGAAGGCACAATGGCGGGGCTTCAAGGACTGGCTGGCGGAGCACGCCGATCTGCTGTCCAACATCAGCGCGGTGCTGTCCATTCTCTCCCTCGCAACGATGGCCATCCCACCGGTCGGGGCAATCCTGGGCGGTCTGGCCGTCGGGGCCAGCGCGCTCGCTCTGGCCGGATACGGCGTGAAGGCATCGCGCGGCGGAAAAGTAGGTGTCATGGACTGGGTCGGCGCCGGATTGGGAGTGTTCCCAGGCATGGGCGCGGTCAAGGGCCTCAAGGCCGCAGGATCTGCGGCGAAGGCCGCGAAGGCCGCCGGCGCCGTAGCGAAGGGCGAGAAAGCCGTCGCTGCGGGCGCCGGCATGACGAAGTCGGAGCACATGGCCCGAGGCATGGCGGACGGCTTCATGCACAAGGGCATCCAGAAGGCCGCGTCGGTGTTTCAAAAGGAAGGCGCCGAAGCGGTCGACGTAGCGCACTGGGGTGCCCGGGGCACACAGATGGGTGTCAAGGGCTTCGGTGTCGAGCATCGTCTCGAGGCGAACTGGCCCGATGACAAACCGCTCGGCAAGGCATTCTTGACGGCGGCAGGTGCATAGACGCATGAATGACGTGGTCAGCAACGTTGCCGTTGCAGCGGGCGATGGCCCGCCCCTCACGTTTCGAGTCCCTCCTGCCTTCTTTGAATACCCCCTGACCGACGATCCGGAGGACCTCGCGGAGGACCTCGCTGACCTTGCGGCGGAGGTGTATCCCCAGGGGAACGACGACCTCTGGTTCAACTTCGTGGTGACCAGCATCCCCCTCGTCGCTGAAATGGTAGAGGCGGGCGTGAGCTACGCCGGGTTCTGCTTGCTGGACATCGAGGGACAACGGAGCACTGCGACAGTCACTGCGACACTCCTCGACGATGTGCCGCAGGCCAAAAAGCTGACGGCCAAGGATCTGGCTGAGCAGCTCGCCGCGGAATCCCCGCACAGCGAAGTCGAAGTGATCACGCTGGCCGCCGGCGAGGCGGCCGTCCGGCTCACTCCGGAGGTCCGGGAACTGCCCGGCGAGATCACCGATTCCCGTCAACCCGAAGCGCTGACCACCGGGAAGATCTCCGTCTTCTTTCCGCTGCCGGACCATGGAGAAATCGGGCTGTTCGACCTCAGCACCGCATGCTTGGACGACTGGAATCTGTACTCCGAGTTGTTCTTCAACATCGTCAACACGATTGAGGTGGCCGGGAAACAGCCCGAGACACCACGAGGCGACTACGGCTCAGCCGATAGCCCGGTGACTCAGCCATCACCGCCCCCACCGCCCCCACCGGAACCGGAGCTGGCCCAGGCTCTGTACTGGCACTCCAGCCGCTTTCTCGACGCTCTCGCACTCCACGGGCGAATGGACCAAGGAAACCACCTGGCCCAGATCACCTGCCAGGACTGCTACGCGAAGGGGCTCAGGTCGGTCTGCGCCGCCCGGCATCAATGGCAGATCGACGAGGTCGACCCCACGGCCCTGCCTGCGGCACTCGACCGACTGCGTACCCACTTGACGGCCGGCGGTTGGTCTCTGCAGACGGGCGGACCAACCGAGGCAGCGCAGCACAGCTCCGCAGCCCTCATTGCTACAGCGCCGTCCAGTGCGCCGTGTGAGGCGATCGGCTACGGCATCCGAGCCGACGGTAACTCCGCAGAACGGCGGCTGACCGCCGAGGTGACGTCTCCTTGCAGCCGGACGGTACTGGCTCCGGCCGGCTCGGTGTTCGGCTGAGGCCACGCGGTTGGCTGTTCACCGAGTGGTTGCTCAACGCGTTGAGCGCCGGGGTGAAGGAGCCGCATGCCGTGACGCTGGTTAGCGTGGACGCCAGCGGTGATCCAACCGCCCGCGTACTCATCCTCAAGGACGTGAGCCCCGAGGGCTGGCAGTTCGCCTCGGACGCGAGCAGCCTCAAGGGCCGCGACCTCGCTGCCCGCCCCGATGCGGCGCTGAACTGATACTGGGCATCGCTTGCCAGCCAGGTCCGGGTGCGCGGACCGGTTGTACGAGCGACCCCTGAACTGTGCGCTGCGGACTTCCTCGCCCGCAGTACGGGGGCACGGGCGGAAGCCCTGCTCGGTCGGCAATCGCAACCACTCGCGGATCTGGCCGAGAGGGATGCACAGGTGGAGGCATCCCTCACGCGGATCACGAGCGATCCGGACCTCGTGGCGCCAGGTTGGACGCTGTACTCAGTGCGCCCGGAGTCGGTGGAATTCTGGCGAGGCGACAAACAGCGCCGCCACACCCGGCTCGTCTACCTGTCTTCCCCCGACGGGTGGACCAAGCAGATGCTGTGGCCCTGATTCCTGTCCGATCCACAAGTATTGACAATTGCTTGAGTTGGGACCAGCGTCACCCCGTGGCCGAGAAGTGCACTGCGACCGGTGCCGAAGCTCGATAGCTTGCGACGCATGCGAGGGGCGAAATCTAAGACGCGGCTCATCGGCTTGAAATCGCTCGGATTCTGTGTCGGTTCGATGGCCGTAGCTTTGTGGGCGGCCCATCGCTTCCACCTTGGGACCGTGGCGACCGCTGTGACAGCCCTACTGTCGCTAACGCCGATATACCAGGCCTGGGCGTCCTACCGCGCGGATCGGGAAGAAGCCGCATCCGCACCGGATCTGTCTCAGGTGGCCGACGACTTGGCGGCGGCCGTGCGGCGGCAATGGGAGCTTGAGGCCGGACGACGGCACCTCAATGACCCTTATCCGATGCCGGTTTCGTGGCAAGCAGCACCGGGCGATCTCGTGGAATCGTGGAGCCGAGTAGAGGCGTTGGCGAGTAGTTGGCCAGGGGCGTCCGCGGATCAGAGCGCAAGGGCGGGGGACATGCACGCCTTGGCTGGCACCGATGGTCAGATCGGTACGGTCTTCGCTGACAGAGTGCCCACTGTGGATTCCTGGTTTTGATCTGGGGCGCTTCAGGATGTGAGCTGGGCGCACGTGGTCAAGTTGGATAGTTTGAATCGAGGTGCACGTGGTGTCT